>NZ_CAWNZA010000042.1:0-255 GCF_963878885.1 Pseudomonas sp. R9.37 | reverse complement strand
CGATCCTCTCGGTCGAAAGCGGAGAAAAAGAGGTGTTGACAGCAGCGTGTAACGCTGTAGAATTCGCCTCCCGCTAACGAGAGATCGGAAGCGCAAGTGGTTGAAGTTGTTGAAGAAATCTTCGAAAGCTTCTGAAAATAATCACTTGACAGCAAATGAGGCTGCTGTAGAATGCGCGCCTCGGTTGAGACGAAAGATCTTAACCAACCGCTCTTTAACAACTGAATCAAGCAATTCGTGTGGGTGCTTGTGGAG
>NZ_CAWNZA010000039.1:0-265 GCF_963878885.1 Pseudomonas sp. R9.37 | reverse complement strand
CGCCTTCGCAGCCTCGCCGGGGCTCGACAGCTCCCACAGTTAATCTCTATTGCGGGCGAGATTTGTACTTGTCGCGATGCTTTTGTGAGCCGAGGTTTGACTGACAAACCCGATCCCCTGTGGGAGCTGTCGAGCTTTAGCGAGGCTGCGAAAGCGGTGGGTCAGGCAACTTGGATATCGCCAGTACCGCCGCCTTCGCAGCCTCGCCGGGGCTCGACAGCTCCCACAGTTAATCTCTATTGCGGGCGAGATTTGTACTTGTCGC
>NZ_CAWNZA010000038.1:0-306 GCF_963878885.1 Pseudomonas sp. R9.37 | reverse complement strand
GGTTCCGCCCTTACGGCGGGTCACTTTGGAAAAGCCCCAAAGTAACCAAAGGGCTCTTGCCCCACCACTCGGCACCTCGCTCACGCTTCGGTGTGCCCGAACGAAGGCTTGAATCCGTGGGCCGCCGCGACGGGCCATCCATGGCCCAACGCGGCTAACCCGGCGTCCTGCCGGGTTACCCACGGATTCAAGCCTGCGTTCGGCCAGCGTGGTTTAACGGGGCGCCTGAGATCAAAATCAAAAGCAAAGCACGGCGGCCTAGTAGCCGACCTGAGTGGTAGAAGCAAAAGCACAGCCGAGGCGGCC
>NZ_CAWNZA010000037.1:0-310 GCF_963878885.1 Pseudomonas sp. R9.37 | reverse complement strand
CGCCTTCGCAGCCTCGCCGGGGCTCGACAGCTCCCACAGTTAATCTCTATTGCGGGCGAGATTTGTACTTGTCGCGATGCTTTTGTGAGCCGAGGTTTGACTGACAAACCCGATCCCCTGTGGGAGCCGTCGAGCTTCAGCGAGGCTGCGAAAGCGGTGGGTCAGGCACCTTGGATAGCGCATGTACCGCCGCCTTCGCAGCCTCGCCGGGGCTCGACAGCTCCCACAGTTAATCTCTATTGCGGGCGAGATTTGTACTTGTCGCGATGCTTTTGTGAGCCGAGGTTTGACTGACAAACCCGATCCCCTG
>NZ_CAWNZA010000036.1:0-318 GCF_963878885.1 Pseudomonas sp. R9.37 | reverse complement strand
CTGATCCCATCCCGAACTCAGCAGTGAAACGATGCATCGCCGATGGTAGTGTGGGGTTTCCCCATGTGAGAGTAGGTCATCGTCAAGATTAAATTCCAAAGCCCCTGTTTGCTAACGCAAACAGGGGTTTTGTTTATGTAGAAGTCCATGAATTTCACCGGCACGTTGCAAGCGCAACGCACTGGTACACAGAATTTCTTGACGACCATAGAGCATTGGAACCACCTGATCCCATCCCGAACTCAGCAGTGAAACGATGCATCGCCGATGGTAGTGTGGGGTTTCCCCATGTGAGAGTAGGTCATCGTCAAGATTAAA
>NZ_CAWNZA010000035.1:0-345 GCF_963878885.1 Pseudomonas sp. R9.37 | reverse complement strand
TGAGTTCCCTGAAGGGCCGTCGAAGACTACGACGTTGATAGGTTGGGTGTGTAAGCGCTGTGAGGCGTTGAGCTAACCAATACTAATTGCCCGTGAGGCTTGACCATATAACACCCAAGCAATTTGCCTGCTCTGCGCTGAAAAGCAAAGAGGCCAGATTGCGGTGTGTGAAGACGAAATGAACCGAAAGTTCGAATCTCACAAAACACCGAAAGCTATCACATACCCAATTTGCTGAAGCGAGGCCACATGGTCACGACTCAGTACCCGAATTTCTTGACGACCATAGAGCATTGGAACCACCTGATCCCATCCCGAACTCAGCAGTGAAACGATGCATCGCCG
>NZ_CAWNZA010000034.1:0-346 GCF_963878885.1 Pseudomonas sp. R9.37 | reverse complement strand
TTGAGTTCCCTGAAGGGCCGTCGAAGACTACGACGTTGATAGGTTGGGTGTGTAAGCGCTGTGAGGCGTTGAGCTAACCAATACTAATTGCCCGTGAGGCTTGACCATATAACACCCAAGCAATTTGAATGCTCTGCGCTGAAAAGCGAAGAGACCAGATTGCGGTGTGTGAAGACGAAATGAACCGAAAGTTCGAATCTCACAAAACACCGAAAGCTGTCACATACCCAATTTGCTGAAGCGAGGCCACATGGTCACGACTCAGTACCCGAATTTCTTGACGACCATAGAGCATTGGAACCACCTGATCCCATCCCGAACTCAGCAGTGAAACGATGCATCGCCG
>NZ_CAWNZA010000033.1:0-355 GCF_963878885.1 Pseudomonas sp. R9.37 | reverse complement strand
GCTAACGACGTCTACAACAACGGTTCGACCGTCAACACGACGATCACCAGCGCCACCGGTGGTAACTTCGAGAACCTGGCGACCAACCCAGCGCCAGCCACCACCACGATCACCGACTCGATCGATACCACTACCGTCACTTTGACGGCGGACCCATCGGTCGTTGAAGGCGGCAACATTACTTACACCGCCACGTTGACCAACCCGGCGCAAACTCCGGTCACCGTAACGCTGAGCAATGGCCAGACCATCGTTATCGAAGCGGGTAAATCTGCGGGCTCGGTGGTGTTTGAAACGCCGGCTAATGATGTCTACAACAACGGTTCGACCGTTAACACGACGATCACCAACGCCA
>NZ_CAWNZA010000032.1:0-707114 GCF_963878885.1 Pseudomonas sp. R9.37 | reverse complement strand
CATGAGCTGGCTGACCCACCGCCTTCGCGAGCAAGCCCGCTCCCACAAGTTGACCGAGTTCAGCCTCCAGCACCGCTCTGCTTGGCTTTTCTGTGGGAGCTGGCTTGCCTGCGATGCGGACACCTCGGTGTATCAGGCACAACCAGTTGATGCCATCGCAGGCAAGCCAGCTCCCACATTTGATTGAGTTCAGCTTCCAACATCAGGTCGGCTGTCAGGCCGCCTCGCTTGCGCTTTTGATCTAACCACTCAGGTCGGCTACTAGGCCGCCGTGCTGTAGATCTTGATCTTGATCTTGATCTTAGGCGCCCCGTTAAACCACGCTGGCCGAGCGCAGGCTTGAATCCGTGGGTAACCCGGCAGGACGCCGGGTTAGCCGTGTTGGGCCAGGGATGGCCCGTCACGGCGGCCCACGGATTCAAGCCTTCGTTCGGGCACACCGAGCCCAAGCGAGGTGCCGAGTGGTCGGGCAAGAGCCCTTTGGTTACTTTGGGGCTTTTCCAAAGTGACCCGCCGTAAGGGCGGAACCAAAAGCAGCCATCACCCAAGCACCGGATATGCCCCCCAAAACACCCCACAATCAGAACGTATAGTCAGCCGAAACAACCGCCGCACGCCCATCACCCGGCACCGCCCAACCGTTGTTACGGATGCGCGTCAGGTATTCCTTGTCGAACAGATTGTTAACGTTCACCTGCAGGTTCAACTGTTTGTTGACCTTGTAGCCGAGCATCGCGCGCTGCACGGCGTAGCCTGGCGCAGTCGGTGCCCCGGCGGCGCTGACCAGGTACTGCTTGGATTGCGCCGTGATGCCGTAGCCCACCTGAAAGTCGTAGGGCAGGTCGTACACCGTCCAAAGGCTGGCCGCATGTTTCGGCGTAAACGGCAGCGGCTCGCCTTTCTGCGCGTCGAAGCCGGTGGTGGCCAGGGTGAAGTCGCTGGCGCTGCGCAACACGCGGGTATCCAGGTAGGTGTAGTTGGCGAAGACTTTCCACTTATCCGTGATCGCACCGCTCAGGCCGAGTGCCACGCCGTCTGCGCGTGCTTTGCCGTCGAGCGATTGCGTGCCGCTCAGGTTGGTCGGGTCGGGATCGGCGACTTTGTAGTTGGTGCGGTCATTGCGAAAGATCGCGCCGGTGACCGACAAGGCATTGTCGAGGAAGTCCCATTTGGTGCCGATCTCATAGCTGACGGCGGTTTCCGGGGCAACGTTGCAGTTGTTGGTGGGCGCGCTGGACGTTTTCGCCGGGGTAAAGCAGCCACCATTGACGCTGGCTTGCGACGGCGTCTTGCTGTTGCCGTAGGCGATATAGAAACTGCCGTTTTCCACCGGTTTGTACACCAGCGCCAGGCGATAGGACGTCAGGTCATCCGCTTGGCCGTAGCGAACGCCGGGCGTTTCCACGCCAGTGCTGGAGTAGGCATTGGTGACAGAACTGCCGGCATTGTGCTCGTAACGCAAACCGCCGTTGATTTCCCATTGCGGATTAAGTTTGAGCGTGTCGAAGGCGTAGGCGGCGCGGTTGTTCAGCGCACCGTCAACGTGGGCTGCGCGGGTGAAGTTGACGGGGCCGGTCCAGTCCGAGTTGGGGTCGCTGAAGCTGACCGGCGGTGGAACGATCGTGCTGCCGTTGCTGTTGGTCAGCCATTTTCCGGTATCCGCCTCGTATTCCTCGCGGCTGATGGCGATGCCGGTCACCAGTGTGTGGTCGATGAAGCCCGTGCTGAAGTGACTGGTTACGTCAGTCTGGTTGGTGAACATTTTGTTCTGGGTGTTGCGCTCGTTGCCCAGCGAACCGCCGCTTGGCTGGAAATAGCCAGGCTTGAGGCCGGTGGCGCAGGGCGCGCCCGTTATCTGGGTGCCGCTGGCGAGGCAGCCGGCCTGGGCACCTTCGGGGCCGGAGGCGCGCAAATCCTGGCGCACTCGCTCGACGCGGGTGAAGTTGCGCACTGACACGGCGTCGTTGAAGTCGTGTTCGAGTTTCAGGCTGAACGCGTCCGAGGTGATTTGCTGGTCATTGATGTTGTGGTAACCGTAATAGTCGCTCCAACCCACACCCGGCATTGGCTTGCCGTTGTAGATGGGGATGCCGTACTGCGGCGTGTTGTCATCTTTCTGGTGTTCATAACTGACGGTAACGCGGGTCGGCGTGCCCAGGCCAAAGGCGATGGAGGGCGCAATGCCCCAGCGCGAGTAATCTTCATAATCGCGGCCCGGCACATCGTTACCATGCGCCATCAGGTTGAGCCGGAACGCCGTGGTGTCGTTGAGTTGCTGATTGGTATCCAGCGTGGTGCGCTTGTAGTTATCGGTGCCGATGCCGGCGCTGATCGTAGTTTTGTCGCGTAATTCCGGCTGCTTGGACACCAGGTTGATGGTGCCGCCGACCGCGCCGGAACCTGAGTACACCGAACTCGCGCCGCTGACGACTTCGACCTGTTCCAGGTTGAACGGGTCGGTGCGGCTGTACTGCGCGCTGTCGCGCACGCCGTCGACGTAGATGTCGCCGCTGGCCGAGAAACCGCGCAGGTTGATGCTGTCGCCGTAACCGCTGCCGCCTTCGCCGGCGCCGAAGGTAATGCCTGGCACGGTGCTGAGCACGTCGCGCAGGGTCAGCAGGTTTTGATCGTGAATGACTTCCTTGGGCACCACGGTAATCGTCTGCGGTGTATCACGCAGCGCCTCGGTGTACTTGGGGGAGGAAGGCGCTACGGGGTTGTAAACGCTCTGGCTTGGGGCCTGACCTTCGATACTGGTCGCGCCGAGCTGAATTACCCCTGTGCCGTCATCTGCAGTCTCCGCTGCATAGCTGAATCCTCCTTGCGCAGCCACTGCCAAACCCACCGCCGACGCGAGCAAATGCCGCGATGAATGGGGGGCAGAACTGATCCCGGTAGCCATTGAATAGTCTCGTGTTGTTGGAATTGAGAGGTGATCGTAATTGATAAGCGATCTCAAATGTAATAGTTTGTAACAGGATGATTCATGAAATTTTTGTCAGCTTGAGAGAGTGCAGACGAGCATGCAGAGCGCGCGGCCAGGCAATGAATCGGGTGAAATCGGTGATAACCCGCGCGCGTATGCGCGATGGGTGATGCACGCTGCGCAATTGGGTGATGCCGATGCGCAGGCGACCTTGGGTCAGTTGTTGCTGGAGGGTCGGGGCATACAAAAGGACGAAGCGTTGGCGCTGAGCTGGTTTCGCATCAGCGCACGTCAGGACCACCCGATGGCGATCAACATGATCGGGCGCTGCCTTGAAAACGGCTGGGGTTGCGAAATCGACCTGCCGGACGCCGCCGAGCATTACCGCAAAGCGGGCGACCTTGGGCTGGATTGGGGGCTGTATAACTACGGCCAGTTGCTGACGCGCGGTCGCGGTGTCGAGCGCGACCTTGTCGCCGCGTATGTGTTGTTCGAGCAGGCGGCGGCCAAAGGGCATGCCAAATCGATGAACCTGCTGGGGCGGTTCCACCATGAAGGCGTCGTGGTGCCCAAGGATGTGCAACTGGCGCGGCAGTGGTATCAGCGCTCAGCCGAGGCGGGCGATTTTCGCGGGCAATACAACCACGCTGCCGAGCTGGTCGAAACCGGCGATGAGTCGCAGGCCTGCCTGTGGCTGGAGCGCGCGCTGGCAACGGCAACACCCGGGTTTTTGCAGGCGGCTTATCCGGTGTTGCTGGGCTCCGCCCTCAGCGGCATTCGTGACATGGGCCTGCGGTATCAGCGCCAGGCGCAGCAGGCATAAAAAAAGCCCCTGGCCTTTCGGCACAGGGGCTTTTGACAACGGCTTGATCAGGCCGCTTCGATCTTCGCGCGGTTCTGCTCGACCTTGGACAGGTAACGCTGCACGTTGGCCTGTTCCTCTGGGGTGGTGAACAGCCCAAGTTTGGTACGGCGCCACAACACGTCCTGCGGTTGCGTTGCCCATTCTTCGGCGCACAGGTAATCGACTTCGCGGGTGTACAGGCCGCCACCCAGGTGATCGCCCAGGTCAGCCAGCGACTGCACACCTTCGAGCAAGCGCCAGGTGCGGCTGCCGTAGGTGGTGGACCAACGACGCGCGATCTCGGCCGGGACCCAGTTGAACTTGGCGCGAATGGCCTCGGCCAGCGCTTCTGGCGTGGTCATGTTCTCGCCGCCCGGCAGGCTGGCTGTGGCCGTCCAGCTTGGACGCATCTGGGTGAAGAACGGCGCCAGCTGCGCCATCGCCGACTCGGCGAGTTTGCGGTAGGTGGTCAGCTTGCCGCCGAACACCGACAGGATTGGCGCCTCGCCAGTGCCGCCAGACAGCGACAGGGTGTAATCGCGGGTAATGGCCGACGGGTTGTCCGACTCGTCGTTGCACAACGGGCGCACACCGGAGTAGGTGTGGACGATGTCGTCGCGGCTCAACTGCTTCTTGAAGTGGGCATTCACCACTTTAAGCATGTAGTCGGTTTCACCTTCGGTGATCGCTACTTTCGCCGGGTCGCCGGTGTATTCGCGGTCGGTGGTGCCGATGATGGTCAGGTGGTTCAGGTACGGAATGGTGAAGACAATGCGCTGGTCTTCGTTCTGCAGGATGTGTGCGTGGGCACCCTCATACAGTTTCGGCACGATCAGGTGGCTGCCCTGGATCAAGCGGATGCCGTAAGGCGAATCCAGCTTCAGGTCTTCCTTGATGAACTTGGCGACCCATGGGCCGGCGGCGTTCACGAGGGCGCGGGCGCGGATCGAGAACAGGCTGCCATCGGCGCGTTCCATGTTCATTTCCCACATGCCGTTGTTGCGATGCGCGCTGATGCAACGGGTCTGGGTGTGGATATGCGCGCCTTTTTCGCGAGCGGCCATGGCGTTCAACACCACCAGGCGGGCGTCATCGACCCAGCAGTCGGAGTATTCGAAGCCTTTGGTGATTTCGCTTTTCAGCGGGCTGTCAGGGCCGAACTTGAGGCTCTTGGAACCGGCGAGTTTTTCACGCTTGCCCAAGTGGTCATACAGGAACAGGCCAGCACGAATCATCCACGCCGGGCGCAGATGCGGGCGGTGTGGCAACACAAAACGCATTTGCTTGACGATATGCGGGGCCTTGGCCAGCAGCACTTCACGTTCGGCCAGGGCTTCGCGCACCAGGCGGAATTCGTAATGTTCGAGGTAACGCAGGCCACCGTGGATCAGCTTGCTGCTGGCCGAGGATGTGTGGCTTGCCAAGTCGTCTTTTTCGCAAAGGAATACCGACAAACCGCGACCGGCTGCGTCTGCTGCGATGCCGACGCCGTTGATCCCGCCACCAATTACGGCAACGTCATAGACTTCGGCAAGCGGTGGAGCAGGCAAGGTGGAAGGGTTCATCGGCTAGCCTCGCGATCTTTTCGTCTTGGAATTCGAACATTAATGTTCATTTGCGAAAATGGTAGCTGATAAATGCGCGCACAGCCAGCCGACTTCGATTGAAAAAACTCATCGAAGGGGGGCAAAGGGAAAATTTGTGAACATTAGGGTGGCAGATAGATCGCCATCGGGGGCAAGCCCCCTCCCACAGATTGATCGCATTCCAGTGTGGGAGGGGCTTGCCCTCGATAGCTCCAGTAACGGCGCTAAACGACTTCCAGCCGAACCTTGTGCTGGTTCAACAACTGCACCAGAGCGGGCACCGGCTGCTGATCGGTCACCAAGCAGTCCACCAGGCTGATCGGCCCCAAACGAATCATGGCATTGCGCCCGAATTTGCTTGAGTCGGCCGCCAGGATCACCTGGCGCGCATTGGCAATGATCGCCTGGGAAACCCGTACTTCCTGGTAATCGAAGTCGAGCAGGCTGCCGTCTTCGTCAATACCGCTGATGCCCACCAGGGCGAAGTCGACCTTGAACTGGTTGATGAAATCGACGCTCGCCTGACCGACCACACCACCGTCGCGGCGCACATTGCCGCCGGTCAACAGTACGTCGAAGTCGTCCTTGGCACTGAGCATGGTGGCGACGTTGAGGTTGTTGGTGATGATTTTCAGGTGATTGTGATTGAGCAGCGCGCGCGCGATCGATTCGGTGGTGGTGCCGATATTGATGAACAGCGAGGCATGATCAGGAATTTGTGCGGCAATGGCTTCGCCGATGCGTTGTTTCTCATCGCGCATCTGGTCGGCACGCATGGCGTACGCGGTGTTCTCGACACTGGAGTCATAGGCTGCGCCGCCGTGGTAGCGGCGCAGCAGATTGGCGTCCGCCAGCTGATTGATATCGCGGCGGATGGTTTGCGGGGTGACAACAAATAGCTGCGCCATCTCCTCGATACTGACATAGCCGCGTTCGCGGACCAGTTCGAGGATTTGTTGCTGGCGGGGAGGCAGATTCATGGGGCGTCCTTTGGGCTGCCATACAAAAGTGGCCCATGATGACGCAGCACGCCGCTCCCCGCCAGTTACAACCCTATGTGGGTCCGGCGCTTGGCTTATTCAGCGCCTTCGTGCGGTTCCCAATCGCGGGTACGGCTTACCGCCTTCTGCCAGCCGGCGTAGAGTTTTTCTTTGGCGGCTTCGTCCAGCGTGGGTTCGAATTCACGCTCGATCACGGCCTTGCCGCGCAGCTCGTCCAGGCTGCCCCAGAAACCACAGGCCAGGCCGGCCAGGTAAGCGGCGCCCAGTGCGGTGGTCTCGCGCATTTGCGGGCGCTCGACCCGAGTGCCGAGGATATCGGCCTGGAACTGCATCAAGAAGTTGTTGGCGACTGCGCCGCCGTCCACACGCAGGGCTTTGAGGCGTTCGCCGGAGTCCTGTTGCATGGCGTCCAATACGTCGCGGGTCTGGTAGGCAATCGACTCCAGGGCTGCACGAATGATGTGATCAACCCGTACGCCACGGGTCAGGCCGAACAGCGCGCCACGCGCATACGGGTCCCAGTAAGGCGCGCCCAGGCCGGTGAAGGCCGGGACCAGGTATACGCCGTTGCTGTCTTTGACCTTGCCGGCGAAGTATTCGGTGTCGGTCGCATCGGCAATGATCTTCAGCTCGTCACGCAGCCACTGTACGGTGGAACCACCGTTGAATACCGCGCCTTCCAGGGCGTAGGCCACTTCGCCGCGGGGGCCGCAAGCGATGGTGGTGAGCATGCCGTGTTGGGATTTGACGGCCTTGTCGCCGGTGTTCATCAGCAGGAAGCAGCCGGTGCCGTAAGTGTTCTTGGCCTGACCCGCTTCTACGCACATCTGGCCGAACAGGGCCGCTTGCTGGTCACCGGCGATGCCGCCGATGGCGATACCGCTTTTGGTACGGCCGTAGATTTCCGAAGACGATTTGACTTGCGGCAGCATTTCGCGCGGCACGTCGAGAATCTCCAGCATCTTCGCATCCCACTCCAGGGTGTGGATGTTGAAGAGCATGGTGCGCGAGGCGTTGGTGTAATCGGTAACGTGGGTTTTGCCGCCGGTAAATTTCCAGATCAGCCAGCTGTCGATGGTGCCGAACAGCAGCTCGCCGTTGCGCGCACGCTCACGGCTGCCTTCGACGTTGTCGAGGATCCACTTGAGCTTGGTGCCGGAGAAGTACGGGTCGGTGACCAGGCCGGTGGTGTCATTGATGTACTGCTCGTGACCATCACGCTTGAGCTGCTGGCAGATCTCGGTGCTGCGTCGGCATTGCCAGACGATCGCGTTGTAGATCGGCCGGCCAGTGATCTTGTCCCAGACCACGGTGGTTTCACGCTGGTTGGTGATACCGATGGCGGCGACTTGGTCATGGTGCAGGCCGGCTTGTGCCAGGGCCTCGACCATCACCGCGCTTTGGGTGGCGAAGATTTCCATCGGGTCATGCTCGACCCAGCCGGCTTGCGGGTAATGCTGAGTGAATTCGCGCTGGGCGGTGCAGACCACGTTGGCGTCACGGTCAAAGATGATCGCCCGCGAACTGGTGGTGCCCTGATCAAGGGCAATGATGTAGTTCTTATTCTGAATGTCGGTCATGTCGATTGCCTTGGACGGAAAATAAGAGAGTAAGGAATCAGCCTGGGCCGCAAAGGGGCAGAGGGACCAGGCTGGCGCTATCAGGAAATACGCGTCTTGCCGTTGACAGCCGTGTCAGGTGTTTCATCTATAGCAGGTGCGGCGCTCGGCAGATGACGGGCAATCAGCCCGCGATAGGCCGCAGCACCGAGGCAGGCGCCGACAATCGGCGCGAAAATCGGAATCAGGAAGTAAGGAATATCGCGGCCGCCGGTAAAGGCCATTTCACCCCAGCCGGCGAAAAAGGTCATCAGCTTGGGCCCGAAATCCCGCGCCGGGTTCATCGCAAAGCCCGTCAATGGGCCCATGGCACTGCCAATCACCGCGATCAAAAGGCCGATCAGCAGCGGGGCCAACGGGCCGCGTGGCAGGCCGTTGTTGTCGTCGGTAAGGGCCATGATCACGCCCATCAGGATGGCGGTGATGACCATTTCCACCAGAAACGCCTGGGCTGTGCTCAGCAGGGCATGCGGGTAGGTGGAGAACACCGACGCCAGCTCCAGGCTGGCCTGGGAGCCGCGGACCATGTGGTGGGTTTGTTCGTAATCGAAAAAGAGATTGCTGTACAGCGTGTACACCAGCGCGGCGGAGCAAAAGGCGCCGGCGACCTGGGCGAGGATATAGAAGGGCAGTTTGCGTTTTTCGAAATCGGCAAAAATGCACAGGGCGATGCTCACCGCCGGATTGAGGTGAGCCCCGGAAATACCGGCGCTCAGGTAGATCGCCATGCTGACGCCGATCCCCCAGATGATACTGATTTCCCACAACCCAAAGCTGGCACCCGCGACCTTGAGCGCAGCGACACATCCTGTACCGAAGAAGATCAGAAGCGCAGTCCCCAGGAATTCGGCCATGCATTGGCTCGAAAGTGAAGGCTGTTGAAGAGCAGTTGTCATGGCAAACCTCAATTGTTGTTCTTGTTTGGCGCGCGGCCTCAACGGGCTGTTGCGCGATTTTCACCGTGGCGAGGATCCCCATCCAGGACATGGCTTATTGCTGGAGTACCGCAGGTGCTATTCCTACAGTATTCGGAAACGAAAAAATATAGACAAGAATGACGGCTGTCAAAGGTCGAAAGTGAACCATCGGTCATTTTCGAACTATTGGTCTGGTGAATGATCACGCTTACGCCGATTGGTACGTCTCGCGGGAGTGGCGCACTAGAGCGTTTTGCTTACGCTTGGCCTAGAATTGGCCCTCTGTTTGCCATGCCCGGAGTAGCCATGACCCCCGCACTGGACCTGTTGAAAAAAGTTCGTGCCGAACATCACATCCACAGTTACGAACATGACCCCAAGGCAGCCTCCTATGGGCTGGAGGCTGCGGAAAAGTTGGGGCTTGACCCCGCACAGGTATTCAAGACCTTGCTGGCCAGCAGTGAGAAAGGGGAATTGTTGGTGGCAGTGGTGCCGGTCGTCGGAAGTCTGGATTTAAAGGCGCTCGCCCATGCGGCCGGGGTGAAAAAGGTCGAAATGGCCGACCCAGCAGCGGCGCAACGCTCCACCGGTTACTTGTTGGGCGGCATCAGCCCATTGGGACAGAAGAAGCGTTTGCGCACATTTATCGACGTGACGGCGCAGCCGTTTGCAACGATTTTTGTCAGTGCCGGGAGGCGGGGATTGGAAGTTGAACTGCCAGCGACGGTGCTGGCCGAGCACACTCAGGCCACGTTTGCGCCGATTGGCCGGGCCTGAATTTCACTGTTGAAGAGCATGACATCCACTGGGGGAGCCGGGCTTGCCCGCGATGCAAGCGCCTCGGTCTTTCAGTCAGACCGAGGTGATGATATCGCAGGCAAGCCAGCTTCCACACAAGCCAGCTTCCACCTGTTGAGTCGGTTTCGTCAGTTAACGGGGCTGTGACGCCTTACCCCGGACTCGGACTGCGGAATCTGCGCCGCAACGCTGCCCGATGCCTGAAACAACACCAGATGCTCAGCCGCCACTCGAATCCCCACATCCGCGCCGACCTGGTGATCTGCATGGCTGGGGAAAATCGACTCCAGCTGTGCACCCGTCGGCAATTGCAGACGGTACAAGGTTGAAGCGCCAAGGAACGTTTTGCCGACAATCCGCGCTTTCAACGCGCTGTCCGGTGCATAAACGATGTCATCCGGGCGCAGCAACACATCCACCGCGCCGCCGGTGGGCCAGGTGTAGGCACGGTTACCGCGCAGGTCGCCGAGTTCGGTGCTGACCGATTCCGGCGAACTCAACTGGCCACGGATGAAATAACCCTGGCCGATAAAGCTCGCGACATACGGCGTCTGCGGTTCGTGGTAGAGGTTGTAGGGCGTGTCCCACTGCTCCAGGCGGCCTTCCTTGAACACGCCGACCTGATCGCTCACGGCGAAGGCTTCTTCCTGATCATGGGTGACCAGAATCGCGCTGGTGCCGCGCGCCTTGAGAATGTCGCGCACCTCGTGGCTGAGCTTGCGCCGCAGTTCGCCGTCGAGGTTGGAGAACGGCTCATCGAGCAGCAAGAGTTGCGGCTCCGGCGCCAGGGCGCGGGCGAGGGCAACGCGTTGTTGCTGGCCGCCGGAAAGTTCGTGGGGAAATCGCTTGCCCAGGTTCTTCAGGTTGACCAACTCGAGCAACTCAGCGACCACGCGGTCTTTTTGTGGGTGCTTGCGAATGCCGAAGGCGATGTTGTCGGCCACGCTCAAGTGCGGGAACAGCGCGTAGTCCTGAAACACCATGCCGATCCGGCGTTTCTCCGGCGCGAGGGTGAAGCCTGCACTGGAGATCACGTCGCCGGCCAGGCTGATTTCACCTTCATGCACCGGTTCAAACCCGGCGATCGCGCGCAAGGTCGTGGTTTTGCCGCAACCCGAAGAGCCCAGCAGGCAGCCGATGTCGCCCGCGTTGAGGTGCAGGTTGAGGTTCTGCACCACGCGTTGGTCTTGATAGCCGCATGCCAGATTGCGCAGGTTCAGCAGTAATGGCTGGCTCATGCGTGGTGGTACGACGGCGGGACAAGGAACTCAAGCAACGCTTTCTGGGCGTGCAAGCGGTTTTCGGCCTGGTCCCACGCGACCGAACGCTCATCGTCGAGCAGGTCAAGGCTGATTTCTTCGCCACGGTGCGCGGGCAGGCAATGCATGAACAGCACGTCCGGCGCGGCCAGGTCGAGCAGGGCGCGGGTTACTTGGAACGGTGCGAACAGGGCCAGGCGCTTGGCGGTTTCTTCTTCCTGGCCCATGGAGGTCCAGACGTCGGTGCTTACCAGGTGCGCGCCGATCACCGCGTCACGCGGGTCACGCACGACGGTGACACGGTCACCGGCTTGAGCCAGGAAACGTGCATCCGGCTCATAGCCTTCCGGGCAGGCAACGCGCAGTTGGAAGTCGAACTGGATCGCCGCTTCTATATAGCTGTTGCACATGTTGTTGCCGTCGCCAATCCAGGCCACGGTCTTGCCCTGGATCGAACCCCGATGCTCAAGGAAGGTTTGCATGTCGGCCAGCAACTGGCAGGGGTGCAGGTCATCGGACAGGCCGTTGATCACCGGCACCCGGGAGTTGGCGGAAAATTCAGTCACGGTGCTGTGTGCGAAGGTACGGATCATTACCGCATCGAGCATGCGCGACATCACGCGGGCGGCGTCGGCAATCGGTTCGCCGCGGCCCAGTTGGGTATCGCGCGAGGACAGGAAGATGGCTTGGCCACCCAGCTGGATCATGCCGGCTTCGAACGACACACGGGTGCGTGTCGACGACTTCTCGAAAATCATCCCGAGCACACGGTTTTTCAAAGGCTCGAACAGTACGCCGCGGTTACGCAGGTCTTTAAGCTCAATGCCTCGACGGATCACGCTGACCAGCTCTTCGGGCGTGCAATCCATCAGGGAGAGAAAGTGCCTTGCGCTCATCATTAACTACCTTTTTGCAACAGACCGCAGATACTCAAAGCCTTGTTTATTGTGACAACGGGCGAGACCTGCGGCGAAAGCCGCACGGGGCGACGAAATAGGGGAAGGCGCGATCTTATAATTAAATGTCGCGTCTTACCAATAGGGCTACGGTTTTTAAGGGTGTTCAAGAAGGGCGCTGAAGCGCTTTTGAAGACTGATTCCTGACAGCAGCGGGCCATTTGTACACTGGCGCTGAGACCTTTTGCAATGCGTGGGGGCGGGCGCAGGCCAGGCTGCGTCGGTTTCGGCGGCTCTTCGCAAGGTTTTGAAACATTTGCTCATGGTCTGGCCTGATGCCTCTCGATTCACGGGGCGAACCTTACTGGTACGCGCTCAGGTGACGGGCCATAGTTGGGTCAAAGCCCAATAAAGAGACTGGCCATGACCAAGACTCTCCACCACCGTGCCTGCCATCTGTGTGAAGCCATCTGCGGCCTGACCCTGGAAACCACCCGGGCCGACGACGGCAGCCTGGCGATCACCTCAATCAAGGGTGACGCGCTGGACACCTTCAGCCGTGGGCACATCTGCCCCAAAGCGGTGGCATTGCAGGACATCCAGAACGACCCGGACCGCCTGCACCAGCCCATGTTGCGCGTGGGCAGCGAATGGCAGCCGATCCCATGGGACGAGGCATTCACGCTGGTCGCTGAGCGCCTGGCGGGTATCCAGGCCCGGCATGGGCAGAATGCTGTGGCGGTGTACCAGGGCAACCCCAGCGTGCACAACTATGGGCTGATGACTCACAGCAACTACTTCCTTGGCCAGCTCAAGACGCGCAATCGGTTTTCCGCGACCTCGGTGGACCAGCTGCCTCATCACCTCACCAGTCATCTCATGTACGGCCACGGCCTGCTGCTGCCGATTCCGGATATCGATCACACCGATTTCATGCTGATCCTGGGCGGCAACCCGCTGGCGTCCAACGGCAGCATCATGACCGTGCCTGACGTAGAGAAGCGCCTCAAGGCCATTCAGGCGCGGGGCGGCAGCGTGGTGGTGGTTGATCCACGACGCAGCGAGACGGCGGCGATCGCCGATCAGCATCTGTTTGTGCGGCCCGGGGGCGATGCGGCGTTGTTGTTCGGGTTGCTCAACACCTTGTTTAGCGAGAACCTCACGCGTGAAAGCCATTTGCCGGTCGACGGTCTTGAAGACGTGCGCCGCGCGATTGCCGGGTTTACCGCTGAAGCCATGAGCCGCCAATGTGCAGTGCCTGCCGAACAGATCCGCCAGCTGGCGCGGGAATTTGCCGCAGCGGACAAGGCGGTGTGTTACGGGCGCATGGGCGTGTCCACCCAAGCCTTCGGTACGCTGTGCCATTGGTTGGTGCAATTGATCAATCTGGTGACCGGCAATCTGGACCGTGTCGGCGGCGCCTTGTGCACCTCGCCGGCCGTGGACTTGGTGGCGTCAACCGGTGGCGGGCATTTCAATCGCTGGCAGAGTCGCGTGTCCGGGCGCCCGGAATATGGCGGTGAATTGCCGGTGTCCGCCTTGGCGGAGGAAATGCTCACCGAAGGCGAAGGCCAGATCCGCGCCCTGGTGACCGTGGCCGGCAACCCGGTGTTGTCGACGCCAAACGGTCGCCAGTTGGAGCAGGCGCTGGACGGGCTTGAGTTCATGGTCAGCATCGACCTCTATATCAACGAGACCACGCGTTACGCTGACCTCATCCTGCCGTCCACCTCGGCGCTGGAAAACGATCACTACGACACCACGTTCAATATGTTCGCCGTGCGCAACGTCACTCGGTTCAACCGCGCGATCCTGCCCAAGCCCGCAGGCGCGCTGCACGACTGGGAAATTTTTGTCGGCCTGGCCAAGGCCTTCGCGGCGCAGACAGGCGTGGCGCTCAAACCGACCATGGCGCCGGCGCAGATGATTGACTTCGGTTTGCGTGCCGGGGCTTACGGTGACGCATCCGATCACAAGTTGTCGGTGGCGATGCTTGCCGACCATCCGCACGGCGTGGATTTGGGGCCGCTCAAGCCCAATCTCGTCGCGCGCTTGAAGACCGCCAACGGCCGGGTGCAGGCAGCGCCGGCGGTGATCCTTGCTGACTTGGCGCGGTTCTCAGCACACCCCGGGCCGGTGTTGGATGAACTCCTGTTGATCGGCCGTCGTCATGTGCGCAGCAATAACTCGTGGATGCATAACTATCATCGTCTGGTGAAGGGCAAGCCTCGGCACCAGCTGCATATGCACCCTGATGACCTGGCCAGTCGACAATTGAGCGATGGTCAGCGGGTACGCGTCAGTTCGCGCATCGGCATGATCGAAGTGGAAGTAGTGGCCAGCCTGGACATGATGCCCGGCGTGGTCAGCCTGCCCCATGGCTGGGGGCATGGACGCCCAGGCGTACAGATGAGCATTGCCAGCGGGCAGCCGGGGGCGAGTGCGAATGACTTGACCGACGAGCGGCAGTTGGACGAGTTATCCGGCAATGCTGCGCTCAACGGTGTGCCGGTGCAGGTAGCGGCTGCCTGAGGCGCCCGACCACCGGGCTGGAATTTTGCGTTACAATGCGCCACCGTGCCGACCTGTGAGTCGCAAAGTTCCAGCCGAGGTGTTCCATGGATATCATCGAAACGATCAAAGAGCAGATTGCCAACAACACCATTCTGCTTTACATGAAGGGCGCGCCAAACGCTCCTCAGTGCGGTTTCTCCGCGAAGGCTTCCCAAGCCATCATGCAGTGCGGCGAGAAATTCGCCTACGTGGATATCCTGCAAAACCCTGAAATCCGCGCCAACCTGCCGAAGTACGCCAACTGGCCAACGTTCCCGCAGCTGTGGGTCGCCGGTGAGCTGGTCGGCGGCAGTGACATCATCACTGAAATGGCTGCGGATGGTTCGCTGCAAGCGCTGATCAAAGAAGCAGCGGCAAACGCCGCCGCCAAGACCGACGCGTAACGCTGAAGGCGCCGGCTAGCCGGCGCCTTCAGTGCATCAGTCAATAAAAAGCCCCGCTTCTCGAAAGAGAGCGGGGCTTTTTTATGGCCTGTTGACTACGGGTTATTCACCCATCTGCGATTGCAGGTAGTTTTCCAGGCTGACTTTGTCGATCAGGCCTAGTTGGGTTTCCAGCCAGTCGATGTGTTCTTCCTGGTCTTCCAGAATGTCTTCGAGCAGTTCACGGCTGCCGAAATCGCCCTTGGTTTCGCAGTGCGCAATCGCGGCCTTGAGGTCGCTGTGGCTCTTCTGTTCGAACTTCAGGTCGCTGATGATCATTTCCTGGGTGTGCTCGCCGATGTTCAGCTTGCCCAGGTCCTGCACGTTCGGCAGGCCTTCCAGGAACAGGATGCGCTTGATCAACGCGTCCGCGTCTTTCATGGCCTTGATGGATTCTTTGTATTCGCGCTTGCCGAGCTTTTCCAGGCCCCAATCGTCATACATGCGCGCATGCAGGAAGTACTGATTGATCGCGACCAGTTCATTGGCAAGGATTTTATTGAGTTGCTGGATGACTGAGATGTCGCCTTTCATGACTGGGGTCCTGCCCTGTATTAGCTGTATATAAGGCGGAGTTTGAGCGGCGAAATCCCTAGTGTCAAACCTAAGTTATTGAATAATAAATGAAAATTAATCGGAATAAGAATGTTTGTGTTCCGCGTCTTGACGCTAACTAATTGAATTGCGGGCATAAAAAAACCGGACACTAAGTCCGGTTCTTCAAAACACGCTATTTAAGCGTGTGTAAATTCTGCTGAGTAGGGGAGTGCTGACTGAGCGGTTTGCAGCTGCGTCAGGGTTTCCCGTACCACTTGCTTGGCGAGGCAAGCACATTTACCGCACTGGCTGGCAACGCCGGTGGTTTCACGTACTTCCTTGTAGCTGCAGCAACCTTCGTAGATTGCTTCGCGGATTTGTCCGTCGGTGACGCCAGTGCAGAGGCAGACATACATAAGGGAGAACCATCGCGGGTTAAGGCTTAAGTGCGATGGATCTTAATGTTAACGAGAATGATTGTCAAAGTAGATTCGTAGGGTATTGCCCGGCACTGCCCGTGCGCTGACGAACGGTTTTTTCAGTGTATGATGGTCGGTCTTCACGAAGCGTGACCGCGTCACAGGGCTGTCGCTTATTCGCGTCAGACTGGGCCGGTCCTTTTACTTCAATCGTCACCCCTGCATCAGGAGATAACCAATGAGCGTACTCGTCGGCAAACAAGCCCCGGATTTCGACGTACCTGCCGTCCTCGGCAATGGCGAAATCGTAGACAGCTTCAAACTGTCTGAAGCCATCAAAGGCAAATACGGCCTGGTGTTCTTCTACCCGCTGGACTTCACCTTCGTCTGCCCGTCGGAGCTGATCGCTCTGGACCACCGCATGGACGATTTCAAGGCGCGCAACGTTGAAGTGGTAGCCGTTTCCATCGACTCCCATTTCACTCACAACGCCTGGCGCAACACCGCCATCAATGATGGCGGCATCGGCAAAGTCAAATACACCATGGCTGCCGACATGAAGCACGACATCGCCAAGGCCTACGACGTTGAGTCCGAAGGTGGCGTGGCTTTCCGTGGCGCGTTCCTGATCGACGACAAGGGCGTTGTGCGCTCGCAGATCATCAACGACCTGCCGCTGGGCCGTAACATGGAAGAGCTGATCCGTCTGGTCGACGCGCTGCAATTCCACGAAGAGCACGGCGAAGTTTGCCCTGCCAACTGGAAAAAAGGCGACAAAGGCATGACCGCTTCCACCGAAGGTGTTGCGGCTTACCTGACCGAGAACGCTGGCAAGCTGTAAGCCACGTTCGAAGCAAAAAAACCGGCCTGCGAAGGCCGGTTTTTTTATGCGTGGGAAATGACCTTGTGGCGACTGGTGTTCAGCGGCTGGCGGGTCGTGGTGGCAAATGGCTTGTTGTGGCGAGTGAGTAGGTTGTGGCGAGCGGGCTTGCACCGCGTTGGGCTGCGAAGCAGCCCCAATTAGACCGCCACGATTTACCTGGCAGACCGCGTTGTTTGGTTCTGGGGCCGCTGCGCGGCCCAACGCGGGGCAAGCCCGCTCACCACAACAAGCCCGCGCCACAACAAGCCCGTTCGCCACAACAGCGCTCGGGCAGGCCTCAGTCGTTGAAGTCTTCCCAGCCGCCCATCTGCTTCCAGCGGTTGACGATGCCGCAGAACAACTCGGCCGTCTTCTCGGTGTCGTAGCGAGCCGAGTGGGCCTCACGCCCGTCAAAGTCGATACCGGCCGCCTGACAGGCTTTCGCCAGCACGGTCTGGCCATACGCCAGGCCCGCGAGGGTAGCAGTGTCGAAGCTGGAGAACGGGTGAAACGGGTTGCGCTTCATGTCCAACCGCGTCACGGCGGCATTCAGGAAGCCCAGGTCGAAGCTGCTGTTGTGGCCGACCAGGATCGCGCGTTTGCAACCATTGGCCTTCAACGCCTTGCGCACGCCACGGAAGATATCGGTCAGCGCCGCTTCTTCACTCACCGCCATGCGCAGCGGGTGGTCGAGCTTGATGCCGGTGAATTCCAAAGCGGCTGCTTCGATGTTCGCGCCCTCGAACGGCTCGACACGAAAGAAGTGGGTGTGCTCGGGAAACACAAAACCCTGCTCGTCCATGCCGATGGTGGTCGCGGCAATTTCCAGCAAGGCGTCGGTGGCGCAGTTGAAGCCACCGGTTTCTACATCGATGACCACCGGCAGATAGCCGCGAAACCGCTCGGCCATCGGGTGACGGGAACCGCCGCCACTGTGCTCGTGTTCGTCATCGTAATGGTCTTCACTCACTTGCTTTCCTCCAGCAGGCGCCAGCGCAGTGTTTCACCGGCGCGCAGCGGGATAACAGTCAGCTCGCCAAACGGCAGGCTGGCAGGGGCGGTCCAGTCTTCACGAACCAGGGTAATGCGGTCGGTATTCGCCGGCAGGCCGTAGAAACGCGGGCCGTTGAGGCTGGCGAAGCCTTCGAGCTTGTCCAGGGCATTGCGCTGTTCAAACGCTTCGGCGTACAGCTCGATCGCCGCATAAGCGGTGTAGCAGCCGGCACAGCCACACGCGGCTTCCTTGGCGTGTTGAGCGTGCGGCGCGGAGTCGGTGCCGAGGAAGAACTTCGGGCTGCCGCTGGTGGCGGCGTCCAGCAAGGCCACTTGGTGAGTGTTGCGCTTGAGGATCGGCAGGCAATAGAAGTGCGGCCGAATCCCGCCCACCAACATGTGGTTGCGGTTGTAGAGCAGGTGATGCGCGGTGATGGTCGCACCGACATTGGCCGAAGCCTCGGTCACAAACTGCACGGCGTCGGCCGTGGTGATGTGTTCGAACACTACCTTGAGCGTCGGGAACAACTCGACCACGCGGCGCATATGCTCGTCGATGAAGACCTTCTCGCGATCGAACACATCGACATCGCCACGCGTGACTTCACCGTGAATCAGCAGCGGCATACCGACTTCAGCCATGGCTTCGATGGCCGGCAGGATCTTGTCGATACTGGTCACGCCGGAATCGGAGTTGGTGGTCGCGCCCGCCGGGTACAGCTTGGCGGCGTGCACGAAGCCGGTGGCCTTGGCCTGGCGAATCTCGTCAGGCTGGGTGCGGTCAGTGAGGTAAAGCACCATCAGCGGTTCGAAGCGGCTGCCGGCCGGCCGTGCAGCGAGGATGCGCTGGCGATAGGCGTCGGCTTCAGCGGCATTACGCACCGGAGGTACCAGGTTGGGCATGATGATGGCGCGGCCAAATGTGCGCGCTACATCGGCCACGGTTTGGGGTAACGCAGCACCATCGCGAAGATGAATATGCCAGTCGTCGGGACGCAGCAGGGTCAGGCGGTCGGACATTGGGGATTCCAGGCGGGTCAATCTGGTGGGAATGCTACCGGAAAAGACTCTTGCAGGCACTCGCTATCAAGTTTTGCAGGACGCTACCGATATCCCTGGGTATGCCTTAACGACGTATGACGCTTTGAAGTGTTGTAGAAACCAGTGGAGCCTCCCGTGCGCCAGCATTATCTAGCCCTGCTCAGTGTGTTCGCCAGCCTGCCTGCGATGGCCCTCACGTTCCAGACACGTCTGGAGAATATTGAGTGGAAGGTGGAAGGCGACCAGTTCGAATGCCGCTTGACCCAACCGATCACCGATTTCGGCTCGGGTGAGTTCGTGCGCCGGGCCGGTGAGCAGGCGACGTTTCGTCTGAAAGCCTACAACGGCGCGCTGGGTGCTGGCTCGGCGACCTTGTTGGCCGCCGCTGCGCCCTGGCAGCCGGGCCGCGGGGACATCAACCTTGGCGCCGTGCGTGCCGGCAGTGGCGAGGTGTTGTTCAACAGCTCCCAAGCTCAGGCCGGGCGGCTGTTCACCGGTTTGCTGGAAGGACGTAGCCCGACCGTGCGGCATTACGGGCGCGAAGGCGGCTACTCGGAAATTCGACTGTTGCCGGTCAAGTTCAACAAGGCCTACAACGACTACCAATTGTGCACCACCAAGCTGTTGCCGATGAATTACGACCAGGTCAAACAGACCGAAGTCGGCTTTCCCGGTGGCGGCATTGAACTGGACGCGGCCGCGAAGAAGAAGCTGGACGTGATTGTGGCATTCATGAAAGCCGATCCTACCGTCAACCATGTCGAGTTGAACGGCCATTCGGACAACAGCGGAAATCGCCTGACCAACCGTGATGTCTCGCGCCGCCGGGCGTTGGCGGTCACGGACTACTTAAAGGCCAATGGCATCCCGGAATCGCAGATTTCCATGCGGTTTTACGGCGAGAGCTACCCACTGGCGCCCAACACCAATGCCGCCAACCGGGCGCGCAATCGCCGCGTGAATATCCAGCTGGAACGCGTGGCAGCCCCCGAGAAACCGGCGCCGCAGGCCACTGCACCGAGCAACCCGGCACACACGTCTTAAGGTGCGACCCTCGGTCGCCCGCTCGACATAATCTGTCGCTTTATCTTCATTTGCTGTCGCGCCTCTGTAAATTCACGGTTTTGGTCGGTAGAATCGACGCCTTTCCGTACAACCCCGTGGAGTGATGGCATGGCCGACGTAAACAAGGTCGTTCTCGCGTATTCCGGCGGCCTGGACACTTCGGTGATCCTCAAGTGGCTGCAGGATACTTATAACTGTGAAGTGGTGACCTTCACCGCTGACCTGGGTCAGGGCGAAGAGGTCGAACCTGCACGTGCCAAGGCGCAAGCCATGGGCGTGAAAGAGATCTACATTGACGACCTGCGCGAAGAATTCGTCCGCGATTTCGTCTTCCCGATGTTTCGCGCCAACACCGTCTACGAAGGCGAGTACCTGCTGGGTACTTCCATCGCACGTCCGCTGATCGCCAAACGCCTGATCGAAATTGCCAACGAAACCGGCGCCGACGCCATTTCCCATGGCGCGACCGGCAAGGGCAACGATCAGGTGCGCTTCGAACTGGGCGCCTACGCGCTCAAACCAGGCGTGAAAGTGATTGCTCCGTGGCGTGAGTGGGACCTTTTGTCCCGTGAAAAGCTGATGGATTACGCTGAAAAGCACGCGATCCCGATCGAGCGTCACGGCAAGAAGAAGTCCCCGTACTCGATGGACGCCAACCTGCTGCACATCTCCTATGAAGGCGGCGTGCTGGAAGACACCTGGACCGAGCACGAAGAAGACATGTGGAAATGGACCGTCTCCCCGGAGAACGCTCCTGACAAGCCACAATACCTGGAACTGACCTACCGCAACGGCGACATCGTCGCGCTGGACGGCGTCGAAATGACCCCGGCCACCGTGCTGGCGACCCTGAACCGTATCGGTGGCGAACACGGTATCGGCCGTCTCGACATCGTCGAGAACCGTTACGTGGGCATGAAGTCCCGTGGTTGCTACGAAACCCCAGGCGGCACCATCATGCTGCGCGCTCACCGCGCCATCGAGTCCATCACTCTGGACCGTGAAGTGGCTCACCTCAAAGACGAGCTGATGCCCAAGTACGCCAGCCTGATCTATACCGGCTACTGGTGGAGCCCTGAGCGTCTGATGCTGCAACAGATGATCGACGCCTCCCAGGCCCACGTGAACGGCGTTGTGCGCCTGAAGCTGTACAAGGGCAACGTGATCGTCACCGGCCGCAAGTCCGATGAATCGCTGTTCGACGCCAACATTGCTACCTTCGAAGAAGACGGCGGCGCCTACAACCAGGCGGATGCTGCGGGCTTCATCAAGTTGAACGCACTGCGCATGCGCATTGCTGCCAACAAGGGTCGCAAGCTGTTCTGAGTGATCTGCGTTGTTAGAAATGGCCCCTGTTAAGGGGCCATTTTTTTTGCCTGCCGATTAAGTCGCGGGGCTTGAACCGAACACAATGTTTAAAAACTCAGGAGAATGTTTAAGTTTTTGTCGGCCAGGAAAGTTGATGGGTTTATTTTTCAGTTTGAATTCACGTTTTGCGTTGTTGAACGAATTTTTAACACCTGGCTAGGAACTATGTCTTACAGAAAATTCACTACACAAGTAAGAAAGGTATGTAAGGCATGGAAAGTTCTGTAGGAAGCAGGGGTGTAAATGAATATGTTCAAAGGAACTAATGCAGGCGGTTTTTTTGCGTCTGCTCATTCGCTTGTGGGTGATGAGCAATGGGTATCTCCTGAAAGTCCTGTGCGGCACCTTTACCCTGAACCCCTTGCGCGGCGGTTATTTCACTCAAAACATGTCAGCCCCCGGAAAGTTCTGAAAGGCGCCATAAAGCCCAAACTGTCCGAGTTAATGTTTTTTTGTAGGTTAATTCCTATATCGCTGTGGGGTGGGTCTCTGCTTGCTGTTGCTTGGGGGGTAATGCTATGCCAACTAGGAAACGACTACGCTATTGTGCTTGCTCTAAATAATTCGAACAGCGAAATTGGACTTTCTCATGAATAAAGTGCTGATCGTGGATGATCATCCCGTCATTCGTCTTGCTGTGCGCATGCTAATGGAGCGTCATGGTTATGAAGTCGTTGCCGAGACTGATAACGGTGTCGATGCGTTGCAACTTGCACGGGAACATGTACCGGACATTGTCATACTGGATATCGGGATTCCCAAACTCGATGGGCTGGAAGTTATTTGCCGCCTGGCGTCTGCCAAGCAGCCCGCGCCTTTCAAGGTGTTGGTGCTGACGTCCCAGGCGCCCGGGCATTTTTCGATGCGCTGCATGCAGGCGGGAGCGGCGGGCTACGTGTGCAAACAGCAGGATTTGACCGAATTGCTGAGCGCGATAAAGGCCGTGCTCTCCGGCTACAGCTATTTCCCCAACCAGGCGCTCAATTCCGTGCGTTCAACCATGGGCAACGCCAGCGAGGCGGACATGGTCGAGCGCTTGTCGGGGCGCGAAATGATGGTGCTGCAGCAGTTGGCCCGTGGCAAAACCAACAAGGAAATCGCCGACGGCATGTTCCTGAGCAACAAGACCGTCAGTACCTACAAGACTCGCCTGTTGCTCAAGCTCAATGCCCGGTCCCTTGTGGACCTGATCGAGCTGGCTCAACGCAACGGCCTGGTCTAGAGCGGGGCGCAGAAATAGTCGGCAAAAAAAAGCCTCCATCAGGGAGGCTTCCGGTCGTGAACGGGCTGATCAGAGGTCGAAATCGTAATCGGCCAGTTGTTTTTGCAAGCGTCGCTCTTCCAGAAGGTTATCGATAGTGCGGCGTTTGCTCAAATTGGTCTTGGCCACCTCTGCAACAGGTGCGTCCCCATCGTCATCCGACTCTGCAACGAGGTCGTCTTCTACATCCAGTTGTTCTTTGCCAGTGCTCATAAGGTTCACTCCAGGCTAAGACTGCCATTGGCGCTCCTTATAACGATAATCCATGAACGGGTAAAAAAGATTTTTTCAATCGACTGATCGAGAAAACCAATGATTGCTCAATCGTCGGACGTCTTGTCCTTGTATTCGCACAGGTCTTCGATCCGGCAGCTGCCGCAGCGAGGCTTGCGGGCCTGGCAAACGTAACGTCCATGAAGGATCAACCAATGGTGGGAATCGAGAAGATAGGGCTTGGGCACGAACTTCATCAGCTGTTTTTCCACCTCAACGACGTTTTTGCCGCGAGCGATGCCGGTTCGGTTGCTGACACGAAAAATATGCGTGTCCACTGCCATGGTCAGTTGCCGAAACGCAGTGTTGAGCACCACATTGGCCGTCTTGCGCCCCACACCCGGCAGCGCTTCAAGGGCTTCGCGAGTTTGGGGCACTTCGCTGCCATGCAGTTCGACGAGCAGGCGGCAGGTCTCGATGACATTCTTGGCCTTGCTGTTGTACAAACCGATGGTCTTGATGTACTCCGACAACCCGTCCACACCCAGTGCGTAAATAGCCTCTGGCGTATTGGCCACCGGGTACAGCTTGGCGGTGGCCTTGTTGACGCCAACGTCCGTGGATTGGGCCGACAGAATCACCGCAATCAGCAACTCGAATGGCGACGAGTAGGCCAGTTCGGTTTTGGGCTCCGGATTGTCTTCGTGAAACCTGCGGAAAATTTCCAGGCGTTTTGCGGCGTTCATGGGGCGGGTATTTCCTTGCAGGCTGTCGTCGTAGTTTCAAAAGTGCAGGCGTTGCAGGATAAACCATCACCACTCTGCCCGGCAGCGACTGTCGCGGATCAATCGCCGGTGTGCGCGTCCACTTGGCGCTGCGCTTGCTCGAGCGTGTGTTGTGCGGCTTTGAGCTCATCTGCGGTGGTTTGCGGCTGGCGTAGCAACTTGCTGACGTCCGCGCGCGCGTACGCCAAGGCGGTTTTCAGCTGGCGCAGCTGAGTGTCGATGGGGCGTTTTTCCACACGCTGCAACTCAGGTCTTGGCTGCTCACTGACAGCCTCGGCGTCATGCAGGGTTCGCTCTGCGGTGGCCAGCGCGGCACTCAAGGTTGCCAATTGCTGCTCGTCAGCATTGCGGTCCTGGGCCTTCTTCAATTCGGCGCGGCGCATCGCCAGCTGGATTTTCGCGCGCTTGAGTTCAGGGTCTTTGGCGGTCGGCGGTGGAGGCGGACTGTTCGCCTCCAGTGCGCTGAGCGCCTGCTCTGCCGCTTCGAACTGCTGCTGCAGGACGATCAGCTGCGACTGTTGCTCAAACGTCGGCGGATGACCGAATGCCTTCAAGGATTTGTGCAACTGGGCACGACTCATTGCCACGGTGATTTTGGCTTTCTTGACCGCTGCATCCTGGGCTGCCTGAGCACTGTCGGTGTGCACAGACACACTGGGTGTCGGGCGTTTGGCTCGCGCCAGGCGCTCGGCGAGTTTATGTGCATCTTCGCGTTGCAGCCGCGCGTTGCGTTGCTCATAGCGCCGCCGCGCCCGGTCGCGCTTGAGGGCACGCGCATGGCGCTGCTGATCATTGGCAGCCAGGCCGCCGACAATCGGCAGCACGCTCGTCGCTGGGCGCATCTCAATGCAATCGACAGGGCAGGGCGCCACACACAGGTCGCAACCGGTGCACTCATCAATGATCACGGTGTGCATCAACTTGGCGGCGCCGACAATCGCATCCACCGGGCAAGCCTGGATGCATTTGGTGCAGCCGATGCACTCGGCCTCGCGAATATAGGCGACCTGAGCGGGAGCCTCGCCTCGGCTGGTGTCCAGTTCCAGCACCGGCACGCGCAGCAACTGCGCAAGGCCCGCAATGGTTTCCTGCCCACCGGGCGGGCACTTGTTGATCGCCTCGCCCTGAGCAATGCCCTCGGCGTAAGGCTTGCAGCCCGGGTGCCCGCATTTGCCGCATTGGGTCTGCGGCAGCAGCGCGTCGATACGTTGGATCAGAGTCATGGGGTGATCATTGGCATGCCGGTTAGACAAACAGGGCCTGTAGGGGTGAGCCCGGGCGGCTTTTCTATGGCGAGCCGGGCTGTTGTGGCGAGCGGGCTTGCCCCGCGTTGGGCTGCGAAGCGGCCCCACCAAGGCCACCGGGTTTCCAAAGGTAGAACCGGGTGTTTGGTTCAGGGGCCGCTACGCGCCCCAACGCGGGGCAAGCCCGCTCGCCACAACAAGGCTGCTTGCCACATCGTTTTACTTGATCCGTTGACCCGGTTTGGCACCGCTATCAGGGCTCAACAGGTAGATCTCTTCACCGCCAGGGCCCGCCGCCATCACCATGCCTTCGGAAATACCGAACTTCATTTTCCGTGGCTTGAGGTTGGCAATCATCATGGTCAGACGACCATCGAGCTTGGACGGGTCCGGGTAAGCGCTCTTGATTCCGGAGAATACGTTGCGTCGCTCATCACCGATGTCCAGCGTCAGGCGCAACAGCTTGTCGGCACCTTCCACAGCTTCGGCCTTGATGATCAGCGCAACGCGCAGGTCAACGGCGGCAAAAGCGTCGAAGTCGATTTCCGGGGAGAGCGGGTCTTTGGCCAACTCGCCGTTGCCGGCCGGTGCCGATTCGCCGGTGTCGGTCTGGCTGGCGACCAGGTCTTCTTTCGAAGCATCGGTCATCGCCTGCACCTTGACGGGGTCGATACGGGTCATCAGCGGCTTGAACTCGTTCAATTGATGATTGCTGAGCAAGGTAGCGTGGTCATTCCAGGTCAGCGGCGCGACGTTGAGGAACGCCTCGGCGTCGGCGGCCAGCAATGGCAACACCGGCTTGAGGAAGATCACCAGCTGGCGGAACAGGTTGACGCCCGTGGCGCAGATCGCCTGGACTTCAGCTTGCTTGCCTTCCTGCTTGTTCAGCGACCACGGCGCCTTGTCGGCGATCCAGGCGTTGGCACGGTCGGCCAGGCCCATGATTTCGCGCATGGCGCGGGCGAAGTCGCGCGCTTCATAGGCGTCGGCAATGCTTGGCGCGGCGGCCAGGAAGGCCTCGGTCAGTTCCGGTGCGGCGTTCTCGGCCACCAACAAACCGCCATTACCCTTGTGGATAAACCCGGCGCAACGGCTGGCGATGTTGACGACTTTGCCCACCAGGTCCGAGTTGACCTTCTGTACGAAGTCTCCCAGGTTCAGGTCGAGGTCGTCGACGCCACGGCCCAGCTTGGAGGCGTAGTAGTAGCGCAGGTATTCCGGCGACAGATGGTCCAGGTAGGTGCGCGCCTTGATAAAGGTGCCACGGGACTTGGACATTTTCTGGCCGTTGACCGTCAGGTAGCCGTGCACGGCGATGCCGGTTGGCTTGCGGTAGCCCGACCCTTCAAGCATCGCCGGCCAGAACAGGGCGTGGAAGTTGACGATGTCCTTGCCGATGAAGTGGTACAGCTCGGCGGTGGAATCCTTGGCCCAGAACGCATCGAAGTCCAGCTCCGGCGTGCGGTCGCACAGGTTCTTGAAGCTGGCCATGTAACCGATCGGCGCGTCCAGCCACACATAGAAGTACTTGCCTGGCTCGTCCGGGATTTCGAAACCGAAGTACGGCGCATCGCGGGAGATGTCCCACTGTTGCAGGCCGGCATCCAGCCATTCGGCGATCTTGTTGGCCACGGCGTCTTGCAGGGTGCCGCTGCGCGTCCAGGTTTGCAGCATCTGCTGGAAGTCCGGGAGCTTGAAGAAGAAGTGCTGGGAATCCTTGAGCACCGGAATGGCGCCAGAGATGGCCGAGCGCGGGTTCTTCAGGTCAGTCGGTGCATAAGTGGCACCGCACTTCTCGCAGTTGTCGCCGTACTGGTCTTCAGTGCCGCATTTCGGGCAGGTGCCCTTGATGAAGCGGTCGGCCAGGAACATTTTCTTTTCCGGGTCGAAATATTGCGTGATCGAACGCGTGGCAATGTGCCCGGCGTCGCGCAAGCGCGTGTAGATCAGGCTCGACAGCTCGCGGTTTTCGTCGGAGTGGGTCGAGTGGAAATTGTCGAAATCAACCAGGAACTCGGCAAAGTCGGCGCTGTGTTCAGCCTGCACATTGGCGATCAGTTGTTCCGGGGTGATCCCTTCCTTTTCGGCGCGCAACATGATGGCCGATCCGTGGGCGTCGTCTGCGCAGACATAAATGCATTGATTGCCGCGATGCTTCTGGAAGCGCACCCACATATCGGTCTGGATGTACTCAAGCATATGGCCAAGATGGATAGAACCATTGGCATAGGGCAGGGCGCTGGTGACGAGGATCTTGCGTGGCTCGGACATGGGGCTCGGCTACTTGATGAAACGGAGGTCGGCCACTATAAAGCGCCGGGAAATATATTTCACCCCGTGGCGCTGTTTCTGAATCCTCCCGGGGCGCGAAAGCATGCCGCTTGGCGGCTGGAACGGTTAGGATAGCCGCCTGTTTCAGTCAGTCTTTTTTCGGGAGTAGCCCATGAGCGCCGTCAATCGCGCAGCGGTGGAAGCCGTTCTTCGCCAATACACCGACCCCTATTTGAACCAGGACCCGGTCAGCGCCGGCTGTGTACGCGCCATCGACGTCCAGGGCGACCAGGTCTCGGTCCAGATGGAGCTGGGTTATGCCGCCGGCCTGTTCAAGAGCGGTTGGGCGCAGATGCTGCAAATGGCCATCGAGGGTCTCGACGGTGTGCGTTCGGCCAAGGTCGACATCCAGTGCGTGATCGCCGCGCACAAGGCCCAGGCGCAGATTCCGGGTTTGGCCAACGTCAAGAACGTGGTCGCCGTGGCATCCGGCAAGGGCGGCGTAGGTAAATCCACCACGGCCGCCAACCTTGCACTGGCGCTGGCCCGCGAGGGGGCCCGCGTTGGCATTCTCGACGCCGACATTTATGGCCCAAGCCAAGGTGTGATGTTTGGTATCGCCGAAGGCACTCGCCCCAAGGTCAAGGATCAGAAGTGGTTCGTGCCGATTGAATCGATGGGCGTCGAGGTCATGTCCATGGCCTTCCTCACCGATGACAACACGCCGATGGTGTGGCGCGGGCCGATGGTGTCCGGCGCCTTGCTGCAATTGGTCACTCAGACCGCCTGGGGCGACCTGGATTACCTGGTGATCGACATGCCGCCAGGCACCGGCGACATTCAGCTGACCCTGGCGCAGAAAGTCCCGGTGGCCGGCTCGGTGATCGTGACCACGCCCCAGGATCTGGCGCTGCTTGATGCGAGAAAAGGCGTCGAGATGTTCCGCAAGGTCAACATCCCGGTGCTGGGCGTCGTGGAAAACATGGCGGTGCACATCTGCTCCAATTGCGGGCATGCCGAGCACCTGTTCGGCGAAGGCGGCGGTGAGAAGCTGGCCACGCAATACGGCGTTGAAGTGCTGGCTTCATTGCCGCTGGCGATGGAGATTCGTGAACAGGCGGATGGCGGCAAGCCGACCGTGGCGGCTGAGCCCGATGGGCAGATCGCTATGATCTATCAGGAGTTGGCCCGTCATGTAGGCGCGCGCATCGTCCTGCAGGAAGCGGCCGCGCCGGCAATGCCGACGATTACGTTCAGCGACGACTGATCAGCCTGAAGGAAAAGAAGCCTCGACAGTGTCGGGGCTTTTTCTTGTCCGCAGGAAGGTCAACCGGGCGCTGTTGCGCTTTTACGCATTTGCGCGTGTAAGCATTCACTTACTTTTTCGTAAGTGTTTGGGTTTTTTACCGGACGTGGACATCTCGAAATGGCGAGAGACTTTTCTATCTTATTGAAATATAACAATTATTTATTGTTGTTTTAGCGATGAAGCTCTTCAGCCCAGCCGTTGGATCCCGTTGAACTTCCCTTGGAACTCTTTAAGATCAGCCCTGTGTCCACGGATTGACACAGCCATCAAGGAACGATGGTTGAAGGAACGTCGCAGGATGCGATTCATCAGGATGATGAAAAAGGAATACAGGGACTAGGGAAAAAATGTGGGCGGGTCATACCGCCCCTTTTTTTGCCTGCAGAAAAGTGAAACCTGCCCTGCAGAAACGCAAAAAGGCCCGCAAGGGGCCTTTTTTATTGGGCGGCGGCGCTTTAGCGCTCGAGGTCTGCAATCTTGCCTTTTTTGCCATCCCACTCCGCTGCATCCGGCATCGGATCCTTGCGTTCGGTGATATTGGGCCAGATTTCCGCCAATTCGACGTTCAACTGAATGAATTCCTGCATCTCTGCCGGGACTTCGTCCTCGGAGAAAATAGCGACGGCCGGGCATTCTGGTTCACACAGGGCGCAGTCGATGCACTCATCCGGATGGATAACCAGGAAGTTCGGGCCTTCGTAGAAGCAGTCCACCGGACACACTTCGACGCAGTCGGTGTACTTGCACTTGATGCAGTTGTCGGTAACGACGAAGGTCATTTCTAATTCTCTCCTCAGGCGGCGGCAGCGAAACCCCTTGTGGTGGGGCTCGCGAGGTTCGGGAGCGATAGTCTGCAGGCCAGGCTAAAAGCCCGCAGCATCCCAAACCGCGCGAGATTCTATCAGCTTGCAAGCGTCTGCGTTAGACCCGTGTCTTTAGTGCATAGAGCATTTCCAGCGCTTTGCGCGGCGTCATGTCGTCCAGGTCCAGCTTGGCCAACTCATCCAGGACAGGGTGAGGCAGGCTGGCGAACATGTCGCTCTGGTGCGGCGCAGCGGGTTTGCTGCTGGCTTTTTTCGGGCTTGCCACCACGGTTTCATGGGGCAAGGCCGTGGTTTCCAGGCGGCTGAGGTGCTCGCGAGCGCGGGTGATCACATCGCCCGGTACACCGGCCAATTGCGCCACGGCCAGGCCGTAACTCTGGCTCGCCGGCCCTGGCAGCACGTGGTGCAGAAACACGATACGTTCGTTGTGCTCAGTGGCATTGAGATGCACGTTGGCCACCAGCGGCTCGCTTTCCGGCAGCACGGTCAGCTCGAAATAGTGCGTGGCGAACAGGGTATAGGCGCGCAGATGCGCCAATCGCTCGGCTGCCGCCCAGGCCAGCGACAGCCCGTCGAAGGTGCTGGTGCCGCGGCCGACTTCGTCCATCAGCACCAAACTGCGCTCGGTCGCGTTGTGGAGGATGTTGGCGGTTTCGCTCATTTCCACCATAAAGGTCGAACGGCCACCGGCCAGGTCATCGCTGGAGCCGATCCGCGTGAAAATGCGGTCGACCAGCGACAGCTCGCAACTGGCTGCCGGTACAAAACTGCCGATATGCGCCAGCAGCACGATCAACGCGGTCTGGCGCATGTAGGTGGATTTACCGCCCATGTTCGGACCGGTGATCACCAGCATGCGGGTGTCGTCATCCAGCGACAGGTCGTTGGCGACGAACGGCGTGGTCAACACCTGCTCCACCACCGGGTGACGACCCTGCACGATGCGCATGCACGGCTCGCTGACAAACCGCGGGCAGTTCAAATCAAGGTTCAGCGCGCGCTCGGCCAGGTTGCTCAACACATCCAGCTCCGCCAGGGCGGCGGCGGTGTCCTGCAGCGGCGCCAGGCGGCTGATCAAGTCTTCGAGCAGCGCTTCATAGAGCATTTTCTCGCGCGCCAGAGCGCGACTTTTGGCCGACAGCGCCTTGTCTTCAAACTCTTTCAGCTCCGGCGTAATGAAACGCTCGGCACCTTTAAGGGTTTGACGACGCTGATAGTCGATCGGCGCCGACTCGGCCTGCTTGCTCGGCAACTCAATAAAGTAGCCGTGCACGCGGTTGTAACCGACCTTCAAGTTGGCCAGGCCGGTGCGGGCCTTTTCGCGGGCTTCCAGATCAATCAGGAACTGCCCGGCGTTTTCGCTCAGCGACTGCAGTTCATCCAGCTCGGTGTCGTAACCGGTTTTCAGCACGCCGCCGTCACGGATGATGGCCGGCGGGTTGTCGATAATGGCTTTTTCCAGCAGCGCCGCGAGGTCCGGGTATGTGCCGGCGGTCACGGCCAGTTGTTGCAAGTGCGCAGTGTCCAGCTCGGTCATCGCCACTTGCAGCTGCGGCAGGGCGCTCAAGGCATCGCGCAGACGCGCCAAGTCACGCGGCCGCGCATTACGCAGGCCAATCCGCGCCAGGATGCGCTCGATATCGCCGATTTCCTTCAGCCGCGGCTGCAGCTTTTCAAAACGATAGCCATCCAGCAGGCAGGTAATAGAGGTTTGGCGCGCTTGCAGCACGCTCAGGTCGCGCAGCGGACGGTTCAGCCAGCGGGTCAGCAAGCGGCTGCCCATGGCGGTCTGGCAACGGTCCACCACCGATTGCAGCGTGTTATCGCGGCCACCGGCCAGGTTGGTGTCCAGCTCCAGGTTGCGACGGCTGGCGCCATCGAGCACCACGGTGTCGTCCAGGCGCTCGTGGCGCAGGCTGCGCAAATGCGGCAGGGCGGTGCGCTGGGTTTCCTTGGCATAACCGAGCAGGCAACCGGCGGCGCCGATGGCCAGGGTCAGGGTTTCGCAGCCGAAGCCTTTGAGGTCTTGCACCGAGAACTGTTGGCACAGACTTTTCAGCGCCGAATCACGCTCAAAATCCCACGGCGCACGACGCTTGGTCCCACGACGCTTTTCTGCCGGCAAGTCCTTGGGCCAATCATCCGGAATCAACAACTCCACCGGGTTGATACGCTCCAGCTCCGCCAGCAGGTTCTCCCAGCCCTTGATCTCCAACACGCTGAAATTGCCGCTGGTGATATCCAGCACCGACAGGCCGAACAAACGCTCATCGCCCAACACCGCTGCGATCAAGTTATCGCGACGCTCATCCAGCAACGCCTCATCACTCACCGTACCCGGCGTAATAATGCGCACCACCTGACGTTCAACCGGCCCCTTGCTGGTCGCCGGGTCGCCGATCTGCTCACAGATCACCACCGACTCGCCCAGCTTCACCAGCTTAACCAGGTAGCCTTCCAACGAATGGTAAGGAATCCCACACATCGGAATCGACTGCCCCGCCGACTGCCCGCGCGCGGTCAAAGTGATGTCCAGCAACTTGGCAGCCTTCTTCGCGTCTTCGTAGAAGATCTCGTAGAAGTCGCCCATGCGATAGAACATCAACTGATCAGGGTGCTGGTTTTTCAGACGCCAGTACTGCTGCATCATCGGCGTGTGGGAAGACAGATCGGACGTGTTTTTACTCATTGGATAGTAGGCAAATTCGTTGAAAGTGATGGGGCAAAGGGGGCGCGTGGTCCAGTGTCGATCAGTTAAAAGTGCGGACGTCCAAACACAGCAGGTCAAAGGTGGGAGCTGTAGCTCGACAGCTCCCACATTTATCTTCGGTGTCTGCCCAATCGTGGGCGCACAACTGATCGGCATCGGGCGCTTGGCCCAGCATTTGTTGCGATGGGCGCAAGGTTAACACGTGAAGTCGGCCCTTCGCAGGTCGCAAACGACCAGGTAAAACACAAAAAAGGGCGGCACCTTTATATAAGCGCCGCCCTTTTTTACGGTTGCCCGATTTACTGAATGTTACCGGGCGAATCCAACACCTTCACCACATCATCCACCACCGCTTTCGCCATCTCCTGCAAGTAATGCGACGCCCAGGCGTAACGGTCCGTCTCCTTGGTCATCGCCGCATCTTCTGCGAGCTGCTTGGCAACGTGGAGGAGGTCGGAGGCGTGGTGCAAGGCTTCGTGCAGGGAAACACCGCTGTTGACGCGGAATAAAGGTTGGTCGGAGTGGAAGGAGAAGGGCGTGACGCCGAGGGTGGTTAATGCAGACGGATTTGTAGCGGTCATCGGTAAAACTCCCATATCAGTTGAGAGCTACCACGTTCGTTATCAGGCGAATTGGGTGGCAGCTGTGCGCAGGCTGATAAACCGGAGATACAGGAACCCGGCAGACCCGAAGGTCTCCCACGCACAGCCGCCATTGCACGAATTGTGAGGCGAAAAAAAACGCCTGCAAATCGAGTTTTGGGGGCGCTTGGTGCGCCTGCATCTTGCCGGGTTATCAGGCCCGATCGCTGAATTGGCAGCGACGGAGGGGAGGGTAGCGTGGTGGTGGGGTGGGCGCAACTGGGAAAAAGGGGGGAGCCTCTTTGCTTTGCCAGTTGCCAGCGGACCCATGCGGAAGGATATGCCCCGCAAATGATCACCTAACGATAAGAGCCCTGATCAGTGGCTTAAAGGTGAAGGCAGCTTTCGGCCAGAACCGGCCGGTGGACAGGTAGATGGCAAAATAGTAGCTTGGGGCAGTAGCTACGGCATTTGGGATTAGATGACCGTACTGAGAGTAATTATCCAGCCAAGGAAGCCCAATGCATCGCATCGTCAATTCCCATTTGAAAAATTTTGTTAAAAGTTTTGGATTTGAATCTGATCCGCAGGATCAACAATTTGAATACTTTTGCAATTATGCAGTGTTGTACTCGCGATGTGCATCTGGTTTTGATCTAGACGATTTGACCACCGGAGTTGGGGATGACGGAGTTGACGGGGTAGCAATTATACTTGATGAAGAAATTATAATATCTGATGAAGACGCACGATCAGCATTTCAGACTGATCGTAAAAATCATGATATGGAAGTAGTTTTTGTTCAGGCTAAAACTTCTGACGGGTTCGATCTTGGTGACTTTCTAAAATTCAAAGAATCTATATTGCGTTTTCTAAATGAGGACCCTTACCTAGCGACTGACACAGTTCAGAGAAACGCAAGGAGTGTATTTGACGAGTGTATCGGAAACGTCCCTAAGATTCGTAATGGCAAACCCCGTCTGACTGCACGTTTTATCACCACTGGGAACTATCTTGCCCCAAGAGAGTTTGCTAGCGCAATTGCTGCCTTTGAAAAACAAATTAGTGATTTAGGGTATTTTTCTGAAGCGGATATAAAGTGCTTTGGCCGTAATGAGTTGACTGAGCTTTGGGTGGCTACTTATTCTGGCATTACAGCGCAACTTCCTCTTTTTGGTTCTGCACCGCTTCCGACGATTGCTGGCATTGAAGAAGCCTATTTGGTAGTTGCGCGCGCTGTAGACGTCGTAGCCAATTTATTAGTTGCAGAAGACGGCAGCCTTCGAACTCAAGTTTTTGAAGAAAATGTGCGCGCATATTTAGGCGGAGATAACATAGTTAACCAGTCGATTGCTGATACACTTAATAACAGCGTCACATCAACCCGCTTCCCAGTACTAAATAACGGAATAACAATTGTCAGCCCGGATATTCGCTTGCAAGGCAACGTTTTGCATCTGGAGAACTTTCAAATTGTAAATGGCTGCCAGACCTCTAATATTCTCTATGAGAACAGAGGCAGATATGATGACAAGGTGATGGTTACACTCAAGGTGATTGAAACTTCCAGCGAGGATGTATTCTCAGAGTTGGTTAGGGCGACAAATAGTCAGTCTAAAGTTGATGAGACTCAATTTCTAACACTTCGCCCTATAATAAAGCGTGTTGAGCAGTTATTTAATTCGTTTGAGGGTCAGGACGGACGCCTTTACTTTGAACGGAGAGAAAAACAGTACTTCGGGAAAGAGGTGCCTGCCATTCGTACCTTCAATATTAATACTGTTGCCAAATGTGTGGCTTCGATGTTCTGTCATCGTCCTGATTTGGCTTATCGTTATCCTAAGAAAATGTATGAAAGCCTTTCCGGCATTATGTTCGACGAAGAAAACAAGGAGATTATTTTCTATGCGTCGTGCTTGGTGTTGTATCGCTTGCACTTGTATGTTGCCAGCAGTAACGTCCCTCAAAATATGAGAAGATTCAAATGGCATATTCTCGTTTTAGTGTGTGTGATTATTGCTGGCAAAGACAAACCTTCTCTCAAGTCAAAAAAAATGGAAGCTTACTGCCAGAAAGTTATTGATAAACTGACCAAGCCAGGTGAGCAGGCACTAGCGCCATTTAAACAAGCAGTAGATATATTGGAGACGTTGGGAGAGATTTCAGACGACAGGCTTAAAAGGCAGATTGTCCTTGAAGAAATGCTTGCAGCAATACCTGATCCAATACCGGCTAAAAAATCTAAACGTAAGGTTAAAACTTGAACTTTTAATGGAGTGTTTTTATAAGCTCTCTCGCCTCAATGACTAATCGTTATAGAAATGGCTCTATGCACTTTTTATTAGTGCATAGAATGGCACCTGAACGCCACTTATTTCCAGTAACTTGAGCGACTGCTTTTGGCCGATTCCGTTGAAAAAGTCGGCTTCGAATTCCACACCAGAAAAGTACGCGCCTGAGATTGAAAATCTGAATTTTTGGCAGAAGGTTCAGTATTCGGATTTCACGTGGCAGCAGGCAACAGAGGTGTTTTCATCCATCCATATTCGAGTGTTTTGGGAAAGCCGACTTTTTCAACACAATCGGCCGATTGCCGCCGCTCCACGGCCCGACTCCAATTCAACGATTCATAGCTTGGCATACGCAGCTTCAAAATCATGGGAGGAATAGGGGCAGACTATCATTATTGAAAACGTGGTCTGCCCCCTATTCTTCACCTCGAATCTAAACGAGTGATCACTGGGTCTTTAACTAAACAAGCAGACCTTCCCACTCATTGTTCAGCGAGAAACGGAGCCAGACCTTTTCATTGGCTTTCACATAAAATCCGGCCCATGAATTTTCTTTGTCAAATTCAATTTTTACATTGTCGCTGGCACTAATAATCAGGCCGCAGAAGTCGCCAGCAGCCTCAAATAGAATATCGACTTTATCACTCACCCTTACTACGTAAGCAAGTTGCCTTAGCTCAACATCGTATAAGTAAGGGCCTCCGTAGCTTTTGTTTATTCTAGGGTTGAGCGAAGAATTTAGTCTTGGGTTTATAGCTGAGTTTAGTCTTGGGTTGATAGCGGAATTTAGCTTGTAGTTCAATGCGGAGTTTAGTTTTGGGTTGATGGCAGAATTTAACTTTGGGTTTAGGGTGGAGTTCAACTTTGGGTTGATTGATGAGTTGGTTTTTGGATTGATTAAAGAGTTTAGTCGTGGATTAATGGTCGGATTTAGCTTGGGGTTGTACGCGTTATTCGTGCGGGGATTGTTGCTTGCAAAAAAGGTGGTTGCTTTGGCTGGCTGCGACATCGATGCTACGTCTAGAAGCAATAGGAACTCGTCTCCCCAATCCGTACCTATGGTGAAAAATATTCTGCCAGCGTCAGTGTCAAACTTTGCGCTATATACATCCTCCTCGAGTATAGCAATATTATAATTTTCGCTCGAGATAAAGGCTGTCATGTCGGTATTTTCTGCTTCAGAGACGAACGCAGATAGTTTGCCTAAAGCATCCTTGCTCAGTGTTGCCAGTTTCTGGCTGAAATCAGGGCTGACCAAGACTTTCATTTAAGCACCTTTTTTAATTCTTCCATCGCCTGCTCCAGTTGGCCTACATTACCGGAACGAATTAGTTCTTTGTAGCGATCAGCCGCCTCTGGTAAACACTTACTTCGTACGTAGGCAACACAGTAGTCAGTGTCAAGAAAACGTGAAATTTCGCGCTCGTGCAGGTAGTTAGCCCTGTTGTAAATAAACGTGCACAGCCCAAAAAACAACAGGGCATAAAAGCTGTTCGCTTTGTAAAACAGCGCCCAGACGATTATGGAATTTTGGGTGATTTCAGTGACAAAAACCCCTGAAAGCACCCCCGCCAAGAGAGGAAGCACAAAAGCGAATACGGTTTTCCAGCCCGGCGACTCAAGAACGCGACCCTGCAAATCTTTCAATTTCATCTAGGCCCCATAAAAGCCGTTATTTTGAGCCGATAAGTATGCTGACTGAATTTCGTCAATGAGTTCCCGCTAGTTTAGCCGACGAGGCGGGTTCTGCTCGCCATCGCACAATGAGCAAGAACGCTACGGGATCGGTAACGATCTGTCTACCGCAGCCGTTGTCCTGCGGGGTAGGAGCAATGCCTCAGTTAATCTTCGACCGCACAGCGGTGAACGCTAGGATTAATCAGACACATATCCGTCGATTGACCCTTATCTTCCGGTCCCCGCGACCGGCTGCTGTGGTGGTTTGTCTTCAGCCATCTAAGTCTGCTCCTAGCCGATAGCAGCCGATAGCCAAATTGTTGTGCCAGCCCAACGTATCTTACCTTTATCCCTTCCGGAATCGGCCGATGTCCTCTAGGATCCGCTTCACCCAATTAACCCAGAGATCACTTCGACGCGTTGCGGATTTTTGGGATATCGCACCAGTATGTTCCGGCAGGTGGGGGAGGTCGGTATCATTGACTTCCTCGCGCCGCACTGGTCCAGTTTCGTGTTTAAGTAAATAACCTCCAGCTCCATTTTATTCATTATTCTGACCCAGGCTTCGAAATTCAACAGGTCGCCATAACGGACTAAGTGACAAGCGGGACTCCTCTTTTGCATGCTCTACTGCCCACGTGAGGTCACCGTTGGCGTGGATACCATTGACTTGGGAAATGTCCGAAAGGCGGTAATAACCGGCTGCCAGATGTTCTGCTCTAGCTTGTGTGATCGATTCCAATCCAAAAAAATTCCAGAATCTGTCTCTACGGACCGCGAGATTTATACCCGCTAGCTGCAATCGACTGGGGTACATGATCGCGTCAATAGCGGGAATTTTATTAAAAATTTCTTGAGACACTAACGAACTCAGACGATAGTCCTCCCCTTGCGAGGTAACCAACTCGTACAAAAATGCATTCGTTATCACTAACGACCTTCCTTGGTCCAACGGAAGTCTATTCACCATATCGCCTAGCCTCTTCGCCGCCTCATCTTTGATCAGAGTTCCGAAGCCTCTCCTGAGAATCAACATCAGCTCGCCGATGGGAAGTACCCTCATTGATTCGCCGGGGATAACATCAAACCTAGCCAAAGCGACGTGACCGTCGATGATCCTCGTTTCGCTCAGGGCCGTTTCCCGTGCCGATGCTAGATAGATAACCGGATGACCATCCACACTTATTCGGCCAGGAGCGGCCGGCCTGTTTTCTGGCCATACCACTTCAGAGACTGAATTTAAATAAGTGGCCGAGCGCAGCGCTCGCACGCGATTAAATACTCCGCCAGGCCAGTTGACACTCATGATCGGGTGTATGGAGATCAACTCTTTCACGAATGCTGCCTGCTCTGCATGTGGCATAACAGAGAAACTCTTAATTCGGTCGCTCAGTAAGTCGATGTCCATCGGGGGATGTACTTCAGCAAGCGTTGGCATTAAAACTCCTGAGGATTACGAGATTACGCACGGAAGATGTCTTGGAAAAGTGATAGCAGCGACTTTAGCAAGTCGTTACAGGCGACAGTAGCGTTGTCGTTGCATTGCAACGGCCCTTGCAGCGTATGTCCAGTGAGCGGTCGCCCCACGATAGTGGCTATTGCAGAGCGAAGTGCGGAATGGTGTCGGCATATTTCTCGCGAGAAGACGCTTTTTCGGGTGCCTGGAAAGTCGCTAAAGTGGGGCTTTTGACCGGCCACTTCTGGCCGAAAGCTGGCCCGCAATGAACGTCCGCTTTTGGCCGATAGCAGCCTCTCAGACTTTGAAAATGACGAGTGCTTAGGCCCCATTACTTACCGACGTGTTGGATTACGTTTTCTGACTTTGCATAAATTATGCAAATTAGCATTTGCCAACCCCCAAAACACCCGGCACTATCCGCGTTATGCAAAAACGCAACGTTTCTACCGTCTTAAGAGAACTGCTGGACCGCGACCGGATCTCCCCCACGGAGCTTCACCGGCGTACCGGCGTGCCTCAATCCACACTCTCGCGGATCCTCAGCGGCAAGATCGTTGATCCGTCGGACAAGCACATCTCGCGCATCGCCGAGTATTTTCGCGTCAGCACCGACCACTTGCGCGGGCGCGCGGCGGCGGGGGTTTTGCGCGATGACGGGCGCGACCCGATGCATTCGGAACTCAAGGACATAAGCCTGTGGGATGACGACACGCCCGTTAATGATGACGAGGTGTCGATCCCCTTTCTGCGCGAGGTTGAATTGGCTGCTGGATCAGGAAGATTCGTCATCGAGGAAAGCGAGAAGGCCAGCTTGCGGTTCGGCAAGCGCAGCCTGCGGCATAACGGTGTGCAGTTTGATCAGGCCAAGTGTGTGACGGTGCGCGGCAACAGTATGTTGCCGGTGCTGCGCGACGGCGCCACGGTCGGGGTGAACGCAGGCAAGAGTGGCATTGGCGACATCGTCGATGGCGACTTGTATGCCATCAACCATAATGGCCAGTTGCGGGTGAAACAGCTCTACCGCCTGCCTTCCGGGATTCGTCTGCGCAGTTTCAATCGCGATGAGCACCCGGATGAGGACTACAGTTTCCAGGATATCCAGGATGAGCAGATCAGCATCCTCGGCCATGTATTCTGGTGGGGCATGTACGCCCGTTAACCTCCTTACGTAAGACAGAGCCCGCCAGTGCGCGGGCTTTTTTTCGTCTGCAAAAAACCGGCAAACCCTTCACCCGCAAGGCTGAAAATGCATCCGTGCATTTCTCACAGAAAAATAAATGCATTTGTGCATTGACTGTATATGCATACATGCATATTCTTCATCTCAAGCCAGCCAACAAGGTGGTGGAGGCGGCAAGGATGCTGCCAAGGAAGACAAGGAAGGCACGCAACATCGGCAAGGACGCCATCGAAGCGATGGCAGGGATGCCAGGCAACACCGGCAAGGATGCCGACGCTCTTTAGTTTCAACGCTTCAAAAACAGGCAGCGATGAACCGGCCTAATAACGGTTCAGAGGGTTGGCAACTGACCCGGGTGTGCAGCGTAAAGCACCAGAAGCAGTTATCCGGCAGACAGGGATCGTGGTCGGAAAAACATCTTAGGAAAGGTCCGTACCGCGCCAGTAGCGCCGAAAGACCGAATCTGGACCGCATTACTGAAAAGCCCGGGCGACCGGGCTTTTTGGAATGCCTACCTATCGAAGCATTTGTAAATGAAAAACGGACTATCTATTGCTCAGCCAGGAGGCGTGACATGACAAATGAACAGCAAGCGTTAGCGGAAATGCCTATCTGGCTGGTCATCGTATTGGCAGTGATCGGCGGGGTATCCGGCGAAATGTGGCGCGCCGACAAAGAGGGCGCACGGGGTTGGTCGCTGATCCGCCGTCTGGCCCTGCGCTCCGGGGCCTGCATGGTGTGCGGCGTTTCAGCGCTGATGCTGTGCTACGCCGCCGGCATGTCGATCTGGACGGCCGGCGCCATCGGTTGCCTGACTGCCATGGCCGGTGCCGATGTAGCCATCGGCCTGTATGAGCGGTGGGCGGCCAAGCGCATCGGGATCAACGAAAACTCCCGTCAGGACCCGCAGTAACTGTTGCAAGGACGCTACTTAAAATGACGCTCATCGAAAAGCCCTCTCAACTGCCCCTCGCCATTGGCGAAGCGCTAAAAGCGGCCTTCCCGGACTTGAAGGTCGGCAATCACCAAGACTTTAACGGCGCCGGGGACAAAACCGGCGTACTGATTACTGTCGAGGGCAATGGCCCCGGCATTCGCTCTCGCGAAGGGCGCAAGGCTCACGCGTTGACCCTTTCGCTCAAGGCCATGGTTGCGCCCGGGGCATTGCCATTTGATGCCTGCGACCTGGCCAGCCAACTTATGGACCTGGTGCTGGATAACCGCTGGAAGCTGCCGCAGGCACAGTGTGATTTGCCGATGAATATCGTCGCCGCGCCGTCTGTGCGCACCACGGCGGAAACGGACTACGACACCTGGACCGTTTCCTTCACCCAAACCCTTTACTTGGGACCTGTATTACTCACCGATCCCACAGGCCAACCGCTGTTCGCCCGCACCTGGGAAGTCTCGAACATCAACGACCCCGATCAATACAAACCACTGGCGGAGTAGCCCATGTTCGACGCGCTGTTACGCATGCAACTGGGGCCGATCGTCGAGCGCCTGGTGGAAATGGAAACCCAGCTTGAAGACCTTTACCGACGTGCCGAAAGCTTCTGCCGCATTGGCGTGTGTCAGGAGGTCGACGCCGCCAGCAGTACCTGCAAGGTCAGCCACGGTGAGTTGCTCACGCCGGCCATCCGCTTTTTCAACCCCAGCGCCGGTGCACAGACTGAAACACGCATTCCGTCCGTGGGCGAACAATGCCTATTGCTCAACTACGGCGGCGGCGAAGGCGGCGGCCAGTCTGTGGCCTTGTTCGGCCTGAACAGTAGTCAGTTTCCGCCGGTCTCCAGCGTTGCCAGCTTGACCCGGCGCCGCCATCGGGACGGCACTCAAAGCGACTACGATGACGCCAGCCACACGTTCAACTGGGTCAACGGCCCCACCACATTTACCGGCTCCCGCGAACAGGTCGACATCAAGGTCGGCGCCGCCAGCCTAACCATGAGCGCCCAGGGCATCACCCTGCAAATCGGCGGCACCAGCCTGTTGCTCGATGCTGGCGGCGCACACTTCAGCGGCCCCGTAGTGGACCACCAAGGACGCGTCATCAGCCCCCGATAAGGACACCGCATGATCGGAATTGACAGGAACACCGGGGCAGCCGTCGATGACTGGCTGCAATTCGTGCAGCGCGCCACCCGAGCGCTGACCACCCCCGTGGGCACTCGCCAAAAACGCCCGCTGTACGGCTCGCAGATCCCGCAACTGCTCGGCCAGAACCTCGGCGACGACCTGCTGATCCTCGCCCAAAGCCACGCCGCCCAAGCGTTCTATAACGCGCAGAACGGCATCGGCGACTTCCAACCCCAGGTCATCGTCGCAACCCGCCAAGGCGCGGGCCTGCTGCTGCGCTTTGCCGGCACCTGGAAAAATCGCCAACAATCCTTTGAGGTCGTGACATGAGCATGCTGATCCCCGGCCAGAACCAACTGGCGGAACCGGCCATCATCGCGGTGGATGAGTTCGAACCGTTGCTGGCCGAATTCAAGGCGTTTGTTGTCGATTACGTCGCCACCCGAGCGCCGCAAAGTGCGGCCAAACTCAGGGCCAGCCTCGACAATGAAAGCGAGCTGCTGACCCTGGCGCTGGAAGCGTTTTGTGTGCGGCTGCAAACCCACGAGCGCAAATACAACGCGCGCATCAAACAGATGCTGGCGTGGTGGGCCACCGGCAGCAATTTGGATGCACGCCTGGCCGATATGGGCCTGGAACGCCAGGTACTCGATCCCGGCGACCCGGCGGCGTTTCCGCCCGTGCCGCCAACATTGGAGAGCGATGACGACGCTCGCCTGCGTTACTACCTGGCGCCCCATGCTCCGGCCGCAGGTTCGCGAATGCAGTATCGGCGTGAGGTTTTCACTCTAGGCGAGCGGCCGTCGGTGAAGGTGCAAAGCGCGACGCCAGGTGTGGTAACCGTCAGCTACACCTTTGATCCGGACGGCTATGCGGCCCAGGTCAAAGATGGCAACGGGCGTCGAACAGCGCCCGGCGAAGTCATGGTCACCGTGCTTTCCCGTGAGGGCGACGGCACGCCGTCTGCCGATTTGCTTGACGGCGTTCGTCGCCATTTCGCACGGCCGGATGTGCGGCCGGAGACGGACCTAGTGAGCGTGCAAAGTGCGCAAATCCTTCCCTACAAAATCCGCGTGGTCGCCAAGATCAACGCCGGCCCGGATTCGGGGCTTACACAAGTCGCCGCTCAAAAGCTGCTGCAAGACTATGCAGAGTCCTGTCATCGCCTGGAAGGGCGGGTGGACCCGAGCTGGATTGATTATGCGATTCACAGCGCCGGCGCTGCGCAACTGCAGATCCTTGAACCGCTGCAGCCGATCATCGGTACCGCGTTCCAGGCACCGTATTGCACGGCGGTTGAGGTGGAGGTGCGCACGCTATGAGTGAGCCCAAAACGAGTTTGTTACCTGCCAACAGCTCACCCCTGGAAAAAGCCCTGGACCTGGGCTTCGGACAGTTGCTCGACCGGGTTTTTCCACCGTTTCCGGCGTTGATGAACCCACTGCAAACGCCTGCCGAATTTCTTCCTTACCTTGCTGCCGACCGCGGGGTGAGCGAATGGGATGCTGACGCCAGCGAAGCTGAAAAGCGTCTCACCGTGGCGTTGTCCTGGCAGATCCAACGCCAGGCGGGTACACCCAAGGCGTTGAGTCATGCGGTGGAGTCGCTGGGGTTCACCCCCAATATCAGCGCGTGGTATCAGCAGCAGCCGTTGAGCCTGCCTTACACCTTCGATGTGCAAGCGATCATCGGGCGCAGTTGGTCCAGTGGTGACCACAACCGCTTGATTCGCCGTATCAATGCGGCGAAGAGCGAGCGGGATCAGGCGACCATCACCATCGTGCATGAAACCGAAGGTCGGCTTGCGTTCACTCAAGTCCTCGACGCCCCTTTAAGCGACGGCGAGTTGTGTCTGAACGGGGCGCTGCCGGAGTTGGCGTTGGTTGCGCGACTTAACAGTGCCGGGGTGGCCCAGCACTACACCATTAACGACTACGACCTCAGGGCGCAGCCATGACAGATGACATTACGCGCCTGGTGCGCTTCACCTCCAAAGGTTTGGATGAAGTGCTGCAGGCAAAGAACCAGGGTTTGAAAGGCGAAATTACCCACATCGGCGCCGGTACCGGCCGCTACAACCCAGACGGCACGGAAGTGGCCTTGCGTGATGAACGCCAGCGTGTCGCCATTGTGGATTATGAGGACTTGGGCGACCGGCAACTCAGGATGGCCGCGCTGTTTGATGGCGAGGCCGAATATGAGATTGGCGAGTTTGGTTTTTATCTCGCCAGTGGGACCTTGCTGGCGATTTACTCGGTGGCGGGAAAGTTGCTGACTTATAAAGCGTCTGCGACTCGAGTGCTTCAACGATTTACGTTAGATATTTCGCCATTGCCGACGGACAGTGTGACGGTTGTAGTAGGTAATGAAAATCTTAATGTCTTGATGGCTGGGGAGTTCGCGCAGCTCGCCGCAGCGAGTATTGATAACATGGCGCGGCATGTGGGGGTTTTGTTTCGGGTCATGAGCGTAGAACTTAAATAGTCCTCGCCTTTGGGTACTGGAAAAAACGACGTTTTACAAGGAGTGTAAAAGATGAGTTTGGAAACGGTAATCGCCGGCCTGGTGTCGGCATGCAATGCACTAACGGATACGGTAAGTAAAAAGATATCCTTAATCGACCAGAAAGTAGTTGCGGCAACTGAGCAGGTTCCAGCGGCTGTTCGAGCAGAAGTTAACAAGGTTCTGTATGTCGACTCCTCCAGTGGCCTGGACACCAATAGCGGTCTCACTTCGGATAAGCCACTTAAAACCATTGCTGCTGCAGTTGGCAGGGTCATGTTGTGCGGCTCAGCCACAATTTTCCTACGGCGTGGAAAGGTCTATGAGGTAGGTCGGGGCTTGGGTGGAACCAATGTTGACAATATGTCGCTTCTATTCATCCCGTATGGGACAGAAGCGTCTAAACCCATCGTTCGTGGCGCGCTGATGCGATTTCCTGATTCGAATGTCTACATATGTGGTGGTTTTTCCGCTATCACGGAAATGTCGATTAAGTTCACCGACTGCCGAATAGAAACCGGCTTGGCGAATGGCGTTTCGCAATGGGGCCCTGATTACGGCGGCTTGTTTTCTCGCGATGGGGGGGCCGGCGAAAGTGTGAGCTTTAAGTTGTGTTTTCATAAGTGTGAGGTCGTGGTTCAGGACGTTCCATTGTTCACTACGTACTACGGTTTTATTCAGCTAAGCCTCGCGCAGACGACCATTAGTAAAGGCGGCGCCCAGACGACAATCATCAATGTCGGTGTGCCGAAAATGGTTGATATCAGTACCGTGTCTATTGTCGGTTTCGGCTCCGGTGCGACACTTGATAGTTTGCTTACCTTGTCGCCAGGTTCTTACACGGCCCGCCAGGCATATACAACTATTTCCGCATAAGGAGCGTTTAAATGAGAACAGTGAATTACAAGGGCTCGATATACGTCAATCCAGATGCAGAGAGTTTGGAAGGGATTGGTTTGTCGGCTGAAGATGCAGCTGAGGTTATGGCACAACTGATGAGTAACGAAGCCATGCAGCGTCGAGACGAACTGTTGCAAGTCGCGGCGATACGTATCGCCCCCCTGTTGGATGCACAAGACTTGGGGAAGGCAACCGATGACGAGGTGGCACGGCTGCAAGCCTGGAAGCTGTATCGAATTGAATTGAACCGTATCGATAAGCAGGAAGGTTTTCCGGCCTTAATCAATTGGCCTGTAGCGCCAATCTAGGGACTGACATGACCGCGAAAGCGGTTTTTTTTCGCCCAATGAATCCCCCGCTTAATGGGCTTTTTGCATCTGGAGAAATTTACACATGGCCAACCGCCAAACCTACACCGTCCTCATCCCATTCCCCATCGGAGGTGGCCACTGGTCCACCGCCGGCGAAGAACTGGAACTGCTCGACGTCGAAGCATCCGCCCTGCGCACCGCCGGCCGCCTGGAACTGACCAGCGTCCTTAACTCCACCCCCAAGAAGGCTGACTAACCATGGCTGAGGTTCTGAACTTCGAGCACAACGGCATCACCGTGAATGCCACTGAATCCCCCGAGGCCATGGGTGGCCTTGGCGATAACGTCATCGGCCTGGTCGGCACTGCGCCGAATGCCCACGCGTCGATCCCGAAAAACGCGCCGTTCCGCATCAACAGCTTCACCACCCAAGCGCTGCTGGACCCCACCGGCGCAGAGTCGGGCACGCTGTTCCAGGCCGTCTACCAGATCCTCAAAGTGGTGAAGGTGCCGGTCTACGTGGTGATCGTGGAGGAGGGCGCAACCCCGGCCGACACCCTCAACAATGTGATCGGCGGCAACGAGCCGACCACTGGCCGCAAACTGGGCCTGGCTGCCCTGAGCAGCGTCCCTGAAGACCTGACCATCATCGGCGCCCCTGGCTTCACCGGCACCAAAGCCGTGGCCGGTGAGTTCGCGTCTTTCGGCAAGCGCATCAAGGCCCGTGTGGTACTGGATGGCAAGGATGCTTCGGTTGCTGACCAAGTGACCTACAGCGGCGAGCTGGGCGGGGCCGACCTCGGTTTCGACCGTTGCCTGCTGGTGCACAACATGCCGTCGGTGTACTCCAAGGCGGCGAAAAAGAACGTGTTCCTGTCGCCATCGTCGCTGGCCATCGCTGCACTGGCCAAGGTCAAGCAGTGGGAAAGCCCAGGCAACCAGGTGACGTTCGCTGAGGACGTTTCCCGCGTGGTCGAGTACAACATCCTCGACACCTCCACCGAAGGCGACCTGCTCAACCGCTACGGCGTGAGCTACTACGCGCGCACCATCCTTGGCGGTTTTTCGCTGCTGGGTAACCGCTCCATCACCGGCAAGTTCATCAGCTACGTCGGCCTGGAAGATGCGATCAGCCGCAAGCTGGTCAAGGCCGGCCAGAAAGCCATGGCCAAGAACCTCACCAAGTCCTTCATGGACCAGGAGGTCAAGCGCATCAACGACTGGCTGCAAACCCTGGTCGCCGACGAAACCATCCCCGGCGGCAGCGTGTACCTGCACCCGGAGCTCAACAGTGTCGAGAAGTACAAGAACGGTACCTGGTTCATCGTCATCGACTACGGCCGCTATGCGCCGAATGAACACATGATTTACCAACTCAATGCCCGCGATGAAATCATCGAGCAGTTCCTGGAGGACGTTCTCTAATGTTTACCAACCGTGTAAGACAGGCCATTGCGGCCACCCTTCAAGGCCTGCCGTTGTCCGCGACGGTAGAAGAGTTCACCCCGCCGAAGATCGAATTCGACATGGAATCCATGTCCGGCGGGCGCTTCATCGCCGAAGAAATGGCCAAGAGCGGCAAGGTGCTCAATGCCAAGTTGGTTCTGCAAGGTGCCGGGCCGGAAATCATGCTGGCCCTGGGCGTGCGTCAGGGCGACGATATTCTGCTGAACGTGCGTGAAGCCGGTCAGGACCAGGATGGCAAGACCTATTTCACCTACCACACCGTCGGCGGCAAACTTAAATCCCTGGAGGAGGCGAAGCTGAAGATGGGCGACAAGGCCACTACCACTCTGGAGCTGTCCTGCCGCACCTACAACCGTCTGGAAAACGGCATTCCGGTGATCGACATCGACGTGCGTACCCAGAAGTTCATGCTCAACGGTGTCGACATTCTCGGCGATGCGCGCCGCGCTGTGCTGATGCCTTAAGAGCGACGGTGCTCTGAAGTGAGCACGATCACTGTGGGAGCTGGCTTGCCTGCGATGCAGGCGACTCGGTTTATCAGGTGCTGCGCGGTGATGCCATCGCGGGCAAGCCCGGCTCCCACATTGACGGCGCTCATCCTGAGATTTCAACAACGCTTAAACAAGGAATTACCCCATGGCCTGGATGCCACCGCTGCACATTCTGCTGTCTCCGATCACCGCCGACACTGGCGCGACGATCCAGCAGATTCAACTCAAGCCGCTGTTCTACGCCGCGCAAAAAGCTGCACTCGCCCGGGCCGGTGATGACGAGGACGACCAGTTTTTTGAACTGGCAAAACTCGCCACCGGCCTGTCGGAAAAAGAACTCGATCAGCTCAAGCGCCCGGACTACGTGAGCATTGCTCAGTACGTGCACGAAATGTCGACGCGCCCAGCGTCGTTCTTCCTCGGCGAACGCGATGAGCCGTCGCAGCAGGAACAGGTGCACCTGCTGCTGCCCCTCGATGCCGCCGGCCGCAACCTGACCGCACTGAGCCTGGAAATGCCTGCCCTGCGTGCCACCAAGGCCATGAAGAAACTCGCCACCAACAAAGAACGCGCCGAATTCATCACCGCTCACTGCACCGGCCTGATGATCCCTGACCTGGCCGGGCTGACCGTTCCCGACTGGACGGAACTGCAGGAGCGCATCGACGATTTTTTAAACAAACCGGCGGACTTCTTTCGGAGCGCGACATCGAAGTGATCCTCGATGTGGTGCCACTGATTTACTCGGTCAATGAGGCGGAGATCCTCGACTGGGACGCCGGAAAAGCATTGCGCCGCTACGACATCGCGATCACTCGCCTTGGCGTCAAACAGGAGTAGAGCGGTATGGCAGGCAATAACCATGCAAGCCCGTCAGCCATCGCCACGGAAGGCGAGCTGACGCTGGGCTCACGTGACACCGCAGTGGCGCAGGCCAGTATCAAACCCATTGCGTCAACACTCGCCGGGCCCTCGGGCGCGATGCCGGTAGAGGCCGCGAGTCTGGGGTTGGCCCTGGCGACTGCCAGCCTTGAGATCAATCTCCTGGCGGCGGGGCAGGATCGGCTGGTGAATACCCTCGAGCTGTTCAACGCCTCACTGCTCAAGATGATGGACGCCCGGCAAGTTGAAGCTGGCGAAGGCGCGGGAGCAGCAAAAGCTGCAGCCCCCGCTGAGGCGCGCAAACCCTCGCAGGCACTGGATGCCGCGATGACTGACCTGGATCAGTTGTTGATGTTTGTCGGCCGCCAGCGCAAACAACTGCGCGAAACCAACTTGGCCATGGCGTCGGAACCGATGGTAGCGGCGAGCGGTGCAAGCGCCGTGGACCTGGCACAGGTCGAGTATGTGGCCGCCCGGTCCGGCATCGGCAGCGACCGCAAGGATGCCTCGGGCAATATCGACCGCGCGGCTCGTCAGGACGACCTGACCCAGTTCGCCCGCGACGCAGCCATCATGGCGACGGCCTTCAAGGTCGACGTCAAAAATGCCGGCGACATGATGGGCGGCTGGCGCGAGTCGATGAAAATCGACCGCGAGCAAACCCGGGACCTGGCTGACGCGACCAATGTGTTGGGCACCCACGTTTCGCTCAAGGCAGAAGCGGCGGATATCGGCGCTATTGTGCAGCGCGCAGGGGGGACGGCCACCGCCGCGGGCATGAGCCCCGAGCAGGCAGCGGCGCTTTCGGCGGCATTGCTCAGTGCCGGCAACAGCAAGAGTGCAGCCGGTGTCGGGCTGGAGAAAATCAGCAGCACCCTGGCCAAAGGCGACGGCGCTTCTGAAAGCCAGCGCAACGCGTGGGCGGCGCTCAAGCTTGATCCCACGTTGCTCGCTGGCGGGATGCAGCAGGATGCGCCCCAGACCCTGCTCACGGTGCTTGAAGCGCTCAAGGCGCAACCGGCTGAGAAACAAGCGGCGTTGGCCACTCAATTGTTCGATGGCAATCAGTCGATTCTGAGCCTGGTGCCCGCCATCGACACGGTAAAGCAGGCGTTTACGCTGGTGGCCGACAAGTCGGTGTACGCGACGTCGGCACTTGGCGAACAAGGCTCGGTCCTGCGTTCGGCAGCGGTTCGCGCAGACTCCACACAAGCACGTCGTCAAGCCTTCGAGGCCAGCACCACGCGGCTGGATACCGCCAAGGATGCCGCGCTGGCGCCGATCGTGGACACCTCGCTAACCGCGATGACCGGGCTGGTGACGGGCGTGGGCTGGTTGGCCGAGGCGCTGCCCAAGACCACGGCCGCTGTAACGCTGGCTGGCGCGGCGTTGGGGCCGGTGTTTTCTGGTGTGTTCGATGCGGTGAAGGACAAGGTGTTCGAGAAGGTCGCCGGCAAGATTCTCGGAGGCGGCGATACCACACCAGGCAAGGTGAGCGCGCCAGCCAGCCAGAACACACCCAAAGGTCACAAAACGCCGCGCGGTGATCGCTCGGCAGACAAGCCTTCACGAACCGCGAGAGCCAGCAAGTTCGCGCGAAGTGGCTCCCTTGGCGTGGTGCTGGCGGGTGCTGGCATTGACCTTGTCCAGGGCGCGATGTCGGGGAACCTGGGTAAAGCCGTCGGCACCACGGTAGGGTCAGTCGGCGGCGGTGTTGCCGGTGGCGTTGCTGGCGAATTTGCGGGCATGGCCGTTGGCCGCGCGCTCGGCACGCTCGCCGGGGCGGCGATCGGTTCGGTGGTGCCGGGGGCTGGCACAGTGCTGGGCGGGGTCATGGGCGGTGTCGCTGGCGGTGCCATCGGCAAAGTGGTCGGGGGGGCGCTGGGTACGTTTGCCGGCAGTGATATCGGCGCCTGGCTGAGTGAAAAACTGATGGGCTCCGATGACCGTCTGCCATCACCTGGCCGGACCAGCAAAAACCTCAGTAGCGCTCAAGCCGACAACCGCCAAGTCAACTTCGCACCGCAAATCACCATCAACGCACCCGAGCAGGCCAACCCACAACAACTGGCCGCGATCGTGGTGCAACAGATCGAAGCGCAATTCTCGCCGCTGTCGATGGACAGCCTGCTGGCGACGCGACGTGACTCGGCCCTGACCGATACAGGAGTGGTGTGATGCGACAACAAATGGCGTTGGGCCCGTTTATTTTCGGGCTGTCCCGTGGGTTCGCCTACGACACCCTGGACCGTTTGAGCAGTGGGGGTTGGGGCAGCCTGGATATCGTTTCCGGCAAGCCCAAATCCACCCAAGTTGGCCAGGCGCTCGAAACGCTGTCATTCGGCGGCAAGGCTGCACGCGCGCTGGGCATGTCGCGGATGGACGAATTGCGTGCGCTGCAAGCCCAGCGTGTGCCGTTGCCGCTGGTCGATGGCGTAGGCCTGAACTGGGGGCTGTGGACCATCAAATCGGTGGACGAAAAACAGTCCTGTGTGATCGATGACGGCACGGCCATGGTGGTCAATTGGGTGTTGGTACTGGAGGAGTTCGTCAATGCGTAAGGTACGAAGTATTGCCGGTGACTCGGTCAACCTGTTGCTCTATCGCGAGCTCGGTCGCTGTGATGATGCCGCCGAAGAGGTGCTGTGGCGCTTGAACCCGCAGTTGGCCGAACAGGGCGCGGTATTGCCGGCAGGCGTCAATGTGATTGTGCCTGAGCTGGATACCCAGCCCGTGGCCAGGCAGCCGGTTACGGCCTGGGATTAAGGAGCAACCATGACACTTGGATTTACACCCGTGGTGGAGATTTACGGTGCCAATGCCGCGCTCCTCAATGAGCGGCTATTGGAGTGGGAGCATACCGACATGGCCGGGTTTACGTCCGACCAGCTCAAGCTGACACTCGACATCGAGGGCCTTGAAGGGCTGCCCAGCCTGGGCGGGCGTATCGGCCTGCGCATCGGGTATCGGGAGTCGGGCCTGGTGGACAAGGGCCGCTTCAAAATCACCCAGCGCACACCGTCACTGTTCCCGCTGCGTCTGGTGCTGGTGGCGACGGCGGCGCCCTTTGATGAGCCCGAATTCAAGAAGCGACGCACCGCCAGTCACGGGCCGATCAGCCTGGGTGCGCTGTTTCGCCAATTGACCACGCGCTACGGTTTTTCACCGCGCGTGGCGCCTGATCTGGAAGGCGAGCATATCCCGCACATCGACCAGACCAATGAAAGTGACATGGCGTTTCTCACGCGTCTGGCCAATCGCTTCGATGCCGTGGCCAAGCCTGTCGACGAGCTGTATGTGCTGGGCCGCAAAGGGCAGACGAAATCGCTGTCGGGCAAGGTCTTGCCGGTCGTGCCGTTGTCGATCACCCGCGATAATCGTCCGGGTGATCGCGCGTTTATCACCGCCAGCTTTACCCAAACCAGCCGCGCTACTTACCTGGGCGCACAAACGTCCTGGTGGGACGCGGCAGCCGGTAAACAACGAGTGGTGCAGGTGGGCATCGCGCCGTTCAAGGTGGTGACGCAGCGTTACCAGAACGAGGCCGAAGCCAGAACCGCTGCCGAGGGCGAGATGCGCCGAGTGGGCCGCGAAGGGATGCAAGTTAATGTGATCTGCCCCGGAAACCCCTTGTTCGGCGCTGAAGGCCTGTTGCTGCTGGACGAATCGTGGCCCGACTTCATGCGCGGCCGTTGGTCGATCAAGACGGTGACCTCCAGTGGCAAGCGCAGCGAGAGCTATCGATGCACGATCATGGCCAACGGATTATCCGCGGCCGAGTGAGGACCCATGGCTATAACGCTTTCTCAACTGGTTCAAATCCTGCCCGGAGCCCGCCCTGTTGCGGGCCTTTTTTTGTCCGCATTGAACACTGCAATGTCCAGGTTCCAGATCGGCCAACCCAAGCGCATCGCTGCCTTCCTCGCGCAGGTCGGCCACGAATCCGGTGAGCTGCGCTACGTGCGCGAACTGGGCAGCGACCAATACCTCAGCAAATACGACACCGGCACTTTGGCCGCGCGCCTGGGCAACACCCCCGAAGCGGACGGCGATGGCCAGAAGTATCGGGGCAGGGGACTGATCCAGATCACCGGGCGGCGTAACTACCTGGCGTGCAGCCAGGCATTGTTCGGCGACGATCGCCTGCTGGGACAGCCGCAGCTGTTGGAACAGCCACAGTGGGCATGTGAGTCCGCGGCTTGGTTTTGGCAGAGCAACGGCTTGAATGAGCTGGCCGACAAAGACCAGTTCACCACCATTACCCGCCGCATCAATGGCGGCCTGAACGGGCTGGAGGACCGTTTGCAAGTGTGGGCGCGGGCCAAGTCGGTGTTATGCGTTTCTTAGGCGCGTTACGGCTGGTCGGCGTTTGCCTGCTGGTGGTCGTGACCTGGCAAGTGCAGGCGTGGCGTTATGGCTCGCAGCTCGAGCGCCAGGCGGATGTGCAGGCACAGGCGGTTTTGCTTCAACACCTGGCTGAGCAAAAAGAACAGTTGGCGTTGGAGAAGCAGCTCAGCGCCAACGATCAGCAACACGTACAGGAGTTGAACGATGCCCAACATAACCAAGCTGCTCTGCGCGACCGCCTGGCCACTGCTGATGTGCGGTTGTCAGTCCTTCTCGACGCCACCGACCGCAGCCTCAATTGCTCAGTGCCAACCGCCGCCACCGCCAGCGGCGTGGTTCATGCAACCCCGCGAGCCCAACTTGACCCGGCGCATGCTCAGCGAATTATTGCCATCACCGACGACGGCGATAACGCCCTGATCGCCTTACGTGCCTGCCAAGCGTACGTGCGCGCCGTCGGGCGTTAGCATCTTGATCCAGTCTGTCGCTTGCGTGTGCGATTTGCTCCTGTAGGGTAGGCAAATCCCCGCCTACTTCTGGAGTCGACCGTGAAGGAAATCACTCAACTGGCCGCTGAACTGGGTCGCCGTTTGCAGGTGCTTAATGCTCACGTCACCACTGCCGAGTCGTGCACCGGCGGCGGTATCGCCGAAGCCATCACGCGGATTCCGGGCAGTTCGGCCTGGTTCGAGGCGGGCTATGTCACCTATTCCAACCGGCAGAAGACCCGGCAGCTGGGCGTACCCGAGAAACTGTTCGGCAAAGTCGGCGCTGTCAGCCAGGAAGTGGTGGAGGCGATGGTCCGTGGTGCACAGGAAAAAAGCCTGTCGCGCTTTGCCGTGGCGGTCAGCGGTGTTGCCGGGCCTGACGGCGGTTCGCCGGACAAACCGGTCGGCACCGTTTGGCTGGCTTTTGGCGTTGGCGAAGAGGTGACGGCCGAGCTTGCGCACTTCCCCGGCAACCGCGACGAGGTCCGCCGACAAACGGTAAAAGCCGCGCTTGAGGGCTTGTTGCGACGAGCTGCACTAGAAATAGAAAAACAGGGGTAGGCGATCTTCGATCTTTGTGGAACAATACTGTCTACTTATACAGGTGTTGGCCGTCAGGCCTTATTGATTACGTGAGGACTTTAATGGACGACAACAAGAAGAAAGCCTTGGCTGCGGCCCTGGGTCAGATCGAACGTCAATTCGGCAAGGGTGCCGTAATGCGTATGGGCGATCACGACCGTCAGGCGATCCCGGCTATTTCCACTGGCTCTCTGGGTCTGGACATCGCGCTCGGCATTGGCGGCCTGCCAAAAGGCCGTATCGTCGAAATCTACGGTCCTGAATCTTCCGGTAAAACCACTCTGACTCTGTCGGTGATTGCCCAGGCGCAAAAAATGGGCGCCACCTGCGCGTTCGTCGACGCCGAGCACGCCCTCGATCCTGAATACGCCGGCAAACTGGGCGTCAACGTAGATGATCTGCTGGTTTCCCAGCCGGACACCGGTGAGCAAGCCCTGGAAATCACCGACATGCTGGTGCGCTCCAACGCCATCGACGTGATCGTGGTCGACTCCGTGGCAGCCCTGGTACCGAAAGCTGAAATCGAAGGCGAAATGGGCGACATGCACGTGGGCCTGCAAGCCCGCCTGATGTCCCAGGCGCTGCGTAAAATCACCGGTAACATCAAGAACGCCAACTGCCTGGTGATCTTCATCAACCAGATCCGTATGAAGATCGGCGTGATGTTCGGCAGCCCGGAAACCACCACTGGTGGTAACGCGTTGAAGTTCTACGCTTCGGTCCGTCTGGACATCCGTCGTACCGGCGCGGTGAAGGAAGGTGACGAGGTTGTCGGCAGCGAAACCCGCGTTAAAGTCGTGAAGAACAAAGTGGCTCCGCCTTTCCGTCAGGCTGAGTTCCAGATTCTCTACGGCAAGGGTATCTACCTGAACGGCGAGATGATCGACCTGGGCGTGTTGCACGGTTTCGTCGAGAAGTCCGGCGCCTGGTATGCCTACAACGGCAGCAAGATCGGTCAGGGCAAGGCCAACTCGGCCAAGTTCCTGGCGGACAACCCGGATATCGCCGCCACGCTCGAGAAGCAGATTCGCGACAAGTTGCTGACCGCAGCGCCAGACGTGAAAGCTGCTGCCAATCGCGAGCCGGTGGAAGAAGTCGAAGAAGCTGATACTGACATCTGAAGCAAACGATGACTGTTGTACTGGATACACTCGTCGCCGTTCGGCGCACTGCGATGGACCTGCTCGCTCGACGCGAGCATGGTCGAGTCGAGTTGACGCGTAAACTGCGTCAGCGCGGCGCAGAGCCCGAGATGATCGAAACTGCCCTCGACCGCTTAACGGAAGAAGGGCTTCTGTCGGAAGCGCGTTACCTGGAAAGCTTTGTCTCCTACCGCGCGCGCTCCGGCTACGGTCCGGCGCGAATTCGCGAGGAGCTGAGCCAGCGCGGTCTGCAACGCGCTGATATCGACCTCGCCCTGCGTGAGTGCGGTATCAGTTGGCAGTCGCAGCTCGAGGACACCTGGCGCCGCAAGTTTGCCGGCCATCTTCCGATTGATGCCAGGGAGCGTGCTAAGCAAGGTCGCTTTCTGAGTTATCGCGGGTTTTCGATGGACATGATCAGCCGCCTGCTAAGCGGCCGAGACATGGAAGACTGAGCTTTCGAGCTGCTGAAATTTAGAATGTAGGCGCTGGCTTGACTGCGACGCGGACACTTCGGTTTCCCAGTAGGATCGCGATGATGCCATCGCAGGCAAGCCAGCTCCTACATCGAATCTGCTGTACCTGATCGAACTCGGTAAATTAAAAAGGCCCACTATGAAAATAGTGGGCCTTTTTTTTTGCCTTCAAAAAATCATGCTGGCTCGGGCGTTACCCGCTGCTGCGCTTTCCCCTGAGCCTGTGCCCAGTTTTCCGGCAAGTTGATGTAATCCACCAACTCTCGTAGTCGGCCTTGATCCCGGCCATTGAAGTTGAACACCAAGCGCGTTAAATGGCTGAACCTCGGCTCATCGTGTTCCTCGCCGGTATAGGCAAGCTGCTGGAATTCACCACTCAGCCGCAGGCTGGCAAACTCGCTTTGCAAATGGGCCAGCGCCCGTTCACTGAGCGGATGGTTCATGCGCACCACAAACTCACGCTTCAACCAGCGCGTGGAGTGGAAGTTGGCATAGAACTGGTTAATTTCGTCCACTGCTGCTTCAGCACTGTGTACCAGTCGGACCAGCTTGAGGTCAGTGGGCAGGATATAACGATTGGCCTCCAGCTGGCTGCGGATAAAGTCCAGAGCCCCTTGCCAAAAGCCGCCGCCTGGAGCATCCAGCAGTACCACTGGCACCAGTGGGCTTTTGCCGGTCTGGATCAGGGTGAGCACTTCAAGCGCTTCATCCAGGGTGCCGAACCCGCCAGGGCACAACACCAGCGCATCGGCTTCCTTGACGAAAAACAGCTTGCGGGTGAAGAAGAAGTGGAAGGACAGCAGGTTCTCGGTGCCATCGATGGTCGGGTTGGCGTGCTGCTCAAACGGCAGGGTAATGTTGAACCCCAGGCTGTGCTCCAGGCCGGCGCCTTCGTGGGCTGCCGCCATGATGCCGCCGCCACCGCCGGTGATCACCATAAGGTCCGATTGCGCCAGCTGGGCGCCGACTTCCCGAGCCAAGGCATACAAAGGGCTTTCAACCGGTGTGCGCGCCGAGCCGAACACGGTCACCTTGCGGCGGTCCTTGAACTGTTCGAGCACGCGGAAGGCATTGTCCAGCTCGCGGATCGCCTGCAAGGTGATTTTGGCGTTCCAACGGTTGCGATCGTCCTGGGCCATGCGCAGAACGGTGAGGATCATGTCGCGATAAAGGGGAATGTTCGGGCTGCTGGGCGCGACCAGCTGGAGTTGCGCGTCGACCTGCTGAGTGAGGTCGGTCCCGTGTTCTTCAAAATGACGGAGCAGGCGGTCATTCGATTCGTAAGGCATTCAACTTCTCCTTCTTCAAAGAACCTGGGCCCTCGGCGAGGTATTCGTCCGCGGCCACGACACTGCATGTGTCGCTGCACGCCAGGGGCATTGCACGGTGTGCACCGAGCGGCAAAGCGGGCTCTGTATGTTCCTTGTGATTTGGAAACCTTTGCACTGCAAGTCGCAGGAGGGCAACCCTCTTTTGCCCTGAAAATGTTACAGAACGGCGTGGAAAATGCGCGGAGCAGGCTGTCGGGATGACTTGATCATGAGCCGAAAAACCCTTGGCTGGCAACCGGTTATTGGCCGCACATCAAGCAGTTTAGTTGTTGGCAAGCAAAGACAGCGAGGGATGTGCGCGCCACAGGACAGCAGCGCGCGACGGTGGAGCAATCGTTACTTTTTCTTCTTCGCTGCAGCAGGTGCCGGGCAATCGGCTTCGACAAACTTGACCGACGCCACCGGGCGGTTGGTCTTGTTCTCGGAGATGTCATAGCGCATCACAGCGCCCTTGGCCATCAACTCGCGGTAACCCTTGTTCAGGCACACGCTTTGACCCAGCTGGAAATACACGGCCTTGGGGTTGGCGCGCATCTGTTCGGCCCGGTCAGGTTGCACGCTGAGGTGATCGATCAGCTGCATGCCTTCAACGGTGTAGGCCACTTCCAGGGTTTTTTCATCGATTTCCCGGGGCAGGTCCTTGTTGCTTTCGGCCGCGACGCTTTGCAGCTTCCTGTTCATTTGGGCCTCCAGCAACGAGGCCGCGTGGGCGCCCATGGGCAATACCAGCGCAAGGGCGACGGATGGGGCAACAAGACGCAGCATGGAACGCAGCATGAAAATCTCCTGATTCGGTTACTGGTGCATAGACCAGCCACTGCGTTGTGCGTTCAGTGGCGCGCAATTATAGGTGAGCGCCTGCCACTACAGCCAGGCGTATCGCTCAGAAGTGCCGGCGGCTCTGCTAAACTGCCGCCACTTAAGCCTGTCTCGAGTTCCTCCAGTGTCGATTTTCCCTTCTACGGGTTACGCCCGATGAGCCATGCCGTTTCCCGTTTGCGTACCCAACGGCTGGCGCGGGCCGTGCGCCCGTTCCTCAACCGTGGTTCGCGCGCCGAGCGTTGCCCCGGCTGCCGGGTGATTCCCGAATATTGCCTGTGTGCCTGGCGGCCGCAGGTAGAAGCGCGCTCGGCAATGTGCCTGCTGATGCACGATGTTGAACCGATGAAGCCGAGCAACACCGGCTGGCTGATTGCTGATGTGATTGACGACACCACCGCGTTTGCCTGGTCGCGCACCGAGGTCGATCCCGCGTTGCTGACCTTGCTGGCCGACCCGCAGTGGCAACCCTACATCGTGTTTCCCGGCGAATTCGTCGCGCCAGAGCGGGTGGTCAGTGAGGTGAACGTGGAGGAGGGCAAGCGCCCGTTGTTCATCCTGCTGGACGGCACCTGGAGCGAAGCGCGCAAGATGTTCCGCAAGAGCCCCTACCTGGAACACTTGCCCGTGTTGAGCCTGGCGCCTGAACAGCTGTCGCGCTACAAGCTGCGTCGCTCCAAGCGGGATGATCATTTTTGCACTGCCGAAGTCGCCGCGCTGTGCCTGGAGCTGGCAAGCGATCAAGCGGCCAGTGAAGTGCTGGATGCTTACCTCGACGTATTCAGCACCCATTACCTGGCGGCCAAGTTCCTGTTGCCGCTGGACCCGGAGGACAGCGTTCATGCGCGCCTCTCGCCCCACGTCCCGGCAGTATGACCAGACGACGTTTGCATGATGGCACTGCAAACCTGCAACTCGCTAAAATGCCCACGGGCGTAGTGCTTGACCCCCCAGGCTACGCTGGGCATGCTGGGCGCCGATTGGGGCGTAACCGTGAATTTTCAGCGTCGTTGCAGGTGTTTTTGACGCTGAGCCTGCCCCGTGGCGATGGCTGCCTGGCCGTTGCCTTGTGTACTGGCGAACCCTGAACCCGTCAGGGCTGCCATAAAAAACAGGATCATTTAATCAATGGCCACATACGAAATCCTGATAGCCGATGACCACCCGCTGTTTCGCAGTGCGCTGCATCAGGCGGTAACCCTGGGCCTTGGCCCGGACGTGCGGCTGGTTGAAGTGGCCAGCATTGCCGAGCTGGAAGCACGACTCACCGAAAAATCCGACTGGGACCTGGTGCTGCTCGACCTGAACATGCCCGGTGCCTACGGTTTTTCCGGGCTTGTGCTGTTACGCGGGCAATACCCGCAGATCCCGGTGGTGATGGTCTCGGCCCAGGAAGAAGCTGACGTAGTGGTGCGCTCCAAGGAGTTTGGCGCCAGCGGTTTCATTCCCAAGTCCAGTTCAATGGAAGCGATCCAGAAAGCCGTGCGCACCGTGCTTGACGGCGATGTGTCCTGGCCGCCGCAAGCGTTTGAAGAAATCAACGTGTCCGACGAAGCCAAGGCTGCCCGTGATGGCCTCGCCAGCCTGACGCCCCAGCAATTTCGGGTGTTGACCATGGTCTGCGAAGGTCTGCTGAACAAGCAGATTGCTTACGAATTGAGCGTGTCCGAAGCGACCATCAAGGCCCATGTGACGGCGATTTTCCGCAAGCTGGGCGTGCGCACGCGCACCCAGGCGGCGTTGCTCTTGCAACAACTTGAGTCAATTTCGCAGCACTAAGACATTGCCGATTCACGCTTTTTTGACTTTGCGTGATCTAGTTTCCCCACTTCTTTGGTTCAGTTGCCTACATCTATGTCGCCTTTCAAGGGTCAAACCGGTATCAAACGTATCTTCAACGCAGGGGGCTATTCCCTGGATGGCTTGCGTGCGGCCTTCACTGGCGAGGCGGCATTCCGTCAGTTGGTGTTGCTCAACGTGATCCTGATTCCGCTGAGCTTTTTCCTGCACGTCAGCCGGGTCGAGCGAGCCTTGCTCATCGCGGTGTGCCTGCTGGCCCTGATCGTCGAGTTGCTCAACTCCGCGGTGGAAGCGGCCATCGACCGGATTTCCCTCGACCTGCACCCGCTGTCGAAAAACGCCAAGGACATGGGCAGCGCCGCGCAATTCGTGGCGCTGACCATGATCACCCTGGTGTGGGCCGTGATTCTGATCTAAGGCATCAGGCGATGCTTGGCAGTACGATTTCGTCGCTGCGCTGAACCCCGGCGGTGAAGGCGCGGCACAGTTCCAGAAACTCGCGCATTGCCGAGGTCTGGTACTTCTGTTTATGCCAGATGAAGTAAAACTGCCGGGCCAGGTCCAGGTCCGGGGTTTCCACCGGCACCAGGCTGCCGCGGCGGAACGCATCGCGCAGCGCCAGCCGGGAAATGCAGCCAATCCCCAAGCCCGATTCCACTGCACGTTTGATCGCCTCGGTGTGCTCCAGCTCCAGGCGGATATTCAGCGCGCTGCGGTGGTGACGCATGGCCTGGTCAAAGGTCAGGCGCGTGCCGGAGCCTTGTTCGCGCAGGATCCACGCTTCATGGGTCAACTCTTCCATGGTTGCCACGCCGCGTTTGGCCAAGTGATGCTGCGGTGCGCAAAACACCACCAGCTCATCTTCCACCCAGGTTTGCACTTCGATGTCCGGGTGGCTGCAGTCGCCTTCGATTAGACCCAGGTCAATTTCGTAGTGCGCTACCTGATGCACGATATGCGCAGTGTTCTGCACATGCAGCTTCACCTGGCTCTCGGGGTGCTGCTGCATGAAGCTGCCGATCAACAGCGTCGCCAGGTAATTGCCGATGGTCAGGGTGGCGCCGACCGCCAGGGAGCCGAAGCCGGACTTGCCGTTGAGCAGGTCCTCGATCTCCTTGGCCTGGTCCAGCAGCGCCACTGCCTGGGGCAACAGCTGATGGCCGAGGGCGTTCAGGCTCAGGCGTTTGCCGGCGCGGTCGAATAATTGGCAGCTGGATTGGCGCTCCAGCTCGGTGATCGAGGTGCTGGCGGCGGATTGAGATAAGGCCAGAAGGCCAGCAGCGCGGGAGACGCTTTCCTGCTGGGCGACGGCGACGAAGACTTGCAGTTGACGGAGAGTAAATCGCATATCGATATAACCGATAACCCTTATCTTAATAATCCAGTTAACAGATATTGTCGCCGCCATTAGAATGCTGTGCAATTGCGCATCTCAATCTTGGCGCAGACCCATTTCCAGGAGTCCCCCGTACATGAGCAACATGAACCACGAGCGTGTCCTCAGTGTTCATCACTGGAACGACACTCTGTTCAGCTTCAAGTGCACCCGCGATCCGGGCCTGCGCTTTGAGAACGGTCAGTTCGTGATGATCGGCCTGCAACAGCCAAATGGCCGCCCGCTCATGCGCGCTTACTCCATTGCCAGCCCGAACTGGGAAGAGCATCTGGAGTTCTTCAGCATCAAGGTGCCCGATGGCCCGCTGACTTCCCAATTGCAGCACTTGAAGGAAGGCGACGAGATCATCATCAGCAAAAAACCGACAGGCACCCTGGTGCTTGACGATTTGAAGCCGGGCAAACACCTGTACCTGCTCAGCACCGGTACTGGCCTTGCGCCGTTTATGAGCGTGATCCAGGACCCGGAAACCTACGAGCGTTTCGAAAAAGTGATCCTGTGCCACGGCGTGCGTTACGTCAACGAAGTCGCCTACCGCGAATTCATCACCGAGCACCTGCCGCAGAACGAATTCTTCGGCGAGGCCCTGCGTGACAAGTTGATCTACTACCCGACCGTGACCCGCGAGCCATTCGAAAACGAAGGCCGCCTGACCGACCTGATGCGCAGCGGCAAGCTGTTCAGCGACATCGGCCTGCCACCAATCAACCCTGAAGACGACCGCGCCATGCTGTGCGGCAGCCCAAGCATGTTGGATGAAACCAGCGAAGTGCTGAACAGCTTCGGCCTGAAGGTTTCGCCGCGTATGCGTGAGCCGGGTGATTATCTGATCGAGCGTGCGTTCGTAGAAAAGTAAACAGTCAGTGCAACAAAGAAGATCTAAATGTGGGAGGGGGCTTGCCCCCGATGGCGCCAAGTCAGTCAACAGAGATGTTGAATGTACCACCGCTATCGGGGGCAAGCCCCCTCCCACATTTTGTTTCCGGTTTATTCAGCTGGAACCACTTCCAGTACACAGATAAGGCCCGCCTCGGGATAGTGCCAGCGCACATCCACATCCCAGAACTGCGCTCCATACTCGCGCTCCGGCCCAGGCGTCTGATACGCCGGCCGTGGATCCTGCGCCAAACACTGCTCGATCAACGCCACCAAGGGCTCGTCAAGGCGCTCAGCATGGCCTTGTGCCTGGAACAGGGCAGTCTTCAGCCACTGCACGGGAATCAGCGGCGGTGCGCTGCTGGCGATGCTGTTGGTGGCGCCCTCGATAATGTCGGCATACGGCACATACGGCTTGATATCCAACACGGGCGTGCCATCAAGCAGATCAATCCCGGAAATCCACAGCCGGCCGGGCTCGACCTTGTCCAGCTTCACCACCGACTGGCCAATGCCGTTCGGGCGGTGCGTTGCACGGGTGGCGAACACGCCCATGGACGTGTTGCCGCCCAGGCGTGGCGGCCGCACTTTGAGGCGCGGCGTGTCTTCCAGGGCCTGATGAAAAAGAAACAGCAGCCACACATGGCTGACCTGCTCCAGGCCCTGTACCGCGTCGCCGCTGTCGAACGGCGCCACCAGCTCCAGCACGCCACGGGCGGCCGGCGCCAATTGCGGCTGGCGCGGGATGGCGAACTTCTCCTTGAAGCAAGAGCGCACGAAACCGACGGGCGAAACGTGGTAGGTCATTTCTGAAGCCTCAAGTTACAAGCTGCAAGCCGCAAGCGTTAACGTGCAGCTTGAGGCTCGTTGCTGCCCTTAAGCTCTGACGCGCAGCGTCAGGCCCTTGAGGAAGTTACGCAGCAACTGGTCGCCACACGGGCGGTAGTTGGTGTGGCCGAACTTGCGGAACAGCGCGCTCAGCTCTGGCTTGGACACCGGGAACTCGGCAGCCTTGAGGATCGCGTGCATGTCGTCCTCCTTCAATTCGAAGGCCACGCGCAGCTTCTTCAGGATGATGTTGTTGGTCACCGGAGTTTCGATCGGCTGCGGCGGACGGCTTTCGTCCTTGCCGCGCTTGAAAATCACCAGGCCGTCAAGGAAGTGCGCCATGACGTCGTCCGGGCAGAACACAAAACCTTCTTCCTCATCTTTTTTGAGGTAGGTCAGCAGGTCTTCCTTGGTCACGTCCATGCCGCCGAGCTTGATGATCTCGACCATCTTGTTGTCGCTGATGTCGAGCATGTAGCGCACGCTGCGCAGTACGTCGTTGTGAATCATGGTGGGCAATCCTGGTATTCAACTGAGGACACCGCCCGGTCAGGCGGCGTCGAGAAAGGGGGCAGCGGCTTAGAACTTCTCTTTGCCGGACAGGTAACGCCATTGGCCGACCGGCACTTTGCCGATGGACACGCCGCCAATGCGGATGCGGCGGATGGCGATGACTTTCAAGCCAACGGCTTCGCAGAACAGAGCGATCACACCCGGTTGCGGGTTTTTCATCGCAAAGCGCAGGCGGTTTTCGTTTTGCCAGCTGGCTTTCACGGGGGGCAGCTCTTTGCCCTTGTAAGTCAGGCCGTGGTTCAGGCGATTGAGGCCGTGGGCGACCATGTCGCCTTCAACCTCTACCACGTATTCCTGCTCGATCTTGGCGGCATCGGCGGTCAACTTGCGCAGAATCTTCCAGTCCTGGGTGAACACCAGCAGGCCGCTGGCCTTGGCTTGCAGGTCGGCACTGGCGGTCAGGCGCAGGAAGTGGCCCTTTAGCGGGCGTTTGCTGAAGCGATGCTCTTCGGACAGGGTTTCGGCGCTGATCGAGGCCATCGCCGTTTCCGCGTCCACGCCGACCGGCGCGTGCAGCAGAATGGTCACCGGCTCCGGTGCAGTGGCTTTGGCCTCTGGGTCCAGCTCGACCTTCTGGGTGGTGATCTTGAACTGCGGTTCGTCGATCACTTCGCCGTCCACCGAGACCCAGCCGCCTTCGATAAACAGCTCAGCCTCCCGACGGGAGCAACCGACCAGTTCGATAAGGCGTTTGGAGAGGCGTATGGGGTCAGTCATGACAAGGGCCGTAGCAAAAGGGGGCGGCTATTGTACCTGCCTGGCGCGGGTTAATCCCGGCTCCATTTCAGCGCAGGGGCTTTATTGGTCAATACACGGTTCACACTGTGGGAGCGGGCTTGCTCGCGAAGGCGGTGTATCAGCCCAAGGTGTGCTGATGAGGCTGCCGCTTTCGCAGGCAAGCCCGCCCCCACATTTTATTCTGTGTTGCGTCAGCCTCTGCGCAGTTGCTGCTGGCGTAAACGCATGTGCAGCAACGGATATGGCTGGCCCAGGCCGTCATGCTCTGCGCGGCCGATCACCTCAAAGCCCTGCTTGAAGTAAAAGCCCAGGGCCTGGGGGTTCTGTTCGTTGACGTCCAGTGTGTCGGCGTTCATGTGCTCGATCGCGTAACGCAGCAGTTGTCGGCCAAGGCCCTGTCCACGGTGTTGCGGGTCGATAAACAGCATCTCGACCTTGCCTGAGGCCACCCCGGCGAACCCGGTGATGCGTTGGCGCGCGTCCTTGGTGCAGATCAGCATCACCGAGTCGAGGTAGCGCGTCAGCACCAACTCCTTGAGCAACACGATGTAGCTGTCCGGCAAAAAGTCGTGGGTCGCCCGCACCGAATCTTCCCAGAGCTGCGCCAGGTGCGCGAAGTCGCTGAGTTTGGGTGTATGAATTGCCGAAAGCTGACGCATGCCCGCTGCCTCTTGCCTGTTTCTACGCCAATGGGCAAACGATAGACCTAAAAAAGCCCCGCATCTTGTCCAGAGGCGGGGCTTTTAAGGTTTTTTTAGTCGCGCTTGACGGCCCACAGGTCGTATTCGTCGGCGTCGGTCACGGTGCACCAGACCTTGTCGCCCGGCTTCAAACCGCTGGCATCGTCGATAAACACGTTACCGTCGATTTCCGGCGCATCGAAGAAGCAACGGCCTACGGCGCCTTGCTCGTCGACTTCGTCGATCAGCACTTCGATCTCCCGGCCGATGCGCAGTTGCAGGCGTGCCGAGCTGATGGCCTGCTGGTGCGCCATGAAGCGCTCCCAACGGTCTTGCTTGACCTCATCCGGCACGATGGCTGCGTCGAGCAAATTGGCCGGAGCGCCTTCCACCGGCGAGTACTGGAAGCAACCGACGCGGTCCAGCTGCGCTTCGGTCAGCCAGTCCAGCAGGTACTGGAAGTCTTCTTCGGTTTCGCCGGGGAAGCCGACGATGAAGGTGGAGCGGATGATCAGCTCCGGGCAGATCTCGCGCCAGTTCTTGATGCGCGCCAGGGTCTTGTCTTCAAAGGCCGGGCGTTTCATGGCCTTGAGGATTTTCGGGCTGGCGTGCTGGAACGGGATGTCCAGGTACGGCAGGATCTTGCCGGCGGCCATCAACGGGATCAGCTCGTCCACGTGCGGGTACGGATAAACGTAGTGCAGGCGCACCCATACGCCGAGGCTGCTCAAGGCTTCGCAGAGTTCGGTCATGCGGGTTTTCACCGGCGCGCCGTTCCAGAAGCCGGTGCGGTATTTCACGTCGACGCCGTAGGCGCTGGTGTCCTGGGAAATCACCAACAGCTCTTTGACGCCGGATTTGACCAGGCGCTGGGCCTCGTCCAGCACATCACCCACCGGGCGGCTGACCAGCTTGCCGCGCATCGACGGGATGATGCAGAAGCTGCAGCTGTGGTTGCAGCCTTCGGAAATTTTCAGGTACGCGTAGTGGCGCGGGGTCAGCTTGATGCCTTGCGGCGGCACCAGGTCGATCAGCGGGTTGTGGTCCTGACGCGGCGGCACTACGTCGTGCACGGCGTTGACCACCTGCTCGTACTGCTGCGGGCCGGTCACGGCCAGCACGCTTGGGTGCACGTTGCGGATAGCGCCTTCTTCCACGCCCATGCAGCCGGTGACGATGACCTTGCCGTTTTCCTTGATGGCTTCGCCAATCACTTCCAGCGACTCAGCCTTGGCCGAGTCGATGAAGCCGCAGGTGTTGACCACCACCACGTCAGCGTCCTGGTACGTGGACACGACGTCATAGCCTTCCATGCGCAGTTGCGTAAGGATGCGCTCGGAGTCGACCAGAGCCTTCGGGCAACCCAGGGATACAAAGCCGACCTTGGGGTTGGCTTTTGCGATGGTGGTGGACATGTCTAACCTCGGTATTGAATGGCGCCGCCAGTCGGGCACGACACGGCGGTAGACGGGCGCTTGGTGCGCCTCTGATCAAAAAGTGCGCAATTCTAGCGACGGGCAACGCACTTGACCAGCTTTATACGGGGAAATGCGACGAGTGCTGCGCTATGCTTCGCGCCGTTGCACATGGGTAAAACCCTTGGGTCAATAAAACGTCTGTTACGAGAAGTAAAACAGCGCATGCTACGGTCAGCTTAGACGCGTTGTTTATAAAAGACCTTGGGTCAAAGGGCAGGAGTGGTTGATGGGTCAGGCAAATAGTCAGGCGGCAGGTGCCGAGCATTCCAATGCAAAGCCGATTGGCATGCTGGTGGCGGCAGTCGGGGTGGTTTACGGCGATATCGGTACCAGCCCGCTCTATACCCTTAAAGAAGTGTTTACTGGTGGTTACGGAGTTCAAGTCAATCATGACGGGGTCTTCGGCATTCTGGCGCTGATTTTCTGGTCGCTGGTGTGGGTCGTCTCGATCAAGTACGTGCTGTTTATCCTGCGCGCGGACAACCAGGGCGAGGGCGGCATCATGGCCCTGACGGCGCTGGCGCGGCGTGCGGCGTCGCCCTACCCCAAATTGCGTTCGGTGCTGGTGATCCTTGGTCTGATCGGCGCGGCGCTGTTTTACGGCGACAGCATGATCACCCCGGCGATCTCGGTGTTATCGGCGGTCGAGGGCCTGGAACTGGCCTTTGATGGCCTGGAGCGTTGGGTGGTGCCGCTGTCTTTGGTGGTGCTGGTGGGCCTGTTCCTGATTCAGAAACACGGCACCGACCGCATCGGCAAACTGTTCGGGCCAGTGATGGTGGTGTGGTTCCTGGTACTGGCCGGGCTCGGCATCCATGGCATTGCGCAACATCCGGAAGTTCTTAATGCACTGAACCCGGTGTGGGGCGTGCGCTTCTTTGTCGTCCACCCCGGCATGGGCGTGGCGATTCTCGGCGCGGTGGTGCTGGCGTTGACCGGTGCCGAAGCGCTGTACGCCGACATGGGCCACTTCGGCCGCAAGCCGATTGCGCGCGCATGGTTCGCGCTGGTGCTGCCGGCGCTGGTGCTCAACTACTTCGGCCAGGGCGCCTTGCTGCTGGAAAACCCGGAAGCTGCGCGCAACCCGTTTTACCTGCTGGCGCCGGACTGGGCGTTGATCCCGCTCGTGGCACTGTCGACCCTGGCCACGGTAATTGCCTCCCAGGCGGTGATTTCCGGCGCGTTCTCGCTGACCCGCCAGGCCATCCAGTTGGGTTACATCCCGCGCATGCATATCCAGCACACCTCCAGTGCCGAGCAAGGCCAGATCTATATTGGCGCGGTGAACTGGTCGCTGATGGTCGGCGTGATCCTGCTGGTGCTGGGCTTCGAATCTTCGAACGCCTTGGCCTCGGCGTACGGCGTGGCAGTGACGGGCACCATGCTGATCACCAGCATCCTGGTGTCGGCGGTAATGCTGCTGCTGTGGAAATGGCCGCCCGTGCTGGCGATTCCGGTGTTGATCGGCTTCCTGTTGGTCGATGGCCTGTTCTTCGCCGCCAACGTGCCCAAGATCGTGCAGGGCGGTGCCTTCCCGGTGTTGGCGGGGATTGTGCTGTTTATCCTGATGACCACGTGGAAACGCGGCAAGGAACTGCTGATGGACCGCCTCGACGAGGGCGGCCTGCCGTTGCCGATCTTCATCAGCAGTATTCGCGTGCAGCCGCCGCATCGCGTGCAGGGCACCGCGGTGTTCCTCACCGCGCGCCCGGACGCCGTGCCCCACGCGCTGTTGCACAACCTGCTGCACAACCAGGTGCTGCATGAGCAAGTGGTGATGCTGACGGTGGTCTATGAAGACATTCCGCGTGTGCCGGCCTCGCGGCGCTTTGAGGTGGACGCCTATGGGGAAGGCTTCTTCCGGGTGATCCTGCACTTCGGGTTTACCGATGAGCCGGACGTGCCCGAAGCACTCAAGCTGTGCCATCTGGACGACCTGGATTTCAGCCCGATGCGCACCACCTACTTCCTCAGCCGCGAAACGGTGATTGCCTCGCGCATCAAGGGCATGGCCCGTTGGCGTGAAAGCCTGTTTGCCTTCATGTTGAAGAACGCCAACGGCAACCTGCGCTTCTTCAAACTCCCGGTCAACCGGGTGATCGAGCTGGGCACCCAGGTCGAAATGTAAGCCGCTGCTGCACGGGAGCCGGCAATCGGCTCCCGTTTTCCATCTGAACCCTGTGCAAGCCACCGTTGTCGACTAGGCTCTAGGCACTGTTTGAATAGTGCCCACAGAACCCAGAAGAGGTGCGCCATGAGTCAGCTGCTCGAACCCTACACCCTCCGCCAATTGACCCTGCTCAACCGGATTGCCGTCTCGCCGATGTGCCAGTACTCATCCGACGATGGCCTGGCCAATGACTGGCACCTGGTGCACCTTGGCAGCCGCGCCGTGGGCGGCGCCGGGCTGATTTTCACCGAAGCCACCGCCGTGACCGCCGATGGCCGCATCACTGCCCAGGACCTGGGCCTGTGGAACGACGCACAAATCGAACCGTTGCAACGCATCACGCGTTTCATTGCTGCCCAAGGCGCAGTGGCAGGCATTCAACTGGCGCACGCTGGGCGCAAGGCCAGCACTCACCGGCCGTGGATCGGCAAGCACGGCAGCGTCAAGCCGGAAGAGGGCGGCTGGGTGCCGGTTGGGCCTTCGCCGATTGCCTTTGATCCCAACCACACCCAGCCCAAACCATTAGATGACGCGCAAATCCAGCAAGTGATCGCCGACTTTGTCGCCGCTGCCAAACGCGCGCTTACGGCGGGTTTCGAGGTGGTGGAAATCCATGCGGCCCACGGTTACCTGCTGCATCAATTCCTGTCGCCCATCAGCAATCAGCGCCAGGACCACTACGGTGGCTCGTTTGAAAACCGCATACGGCTGGTGCTGGAAGTAACCCAGGCTGTGCGTGAGGTCTGGCCACAGGAATTGCCGCTGTTTGTTCGCGTGTCGGCCACCGACTGGGTGGAAGACGGCTGGAACCCGGATGAAACCGTGGAACTGGCGCGCCGCCTCAAAGACCTGGGCGTAGACCTGATCGACGTGTCGTCCGGCGGCACCGCCGCCAACGCCGAGATCCCCACTGGCCCCGGCTACCAGACGCGCTTTGCCGAGCGGGTGCGCAAAGAGTCGGGCATCGCCACCGGCACGGTCGGCATGATTACCGAGCCGGCCCAGGCCGAGCACATTCTGCGCACGTGTCAGGCCGATATCATCTTCCTGGCCCGCGAGCTGTTGCGTGACCCGTACTGGCCGCTGCATGCCGACGATGACTTGGGCGGGCGCCAGGCGACGTGGCCGGCGCAGTACCAACGGGCGACCCATCGTGATCAGCCGATTCATGAGTCTGATCTGCGCGACTGATCAGCGCCTGGTTCACCGAAACCCACCCTGACCCGGTGGGTTTTTTCTTGCGCGCGTTTCTTACAACTTCCAGCGCTGGCGGTTGCTGCGTGCGAAAGGGTTGTAGGTCTTTGTTACCTAAGCGAATTATTTAAGTTAATACTCTAAAAAAATCCCACACGTGACGAGATTGTTTCTACGCTTAAGGTAAGTCTGATTTCTGGCCCAGGGAGTCAGTCGGTGTGTCCGCGAAGGCATTGCGCCTCAGGGAAGGTGGGTGATGGGCGACAGGAGTCTTAGATCGATATCAGGAGAAACAGTCCATGGCCAAGTCCTATGGTGTAGCGGGTGTGGTGGCGTCTTTTCTGACCCGCAGGATGTTCTTGCGTGGCCGCAGGTTGAGTTCGGATGAAGCCGAATTGCTGGCGCAATATCGCGCCCTGACCGAAAACGATCAGGTCGCGATGCGGTATCTGATAGGGGCGATGAAGAGTGTGTCGCGGTTTTAGACAACCCTTTAATCGCGTGGGCGCTGGCTAGCCAGCCCCCACGTTGTGGGTCAGGTGTACTTGCGCTTGTCCGGTGCAGGCGGGAAGTACTGGTACAACCAGGTTTCACTCAAGGTGCGGTCCTGGGTGCGGATAAACAGCCGCAATTCCACCGGCTCGACGCTGTCGCTGGTCGGGTACCAATCGAACAGAATGCGATAGCCCTTGATGTTGTCGAGCACCAGCACGCTGAAGTCTTTCACTTCACCGTGCGAGCAAGTCACCACGGGCTCGATGCCGGTGCCGGCCGGCAGACGGTCCAGGCCGCCGCCCTTGAAGTCCACGGCAAAGCGGCGCGCCCACACTTCGGGGTAGTGTTCGCCCGGTGCCCAACCTTCGGTGAAGCCGCCCATGCCTGAACGGGTGGCATCGACTTGCGCCAGCGGCGTGCTCACCGGTGGCAATGCGCTCCAGTACAGCTTGTAGCCATAGTTGAGCGAATCGCCGGCGGCCACGGGCTTTTTCGGGGTCCAGAAGGCCACGATGTTGTCCAGGGTTTCGCCGGTGGTGGGGATTTCCAACAGGTCGATGGAGCCTTCGCCCCATGCGGTCGTTGGTTCAACCCACAGGCTTGGGCGCTTGCTGTACCAGTCGACGGTGTCCTGGTAGCTGGCGAACTCATGGTCGGTCTGCACCAGGCCGAAGCCTTTCGGGTCGGTGTCGGCGAACGCGTTGAATTGCAGTGTGGCCGGGTTGTTCAGCGGGCGGCAGATCCACTCGCCATTGCCGCGCCACATCGCCAGGCGGTCAGAATCGTGGATTTGCGGGTGGATGGTGTCGCACATGCGGCGTTCAACGGTGCCGCAGCTGAACATGCTGGTCATCGCCGCGATGCCCAATTGTTCGATGGCGGTGCGCGCATTGATGTTCGCGTCGATGGCCATCACCACCTGATTGGCCTGGCAATCGATGTCGAAGCGGTAGGCACCGGTGGCGCTCGGCGAGTCGAGCAGGGCATAGACCACAAAATGCGTGGCGTCCTTGGCCGGGGTTTCGAACCAGAACTGCGTAAAGTCGGGGAATTCTTCGCGTTTTTTCGCGTAGGTATCAATCGCCAGGCCACGTGCGGAAAGGCCGTACTGGCCGGTGGAATCCACCGCACGGAAGTAGCTGGCGCCAAGGAACGACAGCACGTCATGGCGATCCAGCTCCGGCGCCTTGAACAGCTTGAAACCTGCGAAACCCAAGTCGCCGGTCAGTTGCTTGGTGTCCACCGTGGTTTTTTCATAGTTGAACAACGACGGGCGGAAATGCACCTCGCGGGCTTCACGGGTCTTGGGGTCGACGCTGTGCATGCGCACCGGCGTCTTGAAACCCATGCCGACGTGGAAAAACTGCACGTCGAGCTGGCCGTTCAATTCCTTCCACAGCGAATGGTTGCCGTCGTAGCCGATGGCATTGAAATTCTGCGGCGTCATGTTTGCCAGGGTCGGCGGCAGCACCTGTCTGGTGTCTTTATACGCGGAGCCGGCGAGCTGTTTGGCCTGGGCTTTGAGTGTTTCAAAGTCAAACGCCACGGCCTTGCCATCGGCGGCACGGTTACCGGCCCAGGCCTGCGCGGCCAGCAGGCCACTGGCCGACAAACCGGTGTAAGCCGCAATGGCCATGGACGCTTTAAGCAAATTCCTGCGGTGCATAGAGACAACCTGTCGTGAGCAAATCCCGCGCCGTTCCTGGCACGTGCTGGATCAGAAATAACGGTTCGGACATGCCTTCGGCCAAACGCAACGGACTATAAACAGACGCCGGATAGCTTAAGCGGTTCGGTGACGTAGGAAAATTGATTGATGGCGGCGTGATGGCCTTGCATGTGAAACAAGTTATTTCCGGGGGCTCGGTCCAACACCTCACTCAAAAATGATGACGAGCCAATGTGGGAGCGGGCTTGCTCGCGAAAGGTTTGAATCAGTCATTAAATCCCGAGACTGACACAGCGCATTCGCCAGCACGCCCGCTCCCACAATGGGACCTGTATTGGCCTATAGGCCTTATTTCAGGCTACTTCACCCACCGCCCGATACGCCTCATCAATCGCCGCATGCGCATACGCGCTCCACGCCGCATCCGAGTTGGCGATGCTCACATGCCCCACCGGCTTTTTCGCCAGCTTCATCCACGCCTCACTGTCATTGGCGTCATCGAACAAGCTGTTGGAGAACGTCGCATAACCGTGTGACCAGCGGTTGACAGTGATCGCCAGAATGTCGGTCTCGTGGTTGAACCCACCCGGGCCGAGCATGCGTTGCAACTGATCCCGCAATTGCGCTTCCAACTGCTCGAACGTCTGCCCGTACAGCTTGCCTCGCCCGGCGCGCGCCTGGTCGCGAGCGTTCATGCCGCTGTTGGGGCTGGTCGGTACGTACACCATGTGCAAGCCAATCGGCTGTGTCGGGTCGCGCGGGTGATCGTAGCCACCCATGCTCACCGGGTAGTCCAGTTTGATGCGGCTGTAAGGCTGGGTCGCCGCATAAATCTCATGCACGCCCAGTTTCTGGAACGACTGCCAATTACGGATCACCACTTTGGTGTAGACCAGCGGGTATTTCACGTTTTGGCTCAGCGCATGCGCCTGCGCTGCCGGCAGGTCTTTGAGCAGGTACGGAATCATCATGTTGTAGCAGGCCAGGATGCAGCGTTTACCGCGCACCTGTGCGAGTTGGCCGCCACGGCTGTAGCCGATGTGCACGCCATCGCCGACGTTGCGCACACTCACCGCCGTGCTGTTGAGTCGCAGCCGTACCGCGGCCTTGGGCTGGTCGAGCTTGGCGTAGTCGAACGCCGCCAACACGATATCGTCCATGGTGTGCCCCGGCGCCACGCCCGGGATCAGGCTGCGCACCAGCAGGCGTGCCACCGACGCGTTGCCATCCGGGAAGTGGTAGATGTAGGGCTCTTCCATTTCCGCCGCCGCTTCTTCGCTGATCGGCGCCAGGTTCATCCCGCCGAAGCCTGGGAAACCTACGCTGTAAGCATCGGCCGACGCCACCGCATCAATGCTCAACGCCATGAAGTCATTGGTGCGGCTTTGGAAGTACTTCACCGCGCCTTCCGACAACCCGACGTTCTTGAGCAGAAAATCGCGGTAGCTGGTGGCGGCAAGGTAGGCGGCTTTTTCCTCTGCGGATTTACCCGCCAGGTAATCCTTGGGCGCCGTGTGCAGCTCGATCAATGCCTGACGGTCTGCCGGCGGCAAGGGAAAGTCATTGATGAAGTCACTGATGGCGCGCGCGTTCAATTGGTCCGGGGCGATGTCGTCGGCCACCATCGGCGTCGGGTCGCCGGTCACCAGCTTGTCTTCGCCGAAGTTTTCCTTGTCGAAGAACACCCCGCGCGACAGCCCCAGGCCAGGGTAGAACTGGCGGTCGAAGGCGGTTTCGAAACGCTGGATATTCACCCCGAGCTTTTTCAGCAAGCCATTCACGTGTTGACTGTAGAGGTGTTTCGGCGACTGGAAGGCCTCACTGCCGCCGTAGCCGATGATCATGCGGCCACCGGCCTGGAATTCATTGCGCTTGGCGTGGCCGCCGAAGTCGTCGTGGTTCTCCAGGATCAGGATTTTCGCCTTCGGGTGCTTCTCGCGATAGAACCAGGCGGCCGACAAGCCACTCAGGCCGCCGCCGACCACCACCAGGTCATAGTCCTCGGTGATGGGCAGTTGCTCGGTGGCGAACACCTTCTTTTCCCAGCCCATCTGGTGTGCCACCTCGAACGAGCCGACATGGCTGCCGCGCAAGCCGGTGAGGGCGGGTGGGTAGTAACGGCCATCGGGCGCGGCCTGGAGCAATTGCAGCGGGGTCATGCTGGCGGCAAGGGTAATAGCGACGCCGTTGAGGAAGTCGCGGCGGGTGATGTCCATGGGAAAGAACCTGCAAATTTTTATTGTTATAAGAAGATCCCTTGCGGGAACGGGCTTGCTCGCGAATACGGTGTGTCACTCCACACAGGAGTGCCTGATGGACCGCATTCGCGGGCAAGCCCGCTTCCACAGGGCAGGGTGTCAGTGCTTGAACATCACATGCCGGACGGTGGTGTAGTCCTCCAACCCGTACATGGACATGTCCTTGCCATACCCGGACAGTTTCTGACCGCCGTGCGGCATTTCGCTGACGAGCATGAAGTGGGTGTTCACCCAGGTGCAGCCATACTGCAGGCGTGCGGCCAGGCGATGGGCACGGCCTACATCGGCGGTCCATACGGACGACGCCAGCCCGTAGTCCGAATCATTGGCCCAACCCAATACCTGCGCTTCATCGGTGAACCTGGTCACCGACACCACCGGGCCAAATACCTCGCGGCGCACGATTTCATCGTCCTGTTGCGCATCCGCCAACACCGTAGGCTCAAAGAAGAACCCATTGCCTTCCACCGCCTTGCCACCCGTGACCAGGCGGATGTGCGACTGAGCCACGGCGCGTTCAACAAACCCGGCCACGCGGTCGCGGTGTTGTGCGGTGATCAGCGGGCCCAGCTCGGTGGCCGGGTCATCCTGCAAGCCGTACTTGATGCTGGCGACTGCCGCACCGAGTTTCTCGACAAACGCCTCGTAGATGTCTGCCTGGGCATAGATGCGGCAGGCGGCGGTGCAGTCCTGGCCAGCGTTATAGAAGCCGAAGGTGCGAATGCCTTCGACGGCCGCGTCGATGTCCGCGTCATTGAAGATGATCACCGGCGCCTTGCCGCCCAGCTCCATGTGCATGCGCTTCACGCTGTCGGCGGTGCTGGAGATGATGTTCGCACCGGTGGCGATGGAGCCGGTCAGCGAGACCATGCGCACTTTCGGGTGATTGACCAGCGGGCTGCCCACGGTCGGCCCACGGCCAAATACCAGGTTGAGTACACCGGCCGGGAAGATTTCCGACGCCAGTTCGACCAGGCGCAGCGCTGTCATCGGGGTTTGTTCCGACGGCTTGAGCACCACGGTATTACCGGCGGCGAGTGCGGGGGCGATTTTCCAGGCGACCATCATCAGCGGGTAGTTCCACGGCGCGATGGACGCGATCACGCCCACCGGGTCGCGGCGGATCATCGAGGTGTGGCCCGGCAGGTATTCACCGCCGGCCGAACCGCTCATGCACCGGCTGGCGCCGGCGAAGAAACGGAACACGTCGGCAACTGCCGGGATCTCGTCGTTCAGCGCGGCGCTGTAGGGTTTGCCGCAGTTGTCCGATTCAAGCTTGGCCAGTTCTTCGCCATGGGCCTCGATCGCGTCCGCGAGTTTGAGCAGCAACAGCGAGCGATCTTTCGGCGCGGTTTGCGACCAGCCTTCGAAGGCTGCATCGGCCGCGCGCACGGCGGCGTCGACCTGGGCTTCGCTGGCTTCCTTGATTTCCGCCAGCACGCGGCCGAGTGCCGGGTTGAATACCGCTTGGGCCGGGCCTTCGCCTTCGACCAGATGGCCGTTGATCAGTAATTTGGTTTGCATGGTTCAGCTCTCCACCAACTATCGTTATTTCCTTGAATTAACTGGCTCTAAATGTGACAGGGGGACTTGCCCCCGATAGCAATCTTCCAGTCACACCCTCTACAACTGACCCACTGCCATCGGGGGCAAGCCCCCTCCCACATTTGAACCGTGTTCCTTCAATGGCACCGTTATTTACCGCCACTCCCGGCCACGCTTTCACCGCCGCGTGTCAGGTAATAGGCACCGAGAATCGGGAACATCGTGACCAGCATCACCAGCATCGCCACCACGTTGGTCACCGGCACATCGCGAGGGCGACTCAGCTGGTTGAGCAGCCACAGCGGCAAGGTGCGCTCGTGGCCGGCGGTGAAGGTGGTGACGATGATTTCGTCGAACGACAGCGCAAACGCGAGCATGCCGCCGGCCAGCAGCGCCGAGCCCAGGTTGGGCATGATGATGTAGCGGAAGGTCTGCCAGCCGTCGGCGCCCAGGTCCATCGAGGCTTCGATCAGGCTGTGGGACGTACGGCGCAAGCGCGCGATGACGTTGTTGTAGACGATCACTACGCAGAAGGTCGCGTGGCCGACGATGATGGTGAACATCCCCGGCTCGATCCCCAGCGTCTTGAACGTCGCTAGCAGCGCGATACCGGTGATGATCCCCGGCAGCGCAATCGGCAGGATCAGCATCAGCGACACGCCTTGCTTGCCGAAGAACTCACGGCGATACAACGCGGCCGAAGCCAATGTGCCAAGCACCATGGCGATCAGGGTGGCGATGGCGGCGATCTGCAGCGACAGCTTGATCGCTTCCAGTACGTCCGGCCGGGCGAAGGCCACGCTGAACCACTTCAGGGTAAAGCCCTGGGGCGGAAAGCTGAACGCGGCTTCTTCGGTGTTGAAGGCGTAGAGAAAGATGATCAGGATCGGGAAATGCAGGAAAACCAACCCGCCCCAGGCCGCGATTTTTAAACCCAGTGAGGCTTTTTCAGAGTGCATCGAAGGCCCCCAGACGTTTGACGATGGACAGGTAAACCGCGATCAGCACGATCGGCACCAGGGTGAATGCAGCGGCCATAGGCATGTTGCCGATGGCGCCTTGCTGCGCGTAGACCATGCCGCCGACGAAGTACCCCGGCGGGCCCACCAGTTGCGGCACGATGAAGTCGCCCAGGGTCAGCGAAAACGTGAAGATCGAGCCGGCAGCAATGCCCGGCACCGACAGCGGCAAAATCACCTGCATGAAGGTCTGGCGCGGCTTGGCGCCCAAGTCGGCCGAGGCTTGCAGCAGCGACGGCGGCAAACGCTCCAGCGAAGCCTGGATCGGCAGGATCATGAACGGCAGCCAGATATAGACGAACACCATGAATCGCCCCAGGTGCGAGGTGCTCAAGGTGCTGCCGCCCACGCCGGGAATGCCCAGCACGAGCTGCAACAGCGGCTCCAAGCCCAAATGCTGCACGAACCACTGCGCCACGCCGCCCTTGGCCAGCAGCAAGGTCCAGGCATACGCCTTGACGATGTAGCTGGCCCACATCGGCATCATCACCGCGATGTAGAAAAACGCCTTGGTCTTGCCGGTGGTGTAGCGCGCCATGTAGTAGGCGATGGGGAAGGCCACCACGGCACTGGCGATCGACACCACAATCGCCATGCTCAAGGTGCGCACGATGATGTCGAAGTTCGACGGCTGGAACAGCGCGGCGAAGTTGGCCAGGGTCAGGTCTGGCGTGACCGCCATGGTGAAGTCGTCAAACGTGTAGAAACCTTGCCACAGCAGGGTCAGCAGCGAGCCCAGGTAGATCGCGCCGAACCAGATCAGCGGCGGTATCAACAGCATCGCCAGGTACAGGTTGGGCTTTTTATACAGCAGGTTCGAAAACCTGCGCATCGGCGGTTGGGAAAGGGCCAGGCTCATGTCACACCTCGCCTGCGGTATCGGTCAGCGGGGTCATGGCTTCCCGCGCCCAGCGCGCGGTGATCGACTGGCCGACCTGATGGCCGCTGCTGATGTCCAGCCATTGGGTGTTGGCCTGGCTGATGTTCAGCGCCTGGCCGTTTTCCAGTTTCAACTCATAGCGGGTGGCGCTGCCCTGGTACTGAATGTCGTGCAGCACACCGCTGATTTCGACGTCGCCGACGCCCAGCGGGCCTTCGGCAAAACGCACGTGTTCCGGGCGAATCGAGAATGGCTGCGCACTGCCGCTGAGGCGCTGGGCCAGCTCGCCGCGAATCACGTTGGAGGTGCCGACAAACTCGGCGACGAAAGTGGTCGCCGGTTTCATGTACAGGTTGCGCGGGGTATCGACCTGTTCAATGCGGCCCTTGTTGAACACGGCCACGCGGTCAGACATCGACAGCGCTTCGGTCTGGTCATGGGTGACGAAGATGAAGGTGATGCCGAGCTGGCGCTGCAGCTTTTTCAGCTCGCTTTGCATTTGTTCGCGCAGCTTCAAGTCGAGGGCGCCCAGCGGTTCGTCGAGCAGCAACACGCGGGGGCGGTTGACCAGTGCGCGGGCCAGGGCCACCCGTTGGCGCTGGCCACCGGAGAGCTGCACCGGCTTGCGCTCGCCATAGCCGCCGAGGGCGACCATGCCCAAGGCTTCTTCGGCGCGGTTCAGGCGTTCGGTCTTGCCGATGCCTTTGACCTTGAGGCCGTAGGCCACGTTGTCGCGCACATTCATGTGTGGGAACAGTGCGTAATCCTGGAACACGGTGTTCACGTCGCGCTGATACGGCGGCAAGCCGGCGGCTTCCTCGCCATGAATACGGATCGAGCCCGCGCTCGGCTGCTCGAACCCGGCAATCAGGCGCAGGCACGTGGTCTTGCCGGAGCCGGAAGGGCCGAGCATGGAAAAGAACTCGCCGTCCTGGATATCGATGCAAACCCGGTCAACGGCTTTCACTTCGCCGAACTGACGGGAAACGTGGGTGAATTGGACTGCAAGCGTCATGGTGCGGTGCTCCAAAAAGGCGCGGGTCGTCGCAGCGGCCCGGCCTGGACTTCTGAAAAATCAAAACATCTGTGAATGCGGTCAATGTGGGAGGGGGCTTGCCGCCGATAGCAGTTGGTCAGTGACCGATAGGTTGGCTGACACATCGCTCTCGGGGGCAAGCCCTCTTCCACAGGGGATCTATGCCGTCTGCAAGGTCTTACCTGCCGCCCATGATCGCGATGTAATCCTGGGTCCAGCGGCTGTACGGCACGAACTTGCCGCCTTCAGCCTGCGGGGTTTTCCAGAAGGCGATCTTGTCGAACTGGTCGAAGCCGTTGGTCTTGCACCCTTCGGCGCCCAGCAGTTCACTTTCCTTACAGGCCGCAGGCACCGCCGGCAGTGAGCCGAACCAGGCAGCGACATCGCCCTGGACTTTGGGCTGCAGCGACCAGTCCATCCACTTGTAGGCGCAGTTCGGGTGCTTGGCCTCGGCATGCAACATGGTGGTGTCCGCCCACCCGGTGGCGCCTTCTTTGGGGATGGTCGAGGCAATCGGCTGCTTCTCGTTGACTAGGCCGTTGACCTGATACGGCCAGGCGCTGGAGGCCACCACGCCTTCGTTTTTGAAGTCGCTCATCTGTACGGTGGTGTCGTGCCAGTAGCGGTGGATCAACGGTTGCTGGGCGCGCAGCAATTCGAGCACGGCCTTGTACTGGGTTTCGGTCAGCTCGTACGGGTTCTGGATGCCCAGTTCCGGCTGGGTGCTCTTGAGGTACAGCGCCGCGTCGGCAATGTAGATCGGGCCGTCATAGGCTTGCACGCGGCCCTTGTTCGGCTTGCCGTCCGGCAGGTCCTGCGCCTGGAACACCACATTCCAACTGGTGGGCGCGGTCTTGAACACGTTGGTGTTGTACATCAACACGTTCGGGCCCCACTGGTACGGAGTGCCGTACGTTTGCTGGCCGACCACGTACCACGGGGCATCCTTGAGACGCGGGTCGATGTTTTTCCAGTTCGGGATCAGCGCCGTATTGATCGGCTGCACGCGCTTGCCGCCGATCAAGCGTAGCGACGCGTCGCCGGAAGCGGTGACCAAGTCATAACCGCCCTTGGCCATCAGGCTGACCATTTCGTCGGAGGTGGCGGCGGTTTTCACATTGACCTTGCAGCCGGTTTCCTTCTCGAAACCAGTGACCCAGTCGTAGGCCTTGTCGCTTTCGCCACGTTCGATGTAGCCGGGCCAGGCGACGATATCCAACTGGCCTTCACCGGCGCCCACCGCCTTGAGCGGTTCGGCGGCCTGCAGGCTGGCGCTGGCCAGCAGCGCGGTGGTCAGGGCACTGAGCAGTGCGGTCTTGTGCGCAGACATGGGGGTTCCCTCTTCTTTAATTATGGTCGGGGCAGTTTGTGCAGCAGGTAATGCGTGAGCGTCGTTGTTGTTTTAAAGGTGCTGGCCGTGGCGGGCCATGATGTGGCGCACCACGCTGTAGTCCTGCAGCGAATCGCTGGACAGGTCTTTGCCATACCCCGAGCGCTTCAAGCCGCCGTGGGGCATTTCGCTGGCCAGCATGAAATGACTGTTGATCCAGGTGCAGCCGTATTGCAGGCGCGACGCCACTTGCATGGCCTTGTCCAGGTTCTGGGTCCAGACGGAAGAGGCCAGGCCGTATTCGGAGTCGTTGGCCCAATCCACCGCCTGTTCCAGTTCGTCGAAGCGGGTCACGGTAACCACCGGGCCAAACACTTCGCGCTGCACGATTTCATCGTTCTGTTTGCAACCGGCCAGCAGGGTTGGCTGGTAATAGAAGCCGGCGCCGGAGTGCACGGCCGCACCGGTGACGCGCTCGATATGCGGCTGGCCAAGGGCGCGCTCGACAAAACTGGCGACGCGGTCGCGCTGGCGCGTGCTGATCAGCGGGCCGAGCTCGTTGTCGGCATCGCGCTTGCCGGCAAAGCGCAGGCTGCTGACGGCAGCGCCGAGGTCGGCGACCAATTTGTCGTGAATGCCGGCCTGGGCATAGATGCGGCAGGCGGCGGTGCAATCCTGACCGGCATTGTAGTAACCGTAGGCGCGCACGCCCTCGACCACGGCCTGCAGGTCGGCGTCGTTGCACACGATCACCGGCGCCTTGCCGCCCAGTTCCAGGTGCGTGCGTTTGAGGGTTTTGGAGGCGGCCTGCAGAATCTTCTGCCCGGTGACGATATCGCCGGTCAGCGAAACCATGCGCACTTTGGGATGGCTGACCAAGTGACTGCCAACGCCTTCACCGCCGCCACACAGGATGTTGATCACCCCGCGCGGCAGCAGGTCCTTGAGGACGGGGGCCAGGGCCAGGATCGACAGCGGCGTATGTTCTGACGGTTTGAACACCAGCGTGTTACCGGCGGCCAGTGCCGGGGCGATTTTCCAGGCGGCCATCATCAGCGGGTAGTTCCACGGCGCAATCGAGGCGACGACGCCAATCGGGTCGCGGCGCACCATGCTGGTGTAGCCGGGCAGGTATTCGCCGCTGAGTTGGCCGGTCTGGCAACGCACGGCACCGGCGAAAAAGCGGAATACATCCACGGTGGCGCTCAAATCATCCTGGCGCGCCAGGTGCAAGGGCGTGCCGCAGTTCAGCGATTCCAGGCGGGCGAGGTAGTCGGCTTGTTTTTCAATGGCGTCGGCAATCCCCAGCAGGATGTTCGAGCGTTGCTGCGGCGTGGTCCGCGACCAACCGGCAAAGGCGCGATGAGCGGCGACGATAGCGCTTTCGACTTGCTCGCTGCTGGCTTCGGCAATCTGGGTGAGGACTTCACCGCTGGCCGGGTTGATGATCGGCTCGCCAAGCCCCTGGCCCTGGACCAGTTCGCCGTCGATCAGCAACGCAGTGAGCAGCGGGGTGGGCGCGCCGGACATTTTTCGCGATCTCTTTTCTTGTGTGGCCATGGGCGTTCTCTTACAAGGCGCCTGACCTTCTCTTATGGGATAGGCAGAGACTAGAGGTCAGGCGCGAGGTCAACAAATACTAAATACTGAAAGTAGCATTCGATTAAATAGATGGCTTGCGCGGATGTGGCTGTTCGCGGGCCACCGTCAGGAATGGATCAACCAGCGCCGGCCGCGCGGTGCCGCGGCGCCAGGCCAGGCCCACGTCGAGGGTCTGGCTGAGGTCGGCAATCGGCCGCGCTTCAATAATGTCGCCCTCAAGCGACCAGGGGCGGTAAGTCATGTCCGGCTGGATCGACACGCCGAGGCCGGCGGCCACCAGGCTTCGCACGGCCTCAGTGGAGGCGGTGCGCAAGGTCACGCGCGGTTGCAGGCCGGCGCCGGTCCACATCCGTTGTGCGTTGTGGCCCATTTCATCCACGTTCAGCTGAATCAGCGGTTCGCGCGCCACATCGGCGAGGTTGATGCTGTCGTGTTCCAGCAGCGGATGCTGGGCCGGCAGCCATAAACGGTGGGGCGAGTGGGTCAGCACTTCGGTCTGCAGGGCGTGGCGGTCTTCAAGGTTGGAGAGGATCAACACGCCGACATCGATTTCGCCGCTGACCAGCAGGTGCTCGATGTACGGCCGTTCATCCTCCATCACGCGGATTTCCACATTCGGGTAAGCGCGTTGAAAGCGCGTGAGCAAGTCGGCGAGGTAATAGCCGGCCACCAGGCTGGTCACGCCGATGATCAACTGGCCGGCCACTTGGTCGGTGCTCTGTTGCAGGCTGCGCTTGGCGTTGTCGACGGTGGCGAGGATCAGGTGCGCCTGGCGCAGAAACTGATGGCCCTGATGGGTCAGGGTCATGCCCTTGGCGTGGCGGTTGAACAGGTTGACGCCGATTTCCTGTTCCAGTTGCTGGATCGCCAGGGTCAGGGTCGACTGGGAAATAAACGCCGTTTGCGCGGCGGCGGAGATCGAGCCAGTCTCGGCCACGGCGATGAAGTGCCGGATTTGACGCAAGGTCATCATGCTGGAATTACCAGTGGGGTATTTTTATAGATTTTCCCGAGTGTATATCGTTTTAATCGAAGGGCAGTGGCGTTACATCTGGAAGCACTCTAGATCGCGGCTTTTTGGCACTTAGTTTTACGCTGGCGACCTATTACTCCTACAAACCCAAGTGCCTGGAGGCTGCGAATGAATACCCGTGGATTGCTCGATCAGTTGCTCAAATCTGGCCAGGACATGTTGCAGAAGAAAGCCGGCGGCCAGCCCAAGTCCGACGACAAGGGCGCTCTCGGCGGGCTGCTCGGCACTGGTGGCCTGGGCAGCCTGCTCGGTGGCGCAGGTGGCGGGGCCCTGGCGGCGGGGGCCATGGGCTTGCTGCTGGGTAACAAGAAAGCGCGCAATTTCGGCGGCAAGGCCCTGACCTATGGCGGCTTGGCGGCCTTGGGCGTGATTGCCTATAAGGCCTACGGTAATTGGCAGGCGCAACAGGCCAATGCGCCCCAGGGTGAGCCGCAGACCATCGACCGCCTGCCACCGGCCCAGGTCGAGCAGCACAGCCAGGGCATTCTTAAAGCGCTGGTTGCAGCGGCCAAGGCCGACGGGCATGTGGATGAGCGTGAGCGCGCACTGATCGAAGGCGAGTTCACCAAGCTGGACGACGACCGTGAGCTGCAAAGCTGGCTGCACGCGGAGTTGAACAAACCCCTGGACCCGGCCGATGTGGCGCGCGCGGCAAGCACCCCGGAAATGGCCGCCGAGATGTACATCGCCAGTGTGATGCTGGTAGACGAAGAGAATTTTATGGAAAAGGCCTATCTGGATGAATTGGCGCGCCAGCTGAAACTGGAACCCGGCTTAAAGGCCGAGCTGGAAAAACAGGTGCGGCTCAACTCATAAACCCAGGCTGTTCACACATCAAAAAAGGTGGGAGGGGGCTTGCCCCCGATGGCGGTCCATCAGTTGCAGATATTTCAACTGAGCGACTGTCATCGGGGGCAAGCCCCCTCCCACATTTATTCGCATTCTGTGCACGCTCCATCAAAACCCATTGATAAATGAGGGCAAAGGCTCAGCTATACTCCCCTCCATTTGAATGGCCCTTCGAGGAATTACTGTGAAGAACTGGACCTTGCGCCAACGGATTTTGGCGAGCTTTGCGGTCATTATCGCGATCATGCTGTTGATGGTTGTGGTCTCTTATTCACGGTTGCTGAAGATTGAGGTCAGCGAGACGGCTGTCCGCGATGACGCGGTGCCGGGGGTTTATCTCAGCTCGATGATCCGCAGTGCCTGGGTCGACAGCTACCTGCAAACCCTGGAATTGCTCGGTCTGCGTGACGACAAGGGCATGACCGACGCCGACAGGGCTGACTTCAAGTCATTTGAAGGGCGCATCCAGGCGCAGATGGCCAACTACCAGCAAACCATCAACGGCCGCGATGACCAGGCCGAGTTCGACAAATTCGAAGCCTTGCACCAGGCCTATAACAAGAGCCTGGCCACAGTGCTCGACGCCCTGCAGCGCAATGACCTGGTTGCTGCACGCAAGGAATTCAACGCCAACCTGACGCCCGCCTGGACGGCAGGGCGCATGAAGCTCAACGACATCATCACCGAAAACAAAAGCGTCGCCGACCGTGCAACCACCGCCATCGATGAGGCGGTATCCGCCGCCAAGGTCAGCATGTTCGTGTCGCTGGTGCTGGCCATCCTCGCCGCCGGCCTGTGCGGTTTGCTCCTGATGCGCGCGATCATGGCGCCGATGCAGCGCATCGTCTCGATCCTCGGCACCATGCGCGATGGCGATTTGAGCAAGCGCCTGAATCTGGAGCGCAAAGACGAATTCGGCGCCGTCGAAACCGGCTTCAACGACATGATGACCGAGCTGACGGCCCTGGTGTCCCAGGCCCAGCGCTCATCGGTGCAGGTGACCACCTCGGTCACCGAGATTGCCGCCACCTCCAAGCAGCAACAGGCCACCGCCACCGAAACCGCGGCAACGACCACCGAGATCGGCGCAACGTCGCGGGAGATAGCCGCCACGTCCAAAGACCTGGTGCGTACCATGACCGAAGTGTCCACCGCCGCCGACCAGGCCTCGGTCGCCGCCGGTTCCGGCCAGCAGGGCCTGGCGCGCATGGAAGAAACCATGCACTCGGTGATGGGCGCCGCCGACCTGGTCAATGCCAAATTGGCGATCCTCAATGAGAAAGCCGGCAACATCAACCAAGTGGTGGTGACCATCGTCAAGGTCGCCGACCAGACCAACCTGTTGTCGCTCAACGCCGCCATCGAGGCCGAGAAGGCCGGTGAATATGGCCGCGGTTTCGCCGTGGTCGCCACCGAAGTGCGGCGCCTGGCCGACCAGACCGCCGTGGCCACCTACGACATCGAGCAGATGGTGCGCGAGATTCAGTCGGCGGTGTCGGCCGGTGTGATGGGCATGGACAAGTTCTCCGAGGAAGTGCGCCGCGGCATGTTCGAAGTGCAGCAAGTGGGCGAGCAACTGTCGCAGATCATTCATCAGGTGCAGGCGTTGGCGCCACGCGTGTTGATGGTCAACGAGGGCATGCAGGCCCAGGCCACCGGTGCCGAGCAGATCAACCACGCGCTGGTGCAATTGGGCGATGCCAGCAGCCAGACCGTCGAATCCCTGCGCCAGGCCAGCTTTGCCATTGATGAATTGAGCCAGGTTGCGGTCGGTCTGCGCAGCGGCGTGTCGCGTTTCAAAGTCTGATGAGCGACCTCGCGGCTAAACGCGGCGCCGTCCCGGCAGCGAAAAAGGCGTTGTTTCTGGTGTTTCACATCGGCGGCGAACGTTATGCCCTCAAAGCCACGGAAGTGGCCGAGGTGCTGCCGCGCCTGCCGCTCAAACCCATCGCGCATGCGCCGGTCTGGGTGGCGGGGATTTTTGCCCACCGTGGCGCGCTGGTGCCGGTGATCGACCTGTGTGCGCTGACCTTCGGCACGCCGGCCCAAGCCCGCACCAGTACGCGGTTGGTGCTGGTCAACTACCAGCCGCAACCGTGGATTGAAGCGCGCTGGCTGGGGCTGATCCTGGAACAGGCCACCGACACCCTGCGCTGCGGCCTCGGGGAGTTCAAGCCCTATGGCCTGGACAATCGCGAGGCACCCTACCTGGGGCTGGTGCGTGAGGATGCCTTGGGCTTGATGCAATGGATTGGTGTCAACGAACTGCTCACCGAGCCCGTGCGCACTTTGCTGTTTTCTGCCGAGCTGAGTCTATGAGCAACGACCCGCGCTTCTTTGCCTTCTTGAAGGAACGCATCGGCCTGGACGTCGCGTCAGTGGGCGAGGCAATCATCGAGCGCGCGGTGCGCCAGCGCAGCCAGGCTGTGCTGGCGCAGACGCCGGAGGCTTACTGGAGGCATCTGCAGAGCTCGCATGATGAGCAGCAAGCGCTGATCGAAGCCGTGATCGTGCCCGAGACCTGGTTTTTCCGTTACCCCGAGTCGTTTGCCACCCTGGCGCGGCTGGCCAAGGCACGTCTGGCCGAGATCAAGCAGATGCGCGCGCTGCGTATTCTGAGCTTGCCGTGTTCCACCGGCGAGGAGCCGTATTCGATTGCCATGGCCCTGCTCGATGCGGGCCTGGCGCCGCATCAGTTCAAGGTGTTGGGCCTGGATGTCAGCCCGCTGTCGGTGGAGCGCGCCAAGCGTGGCGTGTATGGCAAGAATTCGTTTCGCGGCAGCGACATCGAGTTTCGCGAGCGCCATTTCACCGAAGAGGCCGACGGCTTCCACATCGCCGACCGGGTGCGCGAACAAGTGCGCGTGCAAGTCGGCAACCTGCTCGATCCGGGCCTGCTGGCCAATGAGCCGAGCTACGACTTCGTGTTTTGCCGCAACTTGCTGATCTACTTTGACCAGCCGACCCAAAAGCAAGTCTTTGATGTGCTCAAGGGCCTGACCCACTTGGACGGCGTGCTGTTTATCGGCCCGGCCGAAGGCAGCCTGTTGGGCCGCCATGGCATGCGCTCGATTGGCGTACCGCAATCTTTTGCCTTCAGTCGGCACTTCGAGCCGGTCAAGCCTGAGCCGGTGTTTGTGCCCGTGCCTGCGCCGGTTCCACAACGCAGTGCCGCACCGATTCCGGTCAAGCCACGGCCGTTCAGCACGGTCAGCGCACAGGGGCTGCCGGTCAAGGCGCCGCACACGGATGCCGGCGACTTGCTCAGCCGTATCGCCACGCTGGCCAATGAAGGCAAAAGCGCCGAAGCCCGCGCCGCCTGCGAGCAGTATTTGAGTAACCATCCGCCGGCCGCCCAGGTGTTTTATTGGCTGGGGTTGCTCAGCGATGTGGCCGGCAGCGCCCTGGAAGCCCAGGGCTATTATCGAAAAGCGTTGTACCTGGAGCCGCAGCACCCGCAGGCCTTGATGCACCTGGCGGCGTTGCTCGAGTCTCAGGGCGACAGTGCGGGGGCGCGCCGTTTGCAGGCGCGGGCCGGGCGTAGCGAGCGAGCTGACAGTGAGTCCAAACGATGAGTAGCACCGACGCGCTCAACACCGCGGGCCTGGACCTGACCCTGGCCGACACCCAAGCCATTGACGACTGCTGGAACCGCATCGGCATCCATGGCGACAAGTCCTGCCCGCTGCTGGCGGAGCATATTCACTGCCGCAACTGCTCGGTGTATTCCGCCGCCGCCACCCGTTTGCTTGACCGTTATGCCTTGCAGCAGGGCGATGAGCGCGCCTATGCCGTGGCCGAACTCGACGAAGACATCGTTACCCGTTCCCTGTTGATGTTCCGTCTGGGCGAGGAATGGCTGGGCATCGCCACCCGGTGCCTGGTCGAAGTGGCGCCGCTGCAACCGATTCATTCGCTGCCGCACCAGCGTTCCCGGGCGCTGCTCGGCGTGGCCAATGTGCGTGGCGCCTTGGTGGCGTGCCTGTCGTTGGTGGAGCTGCTGGGGTTGGATGCGACCAGCAACGGGGCCAGCGGCGGGCGCATCATGCCGCGCATGTTGATCATCGCCGCGCAGGACGGCCCGGTCGTGGTGCCGGTCGATGAAGTCGACGGCATCCACGCCATCGATGAGCGCACCTTGAAGGCCGCATCGGCCTCTGGCACCCAGGCCAGTGCGCGCTTCACCCAGGGCGTGTTGCAGTGGAAAGGCCGCAGCCTGCGTTGGCTGGACGAGGCGCAATTGTTGTCCGCCGTGACCCGGAGCCTCACATGACCCCCGACCAGATGCGCGATGCCTCGCTGCTGGAGCTGTTCAGCCTGGAAGCCGATGCGCAAACCCAGGTGCTGAGCGCCGGTCTGCTGGCGCTTGAGCGCAACCCGACCCAGGCCGACCAGCTGGAGGCGTGCATGCGCGCCGCGCATTCGCTCAAGGGCGCGGCGCGGATTGTCGGCGTGGACGCTGGGGTCAGCGTGGCCCACGTCATGGAGGATTGCCTGGTCAGCGCCCAGGAAAGCCGCCTGTACTTGCAACCCGAACATATCGACGCGCTGCTGCAAGGCACCGACCTGCTGATGCGCATCGCCACGCCCGGCAACGACGTTGGCCCGGCGGACATCGAGGCTTATGTGGCGTTGATGGAGCGCTTGCTCGATCCGTCGCAGCCGACCGCCAGCATCGCGCCACCGCCGCCTGCGCAATCTGCACCGGCGCCGATTATCGAAGAGCTGCCGCTGGAACCCGAGCCTGCGCCGCCCGTAACCAGCGAGCCGCCACGCCAGAACAAACGCATGACCGAAGGCGGCGAGCGTGTGCTGCGGGTCACCGCCGAGCGCTTGAACAGCCTGCTCGACCTGTCGAGTAAATCCCTGGTGGAAACCCAGCGGCTAAAGCCTTACCTGGCGAGCATGCAGCGCCTCAAACGCATTCAAAGCAACAGCGCCCGCGCCCTGGACACGTTGGACGGCCAGCTCAAGGCCCTGGATTTGAACCTCGAAGCCCAGGAAGCGCTGGCCGACACCCGGCGCCTGTTGAGCGAAGCCCAAGCCTTGCTGGCGGAAAAAACCGCCGAGCTGGACGAGTTCGGCTGGCAGGCCGGGCAGCGTGCCCAAGTGCTTTACGACACTGCACTGGCCTGCCGCATGCGCCCGTTTGCCGATGTACTGGCCGGGCAGGTGCGTATGGTCCGCGACCTGGGCCGTAGCCTTGGCAAGCAAGTGCGCCTGGAAATCGAAGGCGAAAAAACCCAGGTTGACCGCGACGTGCTGGAAAAGCTCGAAGCACCGCTCACGCACCTGTTACGCAATGCCGTCGACCACGGTATCGAAATGCCCGAGCAGCGCATGCTGGCCGGTAAACCGGCCGAAGGCCTGATCCGCCTGCGCGCCTCGCACCAGGCAGGTTTGCTGGTGCTGGAGTTGAGCGACGACGGCAACGGCGTCGACCTTGAGCGCCTGCGCGGCACCATCGTCGACCGGCACCTGTCGCCACTGGAAACCGCTCAGTGCCTGAGTGAAGAAGAACTGCTGACGTTTCTGTTCCTGCCCGGGTTCAGCCTGCGTGACAAGGTCACCGAAGTGTCCGGGCGCGGCGTCGGCCTGGATGCGGTGCAGCATATGGTGCGCCAACTGCGCGGCGCGGTGGTGCTGGAGCAGACGGCGGGGCGCGGCAGCCGCTTCCACCTTGAGGTGCCGCTGACCCTGTCGGTGGTGCGTAGCCTGGTGGTGGAAGTCGGCGAGGAAGCCTATGCGTTCCCGCTGGCGCACATCGAACGCATGTGCGACCTGGCCCCCGATGACATCGTGCAACTGGAAGGCCGCCAGCATTTCTGGCACGAGGGCCGCCACGTCGGCCTGGTCGCCGCCAGCCAGTTGCTGCAGCGCCCGCCGGGGCAGAGCAACGAGGAGACGCTCAAGGTCGTGGTGATCCGCGAGCGCGATGCGGTGTATGGCATCGCGGTGGAGCGCTTTATCGGCGAGCGCACACTGGTGGTGTTGCCGCTGGATGATCGCCTCGGCAAGGTTCAGGATATTTCAGCCGGTGCCTTGCTGGACGACGGCTCGGTGGTGTTGATCGTTGACGTTGAAGACATGCTGCGTTCGGTGGACAAGTTGCTCAATACCGGCCGGCTGGAACGCATCGCCCGGCGTAGCCAGCAGGCTACCGAGGCGCCGCGTAAACGCGTGCTGGTGGTGGACGACTCGCTCACCGTGCGTGAACTGCAACGCAAATTGTTACTTAATCGCGGTTATGAAGTGGCTGTCGCGGTCGATGGCATGGATGGCTGGAACGCGTTGCGTTCCGAAGACTTCGACCTGCTCATCACTGACATTGATATGCCTCGCATGGATGGTATTGAATTGGTCACACTCTTGCGCCGTGACAGTCGCCTGCAATCGTTGCCGGTGATGGTGGTGTCGTACAAGGATCGCGAAGAAGACCGGCGTCGTGGACTGGATGCCGGCGCCGACTATTATCTAGCTAAAGCCAGTTTCCATGACGATGCCTTGCTGGACGCCGTGATGGAACTGATCGGAGGCGCCCGGGCATGAGGATTGCGATCGTCAATGACATGCCCATGGCAGTAGAGGCCTTGCGCCGCGCCTTGAGTTTCGAACCCGCGCACCAAGTGGTGTGGGTCGCCAGCAACGGGCTGGAAGCCGTGCAGCACTGCGCCGAGGTGATCCCGGACCTGATCCTGATGGACCTGATCATGCCGGTGATGGATGGCGTGGAGGCCACTCGGCGGATCATGGCCGAGACCCCGTGCCCGATCGTGATCGTCACCGTGGACCGCCAGGCCAATGTCAGCCGCGTGTTCGAAGCCATGGGCCATGGCGCCCTGGATGTGGTGGATACGCCGGCGCTGGGCGTTGGCAACGCCAAGGATGCGGCGGCGCCGTTGCTGCGCAAAATCCTCAACATTGGCTGGCTGGTCGGCCAGCGCGGCAGCCGGGTGCGCACCGAAACGGCGCCCCAGCGCGGCACCGGCAAACGTCAAAGCCTGGTGGCGATTGGTTCGTCGGCAGGCGGGCCGGCTGCCCTGGAAATCCTGCTCAAGGGTTTGCCACGCGACTTTTCTGCGGCCATCGTGCTGGTGCAGCATGTGGACCAGGTGTTTGCCGCCGGCATGGCCGAGTGGCTGAGCAGCGCGTCCGGCCTGCCGGTGCGCCTGGCGCGTGAGGGCGAGCCGCCACAAAGCGGTGTGGTCCTGCTGGCCGGCACCAACCACCACATTCGCCTGTTGAAAAACGGCACGCTAGCCTATACCGCAGAGCCGGTTAACGAGATTTACCGGCCTTCCATCGACGTGTTTTTTGAAAGCGTCGCCAGCCATTGGAACGGCGACGCCGTCGGCGTATTGCTGACCGGCATGGGGCGCGACGGCGCCCAGGGGCTCAAATTGCTGCGTGAACAAGGATATTTGACCATCGCCCAGGATCAACAGAGTTCGGCGGTGTATGGCATGCCCAAAGCGGCGGCGGCCATTGATGCCGCTGTTGAAATTCGCCCACTGGACAGAATTGCGCCCCGATTGCTGGAGGTCTTTGCAAAATGATCAAACCCTCCGCGGTGCCGGCTTGCAGGAAAGTAATTCAGGTGACTGCACATGAATGATTTACAGATCGACGACATCAAGACCGACGAAAATGCCGCCATGGTGTTGCTGGTCGACGACCAGGCCATGATCGGCGAAGCGGTGCGGCGTGGCCTGGCCCATGAGGAAAACATCGACTTCCACTTTTGCGCCGACCCGCATCAGGCGATTGCCCAGGCGATTCGCATCAAGCCCACGGTGATCCTGCAGGATCTGGTCATGCCCGGTCTCGACGGCCTGACGCTGGTGCGTGAATACCGCAACCACCCGGCCACCGCGAATATCCCGATCATCGTGCTGTCGACCAAGGAAGATCCGCTGATCAAGAGCGCGGCCTTCTCGGCCGGGGCCAACGACTATTTGGTCAAGCTGCCGGACAACATCGAACTGGTGGCGCGCATTCGCTATCACTCGCGCTCGTACATGACGCTGCTGCAGCGGGATGCGGCGTATCGGGCGCTGCGGGTGAGCCAGCAGCAGTTGCTGGACACCAACCTGGTGCTGCAACGGTTGATGAACTCCGACGGCCTTACCGGGCTGTCCAATCGCCGGCACTTCGATGAGTACCTTGAGCTGGAATGGCGTCGCGCCATGCGTGACCAGACTCAGTTGTCGTTGTTGATGATCGATGTGGATTTCTTCAAGACCTACAACGACAGCTTTGGCCATGTCGAAGGTGACGAAGCGTTGCGCAAAGTCGCTGCGACGATCCGCGAAGCCAGCAGTCGTCCTTCCGATCTGCCGGCACGTTATGGCGGTGAGGAGTTTGCGCTGGTGTTGCCGAACACCTCGCCGGGCGGCGCACGTCTGGTGGCAGAAAAGCTGCGCATGGCCGTGGCGGCGCTGAAAATCCCGCACATTGCTCCGGCCGAAGGCGCGAGCCTGACCATCAGCATCGGCCTGTCGACCCTGACGCCGGTGCAGGGCACGGATTGCCGACAGCTGATCATGGCGGCGGATAAAGGCCTGTATACGGCCAAGCATAATGGGCGCAATCAGGTGGGTATCGAGTGACCTGAGGTCGTGCCCCATTCAATGTGAGAGGGGGCTTGCCCCCGATAGCGGCGGGTCAGTCACAACATCATTGAGTGACCGGCTGCCATCGGGGGCAAGCTCCCTTCCATATTTGGAACTTCATGGGGCTTGGATTGTGTACAAATCCGGCCTTTTCGCCAAGCGGGCTGCCGTTTCCGCTGGTTTGTCGTTATACTCGTCGGCTTTCAAAAGTTCGCCAACGAGTGCTGCCCGCCATGGAAATCAACCCGATCCTTAACACCATCAAGGACCTGTCCGAGCGCTCCGAAACTATTCGGGGGTATCTTTGACTACGATCAAAAGCATGAGCGTCTGACCGAAGTCAATCGCGAGCTTGAAGATCCGGCTGTCTGGAACAAACCTGAATACGCCCAGGAACTGGGCCGCGAGCGCGCTGCGCTGGCACAGATCGTCGACACGCTCGACGAACTGAACACCGGTCTGGGCGATTGCCGCGACCTGCTGGACATGGCCGTCGAAGAAAACGACGAAGGCGCAGTGGGCGATGTCGTCGCCGAGCTGGCCCGTCTCGAGGAAAACCTCGCCAAGCTTGAATTCCGGCGCATGTTCAGCCACGAAATGGACCCGAACAACGCCTACCTGGACATCCAGGCCGGTTCCGGCGGCACCGAAGCCCAGGACTGGGCCAACATCCTGTTGCGCATGTACCTGCGCTGGGCTGACAAACGCGGTTTCGACGCGACCATCATGGAGCTGTCGGCCGGTGAAGTTGCTGGCATCAAAGGTGCGACCGTGCACATCAAGGGTGAATACGCCTTTGGCTGGCTGCGCACCGAGATCGGCGTGCACCGCCTGGTGCGCAAGAGCCCGTTCGACTCCGGCAACCGTCGTCACACCTCGTTCTCTGCGGTGTTTGTCTCGCCAGAGATCGACGACAAGGTCGAAATCGAGATCAACCCGGCCGACCTGCGCATCGACACCTATCGCTCCTCCGGTGCCGGTGGTCAGCACGTAAACACCACCGACTCGGCCGTACGTATTACCCACGTACCGACCAATACCGTGGTCAGCTGCCAGAACGAACGTTCCCAGCACGCGAACAAGGACACCGCCATGAAAATGCTGCGGGCCAAGTTGTACGAGCAGGAAATGCAGAAGCGCAACGCCGCTTCCCAGGCGCTGGAAGACACCAAGTCGGATATCGGCTGGGGTCACCAGATCCGTTCGTATGTGCTCGATGCTTCGCGGATCAAGGATCTGCGCACTAACATCGAACGCAGTGACTGCGACAAGGTGCTCGACGGCGACATTGACGAATACCTGGAAGCCAGCCTGAAATCGGGCCTGTAAAAAGACTGTAGGAGCCGGCGGGACGCCCAGTCCTTGCCCGGCGATCCCCAGCCGAAGGTTGGGGAAAACGTACCTGTGATGGAATTTCAAAAGACATGAGCGACCAACAACTCGACCCGCAAGCCCTGCAACAGGAAGAAAACTCCCTGATCGCCCTGCGCAAGGAAAAGCTTGCTGCCGAGCGCGCCAAAGGCAATGCCTTCCCGAACGACTTCCGCCGCGACAACTACTGCGATGCCTTGCAGAAGCAATACGCGGACAAGACCAAGGAAGAGCTGGCAGAGGCTGCAATCCCGGTCAAGGTGGCAGGTCGCATCATGCTCAACCGTGGCTCGTTCATGGTGATCCAGGACATGACCGGGCGCATCCAGGTCTACGTCAACCGTAAAACCCTGCCGGAAGAAACCCTGGCCTCGGTGAAAACCTGGGACATGGGCGACATCATTGCCGCCGAAGGCACCCTGGCCCGTTCCGGCAAGGGCGACCTGTACGTTGAAATGACCAGCGTGCGCCTGCTGACCAAATCCCTGCGCCCGCTGCCGGACAAGCACCACGGCCTGACCGACACCGAACAGCGCTACCGCCAGCGCTACGTTGACCTTATCGTCAACGAAGACGTGCGCCAGACTTTCCGCGTGCGTTCGCAGGTGATTGCGCACATCCGCAGCTTCCTGATGAAGCGCGACTTCCTGGAAGTGGAAACGCCGATGTTGCAAACCATCCCCGGTGGTGCCGCAGCCAAGCCGTTCGAAACCCACCACAACGCGCTGGACATGGAAATGTTCCTGCGCATTGCGCCTGAGCTGTACCTCAAGCGGCTTGTTGTTGGCGGCTTCGAAAAAGTCTTCGAGATCAACCGCAACTTCCGTAACGAAGGCGTCTCGACCCGTCACAACCCTGAATTCACCATGTTGGAGTTCTACCAGGCGTACGCCGACTACGAAGACAACATGGACCTGACCGAAGAGTTGTTCCGCGAGTTGGCGCAGCTGGTTCTGGGCAGTACCGACGTGCCGTACGGCGACAAGGTGTTCCACTTCGGTGAGCCATTCGTGCGCCTGTCGGTGTTCGATTCGATCCTCAAGTACAACCCTGAGTTGACCGCTGACGACCTGACCGACATCGACAAGGCCCGCGCCATCGCCAAGAAAGCCGGCGCCAAGGTGTTGGGTTTTGAAGGCCAGGGCAAACTGCAGGTGATGATTTTCGAAGAACTGGTGGAGCACAAGCTGGAACAGCCGCACTTCATTACCCAGTACCCGTTCGAAGTGTCGCCGCTGGCCCGTCGCAACGACGACAACCCGAACGTCACCGACCGTTTCGAGCTGTTCATTGGCGGGCGCGAAATCGCCAACGCCTACTCCGAGCTTAACGACGCGGAAGACCAGGCCGAGCGTTTCATGGCCCAGGTGGCCGACAAGGACGCTGGCGACGACGAGGCGATGCACTACGACGCCGACTTCGTCCGCGCCCTGGAATACGGCATGCCGCCAACCGCCGGTGAAGGTATCGGCATCGACCGGTTGGTGATGTTGTTGACCAACTCGCCGTCGATCCGCGATGTGATCTTGTTCCCGCACATGCGGCCACAAGCGTAACCGTAGCGAAATCCGAAGCCGCCTTTTATAAGGCGGCTTTTTTGTGTGGCACATTCAGCCGTCAAGAGAACGGCGCCAGGTGATCGTTCCCATGCTCTGCGTGGGAATGCAGCCCGTGACGCAGCGCGTCACCTTTTAAAGGAAGATCTGTCGTGAACCGCGTAATGGCTCAAGAAGGTGCCGCCGGCATTGCTGCTGCCGTGGCTGAAAGCGTTCAGTATCAGGGCCGCAAGGCCAGCCGGCGGGGCAGCGAGCAGCGCAGGCAGGATATTCTCGATGCGGCCATGCGCATCGTTGTGCGCGATGGTGTACGAGGCGTACGCCATCGCGCCGTGGCGGCAGAGGCCGGTGTGCCGTTGTCGGCCACCACCTACTATTTCAAGGACATCGATGACCTGCTCACCGATACCTTCGCCCAATACGTGGAACGCAGCGCCGCTTTCATGGGCAAGCTGTGGGTGCGCAACGAAGGCCTGCTGCGCGAGATGGTCGCCTATGGCGATGGCAGCCCGCAGTCGCGCTCGCAATTGGCCGATGACATTGCGCGGCTCACCGCCGACTACGTGATGCGCCAACTGACCAACCGCCGCGAACACCTGATGGCCGAGCAGGCCTTTCGCCAGGAAGCCTTGCTCAACCCGCGGCTGGCGCAACTGGTGCGGTCTCATCAGCAGATTCTGTTGCAGGGCACCGGGCAGTTTTTCCAGGTATTGGGTTCCCGCGAGCCGCAACAGGATGCCAAAGTGTTGACGGCGATAATCGGTCGGATGGAATATCAGGGCCTGCTTGGCGGGCCAGAGCCTCTCACCGCTGACGAGATGCTTGAAATCCTCAAGCGTTACATGCATTTGGTGTTGGCCTCGGTCTAGCACACCCTGTGCGCTATCCGCTTTATGTGGGCGCCGGCTTGCCTGCGACAGCATCGCCTTGGATGACCTGATGCACCGAGGCGCCTGTATCGCAGGCAAGCCAGCGCCCACACTTGATGGAGTACGCAATGAAAGCCTGGCATGTCGCGCTAATCGCTTTGTCGTTCCTGTTGCTCAGCGGTTGCCTGGTGACCTTCAAGGACCCGCTGCCAGCCCGTGAAGCCGCGCCGGCTGCCTTGCTCGGCCATTGGTCGAGCAAAAATGCCTGGGGCGAGCCGCTTAACCTGCAGATCACTCGGGTTGGTGAGCACCGCTACAAAGCCGTGAGCTACCCTAAAGCCAAGCCGGCCCAGCGCGATGAGTACCTGTTTACCGTGGCGCGCCATGGCAACCGCTGGTATTTGTCGGCGCCCTTGCCGGGCAAACTGGGTGGACATTTCATCCTCGCCGGCTTTGACTTTGAAAGTGAGGGCGACAAAAAGCCTGAGTTGGTGGTCTACAACCTCGACCTTGAGCAGATCCACCAAGCCATCGGCCAAAACGTGTTGCACGGCAGCACCGTCGACACGGTCGAAGGCGCCGGCGTGCTGGTGGACAGCTCCATGGACCAGGTGTTTGCCTACCTGGATGACCCGGCCAATGCCGATGTGTTCGTTGAAGCCGTACGCTACCAGCGCGCGGGCAAATAACGTTTAAAGAGGAAGCACCGGGTGGACGATTACCAGCAGACGATACGCACCTTGTCTGATCGCATTGTGCTGGCGCAAACACCGATTCGCGTCCTCGACGCCGTGAAGTGGGACGAGAACATTCGCCAGGGTTTCCTCAAGGCCAAGGGCAAGGCGATGCCGGCCGTGGACCGCGATTACTACCTGAACCGGCCACTGTCGTTCGATTCCAGCGCAGTCAAGCTGGAGTTCCAGAACATCGAGCGCGACATCACCCGTCGCCTCGGCCAATTCAGTCCGGTGGGGCAGATCATGCGGCGCATGTGCCGTGAATACCGCATGGTGGTGCGCATGCTCGAGGCGCGCGGCACCGAGGATTTCGGCCTGATCTCTCAGGAGCTGTATGGCGCCGCCTCCGATGCGTTTCATGCCGGCGACCCGACCCTGGCTGACCTGGGCTTGATGCTGTCTGACTACCTGAACAACATCGACGGCCGTGGCGACCTCAAGGACGAAGCCAAGACCCTCACCGCCAAGGATGCAGTGGCGTTGCTGCAAACCCGCCTGAACAAGGTGTTTGGCGAAGCGGAGGAAACCATCCGCGTGTTTGAGTCCGACGGGATTGTCGCGGACGCGGCGGCTGGCGCCGACTACATCAAGATCCGCGCCGATGCGATGTTCAACGACCGCGACGTGCGCGCCCTGGAAGTGCATGAAGGCCTGGTGCACGTCGGCACCACGCTCAACGGCCAGAACCAGCCGATCTGCACCTTCCTGTCCAAGGGCCCGCCGTCGTCCACCGTGACCCAGGAAGGCCTGGCGATTCTGATGGAGATCATCACCTTCGCCTCATACCCGAGCCGCTTGCGCAAGTTGACCAACCGCACCCGTGCCATCCATATGGTCGAGGAGGGCGCCGACTTCCTGCAGGTGTTCGAATTCTTCCGTGAGCAAGGCTTTGAGATGGCCGAAAGCTACGGCAATGCCAGCCGGGTTTTCCGCGGCTCGACGCCGACCGGTCTGCCGTTCACCAAGGATTTGTCCTACCTCAAGGGCTTTATCATGGTCTACAACTACATCCAGCTGGCCGTGCGCAAAGGCAAGCTGGAACAAGTGCCGCTGCTGTTCTGCGGCAAGACCACGCTGGAAGACATGCGCACCCTGCGCCAGTTGGTCGATGAAGGCCTGGTGGTGCCGCCCAAGTACCTGCCCGAGCAGTTTCGCGACATGAACGCGCTGGCGGCGTGGATGTGCTTCTCCAACTTCCTCAATCACTTGAGCCTGGACCGGATCGAGGCCGATTACTCGAATATCCTGTAGGCGATAGTCCTGAAAAAACGGATCAAAAGGTGGGAGCAGGCAAGCCAGCTCCCACCTCTGATCCCTATTGATCTCAAGATTGATTTCCAACCCACTTGCGAGGCTTCAACGGATGAGAATCCTCGGCATTCTTTGCCTGCTACTCACATTGAACGGCTGCAGCTCGCTGCTGTTCTACCCCGAACCCGGCCTGCCGTTCACGCCGGAAAAAGCCCATCTGCAGTACCGCGATGTCACCCTGACCACCGCCGACGGGGTAAAACTTCACGCCTGGTGGCTGCCAGCCAAATCCGGCGTGCCAGTCAAAGGCACGGTGCTGCACTTGCACGGCAACGGCGGCAACCTGGCGTGGCACCTCGGGGGCAGTTGGTGGCTGCCGGAGCAGGGCTATCAAGTGCTGCTGCTGGACTACCGCGGGTACGGTTTGTCGGAAGGCAAGCCGTCGTTGCCGGCGATCTACCAGGACATTGATGCGGCGTTCAACTGGATCGACAAGGCGCCTGAAACCCAGGGGCGGCCGTTGATTGTGTTGGGCCAAAGCCTGGGTGGCGCACTCGCCGTGCATTACCTGGCGGCGCACCCGGAGCGCCAGCCGCAGCTCAAGGCGCTGGTATTGGACGGTGTGCCCGCCAGTTATCGTGACGTAGGACAATTCGCCCTGAGTACGTCCTGGATAACATGGCCGTTTCAAGTGCCCCTGTCGTGGCTGGTGCCCGACGCTGACAGTGCGATCAACGCCATGCCGCAACTGACCGGCGTGCCCAAGTTGCTGTTCCATAGCCTGGATGATCCGATCGTGCCGATGGCCAATGGCATTCGTCTGTATCAGGCCGCGCCGCCGCCCAGGGTGTTGCAGTTGACGCGTGGCGGCCATGTCCAGACATTTGCCGATAAGACCTGGCAAACCGTGATGCTGCGTTATCTGGACGACCCGCAGCACTTCAACGGCCTGCGCCGCCTGGGGGAAATCCCCAATTACCCGAACCCTAACGTTGATAGGTCAGAGAGCCCGCAATGAGCGAAGAACGCAACATGATCCCGCTAATCCTCACCGGCGTCGGCACCATCATCGGCACCGTCGGTTGCCTGTGGTACTACGGCTACCTGCACTTCGCCAAGCCGGAAGATGCGTTGCTGCTCAGCGACTTCACCCTGCTCAAGACGGTGCCGGGCGAGGATTACAAAATCTCCCTCACGCCGGCTGCGCAAGTGGCGCAGTGCGTCGACGGTGTGTTGGTGATGTTTGATACCGAACAAAAAGGCTTGAGCGGCGTGCTGGTGAACAACAAGAAGCAGGCCGTGCGCTGCATGGGCCAGGAGACGCCGCAACTGCAGGAGTGACCTGCACTTCATTCCCGCCACATGATCACGGAAATATCTGGAACCGTATCGCGTAAGAAGCCACTGAATGACGTGTCAGTGTTGCTGATAGTTAATTTGCGTATATCGAATCCGGGAGAGTGATCATGGTTGGTGGAATTGGCGCGATCAGTAAGATGTTGGAAATGGCCCAGGGCGCAGCAAAGCTGGGGCAGGGCGGTGAAGACGGCGCCCAGGGCGGGCAGGACGCCCAGAAGCAAGAGAAACAAGACCCGATGAAGATGCTCATGGACATGCTGTCGAAGGCCGCGGGTGGGGCTCAGGGCAGTGGCGCCGAGGACCAGAAGGGTCCGCAGGAGCTGGAGAAACTGATGGCGGGTCGACAAGGCATGGAGGCCATGATGCCCGCCGATGACAGCAGCCGTAAAATCGAAGTCTGAGGCATAAAAAAACCCACCGAAAGGTGGGTTTTTTTTACTGCTTCAATCGATCAATTAGCGACGGACGAACGTGGCTTGACCGGTTGGTTATCGTTGGAGATGGTCACTTCAACGCGACGGTTCATGGCACGGCCCGATGCGCTGCCGTTGTCGGCAACCGGGTATTCCTTGCCGTAACCCTGGGTCACGATGCGCGAGATATCCACGCCTTGTTGAGCCAGTGCGCGCTGCACGGAAGCGGCACGACGCTCGGACAGGCTCTGGTTGTACGAGTCGGAGCCGGTGCTGTCGGTGTAGCCTTCGACGATCACTTTACGGTCCGGGTTGTCGCGCAGGAACTGCGCTAGCTTGGTGATGTTGACCAGGCCGCTGGATTTGAGGTCGGACTTGTTGGTGGCGAACAGCACGTCACCGAACGTCACCAGGGTGCCGCGATCAGTTTGCTTGGCGTTCAAGCTGTCTTGCAGTTGCTTGATCTGGGCGTCACGAGCTTGCAGCAGGGCGCGAGCACGTTCGTCACCAGCGTTTTTCAGCTTGGCTTCGGATTCACGCAGCACGATGGTGTCTTTGGCCACTTCAACGCGCTGGTTGGTCAGGTAGGCCAGTTGGTCGACCTTCTTCTCGTCTTCCTTGTCGCGGTAGGCCTTGTCAGCCTTGTCCAGCCAGTCGCTGGCGTCCTTGGTTTCCAGCGCCGCAAGCTTGGTGGCTTGTGGGTTGGTCTGCAGGGCCGAGAAATTGGTCCGTGCGTTTTCCAGGTTCGCGTTCGGCGGGGTGGAGCAGGCCGCCAGGGCAACGCTCATCGCCAGCAGGGCAGGGATCATCAATTGTTTACGCATAGTCGTGTCGTCCTTTCAATTCGATTTCGGGTGCAATGCAATCAGGGCGTTGGCTTATTGCTGTTGGATAACAGCTGGGCGCATGCCTTCCTGACGCAGCTCCTGAACAGCCTTCTGGGAGTCCTTCACAGCCTGTTGGGCTTTGGCGGCCTGGGCTTTGCGCTCTGCAACGCGAGCGTCCCACTCGGCTTGTTCGGCCAGCTGACGAGCCTTGTCGTAGTTCTTGTCATGCATGGCGATTTCGGCTTCTTTGAGCTTGTCCTGAGCCGACTTCATTTCCACGGCTGCGTACTCGGTGCCGCCGGCGCTCACAGCGCTGTTGACCGCAGATTGGGTCACGGCATATTGCTCAGTCGGTGGGTTGCCGGCGCAGCCCGCCAGAAGGAAGCTGGTGCCGATTGCCAGCGCGGCCAATTTAAGCCCGCGCAGGTGGTTAAACGAGGTTTTGGCAGTGCTGGTCTTCATCGTCTTCAACTCCATTGGGTAACTCCTGAAAAACATCAAAATCCATGGCACCGGTCAGCGGTTCGGGTCTCGGCGGTTAAGCTCGAAACACGCTTTCAAACGGCCGTTCCAAGTGATGGCTTACTGGCTGTGACCGGAGGCTTTTTTCAAAAGTTCAGAGAAGATGGCGAATTGCCTAAAAAAATATCTGACTGAATGGTCAGCGTTTAAAAGTTGGAACTTTTGCAACGCGCAGAGGTACTCCGAGCCCGTGAAAGGCCCGGAATACTTGGGTTAAATCAGATTTTGCAGCGGTGTATCAGTGCTTTTGTTCGTCAGCACTGTCTGACAAATCATGCAGATAGCGCCGGGACAACGTGAGAAAGCGTGGCGTCGGGCCAACGTCTTCGTACAGAGGGTCACCCTCTTCGTCGGTGGCAATCACGTGCTGGCCCTTGACGTAGGGAAAGCTCGCTTCCAGCTCTTCAAGGGCGGCACCGATCAGCTCGCCGAGCAGTTCTTCGGTGTGGCGCTTGGGGTACATTTCGGCAATGGCGGCCAGCCGTGCAGCAGACTCCACATCCAGATGAATCGCATATTCGGTCTTGGTCAAGCGACCCGTGGCGTTCTCTTCCCAATGCTGGGCCAGTTCTCGAATCTTCATGGCAACCTCAATGAGCCCGCAGTAGCAGGCGGTGATGAGTGTCCGGCCGCCAGCGCGGATAACGCGGCGACTCACTGTTGAGACTAGCTGCAACTCACAAGGTTTAAAGTGTCTTGTCAGAAACCGACGCGGGCGGCACTCTGGAACACCTGCGCGTCCCGGATTTCTGGCTGGAGATTGGCTGATGAGTGATATCGATGCACGCTTGCGTGAGGATGTTCACCTGCTGGGTGAGCTGTTGGGCAACACCATTCGAGAGCAGTACGGCGACGACTTTCTCGACAAGATCGAGCAGATCCGCAAAGGCGCCAAGGCTGACCGCAGTGGAGCCGTCGCCGAGCAAGCCGCCGGCGAGGAACTGAGCGCCAGCTTGAACCAATTGCAGGAAAACGAACTGCTGCCCGTGGCGCGGGCCTTCAACCAGTTCCTCAACCTGGCCAACATTGCCGAGCAATACCAACTGATCCACCGGCGCGATGAGTCGCAACCGGCACCGTTCGAATCCCGTGTGTTGCCCGAGTTGCTGGCCCGCCTGCAAAGCGAAGGTCACAGCAATGAGTCGCTGGCCCGCCAGTTGGCGCGGCTGGAGATTGAACTGGTCCTCACCGCCCACCCGACCGAAGTGGCGCGGCGCACCCTTATTCAGAAATACGATGCGATTGCCGCGCAACTGGCGCTGCAGGACCACCGCGACCTCACCAGTGCCGAGCGCGACCAGATCCGTGAACGCCTGCAACGACTGATCGCCGAAGCCTGGCACACCGAAGAAATCCGTCGCGTACGGCCCACCCCGGTGGACGAAGCAAAATGGGGCTTTGCGGTGATCGAGCATTCGCTGTGGCACGCCATCCCCAACTACTTGCGCAAAGCCGACCATGCCTTGCACGCCGCCACCGGCCTGCACCTGCCGCTGGAGGCAGCGCCGATTCGGTTTGCTTCGTGGATGGGCGGCGACCGTGACGGCAACCCGAATGTCACCGCGCCGGTGACCCGTGAAGTGCTGTTGCTGGCGCGCTGGATGGCGGCGGACCTGTACCTGCGCGACATCGATCACCTGGCGTCCGAGCTGTCGATGCAACAGGCCAGCCCGGCGCTGCAGGCCAAGGTGGGCGACAGCGTCGAGCCTTATCGCGCTTTGCTCAAGCAACTGCGCGAACGTCTGCGCGCCACGCGCCAATGGGCGCACACCTCGCTGACCGCCAACACCCCGGCGCCGGCCGAAGTGTTGCAGAACAACCGTGACCTGCTGGACCCGCTGGAGTTGTGTTATCAGTCGCTGCACGAGTGCGGCATGGGCGTGATCGCCGATGGCCCGTTGCTCGACTGCCTGCGCCGTGCGGTAACCTTTGGCCTGTTTTTGGTACGCCTGGACGTGCGCCAGGATTCCAGCCGGCATTCGTCGGCCATGACCGAAATCACCGATTACCTGGGCCTGGGTCGTTATGAAGACTGGGACGAAGAGGCGCGCATCAGTTTCCTGACCCAGGAGCTGACCAATCGCCGACCGCTGCTGCCGGGCTACTTCAAACCGTCGGCGGACACGGCCGAGGTGTTGAACACCTGCAAGGAAATCGCCGCCGCGCCGGCTGCGTCGCTGGGCTCGTATGTCATCTCGATGGCAGGCGCCGCCTCCGATGTGCTGGCGGTGCAGCTGCTGCTTAAAGAGTCGGGCGTGCAGCGGCCGATGCGAGTGGTGCCGCTGTTCGAAACCCTGGCCGACCTGGATAACGCCGGGCCGGTGATGGAAACCCTGCTGCAATTGCCGGGCTATCGCGCGCGGTTGCAAGGCCCGCAGGAAGTCATGATTGGCTACTCGGACTCCGCCAAGGATGCCGGCACCACTGCCGCCGCCTGGGCACAGTACCGGGCACAGGAACGTTTGGTGGATATCTGCCGCGAACAACAGGTGGAGTTGCTGTTGTTCCACGGTCGCGGCGGCACCGTCGGCCGTGGCGGCGGCCCGGCGCATGCGGCGATTCTGTCGCAGCCGCCGGGCTCGGTGGCGGGGCGTTTCCGTACCACCGAGCAAGGCGAAATGATCCGCTTCAAGTTCGGCTTGCCGGACATCGCTGAGCAGAACCTCAACCTCTACCTGGCCGCCGTATTGGAAGCCACGCTGTTGCCACCGCCACCACCGGAGCCTGCCTGGCGCCATTTGATGGATGAATTGGCGGCAGACGGTGTCAGCGCCTACCGCGCCGTGGTGCGGGAAAATCCGCAGTTCGTCGAGTACTTTCGCCAGTCCACGCCAGAGCAGGAGCTTGGCCGCTTGCCGCTCGGCAGTCGCCCGGCCAAGCGCCGCGCGGGCGGGATCGAAAGCCTGCGGGCCATTCCATGGATCTTCGGCTGGACCCAAACCCGCCTCATGCTGCCTGCGTGGCTCGGTTGGGAAGCAGCACTGAGCAAGGCCCTGGAGCGTGGTGAAGGCGAGTTGCTGGGGCAGATGCGCGAGCAATGGCCGTTCTTCCGCACGCGCATCGACATGCTGGAGATGGTGCTGGCCAAGGCCGATGCCGATATTGCCCGCCTGTATGACGAGCGTCTGGTGCAACCGGACCTGCTGCCGTTGGGTGCGCACTTACGCGACCTATTGTCGCAGGCGTGCAGCGTGGTGCTTGGCCTGACTGGCCAGTCGCAACTGCTGGCCCATAGCCCGGACACACTTGAGTTCATCCGTCTGCGCAACACCTACCTCGACCCGTTGCACTTGTTGCAGGCCGAGTTGCTGGCGCGCTCGCGTGAGCAGGAGGCCGCACAGGACAGCCCTCTGGAACAGGCGCTGCTGGTGTCTGTGGCCGGTATTGCCGCCGGTTTGCGCAACACCGGTTAAGGTTTTATGCGTGTTCTCAATGGCTTGCAGATAAACCATGACGACCGCCCCGAAAAGGGCGGTCGGCGTTTGCGGGGCAAGGTTGCACTCAGGCACACCCGACCTGTGACGCATGCCGGGCGTGGGTTCCTGCGACTTTCGGCGGCTTGTATGGATAGAGCCCGCTGTGTATCTTGATCAGCCTTTGGCCGTTTCATCGGCCTAGACCCATATTTTTACGAGATTGGCCCCACGCGGCGAATCCGAGCGTCATCTCTATAAAAAATTGAGGAGCACATCGATGCGCGTCATTCTGCTGGGAGCTCCCGGGGCCGGTAAAGGTACTCAGGCAAAGTTCATCACTGAAAAATTCGGCATTCCACAAATCTCCACCGGCGACATGCTGCGCGCGGCCGTCAAGGCCGGCACCGAGCTGGGCCTGATCGCAAAAAGCGTGATGGACAGCGGCGGCCTGGTATCCGATGACCTGATCATCAACCTGGTCAAGGAACGCATCAGCCAGGAAGACTGCAAGAACGGCTTCCTGTTCGACGGTTTCCCACGCACCATTCCCCAGGCCGAAGCCTTGGTGAAAGCCGGCGTAGAGCTGGATGCCGTGGTTGAAATCGCAGTTGAAGACGAAGAAATCGTCCAGCGCATCGCTGGCCGTCGTGTTCACGAAGCCTCGGGCCGCGTTTACCACATCGTCTACAACCCGCCTAAAGTGGCTGGCAAGGACGATGTCACCGGCGATGACCTGGTGCAGCGTAAAGACGACACTGAAGAAACCGTGCGTCATCGCCTGTCGGTCTACCATTCGCAGACCAAGCCGCTGGTGGATTTCTACCAGAAGTTGTCTGCCGCCCACGGCAAGCCGAAGTACAGCCATATCCCTGGCGTCGGCTCCGTAGAAGCCATCACCGCCAAGGTGCTGCAAGCGTTGAGCTGATCCATCGATCGGCTTCACTGACAACGGCCCGCTTGCGGGCCGTTGTTGTTTATACTGGCGCACTTTTTTTCGACTTGGACACCTACACCCATGAGCACCCTGCTGGCCCTGGACACCGCGACTGAAGCTTGCTCCGTTGCCTTGCTGCACGATGGCAAGGTAACGAGCCACTACGAGGTGATCCCGCGCCTGCATGCGCAGAAGCTGTTGCCGATGATCAAGCAGCTGCTTGAGGACGCGGGCACCACGCTCTCTGCCGTCGATGCCATTGCCTTTGGCCGTGGCCCGGGTGCGTTCACCGGTGTGCGGATTGCCATCGGCGTGGTCCAGGGCCTGGCCTTTGCATTGGAGCGTCCGGTATTGCCGGTCTCCAACCTGGCAGTACTGGCCCAGCGCGCCTTGCGTGAACATGGCGCGTCGCAAGTCGCCGCGGCCATCGACGCACGCATGGACGAAGTCTATTGGGGCTGCTACCGCGAGCACGCTGGTGAAATGCGCCTGGTGGGCGTGGAAGCGGTGCAATCGCCGCAGTCCTCTGTGTTGCCGGCCGATGCCAGTGGTGACTGGTTCGGTGCCGGCACTGGCTGGGGTTATGGCGAGCGCATTGGCGTGAAACTGGCGGGCCAGGACGCTGGGATGTTGCCTCATGCCCAGGACTTGCTGACGCTGGCACGCTTCGCTTTCGAGCGTGGCGAAGCGATTCCGGCTGATCAGGCGGCGCCGGTCTACCTGCGCGATAAGGTCGCGCAGACCAAGGCTGAACGCGGGATTATTTGACGTCAAAAATGATGGAGATGTGGGGCAAATTTCGCCAATCGTCAGAATTTGCCCGCGTTTTTAAACCTTTTACAAATTATGTGTTCTAGTTATCACCAGAGCATTTGCGCACCACGGAAAGTGCCGCTAAATTGCCATCATTGATACCGAGTCTGCATGTATGCGTATAGACGGCTTCTCCTCACAGTCCTACCCCCTCAAACGTAAGCCGCGCAAGGCGAACGTGACGGTAGACGATTCCGTCGAGGATTCGCCGGACTTCATCGAGGTCCAATCCGAGTCGCATGCCAGTTCTCATTCCAGCGCCCAAGGTTCAGCCGGCGCGCGTATCAGCGGTCTTCCCGCGCGTCAGCAAGACATGGTCTTCCCTCGCTCCATGAGCAAAAGCGTTGCTACCGCCCTGGCCAGCTACCTGACCACTGCCGGCTTTGTCGAATGGGATATGGAAGTGCTGGGTCTCGACATCCATATCTGATGCGTCTGCCTTACTTTATCGGTTGCCCGTCCTGGAGTGAAAACGCCTGGCGCGAGTACCTGTACCCAGCCGACGCACGCGCCAGCGACTACCTTTCGCTGTATACCCAAGTCTTCAACGCCGTTGAAGGCAACACCACGTTTTATGCCCGACCCTCGGCCGCCACCGTGCAGCGCTGGGCTGAAATCATGCCCGCGGATTTTCGCTTCACCGCCAAATTCCCCGGCGATATCAGCCACAGTGGCGATCTGCTTGAACAGTTGCCGGCAGCGCAAAGTTTTGTCGGCTTGATGAGCCCATTGGGTGAGCGTGTTGCGCCGCTGTGGTTGCAACTGCCGGCGAGCTTTTCGCCACAACGCCTCGGTGAGCTGGCCGGTTTTATTGATGGACTGGAACGCCCGCTGGCGGTGGAAGTGCGCCATCAGGCGTTCTTCGCCAAGGGCGATGACGAGCGCAGCCTCAACCGTCTGCTGCGTGACCGTGGCGTCGAGCGGATCTGCCTCGACCCGCGTGCTTTGTTCAGTTGCACCTCTACCTCAGCCGCCGTGCTGCACGCCCAGTCGAAGAAACCCAAGGTGCCGCCGCGCCCGGCGGCGCTGACGCTGTTTCCCCAAGTACGCTTCATTGGTCATCCGGAGCTGGAAGCCAACGACCCGTTCCTGGTGCCGTGGGTGGAAAAAGTCGCCGCGTGGATCGAGGAAGGGCGCACGCCGTATGTGTTTCTGCATACCTCGGATAACCGCCTCGCCGCGCAACTGGCGCTGCGTTTTCATCAACAGCTGATGGTGCGTTTGCCGGGCCTGCCGCCGCTGCCGACCTTGCATCGAGAACCCGCAGCGGAGCAACTGGGGTTACTCTAAGGCTCCTTTTTCCGCCAGGAGTCAGACATGGATGCCCAAACCCTTCGCGCCGAAACCTTCAAAGCCTTGCACGAGCGTGACCGCGCGTTCGTGATGCCCAACCCGTGGGATGCCGGCTCGGCCATCATGCTCGCCAGCCTGGGTTTTGAAGCCCTGGCCACCACCAGCGCGGGTTACGCATTCAGCCTGGGGCGGCCGGATGCGGAAGGTGCGTTGTCGCTGGAGGACACGCTGGGCAATGCGTCAGCCATCGTTCGGGCGACGGCACTGCCGGTGGCGGCCGATCTGGAAAACGGTTTCAGCGATACCCCCGAAGGCTGCGCCCAGACCATCCTGCGCGCGGCCGCCACGGGTATCGTCGGTGGCTCCATCGAAGACGCCACAGGCATTGCCGTCGACCCGATCTATCCTTTTGATTTGTCTGTTGAGCGCGTCGAAGCGGCGGTTGCGGCTGCCCGTAGCCTGCCATTTGCGTTCACCCTGACGGCCCGCGCAGAAAACCTCCTGCATGGTCGCCTGGATTTGCCTGACACCATTCGCCGCTTACAGGCCTACGCCGAGGCGGGTGCGGATGTGCTCTATGCGCCGGCGCTGCGCAGTGCCGAGGACGTGTTGGCGGTGGTCAGGGCGGTCGCGCCCAAACCGGTGAATGTGTTGATGTCCGGTGGCTTGAACCTTAGCGTTGCGCAGTTGAGCGAGATGGGCGTGCGCCGTATCAGTGTCGGCTCGGCCATGGCGCTGGCGGCGTATGGCGAGTTCTATCGCGCCGCGCAGGAGGTCTACCAGTTGGGCACCTTTACCTTCACGGAGCGCAAGATGCCATTCAGCCAGGCCAACCAATTCTTCAAGGGCTGAGCCGTGCGTTTTCTCAACGTGAGCGGTGCGCTGCTGTTGCTGGCGGGTGTGTTTGCAGTGGGCGTGTGGCGTGGTTGGGTGCCGTTGCCTGCCGAGTGGAACCCCTGGGCGCCGCTGGACGTGCGTGCCAAGCCGAACCTGCTCACGCGCTTCAAGCTCGGCCGCCTGCAGGATGATCCAGCGCTGTGCGATCAGGTGCTGAAAACCTCGGGCTTGCGCGTCAGCCATCAGGCTGACAGCCCGGCTGATGCCGCGTGCCCATTGCGCAATGTCTTGCGCGTACAAGGCGCTGACGTGGCCCTGAGCAGCAGCTTTCTCGCCAGTTGCCCACTGGCGGTGGCCTTTGCCCTGTTCGAACGCCACAGCCTGCAACCTGCGGCGCAGGCGGTGTTTGGCCAGGCGGTGACGCGGGTCGATCACTTGGGCAGCTTCGCCTGTCGCAACCTGTATAACCGTGCAGAAGGGCGGCTCAGTCAGCACGCCTCGGCCAATGCCCTGGATATCGCCGGCTTTCGCCTGGCAGATGGGCGCAGCATCAATGTGCTCAAGGATTGGCCGGGGACGGGCGACAGCGCGCGGTTTTTGCGCCAGGTGCGCGATGGCGCCTGCGATGATTTCAATGTTGTGTTGAGCCCGGACTACAACGCTGCTCATCGCAACCATTTCCATCTGGACATGGGGCGGTGGGGAGTGTGTCGCTGAGCGTCAGGCGGCCAGGCGCAGGTTGTTGAGGATCAATGGGCGTGCCCAGTGGGAGTCAAAGTCGAGCGCTTTCTGTTGCGCCACCAGCTCTTCCATTGGATAAGGCGCGGCGGGCGGCGGCAGCAAGTCTAGTTCGAACTCGGCGATGGGCAGGTGCAGCGGTTGAGGTTCCGGCGCCGGGCCAGGCTCAGGCAGCGGCTGGCCGGCACTCAGCACGAGCGGGCGTACCCAACCACTTTCGAAGTTCTGCTGGCGCTGTTGGGCAACGATTTCTTGCGCCGGGAACGGCGTAGCGGGTGGCGGCAGCAACTCGGTTTCGAATTCGGCGATCGGCAGGAACAGCGGTTCTGGCGGGGCGATCTCGGTGTCTTTCACCTCGCATTCACGCTGGGTGAGGATCTGCGACAGCAGGTCGGCGCCTTCGCTGGGTTCTACCGCCGGGTCTCTGGGAGCCGATGCCTTGGCGGCGCGCGCGTCCGGCGTGTCGCCGAGCTGCTCGGCCAGCGCCCGGGCGAAGAAGTCCTGCCACACATGACTCACCCCGGCCAGCGCTTGAGTATTGCGCAGGCCGTAGTGGTTGTGGGTCGGCAGTACACCGATGGTTAGGGGAAGAATGTCTGACATTTTTCTCGGTCGACGCTCAGCTCTGGCAAAATACCTGACTGTTGTTTTTATCGGCCGCTGTTTGCCGATCCTTAATATTTTTGAGCGTAGCGATTGATGAGCGAACAACCAGCGGCCAGCCGCATTCGGGTCGAGGCTTTGGCCGAAGGTTTTCAGGCGCGTGCCGAGCAGTGGGCGTCGCAGCTCGGCCTGCCTGTGCAGCTGGAGGAGGCGGATTTTGCCCTGCAAGTGGGCGAGCACGGCTTGCAACTGCAACAGCTGGGGCCTGATGCGCCGGGGCCGGTGCGCGTGGATTTTGTCGAAGGTGGCGCGGCGCACCGGCGTCTCTACGGCGGTGGCAGCGGGCAGATGATCGCCAAGGCTGTGGGCATCGCTCAAGGCGTGCGCCCACGCGTGCTGGATGCCACGGCGGGGCTGGGCAAGGACGCGTTCGTGCTGGCCAGCCTGGGCTGCGAGATGAGCCTGGTCGAGCGCCAGCCGCTGATCGGCGCCTTGCTCGAAGACGGCCTGGCCCGTGGCGCGGATGACTTTGAAGTGGCGCCGATTGTGGCGCGCATGAAGTTGCTCAAGGGCAACTCCATCGACGTGATGCGCAATTGGGAAGGTGAGCCGCCGCAGGTGATCTACCTGGACCCGATGTTCCCTCACCGTGAGAAAACCGCGCTGGTAAAGAAGGAAATGCGCCTGTTCCGGCCGTTGGTGGGCGATGATCCGGATGCGCCGGCTTTACTCGCCGCGGCGTTGGCATTGGCCAGTCACCGCGTGGTGGTCAAGCGTCCCCGCAAGGCGCCGTGCATTGACGGGCCAAAGCCTAGCCATGCGCTGGATGGCAAGTCGAGCCGGTATGACATTTATCCCAAGAAAGCGCTCAAGCCTTAAATTTTCATTGGTTTGCCGGGCCTCTTCGCGAGCCAGCCCGCTCCCACATTTGGCATGCATTCCAAGGTGGGAGCGGGCTTGCTCGCGAAGAGGTCTTTCAACATGCTGCAAGGCTCAGGGCCGATAAGCCCGCATAAACAACCCGACCACCTCCTGCACATGCGCCTCGGCGGCTTCTTCGCTCAGTTGCCCGCCGCAGCCATACAGCAAGCAGAAATTCGCCGTGCCCTTGAGCAGGCAAAAGAAATGCTCGGCCGCCGTAAACGGTTTGTCGATGCTCAGGGCGCCGCTCTGGTGGATGCGGCTGAGCAGGCGCTCCATGCCCTGCAGCATGCGCATGGGCCCGGCTTCAAAGAAGATCTGTGACAGTTTCACGTCCTGATTGCCGGTGGTCATCATCAGGCGATGCAGGTTTACCGACTCCTCGCTGTTGATCAGCCGATGAAAGCCCCGTGCGATGTTCAGCAGCACGGTGTCCACCGGCATGCCGGCGGGCAGCTCGAAATACATCACCGGCAGCTGCTCTTCGCATTTGGCCACGACGGCGGCGGTGAACAGCGTCTCTTTGTCGGTGAAGTGGCTGTAGACCGTCAGTTTCGACACGCCGGCCTCCATTGCCACGGCATCCATGCTGGTGCTGGCGTAGCCATTGCTCAAAAACAGATTTTTCGCCGCGTCGAGGATTGCCTGGCGTTTTGCCATGTCCTTGGGACGCCCGGGGCTATTGGTGTTTACAGGATTGTCGGACATTTTCACCTTTAATACTGGACTGGTGAGTTTGGTATTAATAACATACCGGCCAGTATAATTATTCCAAGCTCCATTTGCGAAAGGTCCTTCAGCATGCGCAGCACTTTCCTGCCCCTTGCGTTGCCTGTCAGCCTGATCTTCCTGTTGGCCGCCTGCGGCCATGAAGAAGCGGCCCAAACCACCCCCCGTCCAGCCATGGTGGTGCAGCCGCAGCCCTCGGCGCAGGCGATGGACAGCTTTCCAGGCGAGGTACGTGCCCGTTATGAGCCGGACCTGGCCTTTCGCATTGGCGGCAAAGTCAGTAAGCGCCTGGTGGAGGAGGGCGAGCGGGTCAAGGCCAACCAACCGCTGGCCGAACTCGATCCGCAGGACGTACGCCTGCAGCTGGAAGCCACGCGCGCCCAAGTGGCCGCCGCCGAAGCCAACCTGAGCCTGGTGCGCGCCGAGCGAGATCGCTACAAGACCCTGATGGACCGTCAGATGGTCAGCCGTTCTCAGTACGACAATTCCGAAAACCTCTACCGATCCGGTGAAGCACGCCTCAAGCAGATCAAGGCCGAGTTCGACGTGTCCAGCAATCAGGCCGGTTACGCCGTGCTGCGCGCCCCCCAGGACGGTGTGGTCGCCAAGCGCGCGGTGGAAGTTGGCCAAGTGGTGTCTGCCGGCCAAACCGTCTTCACGCTGGCCACCGATGGCGAGCGCGAAGTGCTGATCAGCCTGCCGGAGCAAGGTTTCGGCCGGTTCAAGATCGGCCAGCCGGTGTCGGTTGAATTGTGGAGCCAGCCCGACCAACGTTTTGCCGGGCGTATCCGTGAACTGTCGCCCGCTGCCGATCCAAAATCGCGCACCTTTGCCGCCCGCGTTGCCTTCACCGGCGGCAAAGTCCCGGCCGAACTGGGCCAGAGTGCCCGCGTATTCATACAGGCCGACGGCGTTATTGCGCTGGCGGTGCCGCTGTCAGCGCTGAGTGCGGAGAATGGTGCGTCCTACGTCTGGTTGGTGCAACCAGACAACACGGTCAAGCGCACGCCGGTGCGGATCGGCGCCTTTGGTGAAAAAACCGTGCCGGTACTGGAAGGCCTTGCCCCCACCGACTGGGTGATTGCGGCCGGCGTGCATGTGCTCCATGAGGGCCAGCAGGTGCGCCCGGTGGATCGCTCCAACCGCGCGGTGAATCTGGCGGCCAACAAGGAGTAGTCCCCGATGGGTTTCAATCTTTCCGAATGGGCGTTGCGTAATCGCCAGATCGTACTGTTCCTGATGATCCTGCTGGCGGTCGTCGGTACGCTGTCCTACACCAAGCTGGGGCAAAGCGAAGACCCGCCGTTTACCTTCAAGGCCATGGTGATCAAGACCAACTGGCCTGGAGCCACGGCCCAGGAAGTCTCGCGCCAAGTCACCGAGCGTATCGAGAAAAAGCTCATGGAGACCGGCGACTATGAGCGCATCGTTTCTTTCTCGCGCCCCGGTGAATCCCAAGTCACTTTTATAGCGCGCGACGCGATGCACTCGGCGCAGATTCCGGACTTGTGGTACCAGGTGCGCAAAAAGATCAGCGACATTCGCCAGACCTTGCCGCCGGATATTCAGGGGCCGTTTTTCAACGATGAATTCGGCACCACCTTCGGCAATATCTACGCGTTGACCGGTGACGGTTTCGACTACGCCGTGCTCAAGGACTACGCCGACCGCATCCAGATTCAACTGCAACGTGTGCCGGATGTGGGCAAGGTCGAACTGCTCGGCCTGCAGGACGAAAAAATCTGGATTGAATTATCCAACCTCAAGCTCGCCACCCTCGGCCTGCCATTGGCCGCCGTGCAGCAGGCTTTGCAGGAGCAGAACGCCGTCTCTACCGCCGGCTTCTTCGAAACCCCGACCGAGCGTGTGCAGTTGCGTGTGTCCGGCAACTTCAAGACGGTGGAGGAAATCCGCAATTTCCCGATTCGCGTCGGTGACCGCACCTTTCGCATTGGCGACGTGGCCGATATCCACCGGGGTTTCAACGACCCACCGGCACCGCGCATGCGCTACATGGGCGCGGACGCCATCGGGCTGGCCGTGGCCATGCGTGACGGCGGCGACATCCTGGTATTGGGCAAGGCCCTCGAAGGTGAATTCGCACGCCTGCAGAAGAACCTTCCGGCAGGCATGGAGCTGCGCAAGGTGTCGGACCAACCGGCCGCGGTGAAAACCAGCGTCGGCGAATTCGTCCAGGTACTCGCCGAAGCACTGGCGATCGTGTTGTTGGTGAGCTTCTTCTCCCTCGGTGTGCGCACCGGCATGGTGGTAGCCCTGGCGATTCCGCTGGTGTTGGCGATGACCTTTGCCACCATGTATTACCTGGGCATCGGCTTGCACAAGATTTCCCTCGGCGCATTGGTCCTGGCGCTGGGCCTGCTGGTCGACGACGCGATCATCGCCGTGGAAATGATGGCGATCAAAATGGAGCAGGGCTACGACCGGCTCAAGGCCGCGAGCTTCGCCTGGACCAGCACTGCGTTCCCGATGCTCACCGGTACGTTGATCACCGCTGCAGGGTTTCTGCCGATTGCCACCGCGCAATCGAGCACCGGTGAATACACCCGCTCGATTTTCCAGGTCGTGACCATCGCACTGCTGGCCTCATGGGTGGCCGCCGTGGTGTTTGTGCCGTACCTGGGGGAAAAACTCCTGCCGGATCTGGCGAAAATTCATGCTGCCAAGCACGGCACCGATGGGCCCGATCCCTACGGCACACCGTTCTATCAGCGTGTACGACGTTTGGTTGAATGGTGTGTGCGTCGGCGTAAAACCGTGATCGTGCTGACGTTGCTGTTGTTTATCGGCTCGGTCGCGCTGTTCCGCTTTGTGCCGCAACAGTTCTTCCCGGCCTCCGGCCGCCTGGAGCTGATGGTCGATCTCAAGCTGGCTGAAGGGGCTTCCCTGAGCAACACCACCGAGCAGGTCAAACGCCTGGAGACGCTGCTCAAGGAGCACGCTGGCATCGACAACTATGTGGCCTATGTCGGCACCGGTTCGCCGCGCTTCTACCTGCCGCTGGACCAGCAATTGCCGGCCGCCAGCTTTGCGCAATTTGTGGTGCTGGCCAAGACCATCGAAGAGCGTGAAAGCCTGCGCACCTGGCTGATCGAAACCCTCGACGAGCAATTCCCCGAACTGCGTTCGCGGGTCACACGCCTGGAGAACGGTCCGCCGGTGGGTTACCCGGTGCAGTTTCGCGTGACTGGCGAACACATCGTAGAGGTCCGTGCCCTGGCCCGCAAAGTGGCGGCCAAGGTTCGTGAAAATACCCACGTGGTCAATGTGCACCTGGACTGGGAAGAGCCGAGCAAAATCGTCTACCTCAATATCGATCAGGACCGCGCCCGCGCCCTTGGTGTAAGCACCGCCAACGTGTCGAAATTCCTGCAGAGTTCGCTGACCGGTGCAAGCGTCAGCCAGTACCGCGAGGACAACGAGCTGATCGAAATCCTCCTGCGCGGCACCGTGCACGAGCGCACCGAGTTGGCGTTGTTGCCAAGCCTGGCCGTGCCGACCGACAACGGCAAAAGCGTTGCGCTGTCGCAGATAGCCACCCTCGAATATGGCTTCGAAGAGGGCATTATCTGGCACCGTAACCGCCTGCCGACGGTGACTGTGCGCGCCGACATCTATGGCAAGGAACAACCGGCGACCCTGGTCCAGCAGATCCTGCCGACCCTTGAAGGTGTGCGCGCCGAACTGCCGGAAGGTTACTTGCTGGAGGTTGGCGGCACGGTTGAAGACTCCGCGCGTGGCCAGAATTCGGTCAAGGCCGGGGTACCGCTGTTTATCGTGGTGGTCCTGACCTTGCTGATGCTGCAACTGCGCAGCTTCTCACGCACTGCGATGGTGTTTCTGACGGCACCGCTGGGCCTTATCGGCGTGACCTTGTTTCTGCTGGTGTTCCGCCAGCCGTTCGGGTTTGTCGCCATGCTCGGGACCATCGCCTTGTCGGGCATGATCATGCGCAACTCGGTGATCCTGGTTGATCAGATCGAGCAAGACATCAAGGCTGGCCTGACACCCTGGCAAGCGATCATTGAAGCAACCGTGCGACGCTTCCGCCCGATTGTGCTGACGGCGCTCGCGGCGGTGTTGGCCATGATTCCACTGTCACGCAGCGTGTTCTTCGGGCCAATGGCCGTGGCGATCATGGGCGGGTTGATTGTGGCGACGGCGTTGACCCTGTTGTTCCTGCCGGCCCTGTATGCTGCGTGGTTCCGAGTGAGGAAGGACGTCGCGTAATCATGCTGGCCACTGTTTCAGCCTTAATGTTGTTGCTGCTTGCCCCTGGCCCGACCAACACCCTGTTGTTTCGTGCCGGGGTGTTGTTCGGGTACCGGGCGTCGTGGACGCTGGCGCTGGTCGAGTGCCTGGCGTACCTGTTGCAGGTCTCGGTGTGGGGCGTGGCGTGGCTGTATCTGGCGGCGCATTCGCCGTGGGCGTTGAAAACCACGCAACTGGCGGCGGGCTGCTACCTGCTGTATGTCTCATTCAAGCTGTGGCAACGCAAACACAGCGCCATCGATTCGATCCGTGACCGCTTCTCTGGCCTGTATTTTTTCTGGCTCACTGTGATGAATCCCAAAGGCCTGTTGATCGTTTCGTTCATCGCCCCGATCAGCGCATTTGCATCGTTGCAAGGCTATGCCGGGTTCATGGCCACGCTGGCAATGGTGGTGGTGCCGGTGGGGTCTGCCTGGATCGTGCTGGGCAGCCGCTTTGAAGGGGTTCAGAAGACGTGGCTCACGCCACTGAAGATCAACCGCGCGGCATCCGTGGCGATTTGTTGTTTTGCCACGCTCATGCTTGGGCGGTTGGCGCAGGCGGTTATCCAGGGCTGAAACAACGGCGCCAAGGCCCGTGAACAGCGGCCTTGGCGCAGGTGTTGAAGGTTTACTGCGAGCGGTTACAGCGCGCCGAATACCTTCTTCGCCAGGCTGGTGGCAGCCGCGGCGGGGTTCTTGCGGATGGTTTCTTCCTGCTGCGCGATCATCTTGAACAGGCCGTCCAGCGCCTGTTCGGTCACGTAGCTTTCGACGTTGGCACTTTTGGCATCAACCGCGCCGAATGCTGCGGCCTTGCCGGCCAGGGCGTTGTATTGCTGGGCGACGCCGACCTTGTCGGTGGCGGCCTTGACGATCGGCAGGAACTTGGCACGAATCTCTTCGCGGCTGCTTTTGTTCAGGTATTGAGTGGCCGAGTCCTGGCCACCGGTGAGGATGCCCTTGGCGTCGGTCACGCTCATGTTCTTCACCGCGTTGACCAGGATTGGCTGAGCCTGGGTCACGGCGGTTTCTGCCGCTTTGTTCATGCTGGTTTCGAGCTGCGTGACCTGATCACCCATGCCGAACATTTTCAGCTTGTCGGCGACTTTGCCGAGTTTGCCGGGCAGGCCGATTTTCACCTGCGGGTTGTTGCTGAAGCCACCGGGTGCGCCCAGTTGTTTCACGGCGATCTGTGCGCCTTGGGTCAGTGCATCCTTGAGGCCGCCGCTGGCGTCGCCCTGGGACAGGCTGCCAAGTGACACCGCCATGGCGTTGGCGCCAAGCAGCAGACCGACGCACAGGGCTGTGAGGCGAAGAGAATTACGGAGCATGGACGCTTCCTTTTTTAAGCTGGGAATAATCAGTGTGCGACCGCATCAACCCGCAGACGCAGGGGTTGTGGGTCTTGGCCGTTGAGTTGCACGGCGTGCCGCTCGGTGGTGATAAACAGTAGCTTGCCATCCAGCTCGATGCGAGCGCTGACCGAGTACGTGTGCCCCGGTTTGATCTGGGCCGGGTCGTAGCTCAGGTGAAACGGCAGCGGCACCTGGCCTTTGACCGGGCCTTTCTGTTCGGCGAGGGTCACGGCCGGAGCGTCCATCAAGGACACGTCCTGCAGGCTGACGCTCAAGGTGGCGGCGGGCGGCAGCGCGATGCGTTGCAGGTAGAACACTTCGCCGTCGAGGCTGGCCTTGGGGGTCATGGATTGGCAGGCTCCGAGCAGGGCGGTCAGGCCCAGGAGGATGATCTTTTTCATGGTACAGCTCCTTTTCAACGGCGCCGGAAACCGCCCGACGCCTCGTTCACTCTAGCGGCTTTCTTCAGCGTTTACCGGCTCGGGTTCGGTCGGCGTTTCGGCTGCGCCATCGACGCGGTGCAACGCCACTTGGCGGATCGACAAACGAATATCGGCGGGCAGCACGCGTTTGGCTGCACCTTCGGCCAACTCACCGAGCAGGTCGTGATAACTCAACTTGCCGGCCTCATCGCGACGCAGCACATCTTGCTCGAGCAACGTCTGGATAAAATGTCGGAAAAGGCTCTTGTCGAAGAACTCCGGGGCATTGAGGCCATGCAGGATCGACAGGCGCTGAGCCATGATCGTGCACAGGTCTTCCAGCTCTTCGGCGCTGATGGTGTTCTGGCCGCTGTTGAGCAGCAGCGAGATCGCCATGTAGAAGCGTTGCAGGGTCTGGGCAATGCTCTTGGACAGCAGCGTCAGCAGCACAAAATGCCGCGAGCTCGGTGCCGGGCGCAGGTACACCTCATTCTCGAAGCGCAGCAGGCCTTGTTCGACAAACGCCTCCAGCCAGTGGTCGACCACCGCGTCCAGCTCATCCAGCGACCAGCGGATAAACAGCTCCGATTGCAGGTACGGGTACAGCGCACGGGTGTAGCGCAGGATTTGTTCGCGGCTCATGCGCGAGCTGCTCTGGAAGAAACTCGCCAGCAACGCCGGCAGGGCGAAGATGTGCAGCACGTTGTTGCGGTAGTAGGTCATCAGGACGGCATTTTGCTCGTCCAGGTACAAAATCTTACCCAGGGCGTCGCTTTGCTCCGACAGCAGGTCCATGTCCTTGACGTGCTTGATCAGCGCCAGGCCATCGCCTTCCGGCAAGGTGGTGTGCGGTGAGTAGGGCACGCGGCGCAGCAGCGCCAGGTACAGGTCCAATTGGCGCGCCATGGCCTGTTCATCCAGGGCCAGGCGGGTGGTGGAAAGCAACGCCAAGGCCACCAGGTTCACCGGGTTGACCGCGGCGGCCTCGTTCAAGTGGCGGGCCACCTGCTCGCCAAGGCGGTTGGTGGTTTCGTTGAGCCACGCCGGCTTGTAGTTCGGGCCCAGCTCCTGGGCGCGCCAGTCGGGTTGCTCGGCGTCGAGGAACTCGGCCAGTTTGATCGGCTCGCCAAAGTTGACCGCGACTTGGCCAAAGCGCTGCTTGAGCGCGCCGACCACCTTGAAAATATCGAAGATCGACTCTTTTTTCTTGCTCGCGCCGCGCAGCTCGCCGAGGTAGGTGCGGCCTTCCAGCACGCGTTCATAGCCGATGTACACCGGCACGAAGACGATCGGCATGCGTGAGGAGCGCAAAAAGCTGCGCAGGGTAATCGCCAGCATCCCGGTCTTCGGTTGCAGCATGCGCCCGGTGCGCGAGCGTCCGCCTTCGACGAAGTACTCCACCGGAAAGCCCTTGGTGAACAAGGTGTGCAGGTATTCGTTGAACACCGAGGTGTACAGCGGGTTGCCCTTGAAGGTGCGGCGCATGAAAAACGCACCGCCACGGCGCAGCAGGCTGCCGATCACCGGCATGTTCAGGTTGATACCGGCGGCGATGTGCGGCGGGGTCAGGCCGTTTTTGAACAGCAGGTAGGACAGCAGCAAGTAGTCGATATGGCTGCGGTGACACGGTACGTAGATCACCTCGTAACCCTGGGCAACCTTTTGCACACCTTCGATGTTGTTGACCTTGATGCCGTCGTAGATCTTGTTCCAGAACCAACTGAGCACCACTTCCAGGAAGCGAATCGCGGTGTAGGTGTAGTCCGAAGCGATCTCGTTGCCGTAGCGCAAGGCTTGGGCCTTGGCTTTTTCCGGGGAGATTTTCTCGCGTTCGGCCTCTTCGCTGATGGCTTGGCGCACCAACGGCATGTTCACCAGGCCTTTGACCAGGTTGCGCCGGTGCGACAGGTCGGGGCCGATCACGGCGGTCTTCAGGTTACGGAAGTGCACCCGCAGGATGCGCTGGGCCATGCGCACGGTGCGTTCGTGACCTTTATTGTGCTCGATCAATTCACGCAGGTTGATAGGCGCGGAGAATTGCACGCGGGTCTTGCGACCCAGGATCAGGATGCTCAGCAAACGGCGCAGGCGCCCGGTGACGGCCCAGCTGTCGGCAAACAGCAGTTTCCACGGGCTGGACTCGCTCTCGGGCGATTGGCCCCAGAACACGCTGACCGGAATGATTTGTGCATTCTCTTCGGCGTGTTCGGTCAGGGTGTTGACCAGCCGGGTCAGGGTCGGCGGTGCGCCGCGCTTGTCCTGACGGCCGAGCCAATCCGGTTCGGGCGTGAGGTAGAAGAACGCGGCGGGTTCGATCTGCGGGCCTACCGAGACCGGCAGCACCGGGCGCGGCAAGCCGGCCTTGGTGCACTCGGTATCGACCACGGCCAATTCGGTGAGGGAGGGCGATTGCAGGACGTAAAACACCGGCCGACTGCGGTCGAGGTTAAGGGTTAGGGACGACTGGTTGATCGTCTCCGAGCGAACCCAGAGGTACAACAGTCGGCGCAAGGTGCCAAACACCAGACGGCGGAACGGAGAGCGGGTCATAGGCGTGCTGCTTCAAGTGGAAAAAACCGAGCAGGCGCTCGGGCGGGTAGTGTGCCGTATTCGCCGAAAATCGGCAAAAAAGCAGCGATGTAAACTTGAGTTGATCGTTTTTGAGCCTGTCTTATACTCGGCAGTTCAATGCGACTGACTCAACAATAAAAAGCATGTGGGAGCAAAACTGATGGCAACGCGCGAAACCGGCAATGTGAAGTGGTTCAACGATGCAAAGGGCTATGGCTTTATTCAACGCGAGGACGGCAAGGATGTGTTTGTGCACTACCGCGCCATTCGCGGTGACGGCCACCGCTCACTGGCCGAGGGCCAGCAGGTGGAATACGCCGTAGTGACCGGCGAGAAGGGGTTGCAGGCGGAGGATGTGGTGGGGTTGTAACCTGAGTTTTTGCTACACAGCTGAACCCCTGTGGGAGCGGGCTTGCTCGCGAAGGCGGTGTGTCAGTCACAATAAAGGCGACTGACCCACTGCTTTCGCGAGCAAGCCCGCTCCCACATTTTGATTGGGTTTGCAGCTTCAGTTCAGGCCGTTTTCCAGGTGATCTGCTCTTCACCGTCTGCGCTGATACGAATCCAGGTGTCGGCACTTTCCTCGCCTTCTTCCTCAACCCACGTGCCCGGTGCGCAACGCACTTCGACGTTCAGCGCAGCAAACGCAGCGCGGGCGCAGGCGATGTCGTCTTCCCACGGGGTCTGGTCACTTTCCAGGTACAGACTGTTCCATTTGCCTACCGCTTTTGGCAGCCAGGTGACCGGCACATTGCCGGCCTTGCACTTGTAGGTCTGGCCCTTCTGAACCCAGTCGGTGCACGGGCCCAGCGCGGCGCCCAGCCAGGCGGCGATGGCTTTGTGGTCGACGTCGGCGTCCTTCAGGTAAATCTCGATATCAGGTTGGCGCATGGATGTTCCTCGTTGCGGGATTCGAAAATCCATTCGCGGATGCTTAAAAGTCGGTTATTGAAGCACGAAATAATCGTAGCGCATCGACACCGTGACCTGCAGCGGCTCGGCGGCCTCGATCACCTCGGCGCGGCGCTCGGCACTCGCGCGCCAGCCGTGCGGCGTCATCGCCAGCAGGTTGGCGCGGTCGTTGGGCTCGACCAGGCTCAAGGTGAATTCCAGGATTTCGCTGTGCGCCAGGCTCATGCCATCCGGCACCAGGGCCAGATGTTTGTCGTCGGTGTACTCGCGCACTTCGTCGTACAGGCGTTCGCGCAGTTCCATCAGGTGGCCGGCCGTCGGGCCGACTTTCATCAGACCGCCGCCAGGGCTGAGCAGACGCTTGGCCTCCTGCCAATCCAATGGGCTGAAAACGCTGGCGAGAAATTGGCAACTGCCCGAGGCCAGCGGCACGCGCGCCATGCTGGCAATCAACCAGGTCAGCGCCGGGTTGCGCTTGCACGCACGTTTGACCGCTTCCTTGGAAATGTCCAGCGCGTAGCCGTCAGCATGGGGCAGGGCCTCGGCGATTTGCGCGGTGTAGTAACCCTCGCCACAGCCTATGTCCACCCAACGCTGCGGCGCACGTTCCGCGGCCAGTTCAGCCAGGCGCTTGGCCACCGGCGCGTAATGCCCGGCGTTGAGGAAGTCGCGGCGTGCCTCGACCATGGCGAGGTTATCGCCCGGGTCGCGGCTGTTTTTGTGCTGCACCGGCAACAGGTTCAGGTAACCCTGGCGCGCGCGGTCGAAACGGTGCCCGGCCGGGCACGCCACGCCATTGTCCACCGCGTGGAGCGGTGCGCTGCAAATGGGGCACGCGAGCATCAGGCGAGCAACTTGATCAGGGTCTGGTAGTAGATTTCGGTCAGCACATCGAGGTCGCTGGCCAGAATGCGCTCGTTGACCTGGTGGATTGTCGCGTTGACCGGGCCCAGTTCCACGACCTGAGTGCCAAGGGTGGCAATGAAACGCCCATCGGAGGTGCCGCCGCTGGTGGAGGCTTTGGTTTCGCGACCGGTGATCGCCTTGATGCTGGCCGACACCGCATCCAGCAACGCGCCGGGCTCGGTGAGGAACGGCAGGCCCGACAGCGCCCACTCCACGTGCCAGTCCAGGCCATGCTTGTCGAGAATCGCCGCAACGCGCTGTTGCAGGCCTTCGACGGTGGACTCGGTGGAGAAGCGGAAGTTGAACACCGCCGTCAGGTCACCGGGGATCACGTTGGTGGCGCCGGTGCCGGAGTTGAGGTTGGAAATCTGGAAGCTGGTCGGCGGGAAGAAGGCGTTGCCGTCGTCCCAGTGCTCGGCGGCCAATTCGGCCAAGGCCGGGGCGGCGAGGTGGATCGGGTTCTTCGCCAGGTGCGGGTACGCCACGTGGCCTTGCACGCCGCGCACGGTCAGGGTGGCGCCGAGGGAGCCACGACGACCGTTCTTGACCACATCGCCCACCAGCGTGGTGCTCGACGGTTCGCCGACGATGCACCAGTCCAGGCGTTCCTTGCGTGCTGCCAGGCGTTCGATCACAGCTTTGGTGCCGTGGTGCGCCGGGCCTTCTTCATCGCTGGTGATCAGGAAGGCGACCGAGCCTTTGTGGTCCGGGTAGTCGCTGACAAAACGCTCGGAGGCCACCAGCATGGCGGCCAGGCTGCCTTTCATGTCTGCCGCGCCACGGCCGCAGAGCATGCCGTTTTCGTCGATCAGCGCGTCGAACGGGTCGTTCTGCCAGGCGCCCACCGGGCCGGTCGGCACCACGTCGGTGTGGCCGGCAAAGCACAGCACCGGGCCGTCGTGCTTGCCGTGGGTGGCCCAGAAATTGTCCACATCTTCGATACGCATCGGCTCCAGCGCAAAGCCGGCGTCGCCCAGGCGCTGCATCATCAGCTTCTGGCAATCGGCGTCGATCGGCGTCACGGAGGGGCGACGGATCAGGTCGATAGCGAGTTGAAGGGTCGGCGAAAGGTCGGCATGGGCCGTCATGGGGGAACTCCGAAAGCGTGTTATGGGCGCAGGACGAATGTGGAATACACAACCTGAATCGGCGCAAATCTAATGTGGGAGCTGGCTTGCCTGCGATAACTTCGCCGCGGTGTACCTGACAGACCGCGGCGTGTGCATAGCAGGCAAGCCAGCTCCCACAGAAAGCAGGGCGTGGCCAAGTCTCACAAAACGGCCGTTATCTTATAGCAAAACGGCGGCCAAGGGCCGCCGTTTAGTGCATTGCGCAAGTTTTTACTCAGCCGTTGCCGGCTCAACCTTCGGCGCAGGTTTTGGCAGCGACGAGAGGAACGCCATGATCAGCGCCGCCACATACGGCAGCGACTGTACCAGCAGCATCACCACCCAGAAGCGTATGTCATTGCTCGGCAGGCCCTGCACCAGGTAGATCCCCAGCGCCGCGCCCCACAACAGCAACATGATGAACATTTCTTCGCGGGCTTCGGAAATTGCTACCCAGAAGCCGTGGTTATCCGCGTTTTTCGGGGTACGAAAGAACGGAATACTGGTGGTGAAGAAACCGTACAACACCGCCTTGGCGATGGTGTGCGACAACGCCAGGCCGGCCAGCGCCGCGCAGAACGCATCTTTCAAGTTCACACCCACCGCACGGCGGTAGAGGAAAATGATCTTGCCCACTTTGAACACGAACAGCGCCAACGGCGGAATCGCGAAAATCAGCAGCGGCGGATCAACCCGCGTTGGCACGATGATCATCGCCGCCGACCACAACAAGGCGCCAACGGTGAAGAAGATGTTCATGCCGTCCGCCACCCACGGCAACCAGCCTGCAAGGAAGTGGTAGCGCTGGCCACGGGTCAGCTCGGTGCCCTTGCCGCGCAGCAGGCTGGCGGTGTGGCGCTTGATGATCTGGATCGCGCCATAGGCCCAGCGGAAACGCTGCTTCTTGAAGTCGATAAAGGTATCGGGCATCAAGCCTTTGCCGTAGCTGTCGTGGTAATACGCCGCCGACAGGCCTTTCTCGAATACGCGCAGGCCCAGTTCGGCGTCTTCGCAGATGCACCAGTCAGCCCAGCCGAGTTCTTCGAGCACCGAGCGACGGGTCATGGTCATGGTGCCGTGCTGGATGATCGCGTCGCGGTCGTTACGGGTGACCATGCCGATATGGAAGAAGCCTTTGTATTCCGCGTAGCAAAGCTTCTTGAAGGTGCTTTCGTTCTGGTCGCGGTAATCCTGCGGCGACTGCACCACGGCGATTTTCGGGTCGGCGAAGTGCGGCACCATGTGCTTGAGCCAGTTCGGCGACACGCAGTAGTCCGAGTCGATCACCGCGATCACTTCGGCGTCCTTGGCGGTGTGCGGGATCAGGTAATTCAGCGCGCCGCCCTTGAAACCGGCCAGGGGCGAGACGTGGAAGAACTTGAAGCGCGGCCCGAGGGTTTCGCAGTAGTCGCGCACCGGTTCCCATACAGCCGGGTCCTTGGTGTTGTTGTCGATGATCAGGACTTCATAGTCCGGGTAATCGAGGGCGGCGAGGGCGTCGAGGGTTTGTTTGACCATCTCCGGTGGCTCGTTGTAGCACGGCACATGAATCGACACTTTCGGGCGGTAGTCCGAATCGCCTTCCACCGGCAGGAATTCACGCCGACGCTTGTGGGTCCACACCGCTTCCGCCAGTTCGTGGGCCTCGGTCAGCAACACGATAAACACCCCGAGGGCGCCCAGTGCCAACAAGATCCCCACGGTCACGCTGAACCAGGTGCTGTATTGCTGGCTGTAGTCGTAGCCGATCCACACCAGCACCGAACCGCACAGGAACGCGATAAAGGTCAGGAACGTACGGCCACGCTGGCGCAGGGCCGAGCCGTCGATCATCAGCAAGGTCAGCGACAGCAGCGCAAGCACCACCGAGCCGATGGCCAGCACGCGCCATTGCGGGATCGCGACCACCGGGCCTTCAAAGTTGAATTTCTGCTGGCGCGCGGCGTTGTACACGCCCCAATAGGCGCCGGCCGAGCCTTCGTCGCTGACTTTCCACGGCTGATCGAACGCCTCGATCACGAAGTAGTTGTAGCCCTGGCGGTTAAGCTTGTTGACCAGCGTACGCAGGTAAATCGCCTGGTCAGCCGGGGAGGTTTCGTTACCCCCGCGCATACGGCCGTTACTCGGCCAGCCAACCTCCGACAGCAGCAGCGGCTTTTTCGGGAACAGTTTCTTCAGATCCCGGGCGCGGTCGAGTACGTATTGGCCGGCCTTGTCCATCGGAATAAATTCCCAGAACGGCAGGATGTGCGCGGCGATCAGGTCGACGTGCTTGGCCAGTTTCGGGTTCTTTTCCCAAATGTGCCATTGCTCGGACGTCGTTACCGGCACTTTCACGGCGGCGCGCACGCGGTCGAGCAGCGCAATCAGCGCCTCCGGGGTGATTTCTTCACGGAACAACGCTTCGTTACCGACCACCACGCGCACGACGCTGCGTGAGCTGTTGGCCAGTTCGATGGCCCGCTGGATCTCGCGTTCGTTACGCGCAAGGTCCGGGCTGATCCAGATGCCCAGCGTCACGCGCAGGCCGAACTCTTCTGCCAGCTTGGGGATGTCGCCCAGGGTGCCGTCGACCGAGTAGGTACGGATGTTGTCCGTCAGCTTGCTCATGATCTCGAGGTCACGACGCATTTCTTCGTCGCTTGGGTACTGGTCTTTCTGCGGGAACTGGCCTTGCTGGAACGGCGAGTAGGAGAACCCGGAGATCTGTTCAGGCCAGTTGGGTGTGGTGACCGGGCGGTTGATCAGCGCCCAGAAACCGGTGAACAGCGCGGCAATTGCCAGCACCACCACCAGGTTGAGTCCAAATTTACGCGATGACATGGCTATTTCGGGTTCCAAAGGGTGTGGAACGAAAAGAAGTGTCGGCTTACGCCGAACGGCGCGCATCCTACACTGGCCTTTCCCCGAGCGTACAGCAGACAGAGAAAAGCCGGACGTTAGTCCGCGAATGTTCACCTAAGTTCTTTACTTGTAGCTGGAAGCTTCGAACTTGTCGCTGCGTAGTCCATAATGCGCGCCGGTTTTTGGGGTAATGGTCATGAGCACAGAAGATCCGCGGTTTGCAGGCGTCGCCCGCTTGTATGGCATTGAAGGCCTGGAACGCTTGAAAGCGGCCCATGTGGCGATCGTCGGCGTCGGCGGCGTAGGCTCGTGGGCGGCGGAAGCCATGGCCCGTTGCGGGGTGGGCGAGATTTCGCTGTTTGACCTGGACGACGTCTGCGTCAGCAACAGCAACCGCCAGTTGCACGCGCTGGACAGCACCGTGGGCAAGCCCAAGGTCGACGTCATGGCCGAGCGCCTGCGCGCTATCAACCCCGATTGCGCCGTGCATGCGGTGGCGGACTTCGTGACCCGCGACACCATGGCCGAGTACATCACGCCGACTATCGATTGCGTGATCGACTGCATCGACGCCGTCAACGCCAAGGCAGCGCTGATTGCCTGGTGCAAGCGCCGCAAGATCCAGATCATCACCACCGGCGGCGCCGGCGGGCAGATCGACCCGACGCTGATCCAGGTGTGCGACCTGAACCGCACCTTTAATGACCCACTGGCCTCGAAGGTGCGCTCCACGTTGCGCCGCGATTACGGTTTCTCCCGCACCGTGACCCGCCATTACAGCGTGCCGTGCGTGTTTTCTACCGAGCAGCTGCGTTATCCCAAGCCGGACGGCAGCATTTGTCTGCAAAAAAGTTTTGTTGGGGATGGGGTGAAGCTGGACTGCGCCGGCGGGTTTGGCGCGGTGATGATGGTGACGGCGACCTTTGGCATGGTCGCGGCCACCAAGGCGGTGGACAAAATTGTGGCGGGGGTGCGCAGGCCTTCGGAGCGGGTTAAAGCCAGCTAAATCCTACAGCCGAACATAGACCGAAATGTGGGAGCGGGCTTGCTCGCGAAGGCACAGTGTCAGTCAATCCATCAATGACTGAACCACCGCCTTCGCGAGCAAGCCCGCTCCCACATTCAGTTTTGTGTAAGGCTCAGGTCTCGCATGCGCAGCAGAACTGCGTTGAGGCCATTACTGCGCGACGGCGACAACTGCCGTGACAGGCCAAGCTGGGCAAACCAGTCGGGCAGGTCAACGGCCTGCAACTGCGCCGCAGATAAGCCATTGACCCGCGCCAGCAGCAATGCCACCAACCCACGAATCATGCGCGCATCGCTGCTGGCGGCGAACTGCCAATGGCCATTCTCAATGCGCCCCACCAACCACACCAGGCTTTCGCACCCCTGCACCAGGTTGGCGTCGACTTTGTCCGCATCCGCCAAGGCTGGCAGGCGCTCGCCCCATTGCATCAGCATCCGCGCGCGCTGCTCCCAACTGCCGACCGCCTGAAAGGCGTGCAGGGCAGCGGCGGCTTCGGCCGGCAAGCTCATCGCAACATATCCAGCGCCTGGTCGAGCGCTTCAAAGAAGCGCTCCAGGTCATCGGAGTCGTTGTACAGCGCCAGGGACACGCGGATCGCCCCCGACAAGTGCATTGCCTTGAGCAACGGCATCGCGCAATGGTGGCCGGCGCGCACGGCGATGCCCTGTTCGGTCAGCAGGTGGGCGAGGTCGGCGTTGTGTATGCCTTCCACCACAAAGCTGGCCAAAGCTACGTGAGACGATCCCAACACGCGGATGCCATTGCGTGCCTTGAGGCCGCGCAGCAGGTAGTCGTGCAGCGCCGCTTCATGGGCGACCACGGCGTGCGGGTCCAGTGAGCTCAGGTAATCCAGGCTGGCACCCAGGCCGATCACGCTGGCGATTGGTGGCGTACCCGCTTCAAAACCCAGCGGGGCAGGGCGGAAACTGGCGCTGTGGTAGTCCGCCTGTTGCACCATCTCGCCGCCAAACTGCCAATGGCGCAGGTGATGCAGGGCTTCGTGGCGGCCAAACAGCACGCCGACGCCGTCCGGGCCGTACAGTTTGTGGCTGGAAAACACGTAGAAATCGCACCCCAGCGCCTGCACGTCATGGCGGCCATGCACGATGCCCTGGGCACCGTCGACCACGGTCAGCGCGCCGTGTGCCCGCGCCATCGCCAGCAAGGCGTCCAAGGGCTGCCAGGTGCCAAGCACATTGGAAAGCTGGCTCACCGCCAGCACGCGCGTGCGCGGGCCGATCAATTCGGCGGCAGCGTGCAGGTCAATCACGCCGTCGTCACCCAGTGGCAACACCACCAGCGTGAGCGCGCGACGTTTGGCCAGTTGTTGCCAGGGCAGCAGGTTGGCGTGGTGTTCGAGGGCGCTGATAACAATTTCATCGCCCGCATTGAATAAGTGCTCAAGGCCATAGGCCAGGAGGTTCAGCGCAGAGGTTGCGCCGTGGGTAAAGATGATTTGCCCGCTGTCACCTGCGTTAAGCCACTGCGCGACCTTGCTGCGACTGTCTTCAAACGCCTGGGTCGCATGGGCGCCCGGCAAATGTTGGGCACGGTGCACATTGGCTGCGCCATTGGCGTAGTAATGGCTGATGGCATCCAACAGGGCCTGGGGTTTTTGCGTGGTGGCGGCGTTGTCCAGGTAGGTCTGGTCTTGCCGTTGCAGGGTGGCGATGGCCGGAAAGTCGGCGCGCCAGGGAGAGGGCACAAGCATGGTGTTCAAGACTCGTATAAGCGGGCCGACCCGGAGGCGCGACCCGCTAGTGGCATCGAGTGGCTGCTTAGTTGTGAGCGTGCAGCGCTTCGTTCAGTTCGATGGCCGATTTGTGGGTTTTGCACTCCACGGCACCGGTCTCGGAGTTACGGCGGAACAGCAGGTCCGGTTGGCCGGCCAGCTCGCGCGCCTTGACCACTTTGACCAGTTGGTTCTGCTCGTCCAGCAGCGCGACTTTGGTGCCGGCGGTGACGTACAGGCCCGACTCCACGGTATTGCGGTCGCCCAATGGGATGCCGATACCGGCGTTGGCGCCGATCAGGCAGCCTTCGCCAACCTTGATCACGATGTTGCCGCCGCCCGACAGGGTGCCCATGGTGGAGCAACCGCCGCCCAGGTCCGAACCCTTGCCGACGAACACGCCAGCGGAGACGCGGCCTTCGATCATGCCCGGGCCTTCGGTGCCGGCGTTGAAGTTGACGAAACCTTCGTGCATCACGGTAGTGCCTTCGCCCACATAGGCGCCCAGGCGGATACGCGCGGCATCAGCGATACGCACGCCGGCCGGGACCACGTAGTCGGTCATTTTCGGGAACTTGTCCACCGAGAACACTTCCAGCAGGTCGCCACGCAGGCGTGCTTCCAGTTGGCGTTCGGCCAGCTCGCTGATGTCGATGGCGCCCTGGCTGGTCCATGCCACGTTCGGCAGTTGCGGGAACACGCCGGCCAGGCTCAGGCCGTGCGGCTTGACCAGGCGGTGCGACAGCAGGTGCAGCTTGAGGTAAGCCTCAGGCGTGGAGGTCAGCGCAGCGTCTTCGGCCAGCAGGGTCGCGACCAGCGGAGTGTGGCTTTCAGCCAGACGGCTCAGCAGGGCGGCTTGAGCAGCGTCGACGCCTTTGAGCGCGTCAGCCAGTTGCAACGCCTGGGAGACGGTGAAGGTGATGGCCTGGTTGCCTTCGGTGTAGCCCAGGATCGGCGCAATGGCTGCGACGATCTCGGCCGATGGATTGAGCAACGGTTGTGCGTAAAACACTTCCAGCCAAGCACCTTGGCGGTTCTGAGTGCCGACGCCGAAGCCCAGGCTGAACAGGGAATTGGACATGCTGTTACCTCTACAAAAATGGAAGGCTGGCCTACTTGAGGGCCGCCGAATAACTATCTGGCTTGAAGCCAATCAGGGTTCTGTCACCGAGATCGAGCACCGGGCGCTTGATCATCGAGGGTTGTGCGAGCATCAATTCAATGGCTTTCGACTGATCGAGATCGGCTTTGCGTTCGTCTTCGAGTTTGCGAAAGGTGGTGCCCGCACGGTTCAAAACCACCTGCCAACCGTGCTCGTTGCACCATTGGGTCAAGTGTTCGCGGTCGATACCGGCCGTTTTGTAGTCGTGAAACTCATAGCTCACAGCGTGCTCATCGAGCCAGGTGCGCGCTTTTTTCATGGTGTCGCAGGCTTTGATGCCGAAAAGGTGCAACGTTTTGCTTGAAGCGGTCAAGGAATTGCCCCCCTTTGGACCAAGTAGAAACGAAAGGTCACGGATTATGCCATGACCAGCAGGTTTGGGTGCCGCTCGTCATGCTTGCTGATGGCGCCGTGCGACTTTTGTGCAAAAGCCTTGGCGCGCCATGGCCGCGTAACATGGCTGGTTAACATAGCCGAGTAATATGGCACTTCAACGGCCGGTTGTTGCCTGATGGGTGTCGTTGCAAGTCGATTGTCCGGGAAACCCGCTTTATGCAAACCGCCTACACCGTTCTTATCCTGCTGATGCTGGTCAGCGTTTCGCGCCTGGTCGGGCGCATAATTCCTCTGCCGTTGCCCCTGGTGCAGATCGCCGCCGGCGCCTTGCTGGCCTGGCCCACCCTTGGGCTGCATGTGGCGCTGGACCCTGAGTTGTTTCTGTTTCTGTTCCTGCCGCCGCTGTTGTTCTCCGATGGCTGGCGCATGCCCAAGCGCGAGTTCTGGCGATTGCGCGGCCCGATTCTGACGTTGGCGGTGGGGCTGGTGCTGTTCACCGTGGTGGGCGCCGGGTATTTCATTCATTGGATATTGCCTACGATCCCATTGCCGGTGGCCTTCGCCCTGGCGGCGGTTTTATCGCCGACGGATGCCGTGGCGGTGTCGGCCATTGCCCAGAATCGTCTGCCCAAGCCGCTGATGCACATGCTTCAGGGCGAAGCGTTGATGAATGATGCCTCGGGTCTGGTGACCTTCAAGTTCGCCCTGGCGGCGGCGCTGACCGGCGTGTTCTCCCTGGCGGATGCCAGCCTGACTTTTGTGCTGGTCGCCGTGGGAGGCTTGGCGGTTGGCGTGGCGCTGAGCTGGCTGGTGGGCCGTTTGCGCGCCTGGATGATCGCGCGCGGTTGGGATGACCCGGCCACGCATGTGGTGTTCATGTTGCTGTTGCCGTTTGCGGCCTATGTATTGGCGGAGCGCCTGGGCGCATCGGGCATTCTCTCGGCGGTGGCGGCGGGCATGATGCAAAGCTGGCTCGACCTGTTGCCGCGCCAGACCAGCACGCGCTTGCTTAACCGCAGTGTCTGGTCGCTGCTGGAGTTTGCCTTCAATGGCCTGATCTTCCTTCTGTTGGGCCTGCAACTGCCGGACATCATCAAGGCGGTGGTCAGCCATGAGACAACGTTGTGGCCCACCCTGCTGTATCGCTGCCTGGACGTAATTGCGATCTTCGTGGTGCTGGTGGTGTTGCGCTTTATCTGGGTGCAGAGCATCTGGCGCCTGTCGGGTTTACTGCGGCGCCTGCGGGGCAAAAGCGAACTGACCATGGTGCCGACCGCGCGCTCCTGCTGGCTATTGACGGTCGGCGGCGTACGCGGTGCGGTGACCCTGGCCGGTGTGATGTCGGTGCCCCTGCTGCTGGCGCCGGGCGCGGCCTTCCCCGAGCGCGACCTGCTGATCTTCATCGCTGCCGGGGTGATTCTGCTATCGCTGATCGCCGCTTGCATCGCGCTGCCGTTGCTGTTGCGCGGCATCGAGCAAAGTCCCGATGAAAAGCGTCATAACGAAGTGCGCGAGGCGTGGAAAAAAACCGCCGTGGCGGCGATCCATGCCCTTGAAGCGGAAGAACCCGCCGAAACCGAAACCTCGGACGCCGCTCAGGCCGCACTGGCGGCTGAGCTCAAGGCGCGGCTGATGTCGGAATATCGCCATCAGTTGGAAGTGTTCAATGACTCCGCCGACGCGCAGGCGCTGGCGCTGCAGATGGACCAGCTGGAGCGTAAATTACGCCTCAAGGCCCTGCGAGCGCAGCGCTTGGAGTTGTACAGCTTGAGCCGTCATCACCAGATTGGTGATGACGTTTTGCGCGAAGTGCTGGCGGATCTGGACATGAGCGAGGCGAACCTGGGTCATGTGAAATGACCCATGAGTGTCAGCGGCGGCGCTGAATGAAGTCGCGAATGCGCTCCGCCGCCTCAACACACTCCGCCAACGGTGCAACCAGCGCCATGCGCACGCGCCCGGCGCCTGGGTTGACGCCGTCCACGTCCCGGGACAGGTACGAACCTGGCACCACGGTCACGTGTTCTTCCACGAACAAGTCACGGCAGAACGCAGCGTCGTCGCCATTCACGTTCGGCCACAGGTAAAACCCGCCGTCCGGGCTTTGTACGTCCAGCACCGGCTTGAGAATGGCCAGCACGGCGTCAAACTTCTCGCGGTACAGGTCACGGTTGGCCAGCACGTGGGCTTCATCCTGCCAGGCCGCGATGCTCGCCCGTTGGGTTTGCACCGGCATCGCGCAGCCATGGTAGGTGCGGTACAGCAGGAAGGCCTTGAGGATGTCGGCATCGCCGGCCACAAAGCCCGAGCGCAGGCCCGGCAGGTTGGAGCGCTTGGACAGGCTGTGGAAGACCACGCAGCGTTTGAAGTCCTGACGGCCGAGCTCGACGCAGGCACTGAGCAGGCCGGGCGGCGGGGTGTGTTCGTCGAAGTACAACTCGCTGTAGCACTCGTCGGCGGCGATGACGAAGTCGTACTCGTCGGCCAGGGCGATAAGCTTTTTCAGGGTGTCGACCGGAATCAGGGCTCCGGTGGGGTTGCCCGGCGAGCACAGGAACAGGATCTGGCAGCGTTTCCAGATGTCCGGCGACACGGCGTCAAAATCCGGGTTGAAACCGTTGGCGTCCAGGCACGGCAAGTAATGCGGCTTAGCGCCGGCCAGGAACGCGGCGCCTTCGTAGATCTGGTAGAACGGGTTCGGGCTTACTACCAATGCGTCGTCAGCGCGGTTGACCACGGTCTGGGTGAAGGCAAACAGCGCTTCACGGGTGCCGTTGACCGGCAGAATATTGCGCGCCGGGTCCAGCCAACCCTTGGGCACGTTGAAGCGGCGTTCGCACCAGGCGCCGATGGCCTCGCGCAATGCCGGAATGCCCAGCGTCGTCGGGTACACGGCCATCTGGTCGAGGTTGTCAGCCAGCGCCTTGGCAACGAATTCCGGCGATGTGTGCTTGGGCTCACCGATGGACAGCGCAATCGGGCGTTTGTCCGGGTTCGGCGTGACGCTGCCGAGCAGGGCGCGCAGTTTCTCGAACGGGTAGGGCTGCAGCTGGTTCAGGGCGTTGTTCATCGCAAGTCTCATTCAATTCGGTTGTAAGCGTGCGTTCTGCCGGGCAAAGCCATTCAAATGTGGGAGCGGGCTTGCCCGCGAATGCGGTGCATCAGTCAATCCATGTGTACCTGACCCACTGAATTCGCGAGCAAGCCCGTTCCCACACAAGTGCGCCCACACAGTGATAACAGGTGTTCAAATAGTCAGGCGCGTCAGCTCGACACCGGGCTCCTGGGTCACGCTCAGTTGCTGCACGATCGCAGCCTGCAAGCGTCGGCACAGTTCAGGGTCGGACAGCGGCTGGTTGTCGGCGTCGGTAATGAAGAACACGTCCTCCACGCGCTCGCCGAGGGTCGCAATCTTGGCATTCTGCAACGACAGGTCGAACTCCAGGAAAATCCCGCCGATGCGCGCCAGCAAGCCGGGACGGTCCGGCGCGCTGAGTTCCAGCACGGTCACCGGGCGCTGGGCGTCGTTGGAAATGGTCACCTGAGGCGCAAAGGCAAAGTGCTTGAGCTGACGCGGTACGCGGCGCTGGATGATCGTCGGGTAATCGTCCGGGTTACGCAGTGCTTCGGTCAGGCCTTCGCGGATCTTTTTCACGCGCACCGGGTTATCGCCGATGGAGTCGCCGTCGGTGTCGAGCACGATGTAGGTGTCGAGGGTGAACTGGCTGCTCGAGGTGATGACCCGCGCGTCATGGATGTTCAGGTTCAACTGGTCCATGGCCGCCACGGTCACGGCGAAGAAGTCGTGCTGATCGGGCGCATAGATAAAGATCTGCGTGCCGCCTTCGAATTCGCGCTGGGTGGTTTCCTTGATCAGTACCAGCGGGCCACCATCGGCGGGCTGCTGCAGGATCGCGTCACTGTGCCAGGCCACGTCGCCGGCGGTGTGGCGCAGGAAGTAATCGTCACCCAGTTGCGACCACAGCTGTTCGACGTCGTCCGGGTCATTGCCGCCGCGCACCAGGATATCCAGGGCCGCGCTTTGGGTGCGGCGGATCTGCTCTTCGCGATCTACCGGGTTTTCCAGGCCGCGGCGCAGCGCGCGCTTGGTCTCGGTGTAGAGCTGGCGCAGCAGGCTGGCACGCCAGGAGTTCCACAATGTCGGGTTGGTGGCATTGATGTCGGAGACGGTCAGCACGTAGAGATAGTCGAGACGGGTTTCATCACCGACGATGCCGGCGAAGTCGTGGATCACCTGCGGGTCGGACAAATCCTTGCGCTGGGCGGTGGTCGACATCACCAGGTGGTTCTGTACCAGCCAGACGATCAGGCGGCTGTCCCACAGCGGCAGTTGATGGCGCTGGCAGAACGCCTCGGCATCGACTGCGCCGATCTCCGAGTGGTCGCCATGCCGGCCCTTGCCGATGTCGTGGTACAGGCCGGCCAGGTAGATCAGTTCCGGCTTGGGCAGCTTGGCCATGAGCTTGCTGGCCAGCGGGAATTTCTCTGATACCTGGGTGTACTGCAACTTACGCAGGTGCTTGATCAGGTTCAGGGTGTGGGCGTCTACGGTGTAGATGTGGAACAGGTCGTGCTGCATTTGCCCGACGATAAAGCCGAACTCCGGCAGGTAACGCCCGAGGATGCCGTACCGGTTCATGCGCCGCAGGTTGCGGTGGATGCCGATTTTGCATTTGAACAGCTCGATAAACAGGCTGGTGTTGCGGATGTCATTGCGAAAATCATCATCGATCAGATGACGGTTTTCCCGTAGCAGGCGGATGGTGTCGGCGCGCACGCCTTTGATTTCCGGCTGCTGGGCCATCAGCACAAAGATTTCCAGCATGGCGAACGGGGTGCGGCGGAACACGTTGTCGTTGCGCGCCTCGATGTAGCCGTCGTGCAGTTGGAAGCGCGAGTTGATCGGCTGCGGCGGTGCTTCGTCTTCGGGCGCCAGGATCACTTCTTCGAAGTGCTGGATGATCAGGTCGCTGAGCTGGGCGATGCTCATGACCACCCGGTAATACTGCTGCATGAAGCTTTCGATGCTGGTCTTCGCGTCCTCGCCCTCGAACCCCAGGAGGGTGGCGATGGAGCGCTGGTGGTCGAACAGCAGGCGGTCTTCGGAGCGGCCTGCGAGCATGTGCAGGGCGTAGCGCACTTTCCACAGGAACTCCTGGGACGAGGCCAGCAGGGCGTTTTCGCTCTCGACCAGAAAGCCTTCGCCGGCCAGGGCGCGCAGGTTCAGGGTGCCGTATTGGCGACGCGCGACCCACAAAATGGTCTGGATATCGCGCAGTCCGCCCGGTGAGCCTTTGACGTTGGGTTCCAGGTTGTATTCGGTGTCGTTGTACTTGTGGTGCCGGGCCTTCTGCTCGGCGCGCTTGGCCAGGAAGAATTCCTTGCTCGGCCACATATGCGCGGTGCTGGTGACTTCCAGCATGCGCTTGCGCAGGCGCTCTGGGCCGGCAATGGTGCGGCTTTCCATCAAGTTGGTAATGACGGTGAGGTCGGCGCGCGCCTCTTCGGCGCATTCGTCTACAGAACGAACGCTCTGGCCGACTTCCAGGCCGATGTCCCACAACAGCGTCAGAAAGCGCTCGATGGAATCGCGAAAGATCTCATGATCGGCGCTGTCCAGCAGGATCAGCAGGTCGATGTCGGAGTAGGGGTGCAGCTCACCGCGACCGTAGCCGCCGACGGCCACCAGGGCGATATCGGCGTCTTCACTCCAGTTGAACTGTTCCCAGGCCTTTTGCAGGATGTTGTCGACGAACCAGGCGCGGTCCTCGATCAGTCGACGAATGTCCCGGCCACTGCGAAAGCGCGCATCGAGCACTTCGCGGGCCTGGCGAATAGCCTTCTTGAAGGCAAAGATGGGGCTTGCCTTCAAGGCCAGTTCAGCCTGGAACTGGCCACGGTCGAAGAGTTCGGGATCCACCTGGGGCATCGATCGGCTTTCCTTTCTATCTATCAGTCAGTCACAACACCGTTGGGGGAAAACCAAAGCAACCTTTAGGCCGAAACGCGTGGAATCGTGTCGTCTGCGCGCAAGGTGAAGATCTCGTAGCCGGTTTCGGTGACCAGCAGGGTGTGTTCCCACTGTGCCGAGAGCTTGCGGTCCTTGGTGATGGCGGTCCAGCCGTCGCCCAGCACCTTGGTGTCGGCCTTGCCCTGGTTGATCATCGGCTCGATGGTGAAGGTCATGCCCGCCTTGAGTTCCATGCCGGTGCCGGCGCGACCGTAATGCAGGATCTGCGGTTCTTCGTGGAATACTTTGCCGATGCCATGGCCACAGAATTCGCGGACCACCGAGAAGCCGTTCTTTTCAGCGTGCTTCTGGATCACTTCACCGATATCGCCCAGGCGGCAGCCGGGCTTGACGATTTCGATGGCCTTGTACATGCATTCCTGGGTGACCTGCGACAGGCGCTCGGCCCAGACCGGCACGGTGCCGACGTGGAACATGCGGCTGGTGTCGCCGTGGTAGCCGTCTTTGATCACGGTCACGTCGATGTTCAGGGTGTCGCCGTCTTTCAACGGCTTGTCGCCTGGAATGCCATGGCAGACCACGTGGTTGATCGAGGTGCAGATGGACTTGGGGAAGCCCTTGTAGTTCAGCGGCGCAGGGATGGCTTTTTGCACGTTGACAATATAGTCGTGGCAGATGCGGTCCAGGGCTTCGGTGGTTACGCCGGGCTTGACGTGTTCGGCAATCATTTCCAGCACGTCGGCAGCCAGTTTGCCGGCAACGCGCATGCCTGCGATGTCTTCGGCGGTTTTCAAGGTAACGGTCATACAGGCTCTCTCTAGCGCGACGCGCTGAAATCAATACGGTTTACGGGCGTGCGACAAAAGGTTGCAGAATTCGCACAAGCCCCAAAAAACGCGATTCTACCAGACGCGGGCGGCAAACCATGAGCGTCTGACGATCGCTTCTCTCTATAAGGTAGGGGCATGTTGGCTCTATTCAAAGGCTTACGCAAAAGCCGATCACGGCAAATGTGATTGCGGGTTTCGTTTTTGTCCTTCGTGTGGTATAAAATGCGCCGCTTTCCGGGGATACCCCGCAAAGCTTAAATCCACACACGTGTCGACACGATGACCTGGGTGCCGGAGGCGAATGCCGCTGGTTGGTCATTGGGATACGTGGAGGCCAAACCCGACTTATTAAGGAACTATCATGTCCCAAGTCAACATGCGCGATATGCTGAAGGCCGGTGTGCACTTCGGTCACCAGACCCGTTACTGGAACCCGAAAATGGGTAAATACATTTTCGGCGCGCGTAACAAGATCCACATTATCAACCTTGAAAAAACCCTGCCAATGTTCAACGAAGCGCTGACTTTCGTAGAGCGTCTGGCCCAGGGCAAAAACAAGATTCTGTTCGTCGGCACCAAGCGTTCCGCTGGCAAGATCGTTGCTGAAGAAGCAGCACGTTGCGGTTCGCCGTACGTCGATCATCGCTGGTTGGGCGGCATGCTGACCAACTTCAAAACCATCCGTGCTTCCATCAAGCGTCTGCGTGACCTTGAAGTGCAAGCCGAAGACGGTACTTTCGCCAAGCTGACCAAGAAAGAGGCGCTGATGCGCACTCGCGACCTGGAAAAGCTCGATCGTTCCCTGGGTGGTATCAAGGACATGGGCGGTCTGCCTGACGCACTGTTCGTTATCGACGTTGATCACGAGCGCATCGCGATCACCGAAGCCAACAAGCTGGGCATCCCTGTTATCGGCGTAGTCGATACCAACAGCAGCCCGGAAGGCGTTGACTACATCATCCCAGGCAACGATGACGCAATCCGCGCTATCCAGCTGTACATGGGTTCGATGGCTGACGCTGTAATCCGTGGTCGCAACCACGTTGCTGGCGGTACCGAGCAGTTCGTTGAAGAAGCTCCGGTAGCTGCCGCTGAGTAACTGACGCCCTGGCGTTGACTCAGTAAGCAAAAAGGGGGCTTGGCCCCCTTTTTGCCACCTCGAAAACCATTTGTCGGCAGCGCAGCTACATCTTCTGTAACGTGCAGCGGCCTACAAGGGTGATTCGGGAAGAATTGATCGCCCGTTTGATCGGGTGGAATGGTTGAAAACCTATCCAAGAGGATTTTGAAATGGCAGAGATTACTGCAGCGTTGGTTAAAGAACTGCGTGAGCGCACCGGCGAAGGCATGATGGATTGCAAAAAGGCCTTGACCAAGGCCGGCGGCGACATCGAAAAAGCCATTGATGACATGCGTGCTTCCGGCGCCATCAAGGCTGCCAAGAAAGCAGGCAACGTAGCTGCTGAAGGCGCTATCGCTCTGAAAGAAGACGGTAAGTCCGCTGTTCTGCTGGAAGTGAACTCGCAGACCGACTTCCTGGCTCTGCAAGACGACTTCAAGGCATTTGTTGCTGCTAGCGTTGAAAAAGCGTTCGCCGACAAACTGACCACTGTTGAGCCGTTGATCGAAGCTCAAGAAGCTGCTCGCCTGGTACTGGTCGGCAAGGTTGGCGAAAACGTCAACATCCGTCGTCTGGCGCGTATCGAAGGTGATGTGGTTGGCGGTTACCTGCACGGTAACAAAATCGGCGTTGTGGTTGCCCTTAAAGGCGGCGACGTTGAGCTGGCCAAAGACATCGCTATGCACGTAGCGGCCAGCAACCCAGAGTTCCTGCTGCCATCGGAAGTGTCTGCTGACGCAATCGAGCGCGAAAAAGCTGTGTTCCTGAGCCTGAACGCTGACAAGATCGCCGGCAAGCCAGAAAACATCGTTGAAAACATGATCAAAGGCCGTATCAGCAAGTTCCTGGCTGAAGCGAGCCTGGTTGAGCAGGCGTTCGTCAAGAACCCTGAAATCAAGGTTGGCGAACTGGCCAAGAAAGCCGGTGCTGAAATCGTTTCCTTCACTTACTACAAAGTAGGCGAAGGCATCGAGAAGCCGGTCGACAACTTCGCTGAAGAAGTTGCTGCCCAGCTGGCTGCCGCCAAGCAATAAGACAGTTTTCAACTGTCGCCCGAAAGAGGCTGCCCGCTCACGCGCGCAGCCTCTTTTCAAATGGGAAGGCCAATTTTTATTTGGTTTCCTCTCGGAACTGGCTTACAAAGCCGTGTTCCGATGGCGCTGAGACAGCGTCCAGCTAGAGTGAACGCAAGCCGTAAACGGCTCGCCAAGAATTTTTAAAAAATACGCCGCAGGAGAGATTCGCAATGGCTCAGCAGGGCAGTGGTTATCAGGCTCGCTATAAACGCATTCTACTCAAGCTTAGCGGCGAGGCCCTGATGGGCTCGGAAGAGTTCGGGATCGATCCCAAGGTGCTCGACCGCATGGCGCTGGAAGTCGGCCAATTGGTCGGTATCGGTGTTCAGGTCGGCCTGGTGATTGGCGGTGGTAACCTGTTCCGTGGTGCGGCGCTGAGTGCGGCCGGCATGGACCGGGTAACTGGCGACCACATGGGCATGCTGGCCACTGTGATGAACGCCCTGGCAATGCGTGACGCCCTTGAGCGTGCCAATATCTCGGCGATCGTGATGTCGGCTATTTCCATGGTTGGCGTGACCGATCACTATGATCGTCGCAAAGCCATGCGTCACCTGAACGCCAAAGAAGTAGTGATCTTTGCTGCCGGTACCGGCAATCCGTTCTTCACCACGGATTCGGCTGCCTGCCTGCGCGCCATCGAAATCGATGCCGACGTCGTGCTCAAGGCCACCAAGGTGGACGGTGTCTACACCGCAGACCCATTCAAGGACCCGCATGCCGAGAAGTTCGATCATCTGACCTACGATGAAGTACTGGATCGCAAGCTGGGCGTGATGGACCTGACGGCTATTTGCCTGTGCCGTGACCACAAGATGCCACTGCGCGTATTTAACATGAACAAGCCCGGCGCCCTGCTGAACATCGTACACGGCGGCGCGGAAGGGACTCTGATCGAGGAAGGCCAACAATGATCAACGAAATCAAGAAAGACGCTCAAGAGCGTATGCACAAATCCCTGGAGTCTCTGGCCCATGCTTTTGGCCAGATTCGTACCGGTAAGGCACACCCAAGCATCCTGGGCAGCGTGATGGTGCCGTACTACGGCACTGACACCTCCATTACCCAGGTCGCCAACATCACTGTAAAAGACTCGCGCACCCTGCAAGTCGTGGCCTTCGAGCGCAACATGCTCGCAGCCGTCGACAAAGCCATCCAGAGCGCCGGCCTGAACCTCAACCCGACCAACCTGGGCGAGTTGTTGCTGATCTCCATGCCTGCCCTGACTGAAGAAACCCGCAAGGGCTTCACCAAGCAGGCGCGCAGCGCTGCTGAAGATGCGCGTGTTGCCGTGCGCAACATTCGTCGTGATGCGTTGGGCGACCTCAAGAAACTGGTCAAGGACAAAGAAATCAGCGAGGACGAAGAGCGTCGCGCCGTTGCTGATATCGACAAACTGACCAAAGACGCCGAGGCCCAGATCACCAAGGCCACGGAAGAGAAAGAAAAGGACCTGATGGCCGTATAAGGGGTCAGGACGCCTTCATGGAAAAGACCAAGCAGACTGTGCCCTCCGTGGTGCCGCGCCATGTCGCGATCATCATGGATGGTAATAATCGCTGGGCGAAAAAACGCTTTATGCCGGGTGTCGCCGGGCATAAGGCGGGTGTCGATGCGGTGCGCGCTGTTATTGAAGTGTGTGCCGAGGCCAAGGTCGAGGTGTTGACTCTGTTTGCCTTCTCCAGCGAGAACTGGCAACGGCCCGCCGAAGAAGTCAGCGCCTTGATGGACCTGTTCTTCAAGGCGTTGCGTCGTGAGGCCAAGCGCCTCAACGACAACAACATCAGCCTGCGCATCATTGGTGATCGCTCGCGGTTCCATCCGGAACTGCAAGCGGCCATGCGCGAAGCCGAGGCTATCACCGCCGGCTCCAACCGTTTTGTGCTGCAGATTGCAGCCAACTACGGTGGCCAGTGGGATATCGCCCAGGCTGCACAGCGGCTTGCCCGCGAAGTGCAGGCCGGGCATCTGCGGCCCGACGACATTACGCCCGAATTGTTGCAAACCTGCCTGGTAACCGGTGATCTGCCGTTGCCGGACTTGTGCATCCGTACCGGTGGTGAGCACCGCATCAGCAATTTCCTGCTGTGGCAGCTGGCCTACACCGAGCTGTACTTCTCCGACCTGTTCTGGCCGGACTTCAAACACGATGCCATGCGCAATGCGCTGGCCGATTTTGCTTCCCGTCAGCGTCGCTTCGGTAAAACGAGCGAGCAGATCGAAGCTGGAGCCCGGGTTTAAATGCTTAAACAACGAATCATCACAGCACTGATCCTGCTGCCGATTGCCTTGTGTGGTTTTTTTCTGCTCGACGGTTCCGGCTTTGCGCTGTTTATCGGCCTGGTCGTTACCCTGGGTGCTTGGGAATGGGCACGCCTGGCCGGTTTCAACGAGCAGTTGCCGCGCGTGGTTTACGCCGCTGTGGTGGCGCTGTTGCTGTTTCTCATGCATACGCTTTCGAGCATTGTCGTGCCTTGGGTGTTGGGGGCAGCGGTGCTGTGGTGGGCGCTCGCGACCTTCCTGGTGCTGACCTACCCGCGCACCAGCGGCCAATGGTCCAGCGTGGCCAGCAAGTTGGTGATTGGTCTTCTGATTTTGCTGCCGGCCTGGCAAGGGCTGGTGGAAATCAAGAATTCGCCGATGGGCAACTGGCTGATCATGGCGGTGATGGTGCTGGTGTGGGGTGCTGACATTGGTGCCTACTTCTCCGGCCGGGCGTTCGGCAAGCGCAAGTTGGCGCCAGCCGTCAGCCCGGGCAAGAGCTGGGAAGGTGTTTACGGTGGCTTGGCATTGACGTTGGTGATCACGCTGGTTGTCGGCGTGGTGCGCGACTGGTCGGTCAAGGAAATCTTCCTGGCCTTGCTGGGCACTGCCGTTGTGGTGTTCATCTCCGTGGTGGGTGACCTCACCGAAAGCATGTTCAAGCGCCAGGCCGGAATCAAGGACAGCAGCAACCTGCTGCCGGGTCATGGCGGCGTGCTGGATCGAATCGACAGCCTTACCGCTGCCATTCCCATCTTCGCCGTGCTGTTGTGGATGGCGGCTTCGTGAGCCGCCTGCAACAGGTGACCGTGCTGGGCGCGACCGGCTCGGTCGGGCTCAGTACGCTGGATGTGATCGCTCGCCATCCAGATCGTTATCAGGTATTTGCGCTGACCGGCTTCTCTCGTTTGAATGAGTTGCTGGCCTTGTGCGTGCGTCATACGCCTAGATTCGCCGTTGTGCCAGAGGTGTCGGTAGCGCGCGGCTTGCAGGACCAATTGAGGTCTGCAGGCCTTGCGACCCACGTATTGGTGGGCGAGGAGGGCTTGTGCCAGGTCTCGGCTGATGCCGAAGTCGACACTGTGGTGGCCGCCATTGTTGGCGCGGCAGGGTTGCGCCCCACACTGGCCGCGGTCGATGCCGGCAAAAAGATCCTGCTGGCCAATAAAGAGGCGCTGGTGATGTCCGGCACGCTCTTTATGCAGGCTGTGCGCAAGAGTGGCGCCGTGCTGCTGCCTCTGGACAGCGAACACAATGCGATCTTCCAGTGCATGCCCGGTGATTTTGCCCGAGGCCTGAGCCAGGTTGGCGTGCGGCGGATTCTCCTGACGGCTTCCGGTGGCCCTTTCCGACAAACTCCGCTGGCTGATCTTGAGCATGTCTCGCCTGATCAGGCGTGTGCACACCCAAACTGGTCGATGGGGCGAAAAATCTCCGTGGATTCGGCGAGCATGATGAACAAAGGCCTTGAGTTGATCGAGGCGTGCTGGTTGTTCGATGCGCGGCCTGATCAGGTCGAGGTGGTGATTCACCCGCAAAGTGTGATTCATTCCCTGGTCGACTATGTCGATGGTTCGGTTCTGGCCCAGCTGGGCAACCCCGATATGCGTACGCCAATTGCCAATGCGCTGGCCTGGCCGGAGCGGATTGATTCCGGCGTTGCGCCGTTGGACCTGTTTGCCATTGCCCGCCTGGACTTCGAAGCGCCCGACGAGCAGCGCTTCCCGTGCCTGCGTCTGGCCCGGCAAGCGGCAGAGGCGGGCAACAGTGCGCCGGCCGTGCTCAATGCGGCCAATGAGGTGGCGGTGGCGGCGTTTCTTGACGGGCGTATTCGCTTTCCGCAGATCGCGAGTATCATCGAGGACGTTTTGAGCCTTGAGCCCGTTGTGGCAGTGGATGATTTGGGTGCAGTGTTCCAGGCCGATACAAAGGCCCGGGCCCTGGCCCAGCAGTGGTTGAACCGCAACGCGCGTTAGTCTGTGGGCAGGTTTGAGTCTTCAGGCACTGGATTGGAATGCGGAGAAATTAGATGAGTGCGCTCTACATGATTGTCGGCACCCTGGTTGCTCTGGGTGTGCTGGTAACCTTTCACGAATTCGGCCACTTTTGGGTCGCGCGTCGTTGCGGCGTCAAGGTGCTGCGCTTTTCCGTCGGTTTCGGCATGCCGCTGTTGCGTTGGCACGACCGTCGGGGCACTGAATTCGTGATTGCGGCCATTCCGCTGGGCGGCTACGTCAAGATGCTCGACGAGCGTGAAGGCGAGGTACCTGTCGATCAGTTGGACCAATCCTTCAACCGTAAGACCGTTCGTCAGCGTATCGCCATTGTCGCAGCCGGCCCGATCGCCAATTTCCTCTTGGCAATCGTGTTCTTCTGGGTCCTGGCCATGATGGGCAGCCAGCAGGTGCGCCCGGTCATCGGCGCAGTTGAAGCAGACAGCATGGCGGCCAAGGCCGGGCTGATCGCTGGGCAGGAAATTGTTTCTATTGATGGCGAGCCCACCACCGGCTGGGGCGCTGTCAATTTGCAGTTGGTTCGCCGCATGGGCGAGAGCGGCACTATTAATGTGGTGGTGCGCGAGCAGGACTCCACCTCCGAGACGCCGCGTGAATTGTCCCTGGACCATTGGCTCAAAGGCGCAGAAGAGCCTGATCCGATCAAGTCTCTGGGCATTCGTCCGTGGCGTCCGGCCCTGCCGCCGGTGCTCGCCGAGCTGGACCCGAAAGGCCCGGCGCAGGCCGCAGGTCTGAAAACCGGCGATCGCCTGTTGGCGCTGGATGGTCAGGCGCTGGGCGACTGGCAGCAAGTGGTGGATCTGGTGCGTGTACGGCCTGATACCAAAATTGTGCTGAAAGTTGAGCGCGATGGTGCTCAAATCGACGTCCCTGTGACCCTGGCTGTTCGCGGGGAAGCCAAGGCGGCCGGGGGTTACCTCGGTGCGGGGGTAAAAGGTGTCGAGTGGCCGCCATCGATGGTGCGCGAGGTGAGCTTCGGGCCTTTGGCGGCAATTGGCGAGGGTGCAAAACGCACTTGGACCATGAGTGTGCTGACGCTCGAATCGCTCAAGAAAATGTTGTTCGGCGAGCTCTCGGTAAAAAACTTGAGTGGACCGATAACCATTGCTAAAGTGGCGGGCGCTTCTGCCCAGTCGGGTGTCGCGGATTTCCTGAATTTCCTGGCTTATCTGAGTATTAGCCTTGGAGTTCTGAATTTGCTGCCCATTCCAGTATTGGATGGGGGGCATCTGTTGTTTTATCTGGTCGAGTGGGTGCGTGGTCGCCCCTTGTCGGATCGGGTGCAGGGTTGGGGGATACAGATCGGTATCAGTTTGGTGGTCGGAGTGATGTTGTTAGCTCTGGTCAACGATCTGGGACGACTGTAACGCTTCGCTGAATTGCGAATCTGCCGCATTTTGCGGCAGTTTGTTTATTGCCAGTTGGAATAAGAAAGGACTTCATGAAACGTCTGCTGCTAACTGCGGTTCTCACCGTATTGATGATCGCCGAAGTTCACGCCGAGTCCTTCACTATCTCCGATATTCGCGTCAACGGCCTCCAGCGGGTTTCCGCGGGTAGCGTCTTTGGTGCCTTGCCGTTGAACGTCGGGGAACAGGCGGATGATCGTCGCCTGGTGGAATCCACTCGTGCGCTGTTCAAAACCGGGTTCTTTCAAGATATCCAACTGGGTCGCGAAGGCAATGTCCTGGTCATCACTGTCGTCGAGCGACCTTCTGTCGCCAGTATCGAGATCGAAGGTAACAAGGCGATCTCCACTGAGGACTTGATGAAGGGTCTCAAGCAATCCGGCCTTGCCGAGGGCGAGATCTTCCAGCGCGCCACCCTTGAAGGTGTGCGTAACGAATTGCAACGTCAGTACGTTGCCCAGGGCCGCTACTCCGCGACCGTGGAAACAGAAGTGATCCCGCAGCCTCGTAACCGTGTTGGCCTCAAGGTCAAGATCAACGAAGGCACCGTGGCGGCAATTCAGCACATCAACGTGGTGGGTAACACCAAGTTTGCTGATGACGACCTGATCGACCTGTTCGAACTCAAGACCACCAACTGGTTGTCGTTCTTCAAGAACGATGACAAGTACGCCCGTGAAAAACTGTCGGGTGACCTGGAACGTCTGCGCTCCTACTACCTGGACCGTGGCTACATCAACATGGATATCGCTTCGACCCAGGTGTCCATCACCCCGGACAAGAAGCACGTCTACATTACTGTCAACGTCAACGAAGGCGAGAAGTACACCGTTCGTGACGTGAAACTCAGCGGCGACCTGAAAGTACCTGAAGACCAGGTCAAGGCGCTGTTGCTGGTACAGAAAAACCAGGTGTTCTCGCGCAAGCTGATGACCACCACGTCCGAGCTGATCACCCGTCGTCTGGGTAACGAAGGCTATACCTTCGCCAACGTCAACGGCGTTCCGACTCCGCACGATGATGACCACACTGTGGACATCACCTTCGTCGTTGACCCGGGCAAGCGCGCCTACGTGAACCGCATCAACTTCCGTGGCAACACCAAGTCTGCGGACGAAGTGCTGCGCCGTGAGATGCGTCAAATGGAAGGTGGCTGGGCGTCGACTTACCTGATCGACCAGTCCAAGACTCGTCTTGAGCGCCTGGGCTTCTTTAAAGAAGTCAACGTCGAAACCCCGGCCGTACCGGGCGTTGATGACCAGGTTGATGTGAACTACGCCGTTGAAGAACAAGCGTCGGGTTCGATCACCGCCAGCGTTGGTTTCGCACAGAGCGCCGGTCTGATCCTCGGCGGCTCGATCACCCAGAACAACTTCCTCGGTACCGGTAACAAGGTTTCCATCGGCCTGACCCGAAGCGAATACCAGAGCCGCTATAACTTCGGTTATGTCGACCCCTACTGGACTGCTGATGGTGTGAGCTTGGGCTACAACGCCTTCTACCGCACCACTGACTACAAAGACCTCGACGTTGACGTTGCAAGCTATGCGATCGACAGCCTCGGCGCCGGTGTGAACATCGGTTACCCGATCAGCGAGACGTCGCGTCTGACCTTCGGCCTGACCGCGCAACAAGACAAGATCAAGACCGGTGTGTACACCGTGGACGAAATCTTCGACTTCGTGCGTAAAGAGGGTGACCAGTTCCTGAACTTCAAGGCTTCGGCCGGTTGGTCGGAATCGACCCTGAACAAAGGCGTGCTGGCGACCCGTGGTCACTCCCAGAGCCTCACGGCAGAAGTGACTACGCCGGGCAGCGACCTGTCGTTCTTCAAGCTCGACTACCGTGGTCAGTTGTTCCAGCCGTTGAGCGATAACTACACCATGCGTCTGCACACTGAGCTGGGTTATGGCGACGGTTATGGTTCGACCAATGGCTTGCCGTTCTACGAGAACTACTATGCTGGTGGTTTCAACTCGGTGCGTGGCTTCAAGGACAGCACCTTGGGTCCACGTGGTACGCCGAGCCGTGGCGTTGGCGTAACGGGTAACCAGGGCACTCTGGCTGACTCGGACAACGATCCGCTGCCATTCGGTGGTAACGTTCTGATTCAAGGTGGTGCGGAGATTCTATTCCCGCTGCCGTTCGTCAAGGATCAGCGTTCCCTGCGTACTTCGGTCTTCTGGGATGTGGGTAACGTGTTCGACTCCAAGTGCGAACAGGTTAAAAACCCGGCACCTGGTTCCGTGTCCAACACCCAGTGCAACGACGTGAGCCTCAGCAACCTGGCGAGCTCCGTGGGCGTTGGTGTGACTTGGGTGACTGCGCTTGGCCCATTGAGCTTTGCTCTGGCCATGCCGATCAAGAAACCGGATAACGCTGAAACCCAGATTTTCCAATTCTCCCTCGGCCAGACGTTCTAAGCGTCTGACCCAAGATAACGACAACGGATTCTGTAGGAGTACATCGTGCGCAAGTTGACTCAATTGGTTCTGCTGGCCACCGTGCTGGTGACCACCCCGGCCTTCGCCGAAATGAAAATCGCCGTTCTGAACTATCAGATGGCTCTGCTGGAATCCGACGCGGCCAAGCGTTACGCAGTGGATGCCGAGAAAAAATTCGGTCCGCAACTGACCAAGCTGAAAACGCTGGAGAGCAGTGCCAAAGGCATCCAGGATCGTCTGGTAGCCGGTGGCGACAAAATGCAGCAAGGCGAGCGTGAGCGCCTGGAGCTTGAATTCAAGCAAAAGGCCCGTGACTACCAGTTCCAGTCCAAGGAGCTGAACGAAGCCAAAGCCGTTGCCGACCGTGAAATGCTCAAGCAGCTCAAGCCGAAACTCGACAGCGCTGTGGAAGAAGTCATCAAGAAAGGTGCCTTTGACCTGGTGTTCGAACGCGGCGCCGTGATCGACGTCAAGCCTCAATACGACATCACCCGCCAGGTGATCGAGCGCATGAACCAGCTGAAGTAAGCCATGACCGCGACTATCAAACTCGGCGAGTTGGCCGAGTTCCTGGGTGCTACCTTGCGCGGCTCCCCGGAGAAAGAAATCACTGGGCTAGCCACCTTGCAGGGGGCTGGCCCAGCTCAGTTGAGCTTCCTCGCAAGTCCCCAATATCGTAAATACCTGGTCGACAGCCAAGCCGCAGCCGTGTTGCTGAAGGCCGCTGATGCCGAAGGGTTTGCCGGGGATGCGCTGGTGGTGGCCGATCCTTACCTGGCTTATGCCCGGGCCTCGCACCTGTTCGATCCAAAGCCAACGGCTGCTGGCGGTATTCATCCGTCTGCGGTCATTGCTGATGATGCCTGGGTTGACCCTGCGGCAAGCATTGGCGCGTTTGCCGTGATCGAGAGCGGCGCGCGCATTGCCGCCGGCGTCACAGTGGGTGCGCATTGCTTTATCGGCGCGCGCTGCGAGATCGGTGCCGATGGCTGGCTGGCTCCGCGTGTCACCCTGTACCACGACGTGCGTATCGGTGAGCGTGTGGTCATTCAGTCGGGCGCCGTGATCGGGGGTGAAGGCTTCGGCTTTGCCCAATCCAAAGGCATCTGGCACAAGATTGCCCAGGTGGGCGGTGTGCTGATCGGCGACGACGTGGAAATCGGCGTCAATACCGCAGTGGACCGTGGCGCCTTGGCGGATACCGTCATCGGTAACGGTGTGAAGCTCGACAACCAGATCCAGATTGCCCACAACGTACAGATTGGCGATCACACCGCCATGGCCGCGTGCGTGGGGATTTCCGGCAGCACCAAGATCGGCAAGCATTGCATGCTCGCTGGTGGCGTCGGGTTGGTGGGGCACATCGAGATTTGCGACAACGTCTTCATTACCGGCATGACCATGGTAACGCACTCGATTACCGAGCCCGGTGCCTATTCTTCCGGTACCGCCATGCAGCCCGCGGCTGAATGGCGCAAGAGTGCAGCACGTTTGCGGCAGCTCGACGACATGGCTCGACGCCTCAAACAGCTGGAAAAGCGTGTTGGGGACGTGACCCCTGGCGGTAATGCTTCATCAGAAGGCTGATACCATTTCCATATCAAGTGTGCACAGCCGCTAGACTGCCTCCTTGATTTGCTAGCGGGGCGTGCGTTTTGTCCGCCCGCCCCCAATCTTTATTACAGGCTTCCCCCCGAAATGATGGACATCAACGAGATTCGCGAATACCTGCCTCACCGTTACCCGTTCCTGCTGGTGGACCGTGTAGTGGACCTCAACATCGAGGAAAAGCGCATTCGTGCCTACAAGAATGTCAGCATCAACGAACCGTTCTTCAATGGCCACTTCCCCGCGCATCCAATCATGCCGGGCGTATTGATCATCGAAGCGATGGCCCAGGCTGCCGGTATCCTTGGTTTCAAAATGCTCGACCTCAAGCCTGCCGATGGCACGCTGTATTATTTCGTGGGCTCCGACAAGCTGCGTTTTCGCAACCCGGTCACACCGGGTGACCAGTTGATCCTGGAAGCCAAGTTCATTAGCTGCAAGCGCCAGATCTGGAAGTTCGAATGCCAGGCCTCGGTGGACGGCAAGCCGGTGTGCTCTGCTGAGATCATCTGCGCGGAACGCAAACTATGAGTTTGATTGACCCTCGCGCAATCATCGATCCGTCGGCCGTTCTGGCCGCCGACGTTGAGGTCGGCCCATGGTCGATCGTCGGCGCAGGTGTTGAAATCGGCGAGGGGACTGTCATCGGGCCACACGTGATCCTTAAGGGTCCGACCCGCATTGGCAAACACAATCGTATCTACCAGTTTTCCTCGGTAGGCGAAGACACCCCGGACATGAAGTACAAGGGTGAGGAAACACGCCTGGTAATCGGTGATCACAACATCATCCGTGAAGGCGTGACGATTCACCGCGGTACCGTGCAGGATCGTGCCGAGACCACTCTGGGGGATCACAACCTGATCATGGCCTATGCCCACATCGGCCACGACAGCGTCATCGGCAACCATTGCATTCTGGTCAACAACACTGCGTTGGCGGGCCATGTGCATGTTGATGACTGGGCGATTCTGTCTGGCTTTACCCTGGTGCATCAGTATTGCCATATTGGCGCCCACAGCTTTTCCGGCATGGGCACTGCGATCGGCAAGGACGTTCCGGCCTTCGTCACGGTATTCGGCAATCCGGCTGAAGCGCGCAGCATGAACTTCGAAGGCATGCGCCGTCGCGGGTTCAGTGAAGATGCGATTCACGCCCTGCGCCGCGCCTATAAGGTGGTTTACCGTCAGGGTCTGACGGTTGACCAAGCCTTGACCGAACTGACCGAGCCGGCAGCGTTGTACCCGGAAGTCGCGGTGTTCCGTGACTCTATCCAGGCATCGACTCGCGGCATCACTCGCTGATCATGGCTAATCTGCGTATCGCGTTGGTGGCCGGAGAAGCTTCCGGCGATATTCTCGGCGCAGGCTTGATGCGGGCCCTCAAGGCCCAGCATCCTGCGGTGGAATTTATCGGTGTGGGCGGTCCGCTCATGCAGGCCGAAGGGCTGACGTCCTACTTTCCCATGGAGCGTCTTTCCGTCATGGGGCTGGTGGAAGTGCTGGGCCGTCTGCGCGAGCTGCTGGCTCGCCGCAAGCTGCTGATTCAGACCTTGATTGAAGAAAAGCCTGACGTCTTTATCGGAATCGATGCGCCGGACTTCACCCTCAATATCGAGCTCAAGTTGCGTCAGGCCGGGATCAAGACCGTGCACTACGTCAGCCCTTCGGTATGGGCGTGGCGGCAGAAGCGCGTGCTCAAGATCCGTGAAGGCTGCGATTTGATGCTGACACTGCTGCCGTTCGAAGCCAGGTTCTACGAAGAGAAGGGCGTGCCGGTGCGGTTTGTCGGGCACACCCTGGCCGATACCATTCCGTTGCAAGCTGATCGCGCGGCTGCGCGTGCCGAGCTGGGTCTGCCCGACGGCCCGCTTGTAGCGTTGATGCCGGGCAGTCGCGGCGGTGAAGTCGGTCGCCTGGGGGCGCTGTTTTTTGACGCCGCCGAACGTCTGCAGGCGTTGAAGCCCGGCATTCGTTTTGTGTTGCCATGTGCCAGCCCGCAACGTCGTGCACAAATTGAAACGCTGCTGGAAGGGCGCACGCTGCCGGTGACCTTGCTGGACGGTCAGTCGCACCTGGCCCTGGCGGCATGTGATGCGGTACTGATCGCCTCAGGCACCGCCACCCTGGAAGCGTTGTTGTACAAGCGTCCGATGGTCGTGGCCTATCGCCTCGCGCCGCTGACGTTCTGGATTCTCAAGCGCATGGTCAAAAGTCCTTACATCTCCTTGCCCAACCTGTTGGCCCAGCGTCTGCTGGTCCCGGAGTTGTTGCAGGACGATGCAACGCCCCAGGCTCTGGCGCAAACGCTACTACCCTTGATCGACGGCGGCGAAGAACAGACCCGCGGTTTCGACGACATCCACCGGACCTTGCGCCGTGATGCGTCGAACCAGGCTGCAGACGCCGTGCTGACCTTGATTGGCCACAAACAGGAAGCCCTATGACGACGCAAATGGGCCTGGACTTCAGCCTGGTCGCGCAAGTGCACGAGCTGGTCGCCGGGGTTGACGAAGTAGGGCGCGGTCCGCTGTGTGGCGCCGTCGTCACGGCGGCGGTGATTCTCGATCCGAACCGCCCGATCCTGGGCCTCAACGATTCGAAAAAACTCACCGAAGCGCGTCGCGAAGAGCTTTACGACGAGATCTGTGAAAAAGCTCTGAGCTGGCATATCGCCCGGGCTGAAGTCGAAGAAATCGACGAGCTGAACATCCTTCACGCGACCATGCTGGCCATGCAGCGCGCAGTGGAAGGCCTGCATATCACGCCCAAAATGGCGATGATCGACGGTAACCGTTGCCCTAAACTGGCGATGCCTGCCGAAGCGGTGGTCAAGGGTGACAGCAAGGTTCCCGCCATCGCTGCCGCCTCGATCCTGGCCAAAGTCAGCCGTGACCGTGAGATGGCCGCGTTTGAGTTGATATACCCCGGCTACGGCATGGGTGGCCATAAAGGCTATCCGACGCCCGTTCATCTGGAAGCCCTCGCTCGCCTCGGCCCCACGCCGATCCATCGCCGCTCGTTCGCCCCGGTCCGCCAGGCTTACGAGCTGCGCGAGAGCCTCATCGAGGTTTAGTCGCGAGGCTGATGTTTTGCTCAAGGCCCGGTACAATCCGGGCCTTGTTGTCTCCACGTATTAGAACAGGATCACTATGCCGGCTTCATTCGTTCACCTGCGCCTGCACACTGAATACTCCCTGGTCGACGGCCTGGTACGGATCAAACCGCTGGTCAAAACCCTGGTGGGCATGAACATGCCTGCGGTAGCGGTGACCGATCAGAACAACATGTGTTCTCTGGTCAAGTTCTACAAAAACGCCATGGGCGCCGGTATCAAGCCGATTTGCGGCGCCGACCTGTGGCTGTCCAACAAAGACCCGGATAACCCCCTGAGCCGCATCAGCCTGTTGGCGATGAACGGCGTCGGTTATCGCAACCTCACCGAATTGATTTCCCGTGGCTTTATCGACGGCCAGCGCAACGGTTCGATCATCATCGAGCGCGAGTGGGTGGCCGAGGCGAGCGAGGGCGTGATCATGCTCTCAGCTGCCAAAGAGGGTGAGATCGGCATCGCGCTGCTCGGCGGCAACCCGCAGGAAGCCGAAGTACTGGCGCGCGAGTGGATGCAGGTCTTCCCCGACCGTTTCTACCTGGAAGTTCAGCGCACCAATCGCCCCAATGATGAAGAGCATCTGCACGCCGCCGTGGCCCTGGCCGACAAGCTGGGCGCGCCGCTGGTCGCGACCAACGATGTGCGCTTTATCAAGAAGGAAGATTTCGAAGCCCACGAAACCCGCGTGTGCATCGGCGAAGGCCGGGCTCTGGACGACCCGCGTCGCTCCAAGAACTACAGCGAAGAGCAGTACCTCAAAAGCGCCGAGGAGATGGCCGAGCTGTTCAGCGACCTGCCCGAGGCCCTGGAAAACTCCGTCGAGATCGCCAAGCGCTGCAATATCGAAGTGAAGCTGGGCAAGCACTTCCTGCCCAACTTCCCGATTCCTGATGGCATGACCATCGATGAGTATTTCCGCAAAGTGTCCTTCGATGGCCTCGAAGAGCGCCTCAGCGTGCTGCTGCCCAAGGACACCACCGAGGACTACGAGGCCAAGCGCCAGGTCTACGTTGACCGGCTGAATTTCGAGCTGGATATCATCATCCAGATGGGGTTCCCCGGTTACTTCCTGATCGTGATGGACTTTATCCAGTGGGCCAAGAACAACGGCGTACCGGTAGGTCCTGGCCGTGGATCAGGTGCCGGTTCGCTGGTGGCTTACGTTCAGAAGATTACCGACCTTGACCCGCTGGAATATGACCTGCTGTTCGAGCGGTTCCTGAACCCGGAACGGGTCTCCATGCCCGACTTCGACGTCGACTTCTGCATGGACGGCCGCGACCGCGTGATCGAGTACGTGGCCGAGAAATACGGCCGCAATGCGGTAAGCCAGATCATCACGTTCGGTTCCATGGCGGCCAAGGCTGTAATCCGTGACGTGGCGCGGGTGCAGGGCAAGTCCTACGGCCTGGCGGACCGCCTGTCGAAGATGATCCCGTTCGAAGTCGGCATGACCCTGGAAAAAGCCTACGAGCAGGAAGAAATCCTGCGCGACTTCATCAAGGTCGATGAAGAGGCCGCCGAAATCTGGGACATGGCGCGCAAGCTCGAAGGTGTGGTGCGTAACGTCGGTAAACACGCCGGTGGTGTGGTGATCGCGCCGACCAAGTTGACCGACTTTTCGCCGATCTATTGCGATGAAGAAGGCGATGGCCTGGTAACCCAGTTCGACAAGGACGACGTTGAAGCCGCCGGCCTGGTGAAGTTCGACTTCCTGGGTCTGCGGACCCTGACGATCATCGACTGGGCGCTGAAGACGATCAACCGTGACCGCGCCAAGGTCAACGAAGCGCCGCTGGATATCGCCTTTATCCCGCTGGACGACAAACCGACTTACACCTTGCTGCAAAAAGCCGAAACCACGGCGGTGTTCCAGCTTGAGTCGCGCGGCATGAAAGAGCTGATCAAAAAGCTCAAGCCCGACTGCCTGGAAGACTTGATCGCACTGGTGGCACTGTTCCGTCCCGGCCCGCTGCAGTCGGGCATGGTGGATGACTTCATCAACCGTAAGCACGGCCGCGCCGAGCTGGCATACCCGCATTCGGATTATCAGTACGAAGGCCTCAAGCCGGTACTGGCGCCAACCTACGGCATCATCCTGTATCAAGAACAGGTGATGCAGATTGCCCAGGTGATGGCCGGTTACACCCTCGGCGGCGCGGACATGCTGCGTCGCGCCATGGGTAAGAAAAAGCCCGAAGAAATGGCCAAGCAGCGCGGCGGTTTCATTGAGGGGTGTGCCACCAACAATATCGACGCCGACCTCGCCGGTAACATCTTCGACCTGGTAGAAAAGTTTGCCGGTTACGGCTTCAACAAGTCTCACTCCGCCGCCTACGGCCTGGTGTCGTACCAGACTGCCTGGCTGAAAGCCCATTACCCGGCGCCGTTCATGGCCGCGGTACTTTCGGCGGATATGCACAACACCGACAAGGTCGTGACCTTGATCGAGGAAGTGCGCACCATGAAGCTGCGCCTCGACGCGCCGGACGTGAACGCCTCCGAGTTCAAGTTCACGGTGAACGACGAAGGCCGCATCATCTATGGCCTGGGCGCGATCAAAGGCGTGGGCGAAGGCCCGGTCGAAGCCATCACCGAAGCGCGCCAGGACGGGCCGTTCAAGGACTTGTTCGACTTCTGCGCGCGGGTTGACCTCAAGCGCATCAACAAACGCACCCTCGACGGCTTGATCCGGAGCGGCGCGCTCGATCGCCTTGGTCCGTATTTCCATGATGAGCCCAAGGCTTATCAGGCCAATATCGACCGCAACCGTGCGGTGCTGCTGACCGCCATGGAAGAAGCGATCAAGGCGGCCGAACAGACCGCCCGCACCCACGACAGCGGCCACGCCGACCTGTTTGGCGGCTTGTTCGTCGAAGAGGACGCGGACGTTTACGCCAACCACCGCAAGGCCAAGGAGTTGACCCTCAAGGAACGGCTCAAGGGCGAAAAAGACACCCTGGGCCTGTACCTCACCGGTCACCCGATTGACGAATACGAAGGCGAAATCCGCCGTTTCGCCCGTCAGCGCATCATCGACTTGAAGCCGGCGCGCGACACTCAGACGGTCGCCGGCATGATCATCGCTCTGCGAGTAATGAAAAATAAGAAGGGCGACAAGATGGGCTTTATCACCCTCGACGACCGCTCGGGCCGGATCGAAGCGTCGCTGTTTGCCGACGCTTTCCACTCCGCGCAGTCGTTGCTGCAGACCGATGCCATGGTGGTCGTTGAAGGGGAGGTCAGCAACGACGACTTCTCCGGCGGCCTGCGCCTGCGGATCAAGCGGGTGATGAGCATGGAAGATGCGCGCACCAACCTCGCCGAAAGCCTGCGCTTGAAGGTCAAGACCGAAGCCCTTAAAGGCGATCAGCTACGCTGGTTGGGTGACCTGCTCAAGCGCCACCGTGGCGCATGTCCGGTGACCATGGAATACACCGGCAATGACGCCAAGGCGATGTTGCAGTTTGGTGAGACGTGGCGAATTGATCCCGCCGATGGCTTGATTCAAGCTTTGCGTGACCAGTTCGGGCGAGACAACGTCTTCCTCCAATACCGTTGACGGTCAGATATGTCTGATCTCGACTGAACATTTAATCTCGACCTAAACGCGCCTCTCCCTTAAGGTAGGGCGCGAATAGACAACCGGCTGGCCAGGCACTCCTTGGCCGTCGACCCAAGACGGACGCTTATGAACCCGAATTTTCTTGATTTCGAACAGCCGATCGCTGACCTGCAAGCCAAGATTGAAGAATTGCGCCTGGTCGGCAATGACAATTCGCTGAATATCGGCGATGAGATCGCTCGCCTGCAAGACAAGAGCAGCACGCTCACCGAGGACATCTTCGGCAAGCTGACCAGCTGGCAGATCGCGCGCCTGGCACGCCACCCGCGCCGTCCGTACACCCTGGATTACATTCAGCACATCTTCACCGAGTTCGACGAGCTGCACGGCGACCGCCACTTCTCCGACGACGCGGCCATCGTGGGCGGTATCGCTCGCCTGGACGACCAGCCGGTCATGGTGATCGGTCACCAGAAAGGCCGTGAAGTGCGTGAAAAAGTCCGCCGCAACTTCGGCATGCCGCGCCCCGAAGGCTACCGCAAGGCTTGCCGCCTGATGGAAATGGCCGAGCGCTTCAAGATGCCGATCCTGACCTTCATCGACACGCCGGGCGCTTACCCGGGCATCGACGCCGAAGAGCGTAACCAGAGCGAAGCAATCGCCTGGAACCTGCGTGTCATGGCGCGCCTGAAAACCCCGATCATCGCCACCGTGATTGGTGAAGGTGGTTCCGGCGGGGCGCTGGCCATTGGCGTGTGCGACCAACTGAACATGCTGCAATATTCGACCTACGCGGTGATTTCCCCGGAAGGTTGCGCCTCGATTCTGTGGAAAACCGCCGAAAAGGCACCGGACGCTGCTGAAGCCATGGGTATCACCGCTGATCGCCTGAAAGGCCTGGGCATCGTGGACAAAGTGATCGCCGAGCCATTGGGCGGCGCCCACCGTGACCCGGCTGCCGCTGCTGCCACCCTGCGCGCCGAGCTGGGTTCGCAACTGGCGATGCTCAAGAAGTTCGATAATGAGGCGTTGCTGGCCCGTCGTTACGAGCGCCTGATGAGCTACGGCCTCTGATCAAACGCTGATCTTGCAGACAATGCAGTACCACTGTGGGAGCGGGCTTGTGTGGGAGCTGGCTTGCCTGCGATAGCATCAACTCGGTGTAACAGATAACCCGAGTTGCCTGCATCGTGGGCGAGCCCGGCTCCCACACAAGCCCGCTCCCACATTTGCGTTGTGTATGCTGGGTTATCGCATTCCAGATTGATGGCGGTACTGTGTTATGAAGCCGGCTCTACCCGCCAACCTCTTGCAAAATCTGGCGCCCTGGCGCAATGCCCCGGCCTGGCACATCGCATTCTCGGGTGGTCTGGACTCCACCGTCCTGCTGCACCTGTTGGCCACTCTGGCAACCACCGAAACCCTCCCGCCGCTCAGTGCTGTCCACGTCCACCATGGCTTGCAAGCTGCTGCTGACGCCTGGCCGAGCCATTGCCAGGCGGTGTGTGACGCCTTGGGCGTGCCCTTGCGGGTAATGCGTGTGCAAGTGCAACCGGGCGCCAGCCTTGAGCGTGCGGCGCGTGACGCGCGTTATCAGGCGTTTACCGAGACCACTGGGGCGGGGGAGGTGTTGCTCACCGGGCAGCATCGCGACGACCAGGCTGAAACCCTGTTGTTTCGGCTGATGCGCGGTGCAGGAGTGCGCGGGCTGGCGGCTATGCCTGTGCATCGCCAACTGGCAAGGGGTCACGTGGTGCGGCCGTTGCTGGAGGCCTCGCGTGCTGAATTGGAAGCCTACGCACACGAGCACCAGTTGACGTGGATCGAAGACCCTTCGAACGCCGACCCACGTTTCTCGCGCAATTACTTGCGCCATCGTGTGCTTCCCGTGTTGACGCAGCGGTGGCCTCAAGCCGTTTCCAGCCTGGCACGCACCGCCGAACACCTGAGTGAAGCCCAGGGCCTGCTCGACGAGTTGGCGAGGATGGACTTGCAAGCTGCCGATCAGCCTTCGCCATTTCCCTGGTTGCCTCTGCCCTCGTTGGTTCTGGCTCCACTGCGCGAACGTTCTGACGCCCGCCAACGTAATGCCTTGCGCCACTGGCTGGCGCCTCTGACCCGTTTACCCGACAGCGACCACTGGGCCAGCTGGCAGGCCCTGCGCGACGCCAAGGCTGACGCACAACCGCTGTGGCGCCTGGCCGACGGCCAGTTGCATCGTTGCGGCGAGCGCATCTGGTGGCTGCCCGCAACATGGTTGGAGTTTTCCGACGCCGTGGTCAGTTGGCCGCATCCGCAAAGCCCACTCGCGTTACCCGGCAATGGCCAGCTGAAATTTATCGGTGAGGCTCCCCGAGGTCCGCTTGAGGTGCGTTACCGTCAGGGCGGCGAAATCATCGAAGTGCCCGCTCGAGGCCGGCGCGACTTGAAGCGCTTGCTTAATGAATGCGGGCTGCCGGGCTTTGTCCGTGACAGATTGCCGCTGGTCTATCAGGGTGAGCAATTGCTGGCTGTCCCAAGCCTTGCAGGGCTGTGGGCCAGGCTGCCGGTTGATGGACAATTGGATTGGATGCCACAGACTTGCGATCAAGGTTTGAGCTGATAGAGCCTTTCCGGTAGACTACGCTCCCTTCTTGATACAACTTCTGTGGATTCGACTGAATCGCAGCAGTTGCCGATTACCAAGCAGTCTTTGCTGGGCGATTCCAAAAAATGTGTAGCGATCAACGTACCGGTGTTTCATTGCTGGTCTGTCACAACGCGGCGGTTTTTTTGAAAGGTGCACTGTGATTAATGCAGGTGATCGGGGGCTTCGGCCTTCCTTCGCTTTCCCCGGCGGCTCGGACCGCTTTAACGCAGACTTCTAGGGTTTTTCATGACGCGCTACATATTCGTCACGGGCGGTGTTGTTTCTTCATTGGGGAAAGGCATTGCCTCCGCTTCATTGGCGGCCATCCTGGAGGCGCGGGGACTTAAGGTCACCATGCTCAAGCTGGACCCGTACATCAACGTTGACCCGGGCACCATGAGCCCGTTCCAGCACGGTGAAGTGTTCGTCACGCACGACGGCGCCGAGACCGACCTGGACCTGGGCCACTACGAGCGGTTCATCCGCACGACCATGACCCAGAACAACAACTTCACCACTGGCCGTGTCTACGAGCACGTGCTGCGCAAGGAGCGCCGTGGTGACTACCTGGGTGCAACCATCCAGGTGATCCCGCACATCACCGACGAAATCAAGCGCCGCATCATCAAGGGTGCAGGCGATGCCGACGTGGCGATGGTCGAGATCGGTGGCACCGTGGGTGACATCGAATCCCAGCCGTTCCTCGAAGCCATCCGCCAGCTGCGTTTCGAAGTCGGCGCCAAGCGCGCGATGCTGATGCACCTGACGCTGGTGCCGTACATCGCCACCGCCGGCGAAACCAAAACCAAGCCTACCCAGCACTCGGTCAAGGAACTGCGTTCCATCGGCCTGCAGCCGGACGTGCTGGTATGCCGCTCCGATCACCCGATCGACATTTCCTCGCGTCGCAAGATTGCGCAGTTCACCAACGTTGAAGAGCGTGCGGTGATTGCCCTGGAAGACGCCGACACCATCTACAAGATCCCGGGCATCCTGCACTCCCAAGGCCTGGATGATTTTGTGGTCGAGCGTTTCGGCCTGCAGTGCAACGGCGCGGACCTGTCCGAGTGGGAAGCTGTGGTGGATGCCAAGCTCAACCCTGAGCATGAAGTCACCATCGCCATGGTCGGCAAGTACATGGAGCTGCTGGACGCGTACAAGTCGCTGATCGAAGCGATGAGCCACGCCGGTATCAGCAACCGTACCAAGGTCAACCTGCGCTACATCGATTCCGAAGACATCGAGAACCAGGGCACTGCCTTGCTCGAAGGTGTTGATGCGATTCTCGTACCGGGCGGTTTCGGCCTGCGTGGCGTGGAAGGCAAAATCACTGCGGTTCAGTACGCTCGTGAAAACAAAGTGCCGTACCTGGGTATCTGCCTGGGCATGCAAGTGGCCGTTATCGAGTTCGCCCGTAACGTGCTGGGCTGGAAAGACGCCAACTCCACCGAGTTCGATCACACCAGCGGCCACCCGGTCGTGGGCCTGATTACCGAGTGGGAAGATGCCACCGGCGCCGTTGAAACCCGTACCGAAAGCTCCGACCTGGGCGGCACCATGCGCCTTGGCGCGCAAGACTGCCTGCTGGAGCCGGGCTCGCTGGTTCACGATTGCTATGGCAAGGACGTGATCGTCGAGCGTCACCGTCACCGCTACGAAGTGAACAACAACCTGCTGCCGCAGATCAAAGAAGCCGGCCTGAAAATCTCCGGTCGCTCTGGCGATGGCAAGTTGGTTGAAGTGGTCGAGGCGCCGGATCATCCGTGGTTCGTGGCCTGCCAGTTCCACCCTGAGTTCACCTCGACCCCGCGCGACGGTCACCCGTTGTTCAGCGGTTTCGTTAAAGCAGCACTGACGCAACATCAGAAGAAGGCGTGAACCTGATGGCCCAGAAGATCATTCGCGTAGGCGACATCGAGATTGCCAACGACAAGCCCATGGTGCTGTTCGGCGGCATGAACGTGCTGGAAAGCCGCGACATGGCGATGCAGGTCTGTGAAGAGTACGTGAAGGTGACCGAGAAACTCGGTATCCCTTACGTGTTCAAGGCCAGCTTCGACAAGGCCAACCGTTCGTCCGTGACCTCCTATCGCGGCCCGGGCCTTGAAGAAGGCATGCGGATCTTCCAGGACATCAAGCAAGCCTTCGGCGTGCCGATCATCACCGACGTCCACGAGCCGGAACAAGCGGCCGTGGTCGCCGAGGTGTGCGACATCATCCAGTTGCCGGCCTTCCTGTCGCGCCAGACCGACCTCGTGGTCGCCATGGCCAAGACCGGCGCTGTGATCAATATCAAGAAAGCCCAGTTTCTCGCGCCCCAGGAAATGAAACACATCCTGAACAAGTGCGTGGAAGCGGGTAACGACCAGTTGATTCTCTGCGAGCGTGGTTCGAGCTTCGGCTACAACAACCTCGTGGTGGACATGCTCGGTTTCGGCATCATGAAACAGTTCGAATACCCGGTGTTCTTCGACGTGACCCACGCGTTGCAAATGCCCGGTGGTCGCGCCGATTCCGCCGGTGGGCGCCGTGCCCAGGTGCTGGACCTGGCCAAGGCGGGCATCAGCCAGTCGCTGGCGGGCCTGTTCCTGGAAGCCCACCCGGACCCGGACAACGCCAAATGCGACGGCCCATGCGCCCTGCGCCTGGACAAGCTGGAGCCATTCCTGGCCCAGCTCAAGCAGTTGGACGAACTGGTCAAGAGTTTTCCGACGGTAGAGACCGCGTAAGCGCCATTTCTCCGGTAGACTTTCCCTCGCTTTACGCTCAGGCCTGCGGGCCTGAGCCTTGTCGCCTGCAAGCCTGCCCCGTTGTTCCACCCTTGCGGTCGGTCAAAAGATTTCCTTCAGCTGCGTCGTTTTCGTCAACTTTGGAGTGTTTACAACAATGGCAAAAATCGTCGACATCAAAGGTCGTGAAGTTCTCGACTCCCGTGGCAACCCTACCGTCGAAGCCGACGTGCTCCTCGATAACGGCATCATCGGCAGCGCCTGCGCGCCGTCCGGTGCTTCCACAGGTTCCCGCGAAGCACTGGAACTGCGTGATGGCGACAAGAGCCGTTACCTGGGCAAGGGTGTACTCAAGGCTGTAGCCAACATCAACGGCCCGATCCGTGACCTGTTGCTGGGCAAGGACCCGCTGGACCAGAAAGCCCTGGACCACGCGATGATCAAGCTCGACGGCACCGAAAACAAAGGCAGCCTGGGCGCCAACGCCATCCTCGCCGTGTCCCTGGCCGCTGCCAAGGCTGCCGCACAGGACCAGGACTTGCCGCTGTACGCACACATCGCCAACCTGAACGGCACCCCGGGTGTTTACTCGATGCCGGTGCCGATGATGAACATCATCAACGGTGGCGAGCACGCTGATAACAACGTCGACATCCAGGAATTCATGGTGCAGCCGGTTGGCGCCAAGACCTTCTCCGAAGGCCTGCGCATGGGCACCGAGATTTTCCACCATCTCAAAGCTGTCCTGAAGGCCCGTGGTCTGAGCACTGCCGTGGGTGACGAAGGTGGTTTCGCGCCGAACCTGGCGTCCAACGAAGATGCACTGAAAGTGATCTCCGAAGCCGTGGCCAATGCGGGCTACAAGCTGGGCACCGACGTGACCCTGGCCCTGGACTGCGCGGCCAGCGAGTTCTACGAGGACGGTAAATACAACCTGTCCGGCGAAGGCCACGTGTTCACCTCCGAAGGTTTTGCCGACTACCTCAAAGGCTTGACCGAGCGCTACCCGATCATCTCCATCGAAGACGGCCTGGACGAGTCCGACTGGGCTGGCTGGAAAGTCCTCACCGACAAGATCGGCGAAAAAATCCAACTGGTCGGCGACGACCTGTTCGTGACCAACACCAAGATCCTGAAAGAAGGCATCGACAAGAAGATTGCCAACTCGATCCTGATCAAGTTCAACCAGATCGGCACCCTGACCGAAACCCTGGAAGCCATCCAGATGGCCAAGGCTGCGGGCTACACCGCCGTGATCTCCCACCGCTCCGGCGAAACCGAAGACTCGACCATTGCCGACCTGGCCGTGGGCACCTCGGCTGGGCAGATCAAGACCGGTTCCCTGTGCCGTTCCGACCGCGTTTCCAAGTACAACCAATTGCTGCGTATCGAAGAGCAATTGGCAGGTAAAGCCAAGTACAACGGTCGCAGCGAGTTTCGCGGCTGATTGTTAAATGGTAAAAGGTCTGCGGATTACGTCGGAAAAATCACGACAGCGTGAATTTCGACGCTAATCTCATGGCTAACAAGCACAAGCCTGGTTCATCCAGGCTTCGTGCTATCAGTTGCTTCAAAAGTTTTGCATGGCTGTCTTTTTTTACTGGATACCCGGATTTCGATGCGCAGTCCCAATTGGTTGTTCCTCGTCTTGCTCTTGTTGCTGGCTGGCCTGCAGTACCGCCTATGGGTGGGTAATGGCAGCTTTGCGCAGGTGAAAGAGTTGACCCAGCAAATTGCCGACCAGCACGCCGAGAACGAACGTCTGCTGGAGCGCAATCGTGTCCTCGATGCTGAAGTGCTTGAGCTGAAAAAAGGTACGGAGACCGTTGAAGAACGGGCTCGTCATGAGCTGGGCATGGTGAAAGAGGGCGAAACCCTCTATCAGCTGGCCCAATGAGTAGCGTTTTACCGGCCTTCTGGGCCGTGATTCCTGCCGCGGGCGTTGGTGCCCGTATGGCTGCGGACCGCCCCAAGCAATACTTGCAATTGGGCGGGCGCACAATTCTCGAACACAGCCTCGGCTGTTTTCTCGACCATCCAGGCCTCAAGGGGCTGGTAGTCAGTTTGGCTGTCGATGATCCTTATTGGCCGAACCTGCCTTGCGCCAATGACCCACGCATCGTGCGTGCGGACGGCGGTGACGAGCGCTCGGGTTCGGTACTCAATGCGTTGCTGCAACTCAATGCGCTGGGTGCCAGCGATGATGATTGGGTGCTGGTGCATGACGCCGCGCGGCCTAACCTCAGCCGTGATGACCTCGATAACCTGTTGTTGGAACTGTCGGATGATCCTGTCGGCGGGCTGCTGGCCGTGCCCGCTCGCGACACGCTCAAGCGCGTCGACAAGCACGCACGTGTGGTTGAAACCGTCGACCGCAGCCTGATCTGGCAAGCCTACACGCCGCAGATGTTTCGCCTCGGTGCATTGCATCGAGCGTTGGCTGATAGCTTGGTGGCTGACGCCGTCATCACCGACGAAGCCTCGGCGATGGAATGGTCCGGCCAGGCGCCGCGCCTGATTGAAGGGCGTTCGGACAATATCAAGGTGACCCGGCCCGAAGACCTGGAGTGGTTGCGGCTGCGGTGGGCGAACCGCAGGTAGTCAGTTAAACCGCGTCGACTTCATCGCAGGCAAGCCAGCCCTCACGGTTGAGATGCGATTCCCAGTGGGAGCCGGGCTAGCCCGCGATGAGACCCAGGCAGGCGCCCCAAATTACTCGCTGTACTCCGGCCGCTCGGCCAACCCCTCCTTCAAGAAATCCACCAGCTTTCTGACCTTCGGCGATAAATGCCGCTGCTGTGGATACAGCGCCCACACCGCCGTGTTCGGTGGCTGATGCGCCTCCAGTAACGACACCAGCGCGCCAGTGTGCAGATGCTCCAGCACGTAATAGTCCGGCAACTGGCACAGCCCAACCCCTTGCAACGCCGCATCCAGCACCGCCTGCCCACTGTTGCAGCGCCAGTTTCCCTGCACCCGTTGGGAAAATTCTCGCCCATCCTGGGCCAGTTGCCAGATATCCGAGCTGCCGATCAGGCAGTTATGCCGACTTAATTCCGACAGACTGTGTGGCCGACCATACCGCGCCAGGTAGGAAGGTGATGCGCACAGGTACATGCGCCGCGGGGCCAGGCGACTGGCGACCATGCGCGAGTCTTGCAGGCGGCCCAGGCGGATCGCCAGGTCGAGGCCTTCATGCACCAGGTCCAGCTGGCGATTGCTCAACTCGATATCCACGCGCAATTGCGGGTAGAGCCCCATGAATCGTGTGACCAGTGGCACAATAAAACGCTCGCCGTAAGCCACCGCGCAGGTCATGCGCAACATGCCCTTGGGTTCGCTGGCGAGGTCGCCGACGGCGCGCAATGCTTCTTCGCGACCGTCCTGCAAGCGTTGGCAGTGTTGCAGGAAGGTCTGGCCGGCTTCGGTCAGCGTGACCTTGCGCGTGCTGCGATAGAGCAACCGGGTTTGCAGCCGTTCTTCCAGGCGCGCCACCTGCCGGCTGATGTGCGATGACGACACGCCAAGTCGCTCGGCCGCCGCTGTGAATTGGCTGCACTCAGCCACCGCAACAAACTCGTCGATGCCTTCCCAGCGGTTTTCCAGCATGTTGATTATCCCTGTACAGCAATAAAGTTTTGCTTTCGCTCGGATTATTAATCACTGGGCCATGTTTTACACTCAGCGCTTCAGTTTTTAATTTCCTGGAGAAACCCGGATGATCAAGTCCCGTGCCGCTGTAGCCTTCGAAGCGAAGAAGCCCCTAGAGATCGTCGAAGTCGATGTCGCCATGCCCAAGGCCGGCGAGGTGCTGCTGCGGGTGGTCGCGTCCGGCGTGTGCCATACCGACGCGTACACCTTGTCGGGCGCCGACCCGGAAGGGATCTTTCCGTCGATCCTCGGCCATGAAGGTGGCGCGGTGGTTGAAGCAATCGGCGAGGGCGTGACTTCGGTGGCCGTCGGCGACCACGTGATCCCGCTGTACACGCCGGAATGCGGCAAGTGCAAATTCTGCCTGTCGGGCAAGACCAACCTGTGCCAGGCCATTCGGTCCACGCAGGGCAAAGGCCTGATGCCGGATGGCACCACACGTTTCTCCTACAAGGGCCAGCCGATTTTCCACTACATGGGTACCTCGACGTTCTCCGAGTACACCGTGCTGCCGGAAATTTCCGTGGCAAAAATCCCTAAAGAAGCGCCGTTGGAAAAGGTCTGCCTGCTCGGCTGCGGCGTTACCACCGGCATCGGCGCGGTGATCAACACTGCCAAGGTCAAGCCGGGCGATACCGTGGCTATCTTCGGCCTCGGCGGCATTGGCCTGTCGGCCATCATCGGCGCGGTGAAAGCCAAGGCCGGTCGCATCATTGCCATCGACATCAACCCGGCCAAGTTTGAAATCGCCAGGCAATTGGGCGCCACCGACTGCATCAACCCGAAAGACTACGACCGCCCCATCCAGGATGTGATCGTCGACTTGACCGACGGCGGCGTGGACTTTTCCTTCGAGTGCATCGGCAATGTGCAACTGATGCGCGCGGCCCTGGAGTGCTGCCACAAGGGTTGGGGCGAGTCGGTGATCATTGGTGTAGCCGGTGCAGGCCAGGAAATCGCCACCCGCCCATTCCAGCTGGTGACCGGGCGCGTCTGGCGCGGTTCGGCGTTTGGCGGCGTGCGTGGCCGTTCCGAATTGCCAAGCTACGTGGAAATGGCCCAGTCCGGCGAAATCCCGCTGGACACCTTTATCACCCACACCATGGGCCTGGAAGACATCAACAAAGCGTTTGACCTGATGCATGAAGGCAAGAGCATTCGTACCGTCATTCACTTTTAAAGCAGCTGCAAGTTGCACGCTCTAGGCTGCAAAAAGGTGTATGTCTGCCTGCAGCCTGAAGTTTGCCGCTCGCCGCTGGGAGCATTCCCATGACCCTCGAAAACATCTCCTGCCAAAAGAGTTTTGGCGGCTGGCATAAACGCTACAAACACAGTTCCCACGTGCTCGGGTGCGACATGACCTTTGCCGTCTACCTGCCGCCACAGGCGGAGCAGGGCGGCAAACTGCCGGTGGTGTACTGGCTGTCCGGCTTGACCTGCACCGACGAAAACTTCATGCAAAAGGCTGGTGCTCAGCGTGTGGCCGCCGAGCTGGGGTTGATCATCGTTGCTCCGGACACCAGCCCGCGTGGGCCCGGTGTGCCGGGCGACCCTGACAACGCCTGGGATTTTGGCCTGGGGGCCGGCTTCTACCTGAATGCCACGCAGGAACCTTGGGCCAAGCACTATCGGATGCATGACTACGTGGTGCAGGAATTGCCTGCGTTGGTTGAAGCGCATTTCCCTGCATCGGCAAAGCGCGGCATCAGCGGCCACTCCATGGGCGGCCACGGTGCGTTGGTGTGTGCCTTGCGCAACCCTGGGCGCTACCAATCAGTGTCGGCATTTTCGCCGATCAATAACCCGATGGATTGCCCATGGGGCCAGAAGGCCTTCTCGCGTTATTTGGGTGATGAACGCTCTAAATGGCGTGAATGGGACGCCTGCGCGCTGATCAGCGAGGCCACGCAAAAGCTGCCATTGCTGGTGGATCAGGGCGACCGCGACGATTTCCTCGCCGTGCAGCTCAAGCCCGAAGCCCTGCAGCAAGCGGCCAAGGCGGCCAACCATCCGCTCGAACTGCGCCTGCAACCCGGCTACGACCACAGCTACTTCTTTATCGCCAGCTTCATCGAAGATCATTTGCGACATCATGGGCGTGCTTTGCTCGGTTAATGTGAGGCAAAAGTAGGTAGAATCACGCCCTGAATTAAATCGGGGCGTTTTTTTATGCGTATTGGCCACGGCTACGATGTGCACCGTTTCGCTGAAGGCGATTTCATCACCTTGGGCGGCGTGCGCATTGCACACCACCATGGGTTGCTCGCTCATTCCGACGGCGACGTTGTATTGCACGCCTTGAGCGATGCCCTGCTCGGCGCAGCGGCGTTGGGCGATATCGGCAAGCACTTTCCAGACACCGACCCAACCTTCAAGGGTGCGGACAGCCGCGTCTTGCTGCGCCATGTGGTCGGCCTGATCCACGCCAAGGGCTGGAAGGTCGGGAATGTCGACAACACCATCGTCGCCCAGGCGCCGAAAATGGCCCCGCATATCGAATCGATGCGCGCAATGATTGCCGCGGATCTGCAAATTGAATTGGATCAAGTCAACGTGAAAGCCACCACCACCGAAAAACTCGGGTTTACCGGACGGGAAGAGGGCATCGCGGTGCACTCCGTTGCCTTGTTGCTGCGCGCATGAATGACTTGCAACTGTTGGGCCCGCGGGCCTACGGCGAGGCTTTGGGCAGCGCCGTATTAAAAGCGACGGCTGAAGATTTCCAGGTAGACGAAGTGCTGGATATTCCGCTGACCGGCGACGGCGAGCACCTGTGGCTGTGGGTCGAAAAACGCGGTTTGAATACCGAAGAAGCCGCGCGGCGCATTGCCAAGGCCGCCGGCGTGCCGCTGCGCACCGTCAGCTATGCCGGGCTCAAGGATCGCCAGGCGTTGACGCGCCAGTGGTTCAGCGTGCAACTGCCGGGCAAGGCCGACCCGGACATGAGCGGTGCGCAGAACGACACCCTCAAAATCCTCAAGATCGTCCGTCATAAACGCAAGCTGCAGCGGGGTGCGCATTCGGCCAACGGCTTTACCCTGCGCCTGACCCAATTGGCTGGCGACACCGCCGCCATCGACGCGCGTTTGCAGCAGATTGCCCAGCACGGCATCCCCAATTACTTCGGTGCCCAGCGCTTCGGCCACAACGGCGGCAACGTGGCGGACGCGCGTGAATGGGCGGCCCGCAAGGCCCTGCCGGAGCAGCGCAATGTGCGCTCGCGGCTGCTGTCTACCGCGCGTAGTTTTCTCTTCAATAAAGTCCTGGCAGCACGTGTGGCAGACGGGTCCTGGCAGCGCGCCCAGGTCGGCGATTTGCTGGCGTTTACTGACAGCCGCAGTTTTTTCCCGGCGGGGGAGGCTGAATGCAGCGACCCGCGCCTGGCGATTCTGGACCTGCACCCGACAGGGCCGCAGTGGGGCGAAGGCAATTCGCCGGCGTCGGGGGCGACCTTCGCGCTGGAACAGGCAATCGCCGACGGTGAAGCCGACCTGCGCGATTGGCTGGTCAATGCCGGCATGAGCCAGGAGCGTCGCATTCTGCGACTGCCCATTGGCGGGTTGACGTGGCATTATCCCTCGCTGGACATTCTGCAACTGGAATTCGTCCTGCCGGCCGGATGCTTCGCCACTGTCTTGGTGCGCGAGCTTGTTGATCTGGTGCCGGTGGGGCAGACGGACAGCCCATGCGTATTCTGATATCAAACGATGACGGTGCCACCGCACCCGGCCTTGCCGCGCTTTATGCTGCGCTGGAAGACTACGCCGAGTGTGTGGTGGTTGCCCCGGACCAGGACAAGAGCGGCGCCAGCAGTTCGCTGACGCTCGACCGTCCGTTGCACCCGCAGGTTCTGGCCAATGGCTTTATCAGCGTGAACGGTACCCCCACCGATTGCGTGCACCTGGCGATCAACAGCTTGTTGGAGCAGGAGCCGGACCTGGTGGTGTCGGGCATCAACCTGGGCGCCAACCTGGGCGATGACGTGCTGTATTCGGGTACGGTGGCGGCTGCGCTTGAAGGGCGTTTCCTGGGCCGCACCTCGTTCGCCTTTTCCTTTGCCTCGCGGCAGTTGGACAACCTGGCGACGGCGGCGTATTTCGCCCGCAAGCTGGTGGAGGCCCACGGATCACTGGACCTGCCGCCGCGCACAGTACTCAACGTCAACATCCCTAATTTGCCCCCCGACCATATTCGCGGCATCCAACTGACGCGCCTGGGCCATCGCGCCCGTGCGGCGGCGCCTCTGAAAGTGGTCGATCCGCGCGGCAAAGAAGGTTATTGGATTGCGGCGGCCGGCGACGCCGAGGACGGTGGCCCGGGCACAGACTTTCATGCGGTGATGCAAGGTTATGTATCGATTACCCCGTTGCAGCTTGATCGCACCTTCAGTGATGCCTTCAGTAGTCTCGATGGCTGGCTCGAGGGGCTGCGTTGATGGCGCGTGAACAAGACGACCTGCTGCGCCGTGGCATCGGGATGACCTCGCAGCGTACGCGCGAGCGTTTGATCCAGCGCCTGTACGAAGAAGGGCTGTCGAACGCCCAGGTGCTGGAAGTCATCCGGCGCACACCACGCCACCTGTTTGTCGACGAAGCCCTGGCGCATCGGGCCTATGAAGACACCGCGTTGCCCATCGGCCACAACCAGACCATTTCGCAGCCTTATATGGTCGCGCGCATGAGTGAGCTGTTGCTGGCGGCGGGGCCGTTGGACAAAGTGCTGGAGATCGGCACCGGTTCGGGTTACCAGACCGCCGTGCTGTCGCAATTGGTGGAGCGGGTGTTCTCGGTGGAGCGCATCAAGGTCCTGCAGGACCGCGCCAAGGAGCGCCTGGTGGAACTCAACCTGCGTAACGTGGTGTTTCGCTGGGGCGATGGCTGGGAAGGCTGGCCGGCGCTGGCGCCGTACAACGGCATCATCGTTACCGCCGTTGCTACCGATGTACCGCAGGCCTTGCTGGATCAACTGGCACCTGGCGGGCGATTGGTTATCCCGGTGGGTTCCGGCGAAGTGCAACAATTGATGCTCATTATCCGGGAAGACGAAGGCTTTTCCCGGCATGTACTGGGCGCCGTGCGCTTTGTACCGTTGCTCAATGGCCCGCTGGCCTGATCATTTATTCGCAAACAGTGAATTCTGTGGGTGGGGATGTGTCTTACAGCGGGGCTCATAGAGTCAACATGATGGGAAACCGGGTTTAAACATGATGAATTTTTCGTTTCAGTCGTGTGCCGGTAAAAATCCAATGCCCAGTTATACTTGCGTCATATTTCAAGCCTGATACAGGCGTTCATGTTCAGCCACCACAAAGGGAGCGGCGGGTGAGTCTCACAGGTCCTGCGCAGCGTATGAGTAAAACAAGCTTTCAGCGACTGGTGCTTGGCCTTGTCTTGAGTTCCTTATTGGCGGCCTGTTCGAGCACGCCATCCAGCGGTGCGCGGGTGGTTGACCGCAATAATGCAGTGCCGCAAAAACCGACGGTCACCACCGGTCAGTATGTAGTGCGAAAGGGGGACACGATGTTCTCGATCGCCTTCCGTTACGGTTGGGATTACAAGGCGCTCGCAGCTCGTAACAATATTCCTGTGCCATACACGATACATCCAGGTCAGACCATTCGTTTCGATGGACGCACCGGTTCAACGCCTACGACAGTTGTGACAAATTCCGGATCTTCGCCCTCGTCTTCGAGCAAAACCACGATCATCACCCGGCCTGCAGGCACCGCCGCGCCTACGGTTGCGAGCAAACCAGCGCCTGCGCCTCTGCCGCCCGCAGGGCCTGCTCCGACCGGTTGGGGATGGCCTTCAAACGGGGTATTGATTGGAAAATTCTCTTCAAACGGTAGTTTGAATAAAGGCATTGATATCGCCGGGGATTTGGGACAGCCTGTTTTAGCTGCGTCTGATGGGACAGTGGTGTACGCCGGGAGTGGTTTGCGGGGCTACGGCGAACTGGTCATCATCAAACACAGCGATACCTACGTCAGTGCTTACGGTCACAACCGCAGGCTGTTGGTTCGGGAGGGGCAGCAAGTCAAAGTCGGACAGACAATTGCCGAAATGGGGTCAACTGGTACAGACCGGGTGAAACTGCACTTTGAGATTCGCCGCCAAGGGAAACCTGTAGATCCGCTGCAATTCCTACCCCGTCGTTGATGTGTTGCACAGCCTGTTCCCTCACGTAGAAGGAACAGGCTCCAGCGTTGCCAAGGATAGAGGCGTCGCTTGAGCTTGAGGTCGAACTCACCAAAGGACTATAACAATGGCTCTCAGTAAAGAAGCGCCGGAGTTTGACATCGACGATGAGGTTCTCCTTGAAATGGAGATACTCACCGAAAAGGAATCGATGTCGAATGATGAAGGGTCTGCTACACCTTCAGTTCGCACCAAATCCAAGAACTCCACCGCGTTGAAGCAACACAAGTACATTGACTACACGCGGGCGCTCGACGCAACGCAGCTGTACCTCAATGAAATCGGCTTTTCCCCTCTGCTCACTCCCGAAGAAGAAGTCCATTTTGCGCGCTTGTCGCAAAAAGGCGATCCGGCTGGGCGCAAACGCATGATTGAAAGTAACTTGCGCCTGGTGGTGAAAATCGCCCGACGCTACGTCAATCGTGGGCTGTCGCTGCTGGACCTGATCGAGGAGGGCAACCTGGGCTTGATCCGGGCGGTGGAGAAGTTCGACCCTGAGCGGGGCTTCCGCTTTTCGACCTATGCCACCTGGTGGATTCGTCAGACCATCGAACGGGCGATCATGAATCAAACCCGTACGATCCGGTTGCCGATCCATGTGGTCAAGGAGCTCAACGTCTACCTGCGGGCGGCGCGTGAGCTGACACAAAAACTCGATCATGAACCTTCGCCTGAAGAAATCGCCAACCTGCTGGAAAAGCCGGTAGGCGAGGTTAAGCGCATGCTCGGCCTGAACGAGCGCGTGTCTTCGGTCGATGTCTCGCTGGGTCCGGATTCGGATAAAACCCTGCTGGACACCCTGACGGATGATCGTCCGACGGATCCTTGCGAACTGTTGCAGGACGATGATCTTTCCCAAAGCATTGACCAGTGGCTGTCTGAGCTCACGGACAAGCAGCGTGAAGTGGTGATTCGCCGCTTCGGCCTGCGCGGCCATGAGAGCAGTACCCTGGAGGACGTAGGCCTGGAGATCGGTTTGACCCGTGAGCGGGTGCGGCAGATCCAGGTAGAGGGCCTCAAGCGCTTGCGTGAGATCCTGGAGAAGAATGGCTTGTCCAGTGAGTCGTTGTTCCAGTAACAACGCTGTATGAACTGTGGGAGCAGGCTTGTGTGGGAGCTGGCTTGCCAGCGATAGCATCGTCTCGGTGTAACTGATACACCGAGGCGTCAGCATCGCAGGCAAGCCAGCTCCCACATCAGTAGGCTCCCACATTTTTTTGTGTCCGGGATTCCGGTGGCGTTGCGCCAAATCCCAGGCATAAAAAAACCCCGCTTTTGAGGGCGGGGTTTTTTCGACTAAGTCAGTACAAGTTAGATAACTTGAACTTCTTCAGCTTGCATGCCTTTCTGACCGCGGGTAGCGATGAAAGAAACCTGTTGGCCTTCTTTCAGGCTTTTGAAGCCGTCGGATTGGATAGCTTTGAAGTGAACGAACAGGTCGTCACCGGATTGTGGAGTGATGAAGCCGAAGCCTTTTTCATCGTTGAACCACTTAACGGTACCAGTTTGGCGATTAGACATGGTGTATCTCCTTGGACAAAGTTAACTGCGACTCAGGAAAAGCCCTGGCCGAGACTGAGTGCAAAGAGCAGGAAAAATTCTTGGAGATGGTTGGATCGAAATTCAACATATCGTGTAGAGATTCTCAGTGACACAAGCAGCACAGTGGCGCCACCTTAACCCTTTTTCCGGAACGTGCCAATGGTATTTCCGAAGGTTTCTCTATTTTCGTGACTGGCGGTGGTATTTACAGTCACAAGGGACCGCACTATAAGCCCCGGCCCCATTGGCTGCGGCTTGCAGCAGCCGGTGCATTCATCAAGAAAAGCCCCGCGCCCTTTGAACCCCGAAGCCGGCCCCGGTAAGATGCCCAACAGAATTTTTCCACCTCGCTATTCAGGACACCCGCCATGAGCATCAAATCGGACAAGTGGATTCGCCGCATGGCGCAAGAGCACGGCATGATCGAACCGTTCGTTGAACGCCAGATCCGTGGCGCAGGCGACGCTCCGGTGATTTCGTACGGTGTTTCCAGCTATGGCTACGACGTGCGTTGCGCCGACGAATTCAAGGTGTTCACCAATATCAACTCGGCGATCGTCGACCCGAAGAATTTCGACGAAAAGAGCTTCGTCGACGTCAAGAGCGACGTGTGCATCATCCCGCCCAACTCCTTCGCCCTGGCGCGCACCGTGGAGTTTTTCCGCATCCCGCGTGACGTGCTGACCATTTGCTTGGGCAAAAGCACCTACGCGCGCTGCGGCATCATCGTCAACGTGACGCCGCTTGAGCCCGAGTGGGAAGGTCACGTGACCCTGGAGTTCTCCAACACCACCACGTTGCCGGCGAAGATCTACGCCAATGAAGGCGTGGCACAGATGCTGTTCCTGCAGTCCGACGAGGCCTGTGAAGTGTCCTACAAGGACCGCGCCGGCAAGTATCAGGGCCAGCGTGGCGTCACACTCCCACGCGCTTGATCGAAAGGTCTTACACGTTAAGGGAATTAGTCTGCGGGAAGTGACTCTATTGGGTGTACTGCCTCGGTGCGTGCAAAACGCGCCGAGCCACGCTTGAGGAGTACTTTATGAAGATCGACCCGCGAATCAGCGCCGAACTCGCCCGGCTTGAACCCAACCAAATTGGTGTTCTGGCCTGGTCCCTGATGGCCGACCCTGCGTATGCGGGCGGCATCCCTGGTCAACCTGATCAAGATTGGCCGCAACCGCCCACCGAGCCTGGTGAACCGACGCTGCCGGATGAGCCGCCACCCGCGCCTGTCGCCTGATCGTTCAGGGCAAAAGACATGGCCGGTTGTTCAGCACACCGGCCATACGTCCTCATCGCCGATCACAAAGATCTGCTGATCGTCGCGCTGCTCCACTGAATAACCCCCGGTAAAGGCGCCGAACGCCGGCAACAGGCTGATCCGCGACCCGAACTGAAAGCACGGCAGACGCAAGCTCTGGCGGCCCCTGCCGCGCAGTCGATAGACCGGGTGCACGTGCCCCGCCAGCACATGGTGGCTGGCATGCGCGTCTGGTTCGTGTTGCAGGGCGAACGGCCCCATCAGCAAAGGCTCCGGCACCACCTCGATGCCCAAGTCGGCCGGTGGGTCGCCTGCGCGTTTATCGTGATTGCCACGAATCAGCGTCAGGCCAAGGTCGCGATTGTGCTCACGCCACGCTCTCAAGGCGCTTAGGGTGCCGCTGGCGTGAGAGCCGGGGCCGTGCAGGAAGTCACCGAGAAAGATCACCTGCTCGCACGGCAAGGCCGATAACAGCCGGTCCAGGCGTTGCAGGTTTTCAGTCGTGGTGCCTTGGGGCACGGGTTGCCCAAGGCTGCGGTAGGCGGAGGCCTTGCCAAAATGCACGTCGGCAATCAGCAGGCACTGACGCGAGGGCCAGTACACGGCCTTTTCCGCCAGCAACCACAGTTCTTCTCCCTCAAGCATTACCGAACAATGCATCAGCGTTTCCCGTTATCCGCGACTTTTTCCAGGTCTTTGACCATCCGTGCAATGCGCTCCGAGAGTTTCTCCGAACTCATGCTCTCGCGCATCCGCTCAACCAGCAGCGGGAAGGCCAGCGGTGTAGGCCGTTCGATCAGGTGCAGGTCCAGTTTCAGCGCGGCCAGTTGGCGCAATGTCTGTTCCAGCCGACGAATATCCAACTCGTCACGCAGGACTTCTTCCCCGGCCTGGGTCAGCAGCAGGTTCTGCGGGTCATATTGCTTGAACACTTCAAAAAACAACCCGCTGGAGGCCTGAACCTGCCGCGTGCTTTTTGGCGCACCTGGGTAACCCGCGAACACCAGCCCGGCGATGCGCGCGATCTCGCGAAAACGTCTAAGGGCCAATTCCCCGGCATTCAAGCTGGCTATGACGTCGGTCAGCAAATTTTGCGGACTCAATAACGCTTCGTTCAGCAGTAATGGCCAATCCACCGGCGTGGCACTCAACAGCTCCAGCCCGTAATCATTCACCGCGATTGAAAAGGTCACCGGCTGCAGTTGGCTGACCCGCCACGCCAGCAGGCTGGCCAGGCCCAGATGCACTTGGCGTCCGGCGAAGGGGTAAAGAAACACGTGCCATCCTTCCCGCGACTTCAGGGCTTCGGCCAGCAAATGCGTGCGTGTCGGCAGGCCCGACCAGCGCAACTGGGTTTGCAGCAAGGGTTGCACCGCCTGCATTTCCGGGCCGTCGAAATGCCCATGCGCCGCCGCATCAAACCGCTCGACCACCGCCTGCGCCAGTTCGTTGGAAAGCGGCATGCGCCCGCCATTCCAGCGCGGCACGGCGGCTCTTTTCGCGGTGCTGCGACGCACGTAAGCAGTCATGTTTTCCACGCGCACCAGCTCCAGCAAACGCCCGGCAAACAGGAAACCATCACCGGGTTTAAGCCGTGCGATAAAGCCTTCCTCGACACTGCCCAGGTTCTTGCCGCCGCCGCCCTTGCTCCAGAATTTCAGCTGGATACTCGCGTCACTGACGATGGTGCCTACGCTCATGCGATGGCGCCGCGCCAGGCGTGCATCCGGCACTCGCCACACGCCGTGCTCGTCGGGCTCCACGCGGCGGTAATCCGGATAAGCCGTCAGCGACAATCCGCCATGGCGCACAAACCCCAGCGCCCAGGCCCAGTCGGCTTGCGTGAGGTCACGGTAAGCCCAGGCACCGCGCACTTCCGCCAGCAGCGCATCCGGCGTAAAGCCTCCGCCCAGCGCCATGCTCACCAAATGCTGTACGAGCACGTCCAGCGGCTTGTAAGGCGATTCACGGGCTTCGATGCGCCGTTGGGCGATCGCGTCTTGGGCGGCCGCCGCTTCCACCAGCTCCAGGCTGTGGGTCGGCACCAGCGTCACCCGGGACGGCCGCCCTGGCGCGTGGCCGGAGCGTCCGGCGCGCTGCATCAGGCGCGCCACGCCTTTGGCCGAGCCGATTTGCAGTACGCGTTCCACCGGCAGGAAATCCACCCCCAGGTCCAGGCTGGAGGTGCACACCACCGCCTTGAGCTGGCCGTCTTTCAAGGCTCGCTCCACCCAGTCGCGCGTTTCGCGCGAGAGTGAGCCATGGTGCAGCGCGATCACTCCCGCCCAATCCGGGCGCGCCTCGAGCAACGCCTGGTACCAGATCTCCGACTGCGCCCGTGTGTTGGTAAACACCAGGCAACTGCTGCTGGAATCCACTTCGGCGACGACTTGCGGCAACATCTTCAAACCAATATGCCCGGCCCAGGGAAAGCGCTCAGTGGTGGGCGGCAACAAGGTATCGACCTGCAGCGTTTTGGCTGTTTGCCCCTGCACGTTGATCCCGCCACCTTGTGGGACCAAAACCTCCAGTGCGTGAGCCTGATTACCCAACGTCGCCGAAATTCCCCACACCATCAGTTCCGGATGCCACCGCCGCAAGCGCGCCAGCGCCAGTTGCAGCTGCACACCACGCTTGTTGCCGATCAGTTCATGCCATTCATCCACGATGACCATGCGCAGGTGTGCCAGGCTCGATTCACTGTCGGCACGCGCCAGCATCAACGTAAGACTTTCCGGCGTGGTAACCAGCGCGGTGGGCTGGCGGCGGCTTTGGCGGGCGCGTTCGCTGCTGCTGGTATCGCCGGTGCGCAGGCCGATGCTCCACGGAATCTGCAAGACCTCCAGTGGCGCTTCAAGGGCGCGTGCAGTGTCGGCGGCCAATGCGCGCATGGGTGTAATCCACAGCACCGTCAGCGGCTCAGCCGGCGGTTTGCGTTTGCCGGTGGCGGGCGGGCGAGTGATGGCGAAGCGATTAAGGGCGGCAAACCACAGTGCATAGGTTTTACCCGCGCCGGTGCTGGCATGCAGCAAGCCTGACTGACCCTGCTTGACCGCCGCCCATACCTCTTTCTGAAAGGCGAACGGTTTCCAGCCCTTGGCGGCAAACCAGTGTTTTGCGAAGTCGAGGGGTTTTGCCATGGGTGGGCTGACGCTCTGGAGGCTCTCATTCAGAGACCCTCCAGGCGCCGCAAAGGTTTACTTCAAATTGCCGCTCAAAAACTGCTGCAGGCGCTCGCTCTTCGGATTGCCCAGCACATCCGCAGGCGCACCTTGCTCTTCCACCAGGCCCTTGTGCAGGAACAGCACCTGGCTCGACACCTTGCGCGCAAAGCTCATCTCGTGGGTGACCATGATCATGGTGCGGCCTTCCTCGGCCAGCCCCTGGATCACCTTCAATACTTCACCGACCAGCTCCGGGTCGAGGGCCGAGGTCGGCTCGTCGAACAGCATCACCTCCGGCTCCATGGCCAGGGCGCGGGCGATGGCCACGCGTTGCTGTTGGCCACCCGACAGGAACGCCGGGTATTGATCGGCCACGCGCGCCGGCAAGCCTACCTTGTCCAGGTAGCGACGGGCGCGGTCTTCGGCGTCCTTCTTGCTGCAACCCAGCACCCGGCGCGGGGCCATGGTGATGTTTTCCAGCACGCTCATGTGGCTCCACAGGTTGAAATGCTGGAACACCATCGCCAGCCGCGTGCGCAGGCGTTGCAGCTCGGCGTCGTCGGCCACGCGCATGCCGTGGCGGTCGCTGACCATGCGGATTTGCTGGCCGTCGAGGGTCATCGCGCCGTCGTTGGGGGTTTCCAGAAAGTTGATGCAGCGCAAAAAGGTGCTTTTGCCCGAACCGCTGGCGCCGATCAAACTGATCACATCACCGGTCTTGGCCTTGAGCGAGACACCTTTGAGCACTTCATTGTCGCCATAGCTTTTATGCAGGCCTTCAACGGTCAATTTGTACATGGGGCGTGCATCCTCAAGGCGAAAGTAGGTAGCCGCTGCGGTAGGCTTCATGGCCTGCGACATGGCTGATCACCATGCCGGCAGTGGCCATGCGCCGCAGCGAACGGGCGTAAAGCAGGCCGGCGTTTTTACAGTGCACGGGCGTTACGCGGTCAGTAAGGGGGTCGATGATTTCGGCGATCAATTGCCCGGCTTCCAGGTATTCACCGGGCAGGGCGCAAAATACCAGCAAACCGCCAACGGGCGTGGTCACAGGCTCGACGCCCGCCAGTGGGGTGGCCGGGTAGGGCAAGGCAGGCAATGGCGCGGCGGTGCCTTCAATCGCGCCGAAGTGGATCAGATAATCGATGATCGCCTGGCAGTCGAGGCGGGCCAGGCCATGGTTGACGTCGCCCTGGCCGCGCAGCTCGACGGTCACCGAAAAGCTGCCCATGGGAATCGGGAAGCGCTCGCCGAAGCGTTGCTGCAACTGCCACCACACCAGGGTGAAACACTCATCGAAGGACTGCCCGCCGGAGTCGGTGGCAAGCAAGTTGGCTTCCGAGCCGATGTAGCGTGCCAGCGGCTCCACCTGCGGCCAGGCCTCGGGCGTGGTGTACAGGTGCGCCACGGCTTCGAAGTCGCAATGCAGGTCGAGCACCATGTCGGCCTCGCAGGCCAGGCGTTGCAGCACCAGGCGTTGGGATTGCAACTGGGTGTCGGCCGCTTGCCGGGCGAGGGCAGTGGACAGCGCGGCACGGATCAATCGGGCGTTGTGCTGCGCGTCATCTCCCAGCAAATACTCGACCTGGTTACCGACCTCTTCACTGAGGTCGACAAACCGGCGGTTGAAATTCTGTCCGCTTTCCAGCTCGTAGCGGCCCAGCGGAATATCCATCAACACTTGCTCCAGGCCCACCGGGTTGGCAATCGGCACCAACACGATTTCGCTGCGCAGCCTGCCGGCCGCCGCCAACTCGGCCAGGCGGGCCTTGAGGTGCCAGGCCACCAGCATGCCCGGCAGTTCGTCGGCATGCAGCGATGACTGGATGTAGACCTTGCCTTCAGCCTGTTCCGGGCCGAAGTGGAAACTGTGAATCTGCCGCGCCGTGCCTGGCACCGGCGCGATCAGATCATGTACCTGATGACGCATGACAACTCCTTAATGGCTCGGCCCGAGAAAGGCCAGCCAGCGGCGCTCCGCCAGACGAAACAGCCCGACCAGCGCAAAGGTCACGGTCAGGTAGATCAACGCAGCGATGCCGAATGATTGAAAGGTCATGTACGTGGCCGAGTTGGCGTCCCGGGCCACCTTGAGAATGTCCGGCACCGTCGCGGTGAACGCCACGGTGGTCGAGTGCAGCATCAGGATCACTTCGTTGCTGTAGTACGGCAGCGAGCGGCGTAGGGCCGACGGCATGATGACGTAGGCATACAGCTTCCAGCCTGTGAGGCCGTAAGCCTTGGCTGCTTCGACTTCGCCATGCGCCATGCTGCGGATTGCCCCGGCGAAAATCTCGGTGGTGTAGGCGCAGGTGTTCAGGGCGAAGGCGAGGATGGTGCAGTTCATCGCATCCCGAAAGAACGCATCCAGCACCGGTTGCGCCCGTACGGCCGCAATGCTGTAGATCCCGGTGTAGCAGATCAGCAGCTGGATATAGAGCGGCGTGCCACGAAACAGGTACGTGTAAAACTGCACCGGCCAGCGGATGTAGCGTTTGCGCGACACGCGGGCGATGGACAGCGGGATCGACACCACAAAGCCAATCACCAGCGCCGCGCTGAGCAGCCACAGGGTCATAGCCAGCCCGGTGATGTGCTGGCCGTCGCTATAAAGGAAGGGCCGCCAGTATTGCTGCAGAAGTTCGATCATCGCACGGCCTCCCGGGACCCAGCGGAGTAGCGGCGCTCAAGCCAGCGCAGGACGACATTGGACGCGCTGGTGATCAGCAGGTAGATCAACGCGGCGATGACCAGGAAGTAAAACAGTTGATAAGTGCTCTTGCCGGCGTCTTGAGCCGCCTTGACCAGGTCCGCCAGGCCGATGATCGACACCAGCGCCGTGGCCTTGAGCATCACCATCCAGTTGTTGCCGATGCCTGGCAGGGCAAAGCGCATCATCTGCGGGAAGGTCACGAAGCGAAACCGCTGCCCGCGCGTCAGCCCGTACGCGGTCGCCGCTTCCAGCTGGCCCCGCGGCACGGCGAGGATCGCACCGCGAAAGGTCTCGGTGAAGTAGGCACCGTAGATAAAGCCCAGGGTGATAACCCCGGCGCTGAATGGGTCGATCTCGATGTAGTCCCATTCCATGAAGTCGGTAAAACCGGTCAGCCAGATTTGCAGGCTGTAGAAAATCAGCAACATCAGCACCAGGTCGGGCACGCCGCGAATCAAGGTGGTGTAGAGCTGGGCGGGGACGCGGATCAGGCTGACGCTGGACAGTTTAGCGCTGGCGCCGAGCAAACCGAGCAGGACGCTGACGGCCAGGGAGGCGACCGACAGTTTCACCGTCATCCACGTACCTTGCAGCAACAGCGGGCCGAACCCCTTCAAACTGAAGGCACTCAGCCCCAGGGTTTGTAAAAGATCTTCAAACATGAATTCAGGACCTATGGCGATAAAAAAGCGCCCACCTGAAACAGGTGGGCGCCAGGGTGTTATTTACCGCTGTACAGGTTCAGATCGCCGAAGTGTTTCTTCTGGATGGTGGCGTAGGTGCCATCATCGTGTAACGCTTTGATACCTTTATCGAGCAAGGCCTTGAGGTCTTTGTTACCTTTTTTGATACCGACCGCCGTTTTGGATGGCAGCAATGGGTCGTCGATGGCCTTGCTGACTTCGTAGTCAGCGCCTGCCGGCGACTTCAAAAAGCCCAGTTCGGCTTGCAGCATGTCTTGCACCGAGGCGTCGAGACGACCGGACGTCAGGTCGGCATACACCTGGTCCTGGTTGGCGTAGGCCTTGGTGGTCACACCGGCTTTGTCCAGCACCGCCTTGGCGTAGGCTTCCTGGATGGTGCCTTGCTCGTAGCCCACGGTTTTGCCCTTGAGGGACTCAGGCGTGGAGAAGTTCGCGCCCTTTTTGAACACCAGGGACGTCGGGCCGGAGAACAGCTCGTTAGAGAAGTCGATCGCCTTTTCACGGGCTTCGGTCACGGTCATCGAGGAAATCACGCCGTCGAACTTGTTGGCGTTGAGGCCCGGAATCATGCCGTCGAAGTCACTTTCAACCCACTTGCACTTGACCTTCAGCTCGGCGCAGATCGCATTGCCCAGGTCGATATCGAAGCCTACCAGGCTGCCGTCGGCGGCCTTGGACTCGAATGGCGCGTAGGAAGGATCGACACCAAAACGCAATTCCTTGTATTCCTTGGCTGTGGCAACACCAGCAGCCATGCACAGAGCCAGTGCAGAAAGGGTCAGCAATGCTTTTTTCATTATGTAATCCCTGGAAACCAAGATAAGCGCTTGTGGCGCGTTTAGGACTGTTACTGAACGGTGTCAGACGGATCACAAGTAGCAATTTCTGCACCATAGTTCCGAATGTAGTTCCGAATGGTTGTTTTAAAAGGAAGGATAAAGGAGATGTGAGTGTAGGAGATGCCCGAAAATGGGCATGGAAAAATCAATGCACCATTCTGGATCTTGCTCGGATCCAAAATGTGGGAGCTGGCTTGCCTGCGATGGCGGTGTGTCAGCTAAATCTCTCTAACTGACCCACCGCCATCGCGGGCAAGCCCGGCTCCCACAGGGTTCTGCAGTGTTTGGGAGTAAGGGGTCAGGTCAACAAGTCCTGCAAGGTCCCGAGGTTGTCGGCTTCTTCCACTGCCTTATCCTGGCGCCACCGCAACATTCTGGGAAACCGCACCGCAATCCCGCTCTTGTGGCGCTTGGACAGGGCAATGCCCTCAAAGCCCAGCTCAAACACCATGCTCGGCGTCACGCTGCTGACCGGCCCGAATTTCTCCACCGTGGTTTTGCGCACAATTGCGTCGACCTTGCGCATTTCTTCGTCGGTCAGGCCGGAATAGGCTTTGGCAAACGGTACCAGCGTGCGTTCTGTGCCGGGCGGGCCATCCCACACTGCAAAGGTGTAGTCGCTATACAGGCTGGCGCGACGACCATGGCCACGTTGGGCGTAGATCAACACCGCGTCGACGCTGAACGGGTCGACTTTCCATTTCCACCACACGCCCATGTCCTTGGTGCGGCCCACGCCGTACAGGCCGTCCTTGGCCTTGAGCATCATGCCTTCCACGCCCAACTGGCGAGACGCCTCGCGTTGGTGCGCAAGGTCTGCCCAAGAGGTCCCCGTCAGCGAAGGCGATGGCAGCAGCACAGGCTGGTTGCACTGAGCAATCACCTGCTCGAGTTGGGTGCGGCGTTCGGCCTGGGTGTGATTGCGCCAATCGTCGCCCTCAAACTCCAGCAGGTCGTAGGCGAGGACGGCGACCGGAGCATCCTCAAGCACCTTTTTGCTCAGGGTCTTGCGGCCGATCCGCTGTTGCAGCAGGGCGAAAGGTTGCACCGCGTCCTTCCACACCACGATTTCGCCGTCGATCACCGTGCCATCCGGCAAGCCGCTGACCAGGCTGTGCAGTTCGGGAAAACGCTCGGTGACCAGCTCCTCGCCCCGCGACCAGACCCACAGCCGGCCTTCACGCTTGACCAGTTGCGCGCGAATGCCGTCCCACTTCCATTCCACCTGCCAGTCGGCGGGGGAGCCGAGCAGGGCGTCGAATTGCTCCACCGGCTGCGACAACCCATGGGCCAGAAAAAACGGATACGGCTGCCCGCCGCGTTGCGCGTGTTCGTCGGACGATTCGGCAGCGATCAGCTTGAGGTAGCCTTCAGGCGTAGGGCGATTGGACAGGTCGGTGTAGCCCACCAGGCGTTGCGCCACGCGCTTGCTGTCGAGGTCGGCCATCGCGGCGAGGGCGCGGGTGACCAGCAATTTGGACACGCCGACGCGAAAGCTGCCGGTGATCAACTTGATGCAGACCATCAGGCTCGGCTGATCCAGTTGGGCCCACAGCGCGGGCAGGCGTTCGGCGAGTTCCAGAGGCGGCAAACCACGCAGGGGCAGCAGCTTTTCTTCGAGCCACACCGCCAGGCCATCTTGCGAGGTGTAGGTGGATTCGGGTAACAGCAGGGAAATGGTCTCGGCCAAATCGCCGACCGATTGGTAGCTCTCTTCGAACAGCCATGGCTCGATGCCCGAGGCTTGGGTGGCCATGTCGCGCAGTAAACGGGTGGGCACCAGTTGCCGAGGTCGCCCGCCGGACAGGAAGTACACCGCCCACGCTGCATCGTCGGGCGGGGCTTGGCGAAAATACGCCTGCAACGCGGCGAGCTTGGCATTGCTGGACGTGGTGGCATCAAGGTTGGCGTATAACTCGGCGAAGGCTTTCATGCGCTGGCCTCCTCTTCGTCATCGCCGTATTCGGTAGTGAAGCCCTGGGCATCCAGGCCTTTTTCCCGCAGGTGACGTACCAGAACGCCGACAGAACCGTGGGTGACCATTACCCGCTCGGCGCCGGTTTGCTCGATGGCCCACAACAGCCCCGGCCAATCGGCGTGGTCCGAGAGCACAAAGCCGCGGTCCACTCCGCGGCGCCGCCGCGTACCGCGCAGGCGCATCCAGCCGCTGGCGAACGCGTCGCTGTAGTCGCCGAAACGCTTGATCCAACTGCTTCCGCCTGCGGACGGCGGGGCGATGATCAGCGCTTGGCGCAGCAACGGGTCGGTCTTTTTGAAGTCGCCGGCATAAAGGGTTTCGGGGATGTAGATGCCCGCTTCGCGGTACACCCGGTTCAAGGGCTCGACCGCGCCATGGCTGAGGATCGGGCCAATGCTGGCGTCGATGCCATGCAGGATGCGCTGGGCCTTGCCGAACGAATAACAAAACAACACGCTGGCCTTGCCGGCGGCGATGTTGGCCTGCCACCAGTCATTGATCCCGGCGAAGATCTGCGCCTGGGGCTGCCAGCGGTAGATCGGCAGGCCGAACGTGGATTCGGTAATAAAGGTATGGCAACGCACCGGTTCGAAGGGCGCGCAGGTGCCGTCGGGCTCGACTTTGTAGTCGCCGGAGGCGACCCAGACTTCGCCCTGGTATTCCAGGCGCACCTGGGCGGAACCCAGCACGTGCCCGGCAGGGTGAAAACTCAGGGTCACGCCGTGGTGCACGAGTTGTTCGCCATAGGCCAGGGTTTGCAGATTGATGTCCTGGCCCAGGCGCGAGCGCAAGATGCCTTCACCGGGCGCGGCGGCCAGGTAGTGCTGGTTGCCGGTGCGGGCGTGGTCGCCGTGGGCGTGGGTGATGACCGAGCGCTCCACCGGCCGCCATGGGTCGATATAAAAATCTCCGGCGGGGCAGTAGAGGCCTTCGGGCCGGGCGATGACAAGGTCCATGGGCGTGCCGGGGGCGATGGGCTTATCAGGTATGAGGGGACGGTGGGGCGAGAAGTTCTATCGGAATGCATAAGGTCAATGTGGGAGCGGGCTTGCTCGCGAAGGCGGTGGTTCAGCCAACTATTGAGTGACTGATCGACCGCCTTCGCGAGCAAGCCCGCTCCCACATTTTTGATCCGGTTTCTTCAGTGAGAAACCGGGTTATTTGCCAGGCGTCAGGGTCAACCGGGTTTTGCCGTACACCTTGTCGAAGTTCTGCGGCTGCATCGGGAAGCTCAGGTATTGCGCCTTGAGCGACGGGTCGATGCCGTTCGCATAATTCGGGCTGGCCGGGTTGCCGGACTGGCCAATGCCGCCCTGGCCCATCATCGGTTCGATCTGGCCGAAGTCGACAATCATGCGCAGCGCCGGCACCTGGGTGGTGGTGAAGTCCTGGCCCCAGCGGTAGGGCGCCGGGTTCAGGGTGTTGTGGTCGCCGCCGCTGGCGAACGGCCCGCGAATCACCTGGCCGTTGGTGTTTTTCCACGTGGTGGTGTGCAGCTTGCCCCACTGCCAGGCCTTGTGGTCGCCGCCCAATTGGCTGTCGCCGGCCGTGATCGCGGCGGTCAGGCTGCGGGCCAGGATCGCCGGTTTGTCTTCTTTTTGCGCCGTGCGCACGTCGTCCCAGAACGGGCTGTCTTCGCGGCCCAGCAGGTGGTCGGCGCTGGCGGAGTAGGACAGGTTGGCGTTGCTGATAAAGGCTTTCCAGCTGGCGCTGTTTTCCGGGCCGAGTTCGTCGAGGAAGATCTGCTTGGTGCTTTCCTGCAGGAACAGCTCGTAGATCGCCGCGTCGGCGGACGTTGGCGCCAGTCGGCCATCAAACGCCATCAGGCGATTCAGCGCCTCGCGGGCCTTGGTCGCGTCGGCCGCCGGCAATGCATCAATCGCCTGTTTCAACGGCTGAGCCATGCCCGGCGCCTGGAACATGGTCTTGAGTTTGGCGGCAAAGAGGGTGGTCTGGTCGTACTGCATGGCGATCATGCTGCGGCTGTCGTGCTTGCCGGCGTTGGCCAGCTGCGCCAGGCGTTCGCTGCGCTCCGGTGCATCCCAGGAGTTGGACAGCTGCATGCCATAGCCGCGTGGCGCGGTGCGCTGGTTGGCGGTGCCGATCCAGCCTTGGGCCGGGTCCTGATCGTAGGGGTGCAGCATCGCGTCGGCGTAGCCGTCCCAGTCAAAGCGCGCGTCCCAGCCCGGCGACGGCAGCAAGCCCTGGCCTTCGCGGCGGTTGGGGAAGCGGCCGGTGACTTGCCAGCCGATGTTGCTGGCGTCGGCGAAGATCATGTTCAGGGCGATGGCGCGGATTTCCCGGGTCGCGTCCGACGCCTTGCCGGCGTTTTGCGCACGGGACAGGTCGAAAAACGCGTCCAGGCTCTTGTCGTCCTTGAAGTCGGCGGTTTGCAGGGCCAGGCCGAAACCGCTGGTCAGCGCCTGGCTGCTGTTGAGCAGGGCGCCGTGGCGAGTTTCGTAGACCACTTCACGCAGTGGCCGCTGGCCTTTGGCGAAGTAGGTTTCGTTGCGCACGGTGGCCGGCAGCCATTTGCCGTTGTTCTCGTAGTACAACGCGTTGCCTTGGCGTTTGACCTTTTCCAGGAACAGGTCCTGGGTGTCGCCCTTGACCGCGCTCATGCTCCACGCGACTTTGCCGTTGAAGCCGGACAACAGGGTCGGCAGACCGGCAATCGAGGCGCCGACTGCCTGGTATTTGGGCGCACGGATCTGCACGTAATTCCACGGCGACGGCGCTTGCGGCTGGGCGGCAAGGTCGCTGGCCAGCAGGCTTTTGCCGCTGCGGCTGCGTTGTGGGCCGATGGCCCAGTTGCTGGAGGTGGTGACCGCCAGGGCGTTGAGGCTGCTCAACTGCTGGCCGACACTTTCCAGGCCCGCAAGGCCGGTGATCTGGCCCAGGTTCACGCCCTTGAGCTTGTCGGCCTCGTCCGCCGGGATTGGCTCATCCGGCGCACTTGGCGTGAGCCAGGCGAGCTTGTCGACGCCGACTTTCTGCGCCAGCACCAACGAGGAGAGCTCTTCTTGCAGGTTGCTCGATTCGCTGAAATTCAACAGGCAGAACAACAGCGCCGAATCTTCCGGTTTCCAGTACTCGGGCTTGTAGCCGGTCTGGGCGAGGTCCGGCGGCAGCTTGTCGCGGTAGCGGAACAGGTAGGCGTTGACGCCCCGCGCATACACTTCAAAGAAGCGCTTGAGGCGCGGCGACGAAGCGTTGTACAGCTCGCCGGCGCTTTTTTTCAGGTTGACCGCGCGCATGAAGCGGTCGACATCCAGCACTTCTGGCCCGGACATTTCCGCCAGACGGCCCTGGGCCAGCAGGCGCAAGGTGACCATCTGGGTGATGCGGTCGCTGGCGTGCACGTAACCGAGGCTGAACAGCGCGTCATGGAAGGTGTTGCTTTCGATCAGCGGCATGCCTTGGGCATTGCGGCGTACCGACACATTCTGGGCCAGGCCTTTGATCGGCTGCACGCCGGCAACGGGTGGCAGGGTGTCCTGGGTGCTCTGGAGCTGGCAACCGGCCAGGCTTAATGCACTGGCCACTGCCGCGGCAACGCCGAACCGGGGAAGAAAATGTGAGAGGGCTGGCGAGGCCATGGCAAAGCTCCTGCGGGGGTAGCGTCATTAAAGGCGCTACGTTAGTGAGCGCGGCGAAACGACGCAAGCAGGAGTTTGAGTCTTGCGCAAATCAACTGTGGGAGCGGGCTTGCTCGCGAATGCGGTGTGTCAGTCAACGAAGGTCTGACTGAACCACCGCATTCGCGAGCAAGCCCGCTCCCACATTTTGACCGAGTAAGACTTCAGATCAGGCTTTGGGTGGGTTCACTTTCTGCACCAGCTCATATGCCCGAACCGTCGCTGGCCGTTCCTTGATGCTGTTGAACCATCGCTGCACATGGGGGAAATCCTCCAGGCGCTGGCTTTGCCACTTGTGGGAAACAATCCACGGGTAGATCGCCATATCGGCAATGCTGTAGTCATCGCCTGCCACGAACGGGCGATCCGCCAGGCGCCGGTCCAGCACGCCATACAGGCGCGCGGTTTCATCGACGTAGCGCTTGATCGCGTAAGGGATTTTTTCCGGTGCGAACTGGCTGAAATGATGGTTTTGCCCGGCCATTGGCCCCAGCCCGCCCATTTGCCAGAACAGCCACTGCAATGCCTCCTGGCGACCGCGCAGGTCTTTGGGGAGGAACTGGCCGGTTTTTTCCGCGAGGTACAGCAAGATGGCGCCGGATTCAAACAGTGAAATCGGTGCGCCGCCGTCGCTCGGGCGTTGGTCGACGATGGCCGGGATACGGTTGTTGGGAGCAATCTTCAGGAAGTCTGGTTTGAACTGGTCGCCCTGGCCGATGTTGATCGGGTGCACCTTGTAGGGCAAACCGGCTTCTTCCAGGAACAGTGAAACTTTGTGACCGTTGGGGGTAGTCCAGTAATACAGGTCGATCATGAAGCTCTCCAAATGAGCGAATGCCTGCAGGTATAGGTGATGATCGAAGGGCAATAATTCAATCAAACATTTGCGTCTAACCTTAGAAGCGTTTTACACAGCCCCATCGACCAGCACCTGCAACGACTGCTGCGAGCACCGTTCAATGCGCACCCGCACGCCGTAAACGTCGGCAAACAGCGCCGGGTCAAGCACCTCGTCCGCCACGCCACTGGCGTACAAGCGGCCCTGGCGCAGCACGGCAATGTGGTCGGCAAACCGCGCGGCGAGGTTGATGTCATGCAGCACTACCACGGCGATCAGGTTGTGTTCGCGTACCAGCCCTCGCACGCAGTCCATGACCTTCAACTGGTAATTGAGGTCGAGGGCGCTGGTGGGTTCGTCGAGCAACATCACCTGTGGGCGGCGTGCGATGAGTTGGGCGAGGCTGACCAATTGGCGTTGGCCACCGGACAAGGTGCTTAGCAGTTGATCGGCCAGGTGTGCGATGCCGATGCGCTGCAACGCCTCAAACGCTTCACGCAGACAGGCCTCGCTGGACAAGGGAATGCCTTCCACATGGGCCACGCGCAGTGCGGCGATCACGCTTTCCATCACGCTGAGGCTCAGGCCCGGCGGCAGGTTTTGCGGCATGTACGTGACGCGGCGTGCACGCTCGGCCACGGACATGGCCGACAGGTCCAGTGCACCCAGCCTTACCACGCCTTGCATCTTTTCCAGCCCGGCCACGGCGCGCAGCAGGGTCGACTTACCGGCGCCATTGGGGCCGATCAGCGCGGTCAGGCTGCCGTGGGGCAGGGTAGGCAAGCTCAGGTCATGCACGATGTGCCGCCGGCCATAACTGACGTTGGCGTTGTGTACCGATAAGCCCAGGTTCATAGCTGCCTCCCGCGCTTGAACACCAGCACCACGAAAATCGGCACGCCCACCAGCGCGGTGACGATGCCGACCGGCACGATCACGCCCGGCATGATCAGCTTGCTGGCAATCGACGACAGCGCCAGCAATAACGCGCCGGTCAAGGCGCTGGCGGGCAGCAGGAAGCGTTGGTCCTCACCCACCAGAATCCGCGCGATATGCGGACCGACCAGGCCGATAAAACCGATGGTGCCTACAAACGCCACGGCGGTGGCTGACAACAGGCTGATACGCAGCAATGAGAAAAACCGCAGGCGCTTCACGTCCACGCCAAAGCTTTGCGCGCGGTCTTCGCCCATGCGCAGCAGGGTCAGGCGCGGTGCGGCGGCGAAAGAAAACGGCATCACCACCGCCACGACCAGCGCGAGGATGCCGAGCTTGTCCCAGTTGGCCCGGGTCACGCTGCCCAAGGTCCAGAACACCAGTTGCTGCAAGACATCTTCAGTGGCGACCAGTTGCAGCAGGGCCACGACCGCATTGCAACTGAACACCAGCGCGATGCCGAACAACACCAGGCTTTCCACGCCCGCGCCGCGTAGGCGTGACATGGCTTGCAGCAAAAATACCGAGGCGGCCGCGAAGATAAAGGCCGAGATGGAAATTGCCGTGTTGGCCGACACCCACAACGTGGTCACCGGAAATACGATGGCCAGTGATGCGCCCAACGCCGCCGCCGACGACACGCCCAAGGTAAATGGACTGGCCAGCGGGTTGTTCAAAATCGCCTGCATTTCGGCCCCGGCCAGCGACAGCGCGCAACCGACCAGCACCGCCATCAGTGCATAGGGCAGGCGCACGTTCCAGATGATCACCTGGTCGGTGGCGCTCAGGTGCGAGGGGTGCAGGATGCCGTCGAGTAACGCCAGCAGGCCCATGCCCGAAGGGCCACTGGCCAGGTCCACCAGCATCGCGCAGACCAGCGCCGTGCCCAACAGCGCGAGTAGCCAGGCGCGACGTGCCAGCAAGCGGCGGTAGCCGTGAGTGGCAGTGGCGAGGTCAAGGGTTTGAGTGGTCATTGGGCTCACACACAGTTAACAAACGATGAAAATCCAAATGTGGGCGCTGGCTTGCCTGCAATAGCGGTGTATCAGTCGACTGATTCAGTGACTGACACTTTGCTATCGCAGGCAAGCCAGCTCCCACACTGACTGCATTCCAACAGGGCGATAGGTGTTACTTGGTTTTTGCGTCAACCCAATAAGCACCCTGCAACGGCATGCCCAGGAACTGTTGGTTGATTTGCTCCCTAGTCGTCTGCGGATCGAGCGTGGCGAACAACGCCGGGTGAACCCACTTGGCCAGCGCTTCAATTGCCAGCAGGTTGTACGGCGAGTTGTAGAAGTCATGCCACAGGCCGTGGGCATTGCCCTCGCGGATGGCCCGAAGATGGGCGAATTCCGGCCGCGCCAACACCCGGTCAAACGCCCCACGTGCTTCGTCAGTGCTCACGCCAGCGCCCAGGATCAAGCCCGGCTTGTGGTTGCCGGTGGCCACGTACACGTCCGGATCGGCTTTCAGTGCGTACTCGACGCTGATATCGCCCAGCGCACCCGGCACCACGTCGGCGGCGATATTGCGCCCGCCGACCAGCTTGATCACTTCACCCATGCCGCTTTTGCCGGTGGTGTGCCCCGGCGCCTGCCAGGCACCGGCCAGCAATTCGAGGAACACGCTGGGGCGTGGGCCAGCGGGCAAGGTGGCGACGGCATCGGTGATGACCTTGATGTGCTGGTCATAGAACGCCAGGAAGGCGTTGGCCTGGCTTTCACGACCCAAGGCCTGGCCCAGCGCGTTCATGCTGGTGTGAGTGCCTTGGACCGGGTTGATGCGAAAGTCGACGAACACCACCGGGATGCCGGCTTTGGCCAGCACGTCTGCCACCGCGCTGTGTTCGGTCGGGCCGTGGCCCGAAATGCTGAACACCGCCAGGTCGGGTTTGAGCGAGAGAATTTCCTCGGCGCTGACGCTTTGCTCCGACGCCTGCCCGATCAACGGGATGTCTTTCACCGAGGGAAATTTCGCCACATAAGCGTTGTAGGTGTGCGGGTCCAGCAGCTTCAAGTCGTTCTGCCAACCAACGATGCGCTGGAACGGCGCGTCCTTGTCGAGCAGGGCAAATGCCGAAATCAACCGGCCTTCTCCGAGCACCACACGTTTAACGTCGTCCTTTACCTCGACCTTGCGGCCCAGCACGTCGGTAACTTCATGGGCGGCGGCGGTTTCGGCATGGCCGAGTACCAGCGCGGCGAACAGCACGCCGAGCTTGAGCACGTTGCGGGGTTTGAACATGGACAGGACTCCTGGTGAGGGAAAATCAGAATTCATAATCGACACTGGCGGTGAGGGTGCGGCCTGCGCCTGGGATGCCGTAGAGCTGGAAGCCGTCGAGGGACGCGCCAACCTGGCTGTAATAAAACGTGTTGAACACGTTATTCAGGTTGAGGTTGACCGTGGTGTCCTTGTTGACCTTGTATTGCGCCGCTAGGTTACTCAGCCAGTAACCGGGGGCTTTTTCGTGGTCGCGGGTGTAGATCGCATCGACGCCGGACGGGCCATTGGCGTAGCTGCTGTTGTTGTTCAAACCGCCGACATACTTGTTGTCGCTGTAGCGACGACGGCCCACGTATTGCTCGCCGTAGCTCAGGCTCAGGGCGTCGGTGACGGCGTAGGTGGTCCACAGGTTGGCGGTCAGGTCGGGGACGTTCTTGGCTTGCGCGCCCTTGTTGATGCCTTTGGTCTGCGTGCTTTTGAGCGCCGAAAAGCCGGTGTAGGCGGTCCAGCGCGGGGTGATGTTGCCATGCAGGCCGAGTTCGACGCCGTCCACGCGTTTGGCGGGCAGGGCGCGCACCGGGGCGGATTCGCCGTCCTGGTATTCCCAGGCGTTGTCCAGTTCGGTGCGGAAGATCGCCGCCGTAACATTGAGCCGGTCGTGGGCAATGTCCCACTTGGTGCCCATCTCGTAGGTTTTCGACTTGGCCGGGCTGTAGTTGCTGGTGGTGGACGCGCCGTAGATCTGGTTGTTGGTGGACGCGCCCAGCGCCGACGGTTGCGCCGCCTCGCTGTAGGACACGTAGATGCTGGCGTTTGGCAACGGCTTGTACACCGCGCCGATACGACCGCTGACCGCACCGTCGGTGCTGCTGATGGTGGCCTGGCCGCGCTGTGTGGTTTGCGCGCGCCAGTTGTCGTAGCGCAACGAGCCGAGCACTTGCCAGTGTTCGTTGAGGGTGACGGTGTCGCCCAGGTAAATGCCGGCGTTGTCGATCACCGAGCGCGGGTCGCCTTCGCCTTTGGTCACGTAAGTGCTGGCGAAGCTGTGGCTGGGGTCGTTCATGTTGAAGAACATGTCGCCGGCCGGCACTTCAGCGTTACGTTTCAGGCCGCCGTAGGTCTCGTGATAGAACTCCAGGCCGCTGACCACCGCGTGTTGCAGGCTGGCAGTGTTGAACGTGAAGCTGAAGTCGGTCTGGTTATCCAGGATGGTGTAGCGCTTGGACAGCCCGAAATCGCTGCCACGCAGAATGCCGTAGCCGGTGTTGCTGTTGTTCACGTAGTCGGTGTAGGCATTTACCGTGCTGCCCGGCACTTGGCTGAGCGGGCCTACACCCGTGTAGCCCAACGTCGCACAGCGCGTGCCGGTGCAGGTTTTTTTGCCTTTGGCGTCGGCGGCAAAAAAACGCGCCGGGGACAGCACCGCGAAGTTGTCGCTGCGCTCCCAACGCGTCTGGTTGCGCAGGTTGGCTTCGTTCCAGTCAAAGTCATGTTCGAAGCGTGCGGTCAGCGCGGTGGTTTCGTTTTGCTGCGTATACAGGCTCGAATCGCCGTACCCGTTGGAACGTTTCACACCCGGCATGCGATGGCCGTCGGTGCCACGCTGGATCGGCACGCCGCCGTCCGGGGTGTTGGTGTCCTTCTGATAGAAGGTGTCGACGAAGAACCGCGTGTCGGTGCCCAGGCCGAAGCCGAACGAGGTGGCAATGCCCCAGCGGTCGTAGTCCACGTCGTCGCGGTCGGCCACCTGGTTGTAGTGCTTCATCAGGTTGATGCGTACGGCGCTGGTGTCGGTCAACTGCTTGTTGATGTCGGCAGTGAGGCGCCGGTAGCTGTCGGTGCCTATCCCTGCGGAGACTTTGTTGGCATCACCCAAGTGCGCTTCTTTACTCACCAGATTGACGCTGCCGCCCACCGCCGAAACCCCTGACTCAATGGAACCGGTGCCCTTGAACACTTCGGCCTGTTGCAGGTTGAAGGTGTCGGTGCGCGTGGACATGCCAGCGTCGCGCACGCCGTCGACGGTCAGGCTTTGCTCGGACGAAAAGCCGCGAATCGAAAACAGGTCGCCCCAACCCAGGTTGCCCTCACCGGACATGAAGGTGATGCCCGGCACGTTGCGCAACACTTCCTGCAGGGTTTGCGCGTTCTGCTCTTTAAGCACTTGCTGCGGCACGATGGTCACGCTTTGTGGCGCGTCGAGCAGCGGCTGGCTGATTTTTGCCGAGGTCACCCGGTCGACTTTGAAGGCGGACGTGGTTTCTTCGGCGTCGACCTTGATTTGCGGCAGGCTCACCACCGAATCGTCAGGCGCGGCGGTGGACGCATCGGCCCAGGCCGTCGGCGCGACGCTGCCGGCAGCAAGAAAGCCGAACATCGGTGCCAGAGTGGTATGCAGCGTGTGACGGTGCGGGGTGGGCAGTGACATGGGCAGTGATCCGAGTCTAAATTACAATTACTCTCATTTAGGTTCGGTAGTCTAAAGAGCGATTCCGCCTGCCATACCCCGGCTTTGTATCGCTGATGCGTGATTATGGTTTCCCACAACATTCCATTACATTTGCGCGTACCACTGGCTGAGCTTTCGGCTATCTCCTGCGTTTTGAGTTTTCGGATTGACTGCCCATGGCAAAGCTTGACCACCTGTTGATCGTTGATGACGACCCGCAAATCCGCCAACTGCTCAGCGACTATTTGAGTGACGCGGGCTTTCAGGTGTCTACCGCCGCCGACGGCAAGGAAATGCGCCGTCGCCTGGCGCTGAATGTGATCGACCTGATCGTGCTCGACCTGATGCTGCCCGGCGAAGACGGCCTGAGCCTGTGCCGCGAGCTACGGGTCAGCTCCAACACGCCGGTGGTGATGCTCACGGCCAAGGGCTCGTTGATCGACCGCATCGTCGGCCTGGAAATCGGCGCCGACGACTACCTGCCCAAACCCTTCGACCCGCGTGAATTGCTGGTGCGCATCAAGGTGGTGTTACGCCGGGTACAGAGTTTTCCGGACCGTGCGCGCCTGGATGAGGCGCCGAGCATCCGGTTCGCCGGCTGGCAACTCGACACACGGGCGCGGCAGCTGCTCAGCCCCGAAGGCGTGGTGGTCAGCCTCGGCAATTCGGATTACCGCGTGTTGCGCCTGTTGTTGCAGCACCCCAATCGCCCGTTGAGCCGCGACTTTCTGCTCAACCATGTGTTCGACAAGGACAGCACGCCGTTCGACCGCTCCATTGACGTGTGCGTCAGCCGCCTGCGCTCGCAGCTGCCGGCGGGGCTGATCAAGACCGTGCGCAACGAGGGTTACATGCTCACCGCCGATGACGTGGTGCTGGGCGCGTGAGGCTGCTGCCGCGTTCGCTGTTCGGGCGCCTGGTGCTGATTCTGGTCAGCGGCATGCTCGCGGCCCAGGCGCTGACCAGCAGCATCTGGTACGACCGGCGTCATGGTCAGGTGCTGGAAATCCCCGCACGGCTGATCGCCACGCGTTTGGCGGATGTGGTGCGCCTGATGCACAGCGACCCGCAGCAGGCCGACCAGTTGATCCAGCTGCTTGATACGCCGCACTTTCGGCTGACCTTGAGCGACCAGGCCAGCAGCACGCCCAGCACGCTCACCGACAGCGACCGGCCCACCGAACGCCTGATCAAGCAGGTGTTGGCGCAAAAAACCGGCTACGCGCAAACCCTAAGCCTTTTACGCCTGTCGCTGGTCGATGGCGAAGGGCAGACCGCCGGGCTTTCAACCTTGCTCAGCTCAAGGCCTGTGGTCGGGCAGTTTCTGATCGACCTGCGCCTGCCCGATGGGCGCTGGTTGCGCGTGGACGCCAGTGAAGAGCAGGGCTGGACCAGTACCTCGCCGCTGGACCTGTTGTTCGATTACGTGATGCGCATCTATTTGCTGCGAGTGCTGGTGCTGGTGGTCATCGCTCTGGTGGCGGTGCGCCTGGCCATCCGCCCGCTGAATGCCCTGGCCAAGGCCGCCGAGGCGCTGGGTCGGGACATCCAGCGCCCACCGTTACCGGTGGATGGCCCGACTGAAGTGCGCCGCGCCGCCCAGGCGTTTAATGCGATGCAGCAGCGGCTGATCGCCAATATCGCCGAGCGCACGCGCTTTCTCGCGGCAATTTCCCACGACCTGCGCTCGCCGATCACACGCCTGCGCCTGCGCACGGAAATGCTCGAAGACACGCGCACCCAGGAGCGCTTTCGCAGCGACCTGGAAGAAATGGAACACATGGTGGCCAGCACCCTGGACTTTGTCAGCAGCGGTGAGATCAACGAGACGCGACAGAACATCGACATCAATGCCTTGCTGCAAAGCCTGCAGGCGGACCTGGAAGACGTGGGCGAAAGCGTGACCATCGTGGGCCGCGCCAAGCAACCGTTGCCGGGCTATGCGCGCAGTCTCAAACGCTGTGTGCAGAACTTGCTGGAAAACGCGGTGCGTTATGGCAGCGAGGTGGTGGTGCGGGTTGAGGATCAGGCGGACAGCTTGCAGATTGTCATCAGTGACCGCGGACCGGGGATTCCCCAGGAACAGCTGGAGCAGGTAATGGAGCCGTTTTACCGGGTGGAAGGTTCACGCAATGCCGAAACCGGCGGGTATGGGTTGGGGTTGAGTATTGCGCATACGATTGCGCGGGCGCATGAGGGGCGATTGAGTTTGAGTAACCGGGAAGGCGGGGGCCTGGAGGTTGTGCTGCTGTTGTGGCGAGCGGGCTTGCCCCGCGTTGGGGTGCGGAGCAGCCCGAAAACCTGACATTGCGTTTTGTTGAGGAAACGCGTTGATCTTATTGGGGCTGCTGCGCAGCCCAACGCGGGGCAAGCCCGCTCGCCACGGCAAGCCCGCTCGCCACAGCAAGCCAGCTTGCCACGGCGAGCCGGCTCCTGCGGGGTCAGGGCATCAGGCCCCGTGGCACTTCTTGAATTTCTTCTCGCTGCCGCATGGGCAAGGATCGTTGCGGCCGACGTCTTTCAGGGCGTTGCGCACTGGCTCCTGGTGAGCGTGGCCGCAGTTCGGGCCGTGGACATGGCCGTGGTCGTGATCATGATGATCATGGTGATCGTGATCGTGGTTGCAGTCAGGACCATGGACATGGGGTTGCTGAGTCATCGATGTCGCTCCGGAATAAAATCGCCGGGGATTATCTCGCCATTGTGGTTCACCTGCACGTCATTACCGATGAATAATCCGGTTTTCAGCTCGCCTTCCAGGCGATAGGGCACGGGTTTGCTCGGGTTTTTAAGCATCTGTACCACATCGCGTATCTGCGGCCAGAGGTTGGTCCGCACCTTCACCCGGAAAAAAGCATGGCCGCGCGGTGGTACGGTCAGCCATTCGTTGGACTCGCCTTCGGTGAGCACGAAATCGCCCAGGCTGACTTTGTAGATCAGGCCGCGCACCGTGAGGTCGGCGTCGTCGCGGTTATCCACGCGAAAGTACAGCTTGAAGCGCTGCTCGAGCAATTTGGCGCGCACCACTTCAACCTTCACCAGGGAGACATGAGGCGGGGGCGAGCTGTCCTCGAACCAGGACGCGCACCCGGTGAGGCCCAGGGTCAACGCCAGCATCAAGCTGTACATCCGAAGCATGGCGTTTTCCCTGTCAGTTGATTAGAGGTAGCTGGAGCAGCACTTCTTGAATTTCTGCCCACTGCCGCACAAACATACATCATTGCGCCCGGCCTTCACCTCCACTGTCGGGTCGATGAAGTACCAGCGCCCCTCATTCTGTACGAAAGAGGACTGTTCACGGTGGCTGTGTTCTCCAGTGCTGTCGTGCCAGCGAGCAGTGAACGTCACGAACGCATGCTCCGGCTGGCCGCCAAACACTTCGGAGCTTTCCACTTCCAGGCCCAGCCAGGTGCTCTGGGCACTCCAGGCGCCGATGGCGGCGCGGTCCAGTCCGGCTTGTTGCGCAGGCAAAGTAGTGGCTACCAGGTAGTCCACCAACCCCAGCACGTAGGCGCTATAGCGCGAACGCATCAATGCGCTGGCACAGGGCGCCGGGTGACCGGCGTGATAATGGCCGCAGCACGCATCCAGCAGATTGCCGCTGCCGCACGGGCAAATGGATGTACTCATGGTTACCACCAATACTTTCCGAAGTTTTCCGGGTTGGCCCAGAAGCGGGCGTTGAGCCAGTCCGGCACCTGTTTATAGTCAAGCAGATCATAGGTAAACAGCGTCAAAACCTGATCATCACGCTGGAAACGCTCGCCGGCCTGCAGCGCCAGGGAGAAGAAATCGGTTTCCTTCCAGCCGCAGGCGTTCAGGTCTGCCAGCACCGCAATGCGACTGGCATTGAGGTTGCGAATGCCGCCGAGCAGCGTCAGGCCTTGCGGTTTTGACAGGTGCTCCAGGCAATCGACCACCAGCGCCAGGTCAAAACGCTGCGCCGCAAGTTCTGCCGGTAACGGCCCGGGCGCCGCGATCGCCACTTGGGTGTCCGGGTGCTCGGCCTGAAAGGCATCCAGCGCCGGGAACTGGCTGGCACCCAACAACAACAGGCGTTTGGGCTGGTGCAAATCCAGCAAGGCGGCCAGGGCTTGCTGTGGCGTACGGGAAGAAATACCAGCGATCATCAGAGATCCTCACATCAGGACCCTAGAGACTAGCGCGGCTGAGCGTGCGGGCCTAGAGCGGGCGGCGTGCAAAAGTCCTGCATAGAGGGCGATCTCCAATAAATACGGGGGTGCGGCGCAGTGGCGTAGATGAAAAGAGCGGTCTTTACTCCACCCGTCGGCCCCCGCCGATCCCCTCAGGAGAAATCAGATGAGCATCATGCGGACAGCTCTACCCTTGGTTCTGCTAACCGGAGTATTGACAGGTTGCGCAGGTTTGCAAAAAACCGATTGGCCCACCTGTGCAGCCGTCGGTGGTGTGACCGGCGCAGCGATTGGCGCCACTGAAAGTTCGGCGTACGCAGGTTATGGCGCGCTGCTGATCGGCGGCATGGCTGGCGCCTATTGCTGGGTGCACGGTGATGGCGACGAAGATGGCGATGGCGTGCCGGACAGCCGCGACAAGTGCCCGGGCACGCCTAAGGGCGTGCAGGTTGATGTCAATGGCTGCCCACCTGTAGCGGAGGCAGCCGTGGTGGAAGAGGTGGTCGTGGTCAAGGAAGAAACCATCGTGATCCGCGATGTGCACTTTGAGTTCGACTCGGCCAGGCTGACGGCGGCGGACAAAACCAAGCTCGACACCATCGCCACGCGCCTCAAACGCGAAGCCCCGAGCGCCCAGCTACGGGTCAGCGGGCATACCGACAGCGTCGGCAAAGACGCCTACAACCAGAAACTCTCGGAAAAACGCGCGCACTCGGTAACCGATTACCTGGTGAGTGCGGGCGTGCCGCGCAGCAACTTTGTATCGGTGGTGGGCGCGGGCGAAAGTCAGCCGGTGGCCGATAACAAAACCGCTGACGGTCGAGCCTTGAACCGTCGTGTGGAAATCAAAATCAACCGCTGACGGCCCTTGCCCCTGTGGGACCCCCAGGGGCATTGCTGGCGATCCTCGCCGAAACCGCAGGCAAACCGTGCCTTTATCAAGTTTTTTCATCCTTCACTGGCAAATCGCCTGCAGAAGTCGGTACTGTGCGCCCAAAGAATAATAGGCAGGGGCATGCAGGATGAAGGTGTTTTGGGGGCTGGGAAAGTTTCTGACGTTACTGTTCTGGGTTGTGGTGGTGGTCAATTTATTCCGGCCGCTCGCCAATCCGTTTCACCTGTTGGTCAGTCTGGCCGGCAGTCTGTTGTTGCTGACTCATCTATTGGAATTGCTGTTGTTCAACAGCAGCCTGAAACACCGTGCCCACCCCTGGCGTGACCGCCTGCAGATTCTGCTGGTGGGGATGTTCCATGTGCGGGGCCTGTCGGCGCCTGCCGTTATTGAAACAAACAAGGAGGCCAATCATGCGTAAGGTTTTTCTGTTGGCCCTGTTGGTCAGCCCCATTGCCCTGGCGCAGAGCGTCAGTGTTGAAACCAACTCGCTGATGCGCCTGCCCAGCAGCACCAACGTTTTGCAGCTCGAACGCCTGGATGTGGCGGATTACGGCACGTTGTTGATTCCGGCGACCATCAGCCAAGTGACGGTGGATGAGCTGCATTTGGGCCGTGAAGCCCGTATCGCTATCGCCCCCGGCAACACCGCGCTGCAGTTGCAGGTGCGTAACGCGCAACTGGAACATGGCAGCCAGATCACTTCGCGCGGTGCTCCCGGCACCCACGAACGAGCCGCCAAGTCGGGGCGTGACTTGGTCCTGCGCATCAACGCGCTGACCGCCGATGAACTGTCGGTGGACGCCCGTGGCGGCGCCGGCGCCCAAGGGTATGCCGGCCTGGATGGCGCCAATGGCGTGGACCCGGGCTGCACCTGGGGTTCAGCCGGGCGCGGCGCCAATGGCGACAATGGCGGCGATGGCCTGCCAGGCGCAGCGGGCGCGACCGTACGCGTGGAGCTGCCGCAGAGCTTCCCGGCCGAGCAGATCAAGGTCTGGGTGGATGGCGGTGCGGGCGGTTTGGCCGGCACGGCCGGTAAGCCGGGCAAAGGCGGGCAATCCAAGGGCTGCCTGGTGTACCGCGCCGATGGTGGCCAGAAGGGCCGGCCAGGGCTGGAAGGGCAACCGGGGCCGGCTGGACCTGCGGGCGCTGTGACTATTCAGCGGCTTTGAGTCGATTGTTCTGACGCCTTCGCGAGCAAGCCCGCTCTCACATTGACATGCATTCCAAATGTGGGAGCGGGCTTGCTCGCGAAGGGGCCATGAAGGCCAGCCTCAGAACATCGGCCGAGCCGAAGCAATCGCCACCACCACCAACCCGATAATCAGGTTAATCCCCACCAGCTTGCGAATCTGCCCCAGCGCAGCCGCACCTGCAGGCCAATCCTCAGCCGCCACCGCCGTGCGCAATTCCGGGAACTTCAATGCCTGGATACGGATGAACAGCGCGGTCATCACTAGATACAAGCCCATCATCACCTGCACATAGCGCGGTGCGGTCTCAAACCCACTGAAGCGCAGTTGCAACAGACCGATGCCGCTGATCGGCAAAACCAGCACCGCCACCCAGACCCACACGAAAAAACGTTGAAACACATTCGCCCACAGCTTGAGCCGGACAGGGCCCTCAAGTGCCGCCATGGCGGCGGGGCGCAGGATCATCCAGGCGAAAAACATACCGCCGACCCATACCAGGGCGGCCAATACATGCAGGGTGTAAGCGAGGCTAAACGCGGTCATTGTGGTACTCCGTTCTGCGCGGGATTAATTAGCGGGGTATGATAGCGGCCGATCCGAACCACTGAAAATTTATCCAGCGTTTTTTGCGCCCGACTATCCATGATCAGCACTGAACTCAAAACCACGATCCAGGGCGCCTATTCGCGTTTTCTCGAAGCCAAGAGCTTGAAACCGCGCTACGGCCAACGCCTGATGATCGCCGAAGTGGCCAAAGTCCTCGGGGATATCGACACCGACGACGAAGGTCGGCGCAGTGGCGACCCCGCGGTCGTGGCCGTCGAGGCCGGCACCGGTACCGGCAAGACCGTGGCCTATAGCCTGGCCGCAATCCCTACCGCCAAGGCCGCCGGCAAGCGCCTGGTGATTGCCACCGCCACCGTCGCCCTGCAAGAGCAGATCGTCTACAAAGACCTGCCCGACTTGATGCGCAACAGCGGCCTGAATTTCACCTTCGCCATGGCCAAGGGCCGTGGCCGCTACATGTGCCTGTCCAAGCTCGACGTATTGCTGCAGGAAGGTCACGCCCAGACCGCCACGGCTTCGCTGTTCGAAGAGGAAGGCTTCAAGATCGAGGTTGATGAAGTCAGCCAGAAGCTGTTTACCAGCATGATCGAGAAACTTGCCGGCAACAAATGGGACGGCGACCGTGACAGCTGGCCCACCGCCCTGGAAGACGCCGACTGGGCGCGCCTGACCACCGACCACAGCCAGTGCACCAACCGGCATTGCCCCAACTTCGGCCAGTGCGCCTTCTATAAGGCCCGCGAGGGCATGGGCAAGGTCGACGTGATTGTCACCAACCACGACATGGTCCTGGCTGACCTGGCCCTGGGCGGCGGCGCTGTGTTGCCGGACCCGCGCGACACCCTTTACGTATTCGACGAAGGGCACCACTTGCCCGATAAGGCCATCGGCCATTTCGCCCACTACACCCGTCTGCGTTCCACCGCCGACTGGCTCGAAACCACCGCCAAGAACCTGACCAAATTGCTCGCCCAGCACCCATTGCCCGGCGATCTGGGCAAACTGATAGAGCAGGTGCCGGAGCTGGCGCGCGAGATCAAGACCCAGCAGCAATTCATGTTCAGCGCCTGCGAGCAGGTCGCCGACTTCAAACCCGGCGAAGACGTCGAAGGCCGCGAACGGCCGCGTCACCGGTTTGTCGGCGGATTGATCCCCGAGCACATGCGTGAAATGGGTATCGAGCTGAAAAAAGGCTTCTCACGGCTGACCGACCTGTTCACCCGCCTGACCGACCTGCTCAAGGAAGGCATGGATGGCGAGGTCAACATCGGTATCGCCAGCAACCAGGCCGAGGAATGGTACCCCCTGTTCGGCAGCCTGCTGTCGCGCGCCCAGGGCAATTGGGAGCTGTGGACCGCCTTTACCGTCGAAGACCCGGAAGACAACCCGCCCATGGCGCGCTGGCTGACCTTGTCCGAAAGCGGTGCGCTGTTTGATATCGAGGTCAACGCCAGCCCGATCCTGGCCGCCGAAATGCTGCGCCGCAACCTGTGGAATGTGGCCTACGGCTGCCTGGTGACCTCGGCCACGCTGACCGCGCTGGGCACTTTCGACCGCTTCCGCATGCGTGCCGGCCTGCCGAAAAAGGCCGTCACCGCCGTGGTGCCGAGCCCGTTTCACCATGCCGATGCCGGTGTGCTGCGAGTGCCGGACCTCAAGGCCGACCCTCGCGACGCGGCCGCGCACACGGCCGCGATCATCCGCGACTTGCCGGACCTGGTGGAAGGTTCACGCGGCACCCTGGTGCTGTTCTCCTCGCGTAAACAGATGCAGGACGTGTTCGACGGCCTCGACCGCGACTGGCGCAAGCAGGTGTTCATCCAGGGCAACCTGTCCAAACAGGAAACCCTGAACAAGCACAAAGCGCGTGTTGATGGCGGTGATTCCAGCGTGTTGTTCGGCCTGGCCAGTTTCGCCGAAGGCGTGGACTTGCCCGGCGCCTACTGTGAGCACGTGGTGATCGCCAAGATCCCGTTCTCGGTACCGGATGACCCGGTCGAGGCGGCCTTGGCCGAATGGATCGAGGCCCGTGGCGGTAACCCGTTCATGGAAATCTCGGTGCCGGATGCTTCCTTGAAGCTGGTCCAGGCCTGCGGGCGCTTGCTGCGTACCGAGGAAGACCGAGGCACCATCACCTTGCTCGACCGCCGTTTGGTCACGCAGCGCTATGGCAAGGCTATCCTCAATGCTTTGCCGCCCTTCAGGCGCGAAATTTCTTAAGCCACTATGGGCGAATTCGCCCACTTCGTGGTCTATCTCACTGCCAACGCTTTATGTCATCAGGCCATTCACCGGCCGTTTGGGAGAACCTTGTTCGTATGATTCGCACGCTGCCCGCTCTGTTTGCCTTGTTGTTTGCCGCGCCCTTGATGGCCGCGCCTGCCGGGCAACAAACGCTGTTCAATTTCGTCCGGCCTGCCGATGTGGTCAAGGTCGCGACCCAGGACGCGAGCCTGCCGCAATACAACGCCGAACAAACCGCTGAGGGCGAGGTGCTGCGCCGCATCACCTTCAACCCGGCGGCCGAACCGAGCCTGGTGCTCAGCCCGCAGACCGGCGTGTGGGACTGGTCGCAGTCCGGCGCCATGAGCCTGCGTATCCAGAGCGCCATGGACTGGGCGCTGACCCTCTACGTCAAGGTGCAGAGCACCGACGGCCAGACGCTGGTCAGCCGCATCGACCTGCCGGCCGGCCCCGCTCAAACCCTGCTGATTCCGCTGCAGGCCAACTCGCCGCTGAGCCAGGGCATGAAGGCCGGGCCGCCGATGCCGATTACCGTGGAAGGCCAGCGTGTGCTGTTGGCCAGCAGCGCCGGGGCAATCGATCGTAGCCAGGTGGCGTCGGTCACTCTGTCGATGATCAAGCCCAACGCAGCCCAAAGCATCCTGCTGGAACGCTTTGGCGTGCAGGACAGCGAGCCGGTGCTGAAGGCCGCCTACAGCGCGCTGGTGGATGCGTATGGTCAGTCCACGCGTGCGCGTTGGCCGGAAAAAGTCAGCAGCGACGAACAACTCAAAGCCGCAGCGGCCAAGGAGCAGCAACAGCTCAAGGGCTGGCTGGCTGAGCGCGACAAGTCTGCCCTGGACCAATATGGCGGCTGGAACAAAGGCCCGGCGTTTGAAGCAAGCGGCTTTTTCCGCACCGAGAAGCGCGACGGGCGCTGGTACCTGGTGACCCCGGAAGGCCATCCGTTCTACTCCCTGGGCGTCAATACGGTTGCGCCGGACGATAATCAAACCTACGTGGCCGGCCGCGAATGGATGTTTGCCGCGCTGCCCAAGTCCGGCGAGCCGTTCGACAAGTATTACGGCCGTGCGGATAACCGCGGCGGCAACGGCGCTGACCAGGGCCGGGGCTTCAATGTGGGGCGCTGGTACGACTTTTATGGCGCCAACCTGCAGCGCACCTATGACACGCAAGGTTTCGACCACAAGCGCTGGGTCACGCACACGCTGGACCGCCTGCAAGCCTGGGGTTTCAACACCGTGGGCAACTGGAGCGACGAGGATTTGGCCAGCGCCGACCGCGTGCCCTACACCTTGCCGCTGTCGATTGTCGGTGACTACGCCAGCATCAGCACCGGCACGGACTGGTGGGGCGGCATGCCCGACCCGTTCGATCCGCGTTTCGCCATGGCCACCGAGCGCGCCGTGGCGATCGCGGCCCGCGATCACCGCGACGACCCGTGGCTGATCGGCTTTTTTGCCGACAACGAGCTGGCCTGGGCCGGCCCTGGCGATGATCCAAAGTCGCGTTACGCCCTGGCGTACGGGACCTTGCGCATGACCACCGATGTGCCGGCCAAACGTGCGTTCCTCAAGCAACTGCGTGACAAATACCGTAACGAAGAAGGCCTCTCCAAAGCCTGGGGCATTCACCTGTCAGGCTGGGAGCTGATGGAAGACCCGGGCTTCGAGCCGCCGATGCCAAGCCCTGAACACCCGGAAATCGAAGCCGACTTCAAATACTTCCAGAAGACCTTCGCCGATGCTTATTTCAAGACCATCTCCGATTCGTTGAAGTGGCACGCGCCCAACCAGCTGCTGCTGGGTGGCCGCTACGCCGTCAGCACCCCGGAAGCCGTGGCGTCCTGCGCCCAGTATTGCGATGTGCTGAGCTTCAACATGTACACCCTCAAGCCTCAGGACGGCTACGACTTCGCCGCCCTGCGCGCGTTGGATAAGCCGGTGCTGATCACCGAGTTCAACTTTGGCTCGGCGGATCGCGGTCCGTTCTGGGGCGGCGTGACTCAGCTGGCCAAGGAGGAAGACCGTGGCGTGGCGTACAGCAACTTCCTCAAGCAGGCCATGGCTGAGCCGTCGATCGTCGGCGTGCACTGGTTCCAGTACCTGGATCAACCGGTGACGGGTCGTCTGCTGGACGGTGAAAACGGCCACTTTGGCCTTGTGGGCATCACGGATGTGCCGTTCCAGGGCTTTGTCGACAGCGTGCGCAAAAGCAACCTGGCGGCCGTCGACCAACTGGGCAAGGAAGCCGAAAAAGCCAAGGCTGCCAGCGGGGTGCGTGAGAGCGAAGCCGGCAAGTCGGGGCACGACGGCAGAGGCGCGGGGCAGGGCGCCGGGCATGCTGGCGGTCACTCTGGAAATGGCCATTGATTCATATTTGACGGGTTCACAAAACCGCCAATGACTGGAACAATGTCGGCCACTTATTACGGTGTTTTCCGAGGCGGCTTAGGTGCAGATTCAGGGTCATTACGAGCTCCAGTTCGAAGCGGTACGTGAGGCATTCGCCGCGTTGTTTGATGACCCGCAGGAGCGTGGTGCCGGGCTGTGTATCCAGATCGGCGGCGAAACCGTCGTCGACCTGTGGGCAGGCACCGCCGACAAGGACGGTGCCGAGGCCTGGCACAGCGACACCCTCGTCAACCTGTTTTCCTGCACCAAGACCTTCACTGCCGTGACGGCCCTGCAATTGGTGGCCGAGGGCAAGTTGCAACTCGACGCCCCTGTCGCCAATTACTGGCCCGAGTTTGCCGCGGCCGGTAAGGAAGCCATCACCCTGCGCCAACTGCTCTGCCACCAGGCCGGGTTGCCGGCGATTCGCGACATGCTCCCCGCCGAAGCCCTCTATGACTGGCAACTGATGGTCGACACCCTGGCGGCCGAAGCCCCATGGTGGACGCCCGGCCAAGGCCACGGCTACGAGGCCATCACCTATGGGTGGCTGGTCGGTGAATTGTTGCGTCGCGCCGACGGGCGTGGGCCCGGTGAATCAATTGTTGCGCGGGTTGCGCGGCCATTGGGGCTGGACTTTCATGTTGGCCTGGCGGACGAAGAGTTTTACCGTGTTGCGCATATAGCGCGCAGCAAAGGCAATATGGGCGATGAAGCCGCTCAACGATTACTGCAAGTTATGATGCGCGAACCTGCGGCCATGACTACGCGTGCATTTGCCAACCCACCGTCTATTCTGACAAGCACTAATAAGCCTCAATGGCGGCGCATGCAGCAGCCAGCGGCAAATGGTCACGGTAACGCGCGTAGCCTGGCGGGCTTTTATAGCGGATTGTTGGACGGTAGTTTGCTCGAGGCGGACATGCTCGAACAATTGACCCGCGAACACAGTATCGGACCGGATAAAACTTTATTGACCCAAACGCGTTTCGGCTTGGGCTGCATGTTGGATCAACCGCACTTGCCCAATGCGACGTTCGGCCTTGGCCCACGTGCGTTTGGGCATCCGGGGGCGGGTGGTTCGGTTGGTTTTGCCGATCCGGAACATGATGTAGCATTTGGTTTCGTGACTAATACACTGGGGCCTTATGTACTTATGGACCCGCGTGCGCAGAAGTTGGTCGGAATATTGGCCGGTTGTCTGTAAAGAGCTTGCTGTTTCACGTTTTTTTGTTACAAAGGCAACTATAAGAAGGCGCTGAACGAAATTTTGTAACTTCAATGTTCTGTAAGCGTCTGTTTAACGGGTCAACCAGACCCTCCGGTTTTTTCTCATTTTGTGGATATCTCATGTTATCGAACAAGTCCTTGGCACTGGCGCTGTGCCTCACAATTACGGGTTGCGCACAAACTCCACAAAATGATGCCGAGGGTGGGCATTGGTGGTCATTTGGATCAGACAAGGCTGCTACCAAGGACGCAGTAACCAAAACCGACGCCGTGCCGGATGCAAAACCAGCCGCTGGCGCCAAGCCCGCAGCCCCGGTTGCCGCCGCCGCTGCTCCAGCGCCTGCCGCTGCTGCCGCCCCTGCGCCCGTAGCCAAGGCTGAGACCGGCTCCAGCTGGTGGCCGTTCGCCTCTAAAAGCGCCGATGAAAAAGCGGCCGATGCCAAAGCCGATCTGAAAGCCGACCTCAAGGCGGCAGACCCGACGACCCCGGCGGTGGCCAAGACCGACACCGATACCAAATGGTGGTGGCCTTTCGAAAGCAAGCCAAAACCATTGGCCAAGGTCGACGTGACCAACGTGCCGATGCCTGATCCGAAAATCACTCAAGCCTGGCTGGACGACTATGAGCCGCGCCTGCGTGCGGCCATCAAGGACAGCAACCTGCAATTGGAGCGTCGCGAGAACGTATTGGTCGTGATCGCCCCGGTTGATGGCTCTTACAACCCGAAACGCCCGGCGATGCTGCTGCCGGTTACGTTGGGCCCGTTCACTCGCGTGGCCAAGGCGGTTGAAGGCGATCCAAAGACCGCTGTGTTGGTCTTAGGCCACGTCGACACCAATGGTGCCGAGCCAGTGAGCCAGGCATTGACCCGCGAGCGCGCTCAGTCCATCGCTTCGATTTTCAGCCTCAGCGGCTTGAAGCAGGATCGCCTGATGATGCGTGGCATGGGCGACCTTATGCCGCGGGCTGCCAACGATAGCAATCAGGGGCGTGCGCTGAACCGTCGCATGGAAATCATGTTCACTCAGCGTACAACGATGTTGGCGTTGTTGAGCAAGTACAACTCGGGCAAGCCACCGGTTGCGGAAATGGTTGCCGTGCAGACTGCACCCGCTCCCGTACCGGCGCCTGCTGCGAAAAAAGCCGCTCCGGCGAAAAAGGCTCCGGTCAAGAAAGCCGCTGCCAAGCCTGTTGCGAAAAAAGCTGCTGCCAAGCCGGCCGCGAAAAAAGCCGCACCCAAGGCCGACGCCCCAGCGACAAACGACCAGGCGAAAAACTGATCTGTTGAACCAGAAGGATAAAGCCGCATGACCCAGGCATTGGCCGATATGCGCCGTGACTACACGCGGGACGGTTTGAGCGAGGCCCAGGCCCCAGGCGAGCCGTTTGCATTGTTCCACCAGTGGTTTGCCGATGCGGTGAAAACCGAGCAGCCACCGGTGGAAGCCAATGCCATGACTCTGGCCACGGTCGACCAGGACGGTCGTCCGCACTGTCGTATCCTGTTGCTCAAAGGCCTGGATACACAGGGTTTTACCTTCTTCACCAATTATCAGAGTGCCAAGGGCGAACAGCTTGCGGCACAGCCATTTGCAGCCATGACCTTCTTCTGGCCTACTCTGGAGCGCCAGGTGCGCATCGAAGGGCGGGTGGTCAAGGTCACGCCTGAAGAGTCGGATGCTTACTTTCAGGTCCGCCCATTGGGAAGCCGTCTTGGGGCCTGGGCGTCGCCGCAGAGCCGGGTCATCCGTGATCGCGAAGAGCTGCAAGACTTGCTCAAGGCTACCGAGCAGCGTTTCAGCGACATCCAACCCGATTGCCCTGAGCATTGGGGCGGGTATCGCCTGCTGCCCGAGCGCATCGAGTTCTGGCAGGGTCGCGCCAGTCGCCTGCATGATCGCCTCAACTACCGCCTGCAAGCCGGCGAGTGGACTCGTGAGCGCCTGGCGCCCTGAGTTTCACCTTTCGTCACCTCGTTCGAATGTTGCCCACCACGGCGAAGTCTTTATCCATATGTCTTCGGCGTGTGCTGCTGCGCGACTACAATAATGATGAACGCGTTCATGACATTCTTCGGAACAGTTGAGTGCAACCGTTCGTCTATTTTTCTGGTGCTGGCAGTCTGTACTAAGGCTGAATGAAAGCAATTTTCTGCGGTGCTCGCCGTGACAGGCGCCAAGCCGCAGCGTCTAATGAATACCTGTCCTTTGGAGTTGATGCTATGCGTAAGTCCGTTTTACTAGTTGCCTGCTTTACCACCCTGTCGTTGCTGTTGGGTGGCTGCGCCTCGAGTCTGACCGGCGACTCGTACTCTCGTGACGAGGCGCGTCGTGTACAGACCGTTCGCATGGGCACCATTGAATCCCTGCGTCCAGTGAAAATCGAAGGCACCAAGACCCCAATTGGCGGCGCTGCTGGCGCAGTCATCGGCGGTGTCGGCGGCAGCGCCATCGGCGGCGGCCGTGGCAGCATTGTCACCGCCGTGATCGGCGCCGTAGCCGGCGGCCTGTTGGGCTCGGCCACTGAAGAAGGCCTGACCCGCACCCAAGGCGTGGAAATCACCGTTCGCGAAGACGACGGCAGCATGCGTGCCTACGTACAAGCCGTGCAGGAAAATGAAATCTTCCGCATCGGCGACCGTGTACGCATCATGACCGTTGACGGTACCAGCCGCGTTACTCGTTAAACGCCGGTCCTGGCAATAAAAAACCCCAACCGAGTGATCGGTTGGGGTTTTTTATTGCAGGCGCGGTGTGCCGCGCACGCTGCGTGACTTTAAACCTGGAAGTGCTTGACCATGGTGTTCAACTCGTGGGCCAGGCTTGCGAGGGATTGCGAGGCTGCAGTCGTTTGGGTCGAGCCCTCTGCCGACTGAATCGATAGCTGCTGAATGTTCAGCAAGTTGCGATCGACTGCTCGAGCAACGTCGGCTTGTTCCGCCGCCGCCGTGGTGATCACCAGATTGCGGTCATTGATTTCATCGTTGGCGGCCAGAATGTCTGCCAGCGCTTGTTGCGCCAGCTCGGCCAGCCCCAAGGTTTGCTGAGTCATGGCGCTGCTGTCGAGCATGGTGTTGACGGTGCTGGCCGTGTTGGCCTGAATGCTGCCGATCATCTGCTCGATTTCCTGAGTCGATTGGGCGGTGCGATAAGCCAGTGCACGAACCTCGTCGGCGACCACGGCGAAACCACGTCCGGCCTCACCGGCACGCGCGGCTTCGATGGCCGCGTTAAGCGCCAGCAGGTTGGTTTGCTCGGCAATGGTGCGGATCACATCGAGCACTTTGCCGATGCCTTTGGCCTGCTCGGCGAGGCCGCCCACTTGCCCTGAGCTGACCTCGACCCCACGGGTCAGCGCCTGGATCGAATTCAGTGCCTCGACCATGCGCTGTTGGCCCTTCAGCGCAATGCTGCGTGATTCCTGGGACAGGTCGGAGGTTGATGCCGCGTTTCGCGCGACCTCCTCAATCGCGGTGGTCATCTGAGTGACGGCCGTGGCTGCCTGCTCGATTTCGCCATGTTGCTGTTGCAGGTCGCGGCTGCCCTCGGCGGTGACGGCATTCAACTCTTCGGCCGCAGCGGCCAGCTGGCTGGATGAGCCGGTGATTTGCCGCAGGGTCTGCACCAGGTTGTTACGCATGGTTTCCTGTGCCCGGAGCAAGCGCGTGGCTTCGTCATTGCCCGTAGGGTTTATGGGCTGGGTGAGGTCGCCCTTGGCGATGGTTTCGGCCACCTGCACCGCTTCAATGATGGGGCCGGTAATGCTGCGGGTCAGTAACCAGGCCACCAGCACTGTGCCGGCACTGACCAGCAAAATGACGATTGTGATGCCGCTCACGGCATGCTGGTAAGCGCCTACGGAGGTTTGGCCGGCCTGTTCGGCGCCTTTGTTGGCGAGGTCGATCAACTGGTCGAAGTTCTTGGTCATCTGCTCGTAGCTTTCTCGAATGCTGTTGAGAAAGTCGCGGGCGCCGGCTTTGTCGCCCGAGCGCGAGCGCTTGAGCATTTCGGTATGGTTCTTCGCGTAGGCATCCAGGCTCTGGTTGAACACATCCAGGCGCGATTTTTCCTCGGGTGTGCGTAGCAGCGCGGCATATTGGGCCAGCTGTTCCTTGACGCTTTTCAGGCGGCCGGCGGATTTGTCTTCATAGGTCTGCATGTCCGCATCGCTTGACGACAGGATGTGCGCCATTTCGCCCAAGCGAAAACGGTCGAGCGACGCGTTGGCCAGGGCCAGAATCCTGACACGCTGCATCCAGTTGTTCTGAATGTCGGCAGCCTGGGACTGGACTTCGCCAATCTGCTTGAGGGCGAATAGACCGAGAAACACACTCAGCGACGCAATGGCCGCGAAGCCGATGAAGGCTCTGGCAGCGATTCTTATATTTCTCAGGAACATGGGATTTTCGCTCGGGCTGGATACGCGTTGGAGAGCTGTGTCGGTCGGGTGTCCCTGGCAGGGACAGTGGTAGCGCCACAATCACTAGTCGGCGGCGCGCGCAAAGTCTTTAGGCGTTTGAGGTAAGTGTCATCTTCAGAAAAGAAAAACCCCAATCGGGCTCACCGATTGGGGTTTTGGGTGCTTTCGCAACCCTCAGGCTTTCTTGCGACTCGCCATCGCGGTCACGGCATAACCAATACACGCGGCCAGGATCGACCCGGTCAGAATACCCATTCGATCCTCCCCGGCGAATTCGCTGGCACCCGGCACAAACGCCAGTGAACCGACAAACAGGCTCATGGTAAAGCCGATACCGCACAGGATCGCCACTCCGAACACCTGGCCCCAGTTCGCGCCGCTGGGCAGCGCGGCAAGGCCGGTCTTGATGGCGAGCCAGGTGAGGCCGAACACGCCGATGGTCTTGCCGATCAACAGGCCGGCGGCGATGCCCATGGGCACATGGTGAGTGAAGCTTTCCAGACTCACGCCGGCCAGGGAAACGCCCGCGTTGGCGAAGGCAAACAGCGGCAGGATGGCGTAGGCCACCCACGGATGCAGGGCGTGTTCCAACGTCCTCAGGGGCGAGGGCTCGGCATTTTTGGTGCGCAGCGGGATGCAGAAGGCCAGGGTCACGCCGGCCAGCGTGGCATGCACGCCACTCTTGAGCACACACACCCACAGGATCAGACCGATGATCAGGTAGGGCCCGAGTTTGATCACGCCCAGGCGGTTCATCGCGATCAAGGCAATCAGGCACGCCCCTGCACCGGCCAGAGCAGCACCGGACAGGTCCGCGGAGTAGAACACGGCGATGACGATGATTGCGCCGAGGTCATCAATGATCGCCAGGGTCATCAGGAACAGTTTCAGCGATACCGGCACGCGCTTGCCCAACAGGGCCAGCACGCCCAGTGCAAAAGCGATATCGGTGGCCATGGGGATTGCCCAGCCGGAGAGTGCAGCGGGGTAGTCCTTGTTGATCGCCCAGTAGATCAGCGCCGGCACCACCATGCCGCCAATGGCTGCGGCCCCCGGCAGTACCACTTGCGAGGGTTTGGACAGGTGGCCGTCGAGCAGCTCGCGCTTCACCTCCAGGCCGATCAGCAGGAAGAACAAGGCCATCAGGCCATCGTTGATCCACAGCAGGGCAGGCTTGGCGATTTTCAGCGCGCCAATCTGTGCCACCACCGGTACATCGAGAAACGCGTTGTAGAGGTGTGACAACGGTGAATTGTTGATGATCAGCGCCAGGGCGGCAGCGGCGATCAACAACAGACCGCTGGCGGCTTCCAGCTGGAAGAAACGGGTGAAAGTGCTACGCAGAGGCAAGGGATGCTCTCCAATCCAGGTTCAATAGGTGGGTACCCTAACCCGTACCGTTAGTTGTTAAAACAAAAGTTATATTCTTATTTGTTATAAGGAGCGGGCAGAGTCGGCGTTGCGCCAGAGCCTAGCAATTGTGTGTCTATTTGAGTCGCCACTGTATCTGTGTGCAGTGTAGGAAACTCCCTAAAATTGGCGCTGAAATCTTTAGAGACGCACCTTATGAGTGACCACCGTACCTGGGCCCGCGAAGCCATTCGCATCATTGAAGCGGACTTCCAGCGCAGCGCCGACACGCACCTGATCCCTTTGCCGTTGCCGGGGTTGCCGGGTATCGAGTTGTACTTCAAGGACGAGTCCAGCCACCCCACCGGCAGCCTGAAGCATCGGCTGGCCCGTTCACTGTTTCTATACGCGCTGTGTAATGGCTGGCTCAAGCCGGGCGCGCCGGTAATTGAGGCCTCCAGCGGGTCGACGGCAATTTCGGAAGCGTATTTCGCGCGCCTGCTTGGCCTGCCTTTCATTGCGGTGATGCCAGCCACCACGTCTCAGGAGAAAATCGCCCAGATCGCCTTCTACGGCGGCAAGAGCCATCTGGTGAAGGATCCGACGCAGATTTACGCCGAGTCCGAGCGGTTGGCGCAGGAAAGTGGCGGTCACTTCATGGACCAATTCACCTATGCCGAGCGCGCGACGGACTGGCGGGCGAACAACAATATCGCCGAGTCGATCTTCCAACAGATGCGGTTTGAGCATTACCCCGAGCCGAGCTGGTTGATTTCCAGCCCTGGCACCGGCGGCACCACCGCGACGCTGGGGCGTTACGTGCGCTATCGCCAGCATTGCACCCGCGTGCTGTGTGCCGACGCCGAACGCTCGGTGTTCTTTGACTATTACCAGACGGGCGACGCCAGCTTGCGCCTGGATTGCGGTTCGCGGATCGAAGGGATCGGCCGGCCACGCGTCGAGGCGTCGTTTTTGCCCAAGGTGATTGATGCGATGGTCAAGGTACCGGATGCGCTGTCACTGGCGGCCATGCATTACTTGGCCGAGCGTCTTGGGCGGCGGGTCGGTGGTTCCAGCGGGACCAACCTGATCGGTGCCTTGGTGGCGGCGCAGCAGATGCAAGCGGCGGGGCAGTCTGGGTCGATCGTGGCAATTTTGTGTGACGGGGGCGAGCGGTATGCCACGACTTACTACGATCAGGCGTGGCTCGCCGGGCAAGGGTATGAGTTGAGCGGGCTGATTGCCGCCGTTGCGGCCAGTGTTGAACGGGGTGAGCCGTTGCCGGAGACAATCCTGCGCGCAAACATCTGAAAACCGGCAAAAACCAATGTGGGGGCGGGCTTGCCTACGATGCCGGTGTTTCAGTCGATAAGTTCGGCGACTGAGACTCTGCCATCGCGGGCAAGCCCGCTCCCACCTTTGATCGGGGTTGGCTGTAATAGAGTGCTTAGGCCTCGATGCCGAGCATATCCCGCGCCAACGCCTCGGCAATCCGAATCCCGTCAACGCCCGCCGACAGAATCCCACCGGCATAACCCGCACCTTCACCGGCCGGGAACAAACCTTTCACGTTCAAGCTCTGCATCGACTCGTTACGGGTAATCCGCAGCGGCGAGGACGTGCGCGTCTCGATGCCGGTCAGCACCGCATCGTGCAACGAGTAGCCTTTGATCTGCTTCTCGAACGCCGGCAACGCTTCACGAATCGCTTCGATGGCAAAGTCCGGCAAGGCCAGGGCCAAGTCACCCAGCGACACGCCGGGCTTGTAGGACGGTTCCACGCTGCCGATGGCCGTGGATGGCTTGCCCGCGATGAAATCCCCCACCAGTTGCGCCGGAGCCTCGTAGTTGCTGCCGCCAAGGATGTAGGCGTGGGACTCCAGGCGCTCCTGCAACTCGATGCCCGCCAGCGGGCCACCCGGGTAATCCACCTCCGGCGTGATGCCGACGACGATGCCGGAGTTGGCATTGCGTTCGTTGCGCGAGTACTGGCTCATGCCGTTGGTCACCACGCGGTGCGGCTCGGACGTGGCCGCCACTACCGTGCCGCCCGGGCACATGCAGAAGCTGTAGACCGAGCGGCCATTTTTGGCGTGGTGCACCAGCTTGTAGTCGGCCGCGCCGAGTTTTGGATGCCCGGCGTATTTGCCCAGGCGCGCCGCGTCGATCAGCGATTGCGGGTGTTCAATCCTGAAGCCCACCGAGAACGGCTTGGCCTCCATGTACACGCCACGCCCGTGCAGCATGCGGAAGGTGTCGCGGGCGCTGTGGCCCAGGGCCAGGATCACGTGCTTGGAGAGCAGTTGCTCGCCACCGTCGATGACCACGCCGTTCAGCTGGCCGTCTTCGATCAGCACATCGGTAACGCGCTGTTCGAAACGTACTTCACCGCCCAGGGCGATGATCTGCTGGCGCATGTTTTCCACCACGCCGGTGAGGCGGAACGTGCCGATGTGCGGCTTGCTGACGTAGAGGATTTCTTCCGGCGCACCGGCCTTGACGAACTCGTGCAGGACCTTGCGACCGTGGAATTTCGGGTCCTTGATCTGGCTGTAGAGCTTGCCGTCGGAGAAGGTCCCGGCGCCGCCTTCACCAAACTGCACGTTGGACTCGGGATTGAGCACGTTTTTGCGCCACAGGCCCCAGGTGTCCTTGGTGCGCTGGCGCACTTCTTTGCCGCGCTCGAGGATGATCGGCTTGAAGCCCATTTGCGCGAGCAGCAGCCCGGCGAAGATCCCGCACGGACCAAACCCCACCACGATCGGCCGTTCGACCAGGCCTTCCGGCGCCTGACCCACCACCTTGTAACTGACATCCGGCGCCGGGTTGACGTTGCGGTCATCGGCGAACTTGAGCAGCAGGGCGGCTTCGCCTTTCACGTTCAGGTCGATGGTGTAGATGAAGCACAGCTCCGACGACTTTTTGCGGGCGTCATAGCTGCGTTTGAACAGGGTGAAATCGAGCAGGTCATCACTGGCGATGCCCAGGCGCTGCACGATGGCAGGCCGCAGGTCTTCTTCGGGATGGTCGATGGGCAGCTTGAGTTCGGTGATTCGTAACATGACGGGATCCGGTAGGCGGCGGACAAAAAGGCCGGCTGTTTTGCAAACCGGCGATTATAAGCCCCAAAGGCGGTTTTCCGACACGTTAAAACAGCGTTGGGCCGAATCAGTCGTCGCGAGAACCGCCGAATGCTGCGCAACCACGCTGCACTTGGCCGTTGACGCGCAACTCGGCGGTCATGTGTTGCAGGCTACCGCTGACGCTGTCGATGCAACGCTGCGGCGCCACCCAGAGTTCGATGTGCTGGTTATTGGCTTCGGTCATCAGGTTGAAACGGCCGTCGCCCAGTTGCTCTTCCACAAAAGGCACCGCCAAGGGTGGCTGGCCTTCGCGCTCCAGCACCATGCCCTTGGCGGTCACATTCATCGCCCAGGCGGGCTTATGGCCATTGGCGCGCAGCACCATGCGCTTGAAGTCCGGGTCGTTGCAGGCCGAAGTCGAACGTTCCATGCGATAAAGCTGTTGCAGCTCTACCGAGCCCTGGGTGCCAGTGGCAACCCCGGAGAACTTGCCGCGCAAGTCGGCAAACAGTGCGCCTTGTTGCCCAGCCAGTGAGGCGGCTTCCTGCAGGATGCTGGTGCCGCCGGCGTCGTTGACCACGTAGTTGCGTTTGTCACCGCAAGGCTGGAACAACAGCTTGCCGTCAACGGCCGTCAATTCACCCTGCATGCGGGTCAACCCGGCGGTAGACGGCTTTGCCGGCTCGCTCTCGAACATCTGGCAAGCGGTGAACAGAGGCAGCAGGGCAAACAGAACTAGGGTACGGGCGGCGCGCATTTATCGGGTCTCCAAACAAGTGCCGCCACGTTACGCAGGCTGACGCCGCACCACAACCCCAGCGCCCGGCTTCAGGCAATTCTGACAGACGCCGGATTCAGCCGACGATAAACGTCTGGCCGGTTTGCAGGCCTTCTACGCTTTTGGCGTAGGCCAGTGCTACGTCGGCACCCGGAGCCGGTTTGTAACCGCGGAAATACGGGGCGTAGCTGCCCATCGCTTCCAGCAGGACGGTCGGGCTCACGGCGTTGACGCGCAGGCCGCGTGGCAATTCGATCGCTGCGGCTTTGACGAAGGCGTCAATGGCGCCATTGACCAATGCGGCCGAGGCGCCGGTACGGATGGGGTCACGGTTGAGGATGCCGCTGGTGAAGGTGAACGAGGCGCCGTCGTTGGCATATTCGCGGCCGATCAGCAGCAGGTTGACCTGGCCCATCAGCTTGTCGCGCAGGCCCAGGTCAAAATCGCTTTCGCTCATTTCACCCAGTGCTACGAAATTCACGCTACCGGCCGCGCAGATCAGGGCATCGAACTTGCCGGTCTGTTCGAACAGCCTGCGGATCGACGCGCTGTCGCTGATATCCACCTGAAAGTCGCCGCTTGTGCGACCGATGCTGATCACGTCGTGACGCTGAGCCAGTTCTGCCTTGACTGCCGAGCCGACCGTGCCGCTGGCACCAATCAATAGGATTTTCATCGTGCTGTTCCTCCAGGGGTAAGTGAAGGTTCAGTCTAGTGTGGCTTTTCAGGTGGATAAACGTGCTAATAGGCAACCTTTGGTTTTCAATTGGAAACAATCCATGAGCGAGATGGATGACTTGGCGGCCTTTGCCGTTCTGATCGAAGCCGGCAGTTTCACCCTGGCGGCCGAGCAACTGGGGTGCAGCAAGGGCCAGTTGTCCAAGCGTATCAGCCAGTTGGAGGCGCAGTTTTGCGTGGTGTTGCTGCACCGCACCACCCGCAAGCTCAGCCTGACCGCAGCCGGTGCAGCGCTGTTGCCCCAGGCTCAGGCGCTGGTGGTTCAAGTGGAACGCGCCCGTCAGGCATTGGCGCGGCTCAAGGACGATTTGGCCGGGCCAGTGCGTATGACGGTTCCGGTGTCGTTGGGAGAAACTTTCTTCGATGGCTTGTTGCTGGAGTTCTCCAAACAGTACCCCCAAGTGCAGATCGAACTGGAATTGAACAACCGTTATCGAGACCTGGCGCGGGATGGGTTTGACTTGGGTGTGCGTTCCGGCGCCATCGAAAATGAGCGTCTGGTGGCCAAACCGCTGCTGGCCTGGCATGAAATGACTTGCGCCAGCCCGGCCTACCTGGAGCAACACGGCGAGCCGTTGACCCCGGCAGACCTGGCGACGCACACCTGCCTGCTCAACAGCCACTACAGCGGGCGCGAAGAATGGCTGTACCACCAGCAGCACGAACTGCTTCGAGTGCGGGTCAGTGGCACCTTTGCCTCCAACCATTACAACCTGTTGAAAAAGGCCGCACTGGTGGGCGCCGGAATCGCCCGCCTGCCGTCCTACGTGTTACCCGCAGAACTGGCTGACGGGAGATTGCGCTGGCTCCTGCGCGATTATCAGACGCGTAGCATGCCGATGTACCTGGTTCACCCGTATCAGGGTGGCTTGCCGCGTCGCACCCAGGTGCTGGCCGATTACCTGGTGGATTGGTTCAAGCGCAGCGGCGAGGCCCTGGACCGTCTTCAGCGGTAGCGGCGTGCAATCAAATGGTCGATGGACAGGCAGCCCGGGCCCTTGGCGACCAACAGCAGCAGCACGGTGATCCAGGTGCCGTGGGTTGGGTAGGCGTCCGGGTAAACGAAGAGTTGAATGGTCAAGGTCATGCCGATCAGGGCCAGGGCCGAGAACCGCGTGGCAAAACCCACCAGGATCAGCACCGGGAAGAAATGCTCGGCAAACGCCGCCATGTGCGCGGCGATTTCCGGTGACAGAAGGGGCACGTGGTATTCACTGCGAAACAGCGGCAGTGTGGACGCCGCAAGACGCGGCTCGCCGAATTGGAACGTGCCGCTGATCAAGTCGATGGCAAAGCCCTCGACCTTGGTCTGCCCGGATTTCCAAAACACCGCGGCAATGGAAAATCGTGCGAGAAAGGCGATCAGGCTGTAGGGGATTTTCTCGAACAGAGCAATGACCCGATTGACCAGACTCGAAGGGGATGTGTTCATGGCAATACCTTTTGTTCGAGGTGCAAATGAGTGATGGCGTCGTGGCTGATCAACAGGGCCAGGCATTGGTTCAGGTCGAACTGCGCCGACGCTTCAAGCGCGTGCTGCACTGCCGTCTCCAGTGCCGAGCCGTGATTCAGGCTGTCGATGAACGCGACCGAGCCGCTGTCGATGGCGAATACCTTGACCGCCAAGCCTTGGCGTAACACCAGCGCGCTTTGGGCGTGCCAGGGATTCAGGGTGGCCAGGCCACCTTCGGTCTGGTGCGCAGCCCAAACGGCCACCACCGCGTAAGCGCTATTCAGGGTGGCCAGGGATGGATGCAGGTGCAGGCGCAGCTTGCCCAGGTCTGTCTGGCCTTGCAGTGTTTGGAGAATGGCTTGCTGGTCCAGCGGCTGAGTGTCTGCCGCGTGATAGGCACAAACCCGCAAGCGCTCGAGCCTGGCGACGTCAGCCAGATAGGGCACGCTGGCCGCCGGCTCAAAGGCCTGAATAAACCCTGCGAACGCACTGCCGTACTCGCTCATCAGCGGGCTGTCAGGTGGGCTCGCCTGAACAAAAAGACCAGCCATGGCGCGAAAAAACTCATCGCCGACCAACTGCAAGGTTACGGGGTAAGCGGTTGCCAACGCGTTGATCAACGCGCTGTGAACATTGTTGCGATACACCGCGAAACGGCTGGCCGGGTCGGCGCCGTTGCGGCTGAACAGGCCGTCGGGGCACGCCAGGTCGGGATCGATCAGGGCGTCGGCAAACGCAGCGTGATGGCTCATACGTTCACCTGCAATAGATGCCAGTCGGCGTGTTGAGCTTCGGCATGCAGCACACTGAACGCAGGCAACTGGTTATCCCGCTCGATCAGTGTGGCCACCGGGCCCGTGCGCGTGAGTACCTGTTCGTATAACTGCCACACCGCGTTATCGATGGGCGCGCCATGGTCGTCGATCAGCAGGCGATCGCCCAGGCTGTCAGTGTTTTCGGCAAACCCCGCCAGATGTATCTCCCGGACGGCGTGTAATGGCAGCGCGTCGATGTAGGAAAGCGCCTCGCGCTGGTGATTGATGCACGACACATAGACGTTGTTGACGTCCAGCAGCAGGCCGCAGCCCGTGCGGCGGATGACCTCGCTGATGAAGTCCGTTTCGTCCAGGGTGGAGCGCTCGAATTGCAGATAGGTCGATGGATTTTCCAGCAGCATCGGCCGCTTGAGCGTGCTTTGCACCTGGTCGATGTGCTCGCACACCCGGTTCAGTGTGGCGGCGTCGTAGGCAAGCGGCAGCAAGTCATTGAGAAACACCGGGCCGTGGCTCGACCAGGCCAGGTGTTCGGAAAACGAGTGGGGTTGATAGCGTTCGATCAGCAAGGCCAACCGTGCCAGGTGCTCACGGTTGAGCGGGCCTTCGCCGCCGATGGACAGGCCCACGCCGTGCAGTGACAGCGGGTACTGCTCGCGGATCAACCCCAGGTAATGATGGAACGGCCCGCCGGCGACCATGTAGTTTTCGGCGTGCACTTCAAAAAAACCGATATCGGGCGAGGTCTCGAGCACTTCGATGAAGTGCTCGTTCTTCAGCCCCAGCCCGGCCCTGTGGGGAAGGCCGGGCACCTGAGCCGGTGAGACGGTGTGTCGGGGTAAAAGCGTCATCATCAGTACTCAGGCTGTGGGCTGTTTCAGGACTTGGCGGTGAAGGCGGCTGCCTGGCCGAAACCGGTCGGCGAGGTGGAGCTTGGGGTCTTGGCGCAAGTGCCGGCCGGGACCAGTTTCCAGGCGTTGGCCTGGTCTTTGACTTTCGAGGTGCCGGCGCAGGATGTGCCGGCGCCCGCAGCGCAATCGTTCTTGCCGGCTTCAGCGACGCCGAAGCATTTGTCCATCTTGGCGTCGTCGGCGTGGGCCATGTTGGACATTGCGGACAGGCTCATAGCAGAGCCGAGGGCCAGGATCAAGGTAGCGGCGGACAGTTTAGTGGTCATGGTGTAACTCCTGCGGTGGGTTGAGCTAGCGAGCTTGATTGCCTGCTTACTCCACTAGAGGCGGCAGGGCGCATTTCGTTACAAGCCCGACGACAATAATTTCAAGAAGCGCAAAATTTAAGCTTCACACAAAGCAAATGTGGGAGCGGGCTCGCTCGCGAATGCAATGTGTCAGTCGATAGATACTTAACTGAGACACCGCATTCGCGAGCAAGCCCGCTCCCACATTTAGATCCAGTTCATACAGCAACCGGATGGTATTAGCCCCCGAGGTAAGCCTCCCGTACCTTTGGATCCGTCAGCAACTGCTCCCCGGTGCCCTGCATCACCACCCGGCCGTTTTCCAGCACGTAGGCGCGGTCGGCGATTTTCAGCGCCTGGTTGGCGTTCTGCTCGACCAGGAACACCGTTACACCGTCCTTGCGCAGCTGTTCGATGATGTCGAAGATCTGCTGGATGATGATCGGTGCCAGGCCCAGGGACGGTTCGTCCAACAGCAGCAGCTTGGGCTTGCTCATCAGCGCGCGGCCGATGGCGAGCATTTGCTGCTCGCCGCCGGACATGGTGCCGCCGCGCTGGCTGAAGCGTTCCTTGAGCCTGGGGAACAAGTGCAACACCTTGTCCATCTGCTCCTGGTAGTCGCCCTTGTCGGTGAAGAACCCGCCCATGGCCAGGTTCTCCTCCACGGTCAGGCGCGAGAATACGCGACGGCCTTCGGGCACCACCGCAATGCTCTTGCGCATGATCTGCGAGGACTGTTGCCCCACCAGCTCTTCACCCATGTAGCGGATGCTGCCGCTGTGCGCCTGCGGCGAACCGCACAGTGTCATCAGCAAGGTCGATTTGCCGGCACCGTTGGCGCCGATCAGCGTGACGATTTCACCTTGGCGCACTTCCACGTTGACGCTGTGCAGGGCCTGGATCTTGCCGTAGAAAGTGGAAACGTTTTCGAATTGCAGCATTTTACGCTTCCCCCAAATAGGCTTTGATCACTTCAGGATTGTCGCGGATCTGTTCCGGTGTCCCGTCGGCCAGCGGTGTGCCCTGGTTGATCACCACGATGTGGTCGGAAATGCTCATGACCAGTTTCATGTCGTGTTCGATCAACAGCACCGTGGCGTTGTTTTCCTCACGCAACACGCTGATCAGCGCCTTGAGGTCTTCGGTTTCCTTGGGGTTCAGGCCGGCGGCCGGTTCGTCGAGCATGAGGATCCGCGGGCGGGTCATCATGCAGCGGGCGATTTCCAGGCGACGTTGCTGCCCGTAAGCCAGGGTGCCGGCAGGGCGGTTGGCAAACTCGGTGAGGTTGACCTTGTCCAGCCAGTACTCGGCGTATTCCATCGCCTCGCGTTCGCTCTTGCGGAACGCCGGGGTCTTGAACAGGCCAGCAAAGAAGTTGGTGTTCAAGTGACGGTGCTGGGCAATCAGCAGGTTCTCGACCGCCGTCATGTCCTTGAACAACCGCACGTTCTGGAAGGTCCGTACCACGCCCTTGCGGGCGATCTCATGGCCGGCCAGGCCCTGGATCGGCTGGCCGTCCAGCAGGATGCTGCCACCGCTCGGCTTGTAAAAGCCGGTGAGGCAGTTGAACACCGTGGTTTTGCCGGCGCCGTTCGGGCCGATCAGTGCCACCACCTGTTTTTCTTTCACGGTCAGGGCCACGCCGTTGACCGCCAGCAAACCGCCGAAGCGCATGCTCAAGTTTTCGACTTTCAGGATCTCGCGGCTCATTTGCGCAGCTCCATGTGTGGGCGTTGCATCGGCAGCAGACCTTGAGGACGCCAAATCATCATCAGCACCATCATGGCGCCGAACATCAACATGCGGTATTCGCTGAACTCTCGCATCATCTCCGGCAGCAGGATCATTACGATGGCCGCCAGGATCACGCCCAGCTGCGAGCCCATGCCACCCAGTACGACGATGGCGAGGATGATCGCCGACTCGATAAAGGTGAACGACTCCGGGGTCACCAAGCCTTGGCGCGCCGCGAAGAAGCTGCCGGCGAAACCGGCGAACGTTGCCCCGAGGGTGAAGGCCGAAAGTTTGATGACGGTCGGGTTCATGCCTAGCGCTCGGCAGGCGATCTCATCTTCGCGCAACGCTTCCCACGCTCGCCCGATCGGCATGCGCAGCAGGCGGTTGATCACGAACAGTGCCGCCAGTGCCAGCAGCAGGGCCACCAGGTACAGGAACACCACTTTGCTCACCGGGTTGTAGTCGATCCCGAAGTACTCGTGGAACGTCTGCATGCCCTCGGCGGCGGTGCGGTCGAACGACAGCCCGAAGAACGTCGGCTTGGGGATGCTGCTGATGCCGTTGGGGCCGCCGGTGATATCGGTGAGGTTACGCAGGAACAGCCGGATGATTTCACCGAAGCCCAGGGTCACGATCGCCAAATAGTCACCGCGCAGGCGCAGCACCGGGAAGCCCAGCAGGAAGCCGAACGTGGCCGCCGCCATACCCGCCAGCGGCAGGCAGATCCAGAAGCCCCAGCCCAGGTAATGCGAGAGCAACGCGTAGGTGTAGGCACCCACGGCGTAGAAGCTCACATAACCCAGGTCAAGCAGGCCGGCCAGGCCCACCACGATGTTCAGGCCCAGGCCCAGCAACACGTAGATCAGGATCAGCGTCGCGATATCCACCGCGCCGCGTGAGCCGAAGAACGGCCAGATCAGCGCGGCAACGATCAGGCCGATGATGATGTAGCGTTGGGTGCGCGGCAGGGTCAGGAACTGGCTGACCTTGGGCGATACCAACGGCCCACGGTTGCCCTTGAACAAGGCGCCGACCTGCTGGGTGAACAGCACGCGCAGGAACATCAGCACCGAGCACAGGGCGATGATGGTCAGGGTCACGGGACCGGTGCCATGCACTTCCAGGTTGATGCCAACAATGCTCAGCTTGAGGCCCAGTACCGGAAAGGCCACGGCCCACACCAGCAAGGCGCTGAAAAACGCCGATTTAAGATATCTGCTCATACTTTCTCAACCTCCGGACGGCCCAGAATGCCGGTCGGACGGAACAACAGCACCAGAACCAACAGGCCGAACGCCACCACGTCCTTATATTGGTCACCGAAGATATCGGCACCAAAGGCTTCAGCCACGCCCAGCACCAGCCCGCCGAGCATGGCGCCCGGAATACTGCCGATGCCGCCCAATACCGCTGCGGTAAAGGCCTTGAGGCCTACCAGGAAACCGGCGTTGGGGTTGATCACGCCGTACTGCATGCTCAGCAGCACCGCCGCGACGGCCGCCAGCGCAGCACCGATGACGAAGGTCAGGGCAATGATGTTGTTGGTGTTGATGCCCAGCAGGTTGGCCATCTTGATGTCTTCGGCGCAGGCCCGGCAGGCGCGCCCCAGACGGGAGCGGGAAATGAACAGCGTCAGGCCCAGCATCGCCACCAGCGTGACGACGAACACCAGGATCTGCATATAGGAAATCAGCACTTCTTGTGCGCCACCTGGGCCGAAGGAGATGCTCCCCGGAATCAGGTTGGGAATGGACTTGTCCTTGGAGTCCTGGGACAGCAATACAGTGTTCTGCAGGAATATCGACATGCCGATGGCGGAAATCAGCGGGATCAAACGGTTGCTGCCACGCAAGGGACGATAGGCAACCCGCTCGATGCTGTAGCCGTAGGCACTGGTTACAACAATCGACGCGATAAACGCGGCGGTCATCAACAGCGGCAGAGAGTGGATACCCATCATGGCCAGCCCGGCAAGGGCGATGAAGGCCACGTAGGAACCAATCATGTACACCTCGCCATGGGCGAAGTTGATCATTCCAATGATGCCGTAAACCATTGTGTAGCCAATGGCTATCAAGGCATAGGTGCTGCCAATGGTCAGGCCATTAACCAGCTGTTGGAAAAAATGATAGATCTCAGGCATTACAGCGCTCCTAAAAACCCGATACGCATTTCACTGGTGGAGTCATGTTCCGGCCCTGCGCTGTGTTCTATGAGCACATTTGCACAAAGCGTTTGCCAGCGAACCGCTGGTGACGGTTTTAAGATTTTCAGGTGAGCCAGCGCCCGGATCGCGGGTGACAGGCCCATAAACCTCGTAAAACAAAGCCCACTGCTTTCACAGTGGGCTTGTTAACCAGTAACGCCTGGCTTACTGAGGGGAAACTTCGGTTTTTGGTTTACCGAAGTGCCATTCGTAGACCACGAACTTGAAGTCCTTCAGGTCGCCCTTGGCGTCGAAGCTCAGATCGCCCGTAGGGGTCTTGAAAGTACCTGCGTGGATGGCAGCTGCCACCTTGGCGGTGTCTTCGCTCTTCGCGGCAGCGATACCGCCGGCGATGACTTCAACCGCAGAGTAAGCCGGGAACACGAACGGACCGGTTGGGTCCTGCTTGTTCTTGGCGAACTCTTCAACAATGGCTTTGTTGGCAGGGTCGGTGTCGAAGGATTTAGGCAGGGTTACCAGCAGGCCTTCGGAAGCGTCCTGGGCAATTTGCGAGATGGAGTCGTTGCCAACGCCTTCCGGGCCCATGAACTTGGCGCTCAGGCCTTTTTCCTTGGCTTGGCGCAGGATCAGGCCCAGCTCTGGGTGGTAGCCGCCGTAGTAGACGAAGTCGACGTTGGCTTGCTTGAGCTTCTGGATGATCGAGGAGAAGTCTTTATCGCCGGCGTTCAGGCCTTCGAAGACAGCGACTTTCACGCCTTTCTTCTCAAGGGTCTGTTTAACGGCAGTAGCGATGCCTTCACCGTATTGCTGTTTGTCGTGCAGTACGGCAACCACCTTGGGCTTCACGAAGTCGGCGATGTAGTTGCCGGCGGCCGGGCCCTGGGCGCTGTCCAGGCCGATGGTGCGGAATACCAGTTTATAACCACGGGCGGTGATTTCCGGGCTGGTAGCCGCCGGAGTGATCATGATCACGCCTTCGTCTTCGTAGATGTCGGTTGCTGGCTGAGTGGAGCTGGAGCAAAGGTGACCCACCACGAACTTGACGCCGTCGTTGACCACTTTGTTGGCTACGGCAACGGCTTGTTTCGGATCGCAAGCGTCGTCGTATTCTTTGGCTTCAAGCATTTTGCCGTCGACGCCGCCCTTGGCGTTGATGTCGGCGATTGCCTGCTTGGCACCCATGAATTGCATGTCGCCGTATTGCGTCACAGGACCGGTCTTTGGACCTGCGATACCGATCTTGATGGTGTCGGCTGCGAACGAATGGCCGGCAACCCCAGCCAGGACCATAGCGGCAAACAGTTTGGAAATCTGCTTAGTAGCCTTATTCATAGTGCTCCACTCTTACTGTTGTATTTTTTATAGTTCTAGCGGCCTTGTGAGCTGCAGAACCGGATCAGATATCTCGGATATCCCCCCGGCATTGCCCTGGCAACTGTACCGGTACAGTGTAGAGCGCCGGTTGATCGCTTGAAAAGCTGGCTGCTGGGGGCAAACGCCGGGGATGTCGCTTTAATGAAAGAAAAAGACAGAATTGCGGCGGGGTGATGCCAGAGTTTCGGGCAATCCTTGGCTTTCCTGACACTTTCGTTCGATGCCTCATTTGCAACTGGGTTTTTCTGCCTGACGCCTGACGCTATGATTGCGCCGATTTTTTATTCAGGTGAATTCCCATGACGCAAGAACCTAGCACCCTCTATGCCAAGCTGCTCGGTGAAACCGCCGAAATTTCCTGGAAGGAGCTTGAACCGTTCTTTGCCAAGGGTGCCCTATTGTGGGTCGACGCCGGCCTGGATTTGATCGAAGCGGCCGAGGGAATGGCCGAGGATAACCGTGACAAAGTCGCTGCGTGGCTGGCTGCAGGGAGCCTTGGCGAGGTGTCTGCGACGCGGGCATTGGACCTGGTCGAGAGGGATCCAAGCCTGTGGGCGGTCGTGGTTTCGCCGTGGATTCTGATCCAGGAAAGGGCGGCGTAAGAAACCTGCGCACTAAAAAGGTGCGCTGCTCGGGCCCTTGCAAGTGTGTAGCGGAGTAACCGCCGACGCCGTGATGGCACCTTGCCGTAGAGAAAGGTCACAGGTGAAGGTGACGTGCGCGTCACGGGAACAGTTTTGCGCGGGGCCGAAGGCTCGGGGAATTGTTTCTGGGTGTGGCAGGGATCAGGATGTTGCTTGTCTGGCGGGCCGCTATCGCAGGCAAGCCAGCGCCCACATTTGAAATGCATTTCAAGTGTGGGAACTGGCTTGCCCGCAATGGTCGCGACTCGGTCTAAGCCGTCTTGCCAGTATGGTTATTCAACGAAATAACCTTGGTCTTCCCAATCCGATGACGATAAATCTCTCGCAAGTACTTGATCGCCTTCTTCACGCAATCCCGTGACAGGCGAATATCGTTAATCGACACAAACTTCTCCTTGTCATTAATCAACTCGCGGTACTTCTTCTCGTACATCGGCTTGATCGCGTACCAATTGGTGTCGAGTATCTTCGCCGGGTTCTCGAACTCATTGAGCAACTCGTCAATCCGGTCGTCATCAAAATCATCATGGATGATGAAGTCCAGGATCGAGTTATCCAGCGTGTCATCAAACCGGTACGGGTTACGCGCAAAGCAACGCTTGATGAACGCCACGATCAGCGTGAGGAAATCATCCGACAGGCACGGGCTCTTGGCGATCAGCGTGGTCAGCGACAGGTTGGCCGACGCGCCGATCACCAGGGCGTAACGCTTGAGCGTGGTGTTGGGGAACAGGCTGTTCAAATGAGTTTTGAGCCGGTTCAAGTCCATGTAGGACAGCTTGTAATCCTTGGGCAAGGACACAATCGACACCACCGACGAGCAGTTCTTGAAGAAGTGCAGGTCATGCAGCGCCGCCGCGTCATACCCGGAGTTCTTGTACTGCTCCAACGACGCTTTGTAGCGCTTGGACTCGATCGGCAACAGGCTGATGCCCTCGATCGCCTGCGTCACTTTGTTGAAGTGCGGCAAATCAATCGAGCGGAAAAACAGGTCATCGATGTTCAGCCGCTGCGGCTCTTTATCGAACACCTTGAACTTGTCGCCCGAGGGCACCGGCGTCTCCGGCACCACCGATTCGGCGTAGGCAATCGCCACCGGCCCGGCCAGGCTCATGAACAAGTCGTTGGCATCCAGGCGGATGGTTTCGCCAATGTCGATGCCGGCCCGCCGGAAGTAGTTCTGGTCGTAGTCGGTGGTCACCGCCTGGGCCGTGAGGATGTTGAAGATCTGCTGCGAGATGTATTGGTTGGCGTGTTTTTCCATAGCATTGACGTCAATGTTCTGGATGTTGCCGTCATCGCTTTCTTCGGCGTAACGCATGATGTCGTTGGAGATCAGCATCATCGCGTTCCACGGCCGGATGCGGCCTTTCACGCTGGCTTCGCTGCTGTCTTCATTGTCGAAGTTGTATGAGAAATCCCATTCTTCCGACAGGTATTTGCACAACAGCCGCCCGGCGTTGATGTGCAGTGCCTCGGACATTTCGCTGCGGTGGTCGGAGATATTCGGCAGCACGCAAATGCCACTGGTGAAGATCGGCTCGAACACGAAGGCGTGGCCGCTCTTGCTGTCATGCTCGTCGGCCGGCTTGGTGTCGAACGTCTTGTTCATGTACGAGTGCTGCTGGGCCAGGCCGAACTCCGAGGCCATGCCCGAACCCGTACCGCCGCCGGCGCTGAAGATCGAGAAATACAGGCGCGACTGGTTGGCCTTGATGCCACAGGAGTCGATCAGGTAGGAGTGGATCATCTTCCAGTCGGGGCTGGAAAAACGCTGGGTGTCTTTGTTGAGGATGATCTTGGCCAGGTACTGGCCCAGGATCGGCGCGTTACCGGCGCCGCCGGCGTGCACTTCCGACAGGTCCATGATTTTCATTTTGCTGTAGTCGCGCAGGAAGCCGCTTTTTTCGCCCTTGCGCGAGAAGCGGATGCGCCCGGCGATGTCTTTGTCCAGGTCGCCCAGCATGACCAGCGGCTCCACCAGGAACACCGGTTTGGTGGCCTTGCCGCCACCCAGACGCAGGTTGTTTCGAATCCACTGGGCCGGGCTGTAGCCTTTATCGGCCGACTTGTCTTCGGTACTGAATTCGTTGAGGTAGAACTTGCGCGCGTTGTACACCAGCTCTGCCACGTCCAGGGCAATGTTGGAGCCGCAGCGGCCCAGGCCGATCAGGCACACCGACGGAAATTCCTGCTCATTGCGCGCATCGCCATCACCTTCCTGCTGGGGCAGGCGCGGGAACACCATGTCACGCAGGCCGTCGAGGTTGTCGAGGATGCGGTCGGTATTGGTTTCGGTGAAGTACAAGTACTGCTGGGTAGCCAATGGGCGGGCGCTGCTCAATGACTTCGCGGCTGGGAATTTTTCCGCCGGTGCTGTCGGCACTGCGTCGCAGATCTCGGAGACAGATTATTGTTGGAAGTCATTGGCGCCATGTACCTGGACGGATGGCCAAAAAAATCACGGAGCCATCACTGAATGAGAGTTCGCGACTTCGCCGTGCCATCGGCGCAAGCGCGCCTACTGACCAGGGCAACGCCACGTGGACTCTGATGAATCGGCCGTTCGTCGGCGTTCTTTAGGCAAATGATGGCTAAATGCCAAATATTCGGCGTCAGCGAATTGGCCTGACGATGGAAGGTGGGCCGATACGGCCGGTAACAGGGTCTTTGGGCGGTGTGGCGTCTTTGCTGCCTTCCACGCTGAAAGGGTAGAGCGGGTTACGCATCTGAATGCCCTGGATCACGCCAACCACATCGCTCAAAGGCACCGCTGGGCTCAGCAAGTAGCCCTGAATGAAGTCACAGCCATGGTTGAGCAGCAGTTCGAATTGCGCCTGGGTTTCCACGCCTTCGGTGACAACGTGCAGGTGCAGCGTGTGGGCCATGCCGATAATCGCCTGGACGATTTCGATATCGGCAGTCGATTTGGGAATGTCCTGGATAAAGGAGCGATCGATCTTCAACGTATTGAGCGGCAGGCGCTTGAGGTAGGCCAGTGACGAGTAGCCAGTGCCGAAGTCATCAATCGCCAGCGACACGCCCAGTGCCCGGATTTGCCGCAACAGCGCGAGCGTGCTGCTGATGTTGCCCATCAGGGCGTTTTCGGTGACTTCCAGTTCCAGGCGCCCGGCGGCGATGCCGGCGAAGCGCAGGGCGTCTTCGATTTCATCCGCCAGTTCGTCACGCGCCAGGTTGAGGGCCGAGCAGTTCACGGCCATGGTCAGCTCGGTATAGCCGCGGTCAGACAGCAGGCTCAAATCGTGGCACGCCTGGCGTAATACCCAGTGGTCCAACTCGGCAATCAGCCCGTTGCTTTCGGCAATGGCGATAAACCGGTCCGGCGCCAGCAGCCCGTGTTGCGGGTGTTGCCAGCGCACCAGGGCTTCCAGGCGGGTAACCTTGCCGAGTTTCATGTCGAAGATCGGCTGATAAAACAGGACCAGCTGGTTGCGCGTGCGCAGGGCGGCGCGCAGCTCTTCTTCCAGTTGCAGTTCGAGAAACGCGCGGGTTTTGAGGTTGGAACTGAAAAAGTTCAGGCTGTTGCGCCCGGTGTCTTTGGACTGGTAAAGCGCCAGGTCGGCGGTTTTCAGCAGCTCCTCACAGGTCACGCCGTCATCGGGAAACAGGCTGATGCCAATGCTGGTGGTCATTACCATGCGCCGGCCGGCCAGTTCGATCGGCTCTTTCATCTTCTGCATGATGCGCTGCGCCATATGCCGCGCTTCGTCACGATGGTGAATGCTGATCAGGATGCAGAACTCATCGCCGCCAAAGCGCGCGACCACATCGTCATGGCTGCGTACAGAGCCCTTGATATGCCCGGCCAACACGGTAAGTAACTGGTCGCCGGCATCATGCCCAAGGCTGTCGTTGATGCGCTTGAAGTGGTCGATATCGAGGAAAATCACCGCCATCATGCCGTGACTTGCAGTTTTTTCGGCGACTTTCTCCGCAAAAATCTGATTGAAACCGCGGCGGTTGAGCAAGCTGGTCAGCGCGTCAAAGTGCGCTACCTGTTGCAGCGAGGCGCGGGCCTGGTCCAGTTCGCTGAGCAGCGCGTTGACCCGGCGCAGGTCGCGTTCCTTGTGCTGCAGTTTCTTGTCGGCCAGTGCTGCACTGACGCTGCTGCCAATCACCAACAGGGTGATCACGGCCACGGACAGACCAAGCTGGATGGGGTTGTTGTCCAGTGGCAAGGCGAGGTCCGCGCCGTTGGGCACCAGCATCTGCATGGCCGCCATGCCGGTGAAGTGCATGCTCAGGATCCCGGCGCCCAGTACCAGGCTGGCGGCGTATTTGAGCAATTGATGGAACACCCCGGCGCCGTTGCGCAGGTAGCACGACAACAGCAGCGCGGCCAGGCTGGCGCCAATGGCGATGCCCACCGACGCCAGGAACAGCCCCGAGTCGAAGTACACCTTTGCCTGGGAGCGCATGGCCGACATGCCGACGTAGTGCATCAAGGCAATGCCCAGCCCCATCCATACCGATGCCAGCAGGTATTGATGAAAGCGCAAATGAGCGTGACTGAGGGTTTGCATGGCAAACAACGAGGCAATCAGGGCGATCACCAGTGAGGCGAACGTCATGAGCAATTCGTAGTGAATGGCGATGGGTGCCTGGAAGGCCAGCATGCTGATGAAGTGAGTCGACCAGATGCCGCCTGCCAGGCATCCCGCCCCCAGCCAGCGCCAGTGGCGGCGGGCAGTAGGGTCTTCCACGTGGCCGACGCGCTCGGCCATGTCCAAGGTTCCGAACCCTGCTGCACAAGCGACCAGGTACGCCAGCAGCACCAGAAAGGGGTTATGACTGCAATTGAGTAATAAATGCCCGTTGTCTGGAAGCTCGGTAAAAAAATACATACCTCGCCATTCCATAGCATGTCCCGTCAAAGTCAGTACGTCATTGCCTACAGCAATGGCCTATGACCTCGAGTATAGAAGCCTCGCGGGATTTGCCAGGAATAATGGCACTTTGCTCTGGATGATTTTGGCATGCCCGCCATAGCGTTTGATGCTAAGCGCTGATCGGCAACTCGAACTCGAAGGGCGCCTCGAGGGGCGGCAAGCCAAAGGCGGCGCGTGCCGTGTCGCAATCGACGTTCTGTTCACCCTGGCTCCACGACGCGTCGAACTCGCGACACGGGCTCGAACGCTGCTCATAAATCGTACAACGGGTGCCTTTGCCGACTTCACCCTCAAGGCTGCAGCAACGCGCGGGTTTTTGGTCGGTGCCGATCATCGCCACGCGCGTGGGATTGATCTGCACCACCAGGTCATCGGGCACAGTGCCCCCCGATGAGGCGCACTCACCCCAGAAGAAAGACACACGAAAGTGTGAACAGCAGGCACCGCAACTCAGACACGGACTGGCTTCGGACATGGGCGTCATCGATAAGAAAAGTAGGATGTGGGTGTTACGGAAGGCTCGCCATTCTATCCTTGGCGTTGCCGTTGGGAAGGGGGGCGTGAACTTATATTTTTGTAGGCGAAGTCCCGTGATACCGGGTGAAATCATGCCCTATCAGCTTTACGAATCATTACAGACAACCGGCACCTGCCTGACTATGTTGCAGGTACCGGGCAGGATGCATCGGGCATCGCAGCTCTCATAACAATAAAAGAGACGGACCCATGCAGAACTCGACCCAAGCGGCGAATGCCTGGCGCATTCTGTTCCTGCTGTTCCTGGCCAACCTGTTCAATTTCTTCGACCGCACCATCCCCGCGATCATCATCGAACCCATCCGTATGGAATGGCACCTGAGCGACTTTCAGCTCGGCATCATCGGCACCGCCTTCACCATCGTCTATGCCATCGCCGGTTTGCCGCTGGGGCGCGTGGCCGACACCGGTTCGCGCAGCAAACTAATGGGCTGGGGCTTGTTTGCCTGGAGCGGGCTCACGGCTATTAATGGCATGGTCGGCAGTTTCTGGACTTTCCTGCTGGTGCGCATGGGCATCGGCATTGGCGAAGCCAGCTACGCGCCGGCGGCCAACTCACTGATCGGCGACCTGTTTCCCGCTCACCGCCGCGCCCGCGCCATGGGCATTTTCATGCTGGGCCTGCCGTTGGGCCTGCTGCTGGCGTTCTTCACCATTGGCGCGATGGTCAAGGCGTTCGACAGCTGGCGCGCGCCGTTCTTTATCGCCGCCGTGCCGGGGCTGATCCTGGCGGTGTTCATGTTCTATATCAAGGAACCCAAGCGCGGCGCGGCCGAAACCGTGCAGGTCTCGCAGGAACGCGTCGATCGCCCGATCCGCCGCGTGCTGGCGGTGCCGACCTTCCTGTGGCTGGTGCTGGCCGGGCTGTGCTTTAACTTCGCCACCTATGCGTGCAACTCGTTTCTGGTGCCGATGTTGCAGCGCTACTTCCTGATGCCGTTGCAGGAGGCGGCGGTTGCCACTGGCGTAATCGTTGGCGTCACCGGCCTGGTGGGCCTGACGTTGGGCGGCTGGATTGCCGACAAGATCCATCAGCGCATCGCCAACGGCCGACTGTTGTTCGCGGCCTGCAGCTTGATCATCTCCACCGTCACCACCGCGTGGGCGTTGCACGCCGGACGCATCGAGATTGGTGTGTTTGTGGCGCTGTTCAGTGTGGGCTGGCTGTTCGCCTACAACTTCTATACCTGCGTGTACACGGCGATTCAGGATGTGGTTGAGCCGCGCCTGCGGGCCACGGCGATGGCGCTGTTCTTCGCCGGGTTGTACCTGTTGGGCGGCGGCATGGGGCCGATTGTGGTGGGTGGGCTGTCTGATCACTTTGCCCATTCGGCGATGTATGCCGATGGCGCAGCGCAGATGACCGAAGCTTATAAAGCAGTGGGGCTGCACGACGCCATGTACCTGATTCCAGTGGCGCTGTTTTTGACCCTGCTGTTTCTGTTCCAGGCGTCGCGCAGTTTTGTGCGCGATGCCAAGCGCATGAAGGATGGGTTGGAAGCGGTAGAGGTGCCGGCTGCGGCGGCTACCGCTTGATACCGAGTTGACCCTGTCGCAGGCAAGCCCGCTCCCACATTTGAAGGTATTCACACATCAAAATGTGGGAGCGGGCTTGCCCGCGATGAGGCCCTCAAGCCAAACACAAAAAGGCCCGCATTGCGCGGGCCTTCTTTTTAGCAGGGCAGGGCGGTGATCAACCCGCCACCAGCACCCGAATCGCTTCCAGTCGCAGCGCCGCTTTGTCGAGCATGGCCAAACCTTGCTCGCGTTGCTGACGCAGGGCAACCAGCTCGCTGTCACGCACGGTCGGGTTGACCGCTTGCAACGCGGTCAGGCGCGCCAGCTCTTCGTCGGTGTCCGCCGCCAGGCGGCGCTTGGCCTCGGCCACACGCTCGGCGTGGCGCGGGGTGATCTTCTCTTCACCGGCGTTGATGCGCGGCGTGAGTTGGTCACGCTGAGCCTGCACGAACTTGTTGGCGCTGGCGCGTGGCACGCTTTCAAGCTGGTCGTTCAGGGTTTCAAACGACACGCGGCCGGACAGGTCATTGCCATTGGCATCCAGCAGGCAGCGCAAGGCCGCCGGTGGCAAGTAGCGGCCCAGTTGCAAGGAGCGCGGCGCAACCACTTCACTCACGTACAGCAATTCGAGCAACACGGTGCCGGGCTTGAGCGCCTTGTTCTTGATCAGCGCCACGGCGGTGTTGCCCATCGACCCGGACAGCACCAGGTCCATGCCGCCCTGCACCATCGGGTGTTCCCAGGTGATGAACTGCATGTCTTCGCGCGACAGCGCCTGGTTACGGTCGTAGGTGATGGTCACACCTTCGTCGTCGCCCAGCGGGAAGCTGGCGTCGAGCATTTTTTCGCTGGGCTTGAGGATCAGCGCGTTTTCCGAATGGTCTTCGCTGTCGATGCCAAAGGCGTCGAACAGGGTTTCCATGTAGATCGGCAGGGCAAACTGGTCGTCTTGCTCCAGGATGGCCTCTACCAGCGCATCGCCTTCACCCGCGCCGCCGGAGTTGAGCTCCAGCAAGCGGTCGCGGCCGGTGTGCAGCTCTTGCTCCAGGCGCTCGCGCTCGGCGCGGGCCTCGTCGATCAGGGCTTGCCACTCGCCATCGTCGGCGTTTTCCAGCAACGGCAGCAGGCGCGGGCCGAACTGATGTTGCAGGGCGTTGCCGGTCGGGCAGGTGTTGAGGAACGCATTCAGCGCTTCGTGGTACCACTGGAACAGGCGCTCTTGCGGGCTGGTTTCCAGGTACGGCACGTGCAATTCAATCACGTGCTTCTGACCGATCCGGTCCAGACGCCCGATCCGCTGTTCCAGCAGGTCAGGGTGGGACGGCAGGTCGAACAGCACCAAGTGGTGAGAGAACTGGAAGTTGCGGCCTTCACTGCCGATTTCCGAGCAGATCAGCACCTGGGCGCCGAACTCTTCGTCGGCGAAGTAAGCGGCGGCGCGGTCACGCTCAAGGATATTCATGCCCTCGTGGAACACCGTGGCCGGAATGCCGGAACGCACGCGCAGGGCGTCTTCCAGGTCCATGGCGGTTTCGGCGTGGGCACAGATCACCAGCACTTTGGTGCGCTTGAGCATTTTCAGCTGATCGATCAGCCACTCCACGCGTGGGTCGAAGCGCCACCAGCGGTTTTCTTCATCCACGTCCGGCTGCGACTGGAAGCTGACTTCCGGGTACAGCTCGGCGTGTTCGCCCAGCGGCAACTCGAGGTATTCGTCCGGGTTCGGCAGCGGGTAGGCGTGCAGTTTGCGCTCCGGAAAACCTTGCACGGCAGCCCGGGTGTTACGGAACAGCACGCGGCCGGTGCCGTGGCGGTCAAGCAGCTCACGCACCAGGCGCGCACTGGCTTCGGTGTCGCCATCGTTGACGGCGGTGAGCAGCGCTTCACCTTCGTCGCCGAGGAAACCCTGGATGGTCTTGTGCGCGGTCGGCGACAGGCGGCCCTTGTCCAGCAGCTCCTGCACGGCTTCGGCCACCGGGCGATAGTTCTCGCTTTCGGCGCGGAAGGCGTGCAGGTCGTGGAAGCGGTTCGGGTCCAGCAGGCGCAGGCGCGCAAAGTGGCTGTCCTGGCCCAGTTGCTCCGGCGTGGCGGTCAGCAGCAGCACGCCAGGAATCACCTCGGCGAGTTGCTCGACCAGCGAATACTCCGGGCTGGCCTTGTCTTCATGCCAAACCAGGTGGTGGGCTTCGTCGACCACCAGCAAGTCCCAGCCGGCCGCGAACAGCGCGTCCTGGGCCTTCTCGTCGTCCACCAGCCATTCCAGGGCCACAAGGGCCAACTGGGTGTCTTCGAACGGGTTGGTGGCATCGCTTTCGATGAAGCGTTCTTCGTCGAACAGCGCGACCTGCAGGTTGAAGCGGCGGCGCATTTCCACCAGCCACTGGTGTTGCAGGTTTTCCGGCACCAGGATCAGCACGCGGCTGGCGCGACCGGAAAGCAGCTGGCGATGGATCACCAGGCCAGCTTCGATGGTCTTGCCCAGGCCCACTTCGTCAGCCAGCAACACCCGCGGCGCGATACGGTCAGCGACTTCACGGGCGATGTGCAGTTGGTGAGCAATAGGTTGCGCACGCACGCCACCCAAGCCCCACAGCGAGGACTGCAGTTGGCGGCTGGTGTGTTCCAGGGTGTGGTAACGCAGCGAGAACCAGGCCAGCGGGTCGATCTGGCCGGCGAACAGACGGTCGCTGGCCAGGCGGAACTGGATGAAGTTGGACAGTTGGGTTTCCGGCAGGGTGACCTGCTCGTTCTGCCCATTGAGGCCGTGGTAAACCAGCAGGCCATCGACGTCGTCGACTTCCTGTACGGTCATTTTCCAGCCTTCGAAATGGGTGATCGAATCACCCGGCGAAAACCTCACGCGAGTGAGGGGCGCATTCCGTAGCGCATACTGACGAGTGTCGCCAGTGGCCGGATAGAGCACGGTCAACAAGCGGCCGTCCTGTGCCAGAACGGTGCCTAACCCCAGCTCTGCTTCGCTGTCACTAATCCAGCGTTGCCCCGGTTGATACTGCTGCGCCATGCTGCCTGACTCCCGCCGTGAAAAAGCCGACTATCTTAACGGAACAAGGCCCTCAGCCAAAGGACTCTGACAAAAACTACTCCGTTAACGCGCGGGTTCGAAAGCTGGATCGACGGGTGGCGGGCACTTGCGAGTGTCGACTGGGTCACAGCTTGGCGAGCTTGAGCTCAAGTCGCCCTGCAACCCGCCGACAGCCTGTTGATCAGGAGAATAATTATTATGCTGCCACCCATGCTGCCCGTCAGCGTTGTGCCGGTCACGTCACAACTCGACCCGGTGCGTCAGAAGCCGGATATCCCGCCCGTGGTGCCAGTGCAAGCGGGCTCCAACGAAAGCACGATCGACCTGAAAAAGGGCGATGCCGAGCAGTCAACCTTGCTGCTGCGCGAGGAACAGCGCCGCCAGCAGGAACAGCAGAAGCGCCGGCGCGAAGCCGATGAAGACCCCGAAGTACACCTGGCGATCCCCGGCGATGTGCTCAACGCCGACAACACTGTGCCGGTGGTGCCGCTGATCGAAGATGCGCCGCGCCAGGGCCTGTGGGTGGACGTCGAGGTTTAGTCACGCAATTCGCGTAGCGCGCTGATCAGCAGTTCAATGTCGTGTTCGGTGTTGAGCGGGCTGACCGACACCCGCGCAACGCTCGTCAGCCCTCGCGCCTGCATGTCCAGCGGCGTGTAGCCCACGCCATTTGCGCCGATGTTGATTCGCTTCAACCCCAGGCGTCGTTTGAGTTCGAAGGCGTCCCAGCCTGCGAGGTTGAAGGCGATCAGTCCTGAATGCGCCGTGCCCAGGTCGTGCAGGGAAACCCCCGGCAGCTGACGCAATGCTTCACGGATTCGCTCACTGAGTTGTAAGACCCTTTCCCACGTGTGCTCCACGCCCAGTCGATTCGCCTCCTGCAACGCATTGCCCAAGCCAGCCAACAAGGCAAAAGACACCTCGCTGGTCTCAAAGCGCCGGGCGTCATCGCGCAGGTCGAAGCCTTCGGCGCTCCAGGGTGCGGAAAACACGTCGCGCTGGGCGGGATTGAGCTGCGAGAGAAAATCCGGTCGCACATACAGTAACGCCGTGCCGCGTGGCCCACGCAGGTGTTTGCGGCCGGCCGACTTGAGCACGTCGCAGTGCAGCGCCTGCACATCCACCGGCAGTTGGCCGACCGCTTGGCCGGCGTCGATGAAATAGGCAATGGCGTGGCGCCTGGCCACTGCGCCGATCGCCTGGGCAGGGTTGATCACGCCGCCGTTGGCCGGCAGCCAGGTCAAGTCGATCAGCTTGACCCTGGCATCAATCATCGACTCCAGCGCCACCGGGCAGACTGCGCCGGTTTCATCGCAGGGAATGACTTCTATCCGTGCGCCGGCTTGCACCGCCTGCTGCATGCTCGCCAGGTTGCCGCCCCATTCGTGGCGACCGACCAGAATGCGCTCGCCAGGTTGCCATGGGCCCAAGGCCTGGAAGGCCATGCTCCAGGCGCTTGAACCGCTGCTGGCGAATGCGATCGACGAGGTCGGCGCATTGAGCAGTTGCGCGGCTGCGCGCCGGGCCTTTTCTACCAGCACGGCACCCTGCTCGCCGGCCTCCATCGGGCCGTTGCGGGCTTCGCGTTGCAACTGGTCGATGATTGCGTCCAGTGTGGCCTGGCTGGGCAGTGAGGCACCCGCGTGGTTAAAGTGCACGATGCCCGACTGGCAGCCGGGCGTTGCGTCGCGCAGCTGCTGGACTTCGAGCGGGCTCACGGCTGCAACTCGAAAATCGCATCAACCTCCACCGCCACGCCGGCCGGCAGGCTGGACACACCGACGGCAGTCCGCACATGCCGGCCTTTGTCACCCAGGGCGTTGACCACCAGGTTCGATGCGCCATTGGCGACCACGCTTTGGCGCTGGAAGTCGCCGTTGCTGGCAATGAACACACCCAGGCGCAGAATGCGCACCACGCGCGACAGGTCATCACCGACGGCATCGCTCAATTGCCCCAACAGGCCCAGCGCCGCCAACTCTGCCGCCTGGGCGCCTTCTTCATCGCTGAGGGTTTCGCCTAACCGGCCGATGTAGGCCGGTTTGCCATCGATCATGGGAATTTGCCCAGAGATAAACAGCTGGTTCTGGCTGATCACATGGTTGATGTAGTTGGCCGCTGGCTGGCTGGGCGTTGGCAGCGTCAGGCCAAGGGCTTGCACGCGTTGGCGAAGGGAGTCGCGCATGTTGAATCCTCTAGGGGAGTAAGGTTTCAGCATGTTGGCTGAGCCGTCGGGCGACAAACGGATAGATCTCACCTGACGTATCGAAAAAACTCACGCGTCGCGGCAGGCATCCTTCAACCACTGGCTGAAGCATTCGGCCGCGTCGCTGGTGGGGCCTTGGGGAGCGATCAGCCAGTAGCCGATTTCGCTGTGATAGGGCGGCCGGTCGAAGGCTTCCACCAGGCTGCCCTCCTGCAGCTTGCGCTCGATCAGACGGTGCCGGCCCATGGCGATGCCCTGGCCGGCCACGGCGGCCTCGACCACGATGTTGTAGTCGTGCAGCATCACGCGGGGGTGGTGCTCGAGGTCGACGTGATAATGCGCGCACCAGTCCGTCCATTCGAAGGGACGGTGCGAGGTGGCCATCAATAACGCGCCATTGTGCAGTTGGCCGGCCTTGAAGGCCGGGCTGCACACCGGCGAGATCACTTCGGGCATCAGGCGGGTGGCGTGTACGTCCGGCCAATCGCCTTTGCCATAGCGGATGGCCAGATCCACCTCGGCCGCGGCGACGTTGGCCAATTGAATCGCCGGCAGCAACTCGACCTGGATATGCGGGTAACGGTTGAGAAAGCCGGCCAGGCGTGGGGCCAGCCACAGGGTGGCGAAGGATGCCAGCAGGCCGACGCGTAGCACGGTGGTAGCGGGCGCGGTTTTTTGGGCGCGCGTGGCGGCGGCAATGGTGTCGAGGGCGGGGCGGATGTCGGCGTAGTAACGTTGGCCGTCGGCGGTCAGGTCTATCGCGCGGGTGCGGCGGATAAACAGCGGTTTGCCCAGATGCTGTTCGAGTTTGTGCACCTGGTGGCTCAGGGCACTTTGGGTGACCGACAGCTCGTTCGCCGCCTTGATAAAACTCAAGTGCCGCGCGACGGCTTCGAAGGCGCGCAGGGCCAGCAGCGGCGGAAGGTCCTTGTGCAGTGCCACCTGAGTGCGCCTCCTGAGTCGAGTGGGAAGGGTCGATTTTGGGCGATGCCCTGCATTTTGTCGCCCGCTGATTTGCCGTTGGGCGGGGGAGGCCGCATTATTGGGCCATTCCCGCCACAACGTAAGCCAAGCCATGAGTGATGACGACAAACTGATTGACCTGAATGCCGAACGCGCCAAACGCGTGCATGACCTTAATGACAAGCGCCTGAATGAAGTGCGCCAGGCGTTTGAGCAAGCGATGCCACTGGGCAAAGTTAAGAAAAAGCCGAAGAACAAGCCGAAAAAGCGTTGAAACAACCTGCATCTGTTGATGCAGGTCAGTTATTGCCCTTCTTTACGCCCCGTTGCGGGCGACATTGATCCTCGTCAATTTTCCAATCCGCCTTCTCCCTTAACTTAGCCCTATCGCAACAGGGCACGAGCAGGAGGCCGGTCATGTTTTTCGATAATGTAGTGTTTGCCGGAGTGTTGACTGTCAGCCTCATGGTGTTGTTTTTTGTAGGGTTTGGAATTTTTATCTGGAAGGACGCTAATAAGCGTAAAGAACCGTAAGTTCTTCTGGGTTATATGAGCACGCAAGGCATTTTGGGCGACTTCGGTCGCCCTTTTTTTTGGCCGCGGTTTTAGGGGGTATATCCGTTGCTGCGGTAACGGCGGCTGGGGGTTGCGCTCTTACAGCGGGTCACTTTGGAAAAGCCCCAAAGTAACCAAAGGGCTCTTGCCCCGCCACTCGGCACCTCGCCTGGGCTCGGTGTGCCCTCACTCCGGCTTGAATCCGTGGGCCGCCGTGACGCGGGCCATCCATGGCCCAACACGGCTAACCCGGCGCCCTGCCGGGTTACCCACGGATTCAAGCCTGCGTTCGGCCAGCGTGGTTTAACGGGGCGCCTAAGATCAAAGTCAAAAGCAGATCAAGATCAAAAGCAGAGCACGGCGGCCTAGTAGCCGACCTGAGTGGTTGAAGCAAAAGCACAGCAACAGCAGATCAACACCACATCAACCTGATACACAGAGATCCAAATGTGGGAGCGAGTACAGACCGCCAGCACCGCACTGCTTGGCTTTTCTGTGGGAGCTGGCTTGCCTGCGATGCAGGCACCCCGGTCTATCAGGCACAACCAGTAGATGCCATCGCAGGCAAGCCAGCTCCCACATTGAATTGAGTTCAGCCTCCAACATCAGGTCGGCTGTCAGGCCGCCTCGCTTTCGCTTTTGATCTAACCACTCAGGTCGGCTACCAGGCCGCCGTGCTCTGCTGTTGATCTTGATCTGCTTTTGATCTTGATCTTAGGCGCCCCGTTAAACCACGCTGGCCGAACGCAGGTAGTACGGAGCGGCTAAACCGGCAGGACGCCGGTTTAGCCGCGACGGGGCAGGGACGCCCCGTCGCGGCGGCCCGCTCCGTAGTACCGGAGTGAGGGCACACCGAGCCTAAGCGAGGGGCCGAGTGGTGGGGCAAGAGCCCTTTGGTTACTTTGGGGCTTTTCCAAAGTGACCCGCCGTAAGGGCGGAACCCAAAGCAGCCATCACCCAAACAACAGATATTCACACTAACCCGCAGCCCAAAAAAAGGCGCGACCCCCATCAGAGATCGCGCCTTCTTTATCAGCCGCAGCCTAGTAGCCTATCAACTACCCAACGCCTTGGAGGCCAACCAGAACAACCCGGCCGACAAGCCCACCGTCGCCGGCAAGGTCAACACCCAAGCCATCAGAATGGTCTTCACCGTACCACCCTGCAGGCCGCTTTTATTGGCAACCATGGTCCCGGCAACACCGGACGACAGCACATGGGTAGTCGAAACCGGCAGGCTAAAGATGTTGGCCAGGCCAATCATGCTCGCCGTGGTGATCTGCGCCGACATGCCCTGGGCATACGTCATGCCCTGCTTGCCGATCTTCTCGCCGATGGTCAGCACCACACGCTTCCAACCCACCATCGTGCCCAGGCCCAACGCCAATGCCACCGCCAGGATCACCCAGAACGGCGCGTACTCGGTCGTGGCAGTCAGGTCTTTACGCAGCTTGTCCAGGTCGGACTTCTTACGCGCATCCAGGCCCGGCAGCTTGCCGACTTTCTTCGCGGTGTCGTCCAGGCACAGCAGGTAGCGGCGCACTTCGATACGGTGCTCGGAGGTCAGCGAGTGGTAGTCCGAGACACCTTTCAAAGTCTCCATCAGCGCGCTGATGGTGGGCTCGGTCTGCTGCGGGTTGCACTGGAACTTGCCCGGCAGGTCATCCTTCACGCTTTTGCCCAGTGCCAGGAACTCGCCGAGGGTGGCGTTGTTACGCTGGTAGAACTGGCTCAAGTGCACGGTGGCGTCACGGGTGCGCTCGATCTGGTAGGTGGTGCTGCCCAGGTCGAGTACGAACTGCGCCGGCACGATACCGATCAGCACCAGCATAATCAGGCCGATACCTTTCTGACCATCGTTGGAGCCGTGCACAAAGCTCACGGCCATCGCGGAAATCACCAGCACCAGGCGGTTCCAGAACGGCGGGTGTTTCTTGTCGTCGAGCTTGCGGCGCTGGTCCGGGGTCTTGTGCATCTTCGACAGCGGGCGCCACCATTTCAGGCCAAGCAGCACCAGGGCTGCGACCAGGAAACCGGCCATCGGCGAGAACACCAGCGATGCGCCGATATCGATCGCTTTCTGCCAGTTCACACCGTCAGCCAGCGGAATATCGTTGATCAGGGCATTGGCCAGGCCGACACCCAGGATCGAGCCGATCAGGGTATGGGAACTGGAGGCCGGGATACCGAAGTACCAGGTGCCCAGGTTCCAGGTGATCGCCGCTGCGAGCAAAGAGAAGACCATAGCCAGACCATGGCCGGTGTTCACATTGATCAGCAACTCCACCGGCAGCAAATGCACGATGGCGTACGCGACACCGACACCACCGAGCAACACGCCGAGGAAGTTGAACACCCCGGAGAAGAACACGGCCAGGTGCGGCGGCATGGCTTTGGTATAGATGACTGTGGCCACCGCGTTAGCGGTGTCATGAAAGCCATTGATGAACTCGAAGGCGAGGACAAAGGCCAGGGCGAGCAACAGGCTCACTAGAACCCACGCATCCAGTCCGCTGAATAAATCGATCATGAAGGTTTTCTGACCCGGTCGTAAGGGGGCGCGATTATGCCAGAAAACCTCAGTAATCGATGCACTAGCTGCTCATCGGTAACAATCTTCATTGAAAAAAAACCGGGCAGGGGTGCGCATCCCAGGGTTTTCGGGGCTTTGGCAAGTCTTTGATTTATAAAGCGCGGGGTCGAAAAAGCGGGTTTTTTTGACCGAATTGTCACATTTGAAACACTTGTACGAAATTTCGTTCAAGGCTGTAGGAGCCTGATTAAATCAGGTTGCCCGCCGCTGGCAATGCGCCAGCGGCGGTGGCAAAACCTTGAAGCTCAAATCGAAGCGCTTATGGCTCTTCGGTTTTGAGTTCCTGTTCAATCTTTTGGATTTCCTGGGCAAATGCCTGATCGAGCAAACTGGCTCGTTTGCGCCAGGGCTTGCGCTCGGGCTCAGGCTGGGCGGCGTAGGTGGTGATTTCCCCGCCGTAAACGTCCTTGTAACGTTGCTCCTGGCGCTCAAGTTCCGCGCGCAGTTCGTCTTTCGTCACAGTGTTACCTAAATGAGTTGAGTGTATTGAATGTGCAGCGCCACGCTTGAAAGTCGTCCTCGGGCTGTTTCAAGTTGAACAGGCGAACTGTTCAAGTTTGAAAGAAGGCACCAGGGGCAAAACGTTTAAGCGGATACGTGTGACCGGCGATGCTGGAACGCTGCAAAGCCTGGCGAGCTCCAATCCCGATTATTGTTACCGGGCCGACCTCTGCACAGGTTGCATTATAGCGGCGTATTTGAATAACACTATCGGCGTGAAGTTAAAAAGCGTCAACGTTGCGTGAGGGTTTTGTTACATACAGGTGTCAGTCTTTTCTAAAAAACCGTGTTGACGTTCTGCACTTTTACAAATGTCGGATGGCTGTTTAAACGTGAGCGATCCCTTCGGCGCTTCCTATAAGTGTGCTCGTTCGTTGAACGCCATTGCGGGACCAGCAAATTGCGATAATCGCATGATCGTCCGATAATCGCCCAAAGTTGCTGGCCCCGCCTTGTGCATTCTGGCCAGCGCGGCTTGTAATAGCGGCCAACCCTCCCAGCGGTTGAAAATAAGAGAAAGGACCCTGAAATGAACGATCAATTGCGCAACTCCTTCGCGTCAGTGGCGCCGCCGATCGTGGCGTCCCCGGCCAAGCGCATCCAGGCGTTTACCGGTGATCCGGACTTCATGACTTCCCTGGCCCGTGGCCTGGCCGTGGTGCAGGCCTTTCAGGAGCGCAAGCGCCACCTGACCATCGCCCAGATCAGCCACCGCACCGAAATCCCCCGCGCCGCGGTGCGTCGTTGCCTGCACACGTTGATCAAGCTCGGCTACGCCACCACCGACGGGCGTACCTATTCACTGTTGCCCAAAGTCTTGACCCTGGGGCACGCCTATTTATCTTCTACGCCACTGGCGGTGTCGGCCCAGCCTTATCTTGATCGCATGAGCGAGCAACTGCATGAAGCCTGCAACATGGCGACGCTGGAGGGCGACGACATTCTCTATATCGCCCGGTCCGCCACCACCCAGCGCCTGATTTCCGTGGATTTGTCGGTGGGCGGGCGCTTGCCGGCGTACTGCACGTCCATGGGCCGCATTCTGCTCGCGGCACTCGACGATGCCTCGCTGCAGGACTACCTCGACCACGCCGACCTGCAAACCAAGACCAGCCGCACCCTGACCACCGCCGACGCGTTGTTCGAATGCCTGCAGCAAGTACGCCAGCAGGGCTGGTGCATTGTCGATCAGGAGTTGGAGCAGGGCCTGCGTTCCATCGCCGTGCCGGTGTACGACGCGTCCGGCCAAGTGCTGGCCGCACTCAACGTCAGTACTCACGCCGGTCGTGTCAGCCGCAGCGAGCTGGAGCAGCGTTTCCTGCCGAGCATGCTCAGCGCGAGCCGTGAGCTGAGTGCGCAACTGTTTGCCTAAGTGTTCGATGACCGCACAGATCCCGGCTTGATCAATTGACGGTGTTTCCCCTGGCTTATTAATGTGCGGCAGCGCTATCAGCGCCGCCCCAATAATAATGACGACCTCAGGTCGTTCGCCCGCCCATCGGTGTGGAAATAACAATAATGAATCAGCCCTCTGTCGTTACTAACCTGGACGTGCAGTCCTTTATCAATGCCCAGCCGTTGTCACGCTACCAATGGCGCGTGGTGATCCTGTGTTTCCTGATTGTCTTCCTCGACGGGCTCGACACCGCCGCCATGGGCTTTATCGCGCCCGCCCTTTCGCAGGACTGGGGCATCGACCGCGCCAGCCTCGGCCCGGTGATGAGCGCCGCATTGATCGGCATGGTGTTCGGCGCGCTGGGCTCCGGCCCGTTGGCCGACCGCTTCGGGCGCAAAGTGGTGCTGGTGAGTGCGGTGCTGGTGTTTGGCGCGTTCAGCCTGGCCTCGGCCTACAGCACTCACGTCGACCAGTTGCTGGTGTTGCGTTTCCTCACCGGGCTGGGCCTGGGCGCGGGGATGCCGAATGCCACCACGCTGCTCTCCGAGTACACGCCCGAGCGTCACAAGTCGTTGCTGGTCACCAGCATGTTCTGTGGGTTCAACCTGGGCATGGCCGGTGGCGGATTTATCTCGGCCAAGCTGATTCCAGCGTTCGGCTGGCACAGCTTGCTGATGATTGGCGGCATCCTGCCGTTGATCCTGGCGGTGGTGCTGTTGGTGTGGTTGCCGGAATCGGCGCGCTACCTCGTGGTGCGCAATCGTGGCACCGACAAGGTGCGCAAAACCTTGTCACCCATCGAGCCCAACCTCGTCGCCCGCGCCACCAGCTTCAGCGTGCCCGAGCAAAAAACCGTCAAGGCGCGCAACGTGTTCGCGGTGATTTTCTCCGGCACTTACAGCGCTGGCACCTTGTTGCTGTGGCTCACCTACTTTATGGGCCTGGTGATCGTGTACCTGCTGACCAGTTGGCTGCCGACCCTGATGCGCGACAGCGGCGCCAGCATGGAACAGGCTGCGTTTATCGGCGCGCTCTTCCAGTTTGGTGGCGTGTTGAGTGCGGTCGGCGTGGGCTGGGCGATGGACCGCTTCAATCCGCACAAGGTCATCGGCACTTTCTATCTGCTGGCCGGGGTGTTCGCCTACGCGGTAGGGCAGAGCCTGGGCAATATCACGCTGCTGGCCACCTTGGTGCTGGTCGCCGGGATGTGCGTCAACGGTGCGCAATCGGCGATGCCGTCACTGGCCGCACGCTTCTACCCGACCCAAGGCCGCGCTACCGGCGTGTCGTGGATGCTCGGCATCGGCCGCTTTGGCGCGATTCTCGGTGCGTGGATGGGCGCAACGTTGCTGGGTTTGGGCTGGAACTTCGAACAGGTGCTGACGGCGCTGGTGATTCCGGCGGCGCTGGCCACGGCAGCTGTTGTGATCAAAGGCATGGTCAGCCATGCGGATGCGACCTGAGGCTTTACCCGATCTTGTGGCTGTCGGCGCCTCTGTGGGAGCTGGCTTGCCTGCGATTGCATCAACTCAGTTCACCTGCCGAACCGAGTCGTTTGCATCGCAGGCAAGCCAGCTCCCACATGGACTAAGCCCAGTTGAATTTCAGTGTTTCGTACAAGGATTAGCTAGACAACAATCCGTTCGATAATCGAACGCTGAGTCGATTATCGGATTGTTCGACCCCTTTCCCCGGCTTAATCTTCAGGCACTTGGGCGCCACCTCAGCGCCTTTTTCGATCAACACCGGGAGCCCCAACCCCATGGCTGAAATCCTTGCGCTGCGCGACGCGGTGAAGCACTTCGTGAACGACGGCGACACCGTCGCGCTGGAAGGCTTCACCCACCTGATCCCTACGGCGGCGGGTCATGAAATCATTCGTCAGGGCAAGAAAGACCTGACGCTGGTGCGTATGACGCCTGACTTGATCTACGACCAGTTGATCGGGGCCGGCTGCGCCCGCAAGTTGATTTTCTCCTGGGGCGGCAACCCCGGCGTAGGCTCCCTGCATCGCCTGCGCGACGCGGTCGAGAAGCAATGGCCGCAACCGCTGGAGATCGAAGAACACAGCCACGCCGACCTGGCCAATGCCTACGTCGCCGGTGCATCCGGCCTGCCGTTTGCGGTGCTGCGCGCCTACGCCGGTTCTGACTTGCCCAAGGTCAACCCGCTGATCAAAACCGTGACCTGCCCGTTCACCGGCGAAGTGCTGGCGGCGGTGCCGTCGGTTCGCCCGGACGTCACCGTGATCCATGCACAGAAGGCTGACCGCAAGGGCAACGTGTTGCTCTGGGGCATTCTCGGTGTGCAGAAAGAAGCGGCCCTGGCGGCCAAGCGCTGCATCGTCACCGTCGAAGAAATCGTTGACGACCTGAATGCGCCGATGAACAGCTGCGTGCTGCCGACCTGGGCGTTGACGGCGGTGTGTCATGTACCCGGTGGCGCGCATCCGTCCTACGCGCACGGCTACAACGAGCGTGATAACCGCTTCTATCAGGCGTGGGACCCGATCGCCCGTGATCGTGGGACCTTTACCGCCTGGATCGACGAATACATCCACGGCACTGCCGACTTCCGTGAATTCCAGGCCAAGCTGGCCACCGCGCAGGAGGCCAAGTGATGGCTTACTCCACCAATGAAATGATGACCGTCGCCGCCGCGCGTCGCCTCAAGAACGGCTCGGTGTGCTTCGTCGGCATCGGCTTGCCTTCCAAGGCCGCCAACCTGGCGCGCCTGACCTCATCGCCCGACGTGGTGCTGATCTACGAATCGGGCCCGATTGGCGCCAAGCCCAGCGTCTTGCCGCTGTCCATCGGCGACGGCGAACTGGCAGAAACCGCTGACACCGTGGTGCCGACCGGCGAGATTTTCCGCTACTGGCTGCAAGGCGGGCGCATCGACGTCGGTTTTCTTGGCGCGGCCCAGGTTGACCGATTCGGCAATATCAACACCACCGTGGTCGGTGACTATCACCAGCCCAAAGTGCGCCTGCCGGGTGCCGGTGGCGCGCCGGAGATTGCCGGCTCGGCCAAGAGCGTGCTGATCATCCTCAAGCAGTCGGCGCGTTCGTTTGTCGACAAGCTGGACTTCATCACCTCCGTCGGCCACGGCGAAGGCGGCGACTCACGCAAGCGACTGGGTCTGCCAGGCGCCGGCCCTGTAGGGATTATTACCGACCTGTGCATCATGGAGCCGGAAGAGGGCAGCCATGAATTTGTGGTCACCGCGCTGCACCCCGGCGTTACCCGCGAACAAGTGATCGCGGCCACCGGTTGGGCGATTCGGTTTGCCGATCAAGTAAGCACCACCGACGCACCGACGGACATCGAACTCAAGGCCCTGCGTGATCTCGAAGCCCGCACTGCCGCCGCCCATGGCCAAGCGCCAGGAGAAGCCTGATGCGTGACGTGTTTATCTGTGATGCCATTCGCACGCCCATCGGCCGCTTTGGCGGTGGTTTGTCCACGGTGCGTGCCGATGACCTGGCGGCCTTGCCGATCAAGGCCCTGATCGAACGCAACCCGCAGGTGGAGTGGGCGGCGGTGGATGAAGTGTTCCTCGGTTGTGCCAACCAGGCCGGCGAGGACAACCGCAACGTCGCGCGCATGGCCCTGCTGTTGGCGGGCCTGCCGCAGAGCATTCCCGGCGTGACCCTCAACCGTTTGTGCGCCTCGGGCATGGACGCGATCGGCACGGCATTCCGTGCCATCGCCAGCGGCGAAATGGAGCTGGCGATTGCCGGCGGCGTTGAGTCGATGTCCCGCGCACCGTTCGTGATGGGCAAGGCTGATGCGGCGTTTTCACGCAACATGAAGCTTGAAGACACCACCATCGGCTGGCGTTTTATCAACCCGTTGATGAAGGCCCAATACGGTGTGGACGCGATGCCGCAGACCGCCGATAACGTCGCCGACGACTACAACGTGTCCCGCGCCGACCAGGACGCTTTTGCCCTGCGCAGCCAGCAACGTACCGCCGCTGCGCAAGCCGCCGGGTTTTTCGCCGAAGAAATCGTGCCGGTGCGCGTCGCGCATAAAAAAGGCGAGACCGTGGTCGAGCAGGATGAGCATCCACGGGACACAACCCTGGAAGCCCTGGCCAAACTCAAACCGGTGAATGGCCCGGACAAGACCGTCACCGCCGGCAACGCCTCGGGCGTGAATGACGGTGCGGCGGCGCTGATTCTGGCCTCGGCCGAGGCCGTGAAAAAGCATGGCCTCACCGCCCGCGCCCGTGTGTTGGGCATGGCCAGTGCCGGTGTTGCACCGCGCGTGATGGGCATCGGCCCGGTGCCGGCGGTGCGCAAACTGGTGGAGCGCCTTGGTCTGGCGGTTACCGACTTTGATGTCATCGAACTCAACGAAGCCTTCGCCAGCCAGGGCCTGGCAGTGCTGCGTGAGTTGGGCATCGCCGACGACGCCCCGCAAGTGAACCCGAACGGCGGCGCCATCGCCCTCGGCCACCCGCTGGGCATGAGCGGCGCGCGGTTGGTGTTGACGGCGTTGCACCAATTGGAAAAAACCGGCGGCCGCAGAGGCCTGGCCACTATGTGTGTGGGCGTCGGCCAAGGTTTGGCCCTGGCGATTGAACGCGTCTAATAAAAGAGGATGGCTCCATGAGTGACAAGCCCGGATACCGGCGCCCGCAAGCGGGCACTCAACCCGATTATCTGCACCCGGCCTACCAGTCGACGAACTTGCGTTCGCCGTCTCAGCCGTTGGTGTTTCTGCCGCATTCCTTGTCGGAGATCACCGGCCCGAGCATCGGCGCCGAACGCGTCAATGAGAAGGACAACGACCTGACTGCCCAGCACGAGGGCGAGCCTCAGGGCGAGCGCATCATCATTCATGGCCGCGTGCTGGATGAAAACGGCCTGCCGGTGCCGGGTATTCTGGTGGAGATCTGGCAAGCCAACGCCGCCGGTCGCTACAACCACAAGCGTGACCTGCATGACGCGCCACTGGACCCGAACTTCACCGGCACCGGCCGCACCGTCACCGACGCGCAGGGCTGGTACCAGTTCCAGACCATCAAGCCCGGCGCCTACCCGTGGGGCAACCACCACAACGCGTGGCGCCCGGCGCACATCCATTTTTCGCTGTTTGGCCCCAGCGTGCTGACGCGCTTGGTCACGCAGATGTACTTCCCCGGTGACCCGCTGCTGGAATACGACCCGATCTACAACTGCGTGCCGGACATCTCGGCCAAGCAGCGCTTGATCGCCAGCTTCGACCTGGAAAAAACCATTCCTTCCTATGCCCTCGGCTACCGCTGGGACATCGTCCTGCGCGGCCGCGACGCCACGCCGATGGAGAAATGAGATGAGCCTATACGCGACCACGTCCCACACCGTCGGGCCGTATTACCACATTGGCCTGACCTGGCTGAACCGCGAAGACCTGACCGTGCCGGCCACCCTTGGCGAACGCGTGGCGATCAGTGGGCAAGTGGTGGACGGCAACGGTGATGTCGTCAACGACGCCATGCTTGAAGTCTGGCAGGCCAATGCTGCGGGCAAATACGATCACCCGGAAGATGAACAGGCCAAAGCCGTCGATCGCAACTTCGAAGGCTTTGGCCGAGTGCCGGTGGATGCCCAAGGGCGCTTTCGCTTTACCACGATCAAGCCGGGCAGCGTGCCGGGGCTTGCGGGTACGACCCAGGCGCCGCACCTGGTGGTGCTGGTATTTGCGCGTGGGCTGGTGAAGCACTTGCTGACACGGATTTATTTTGACGGTGAAGCGTTGAATGGCGATGACCCGTTGCTGGCGTGTGTGCCGGCTGAGCGTCGCGGCACCCTGATTGCCAAGGCGGATGCGGGCGGTGTGTATCAGTGGAATGTGATTTTGCAGGGCACAGACAAGGAAACGGTGTTCTTCGATTACTGAGATGGTTTAAAACCTGTCGCAGGCAAGCCTGCTCCCACATTTGAAGGTGTCCCCAATCAAAATGTGGGAGCGGGCCTGCCCGCGATGAGGCCCTTGCTGGCGACAAGTATCCAAAAGTCTGCTTGCGGAACATGGTTGTTGCAAAGTATGTCTAGGCTATAACCGTTCCCACTGAGTGAAAAAAACATGACAACAAAAACGATTCACTACACCGGAGAAGAGCGCAGCAAACGGATTTTTGCAATTGTCGGGGCCTCGTCCGGCAACCTTGTCGAATGGTTCGACTTCTACGTTTATGCCTTCTGCGCCATCTATTTCGCCCCGGCATTTTTTCCGTCGGAGAGCCCCACCGTACAACTGCTCAGCACCGCCGGTGTGTTCGCTGCCGGCTTCTTGATGCGCCCTATTGGCAGTTGGGTGTTCGGCAGTCTGGCCGACAAGCACGGCCGCAAGAATTCGATGATGATCGCGGTGCTGATGATGTGCGCCGGCTCGCTGGTTATTGCGTTTTTGCCGACCTACAAAGACATCGGCATCTGGGCGCCGATCCTGTTGTTGGTGGCCCGCCTGTTTCAAGGCTTATCGGTGGGCGGCGAGTACGGCACCACCGCCACCTACATGAGTGAGGTCGCCCTCAAGGGCCAGCGCGGGTTCTTTGCCTCGTTTCAGTACGTGACCTTGATCGGCGGGCAATTGCTCGCGGTACTGGTGGTGGTGATCCTGCAGCAATTTCTCAGTGAAGACGAACTGCGCGCCTGGGGCTGGCGGATTCCGTTTGTGGTCGGTGCCGTCGCGGCGCTCATCTCTTTGCTGCTGCGCCGTACCTTGAAAGAGACCACCACCAAGGAAATGCGCGAACACAAGGACGCCGGCAGCATCACCGCGCTGCTGCGCAATCACACCGCGGCCTTTATCACGGTGCTGGGCTACACCGCCGGCGGCTCGCTGATTTTCTACACGTTCACCACGTACATGCAGAAGTACCTGGTGAACACGGCCGGGATGCATGCCAAGACCGCCAGTTACATCATGACCGGCGCGCTGTTTCTCTACATGTGCATGCAGCCGCTGTTCGGGATGCTGGCGGACAAGATCGGCCGACGCAATTCCATGCTGTGGTTCGGCGCCCTGGGCACGCTGTGTACCGTGCCGATCCTGCTGACCCTGAAAACCGTCAGCAGCCCGTTCCTGGCCTTTGTGCTGATCACCCTGGCCCTGGCGATTGTCAGCTTCTATACCTCCATCAGCGGCCTGGTCAAAGCCGAAATGTTCCCGCCCCAGGTACGTGCATTGGGTGTGGGTCTGGCGTACGCGGTGGCCAACGCGATTTTCGGCGGCTCGGCAGAAGTGGTCGCGCTGGGCCTGAAATCCATGGGCATGGAGAACGGCTTTTATTGGTACGTCACCGTGATGATGGCGATTGCTTTCCTGTTCAGCCTGCGCCTGCCCAAGCAGGCGGCGTATCTGTACCACGATCTGTAAGGAAGAGTTATGACACTGCGCACGAGCAATCAACTGTTCGACGCTTACTTCAGCGCTGACAGCATGGCCGATGTGTTCTGCGACCAGGGGCGTTTGCAGGGCATGCTGGATTTTGAAGCCGCGCTGGCCCGCGCCGAGGCCCAGGTCGGGTTGATTCCCCAGGCCGCCGTCGCGCCGATTGCCCAGGCGTGCCTGGCGTCTTTGTACGATGTGGATGCGCTCGGCGTGGCGATTGCCACGGCGGGCAATTCGGCGATTCCGTTGGTGAAAGCGCTGGGCACATTGGTCGCCAGTGAAGACGCCGGCGCCGAACGTTATGTGCATCTGGGCGCGACCAGCCAGGATGTGATGGACACCGGCCTGGTCCTGCAACTGCGGCGCGCGCTGGCGTTGATCGACACTGACCTGGCGCAATTGGGCGAGACCCTTGCCGTGCAGGCCCAGCGTTATGCGCGCGTGCCATTGGCCGGGCGCACCTGGTTGCAGCATGCGACACCGGTGACCCTGGGCATGAAAATCGCCGGTTGGCTGGGGGCGGTGACGCGCAGTCGTCAGCGTCTTGCCGAGCTCAAACCGCGCCTGCTGGTGCTGCAGTTTGGCGGCGCGTCCGGCACGCTGGCGGCGCTGGGTGAGCAGGCAATGCCGGTGGCCGAAGCCTTGGCTGCGCAGTTGCAATTGAATTTACCCGAGCAACCCTGGCACACCCACCGTGACCGGCTGGTGGAGTTCGCCAGTGTGCTTGGCCTGATCGCCGGCAGCCTGGGCAAAATGGGGCGTGATATCAGCCTGTTGATGCAGACCGAAGCGGCGGAAGTGTTCGAACCCTCGGCGCCCGGCAAAGGTGGTTCATCGACCATGCCGCACAAGCGCAACCCGGTGGGCGCCGCCGTACTCATCAGCACCGCGACCCGCGTGCCGGGCCTGGTGGCGACGATGTTGAGCGCCATGCCTCAGGAACACGAGCGCAGCCTTGGCTTGTGGCATGCCGAATGGGAAACCCTGCCGGACATTTGCCGGTTGGTGTCCGGCGCACTGAAGCAGGCGCTGCTGGTGGCCGACGGGCTGGAGGTCGACCCTGAGCGCATGGCGCGCAATCTTGAGTTGACCCAGGGCCTGGTGCTGGCCGAAGCCGTCAGCAGCGTGCTTGCCCAACGCCTGGGCCGGGAAACCGCGCACCATCTGCTGGAGCAATGCTGCAAACGCGCCGTTGCCGACGGGCGCCATCTGCGTGCAGTGCTGGCGGACGAACCGCAGGTTACCGCCGAGTTGTCAGCCGCTGAACTGGACCGCCTGCTCGACCCGGCCCACTACCTTGGCCAGGCGCACACGTGGGTCACCCGCGCGGTGACCGATCATTTTGCCTTGACCGTGTAAGGAGACCGCTGTGCCATTTGTACAACTCGCCGAGGGCGAACTGCATTACCAACTGGACGGCCCGCTCGACGCGCCGGTGCTGGTGCTGTCCAACTCCCTGGGCACCGACCTGCATATGTGGGACATCCAGATTCCGGCCTTCACCGAGCATTTTCGCGTGGTGCGTTTCGACACCCGTGGCCACGGCAAGTCCTTGGTCACCGAGGGGCCGTACAGCATTGAGCAACTGGGCCACGACGTGATCGCGCTGTTGGATGCGCTGCAGATCCAGCGTGCGCATTTTTGCGGGCTGTCCATGGGCGGCCTGATCGGTCAATGGCTGGGCATCCATGCCGGAGACCGTTTGCAGCGGCTGGTGGTGTGTAACACCGCGGCCAAGATCGGCACGCCGGATGTGTGGAACCCGCGTATCGAGATGGTTCTGCGCGATGGCCCGGCCGCCATGGTGGCGCTGCGTGACGCGTCTATCGCCCGCTGGTTCACCGCCGATTTCGCCGCCGCCAACCCGCACCAGGCCAGGCAGATTACCGACATGCTCGCCGCCACGTCGCCCGAGGGTTACGCCGCCAATTGCGCCGCCGTGCGCGATGCGGATTTTCGCGAACAGTTGGCATCGATCAAAGTGCCGACCCTGGTGATTGCCGGGACCGAGGACGCGGTGACACCGCCGGCCGGTGGCCACTTTATCCAGCACCACGTGAAGGGCGCCGAGTACGCCGAGTTCTATGCGGCCCACCTGTCCAACGTCCAGGCCGGGGCTGATTTCAGTCACCGGGTGCTGACGTTCTTGCTGGCTGAATAAACCGGGTGACGAGCGCTTGCCGCCGCCACCGGTGATCGAGCCCAGATCCAATTGAACCAGGAGCTTTTTTGTGGACGAGAAACACCGTTACGCCGACGGCCTGCAGGTGCGCCGCGAAGTGTTGGGCGACGCACATGTCGACCGTAGCCTGAATGCCCTGACCGAATTCAACAGCGAGTTCCAGGAAATGATCACCCGCCACGCCTGGGGTGATATCTGGACCCGCCCCGGCCTGCCGCGGCACACCCGCAGCCTGATCACCATCGCCATGCTGATCGGCATGAACCGCAGTGAAGAATTGAAACTGCACCTGCGCGCCGCTGCCAGCAACGGCGTGACCCGCGCCGAGATCAAGGAAGTGCTGATGCAGAGCGCGATCTATTGTGGGATTCCGGCGGCGAATGCGACCTTCCATCTCGCCGAGTCGGTATGGGATGAACTCGGCGTGGAATCGCGCCAGGACTGATTTGCAACACGGTCAAAAAGGTGGGAGCGGGCTTGCTCGCGAATGCTGTAGATCAGTTAAAGATAAATGGACTGACCCACCGCATTCGCGAGCAAGCCCGCTCCCACATTGATTTCAGTGGGAATCCGCATCCCATATCCAGTTCCACACACCCGGCAGGTGCACCCCTTCATTCACATCCTTGACCGTGCGCGCCAGCGCCGCGCGTTCCAGCGTGGCGCGGTCGGTGTAGAACGGTTCGGCCGCAGTCTTCATGCCGTTGATTCGAGCGCTGTCCATCAGGATCTGCAGGTACTCCTGCAGGTGCCGCGCGGTGTAGCGGTTGATGTCATGGAAGGTCACGACCACCGGTATCACGCCGTCCACTGTCGGTAACTCGCCCAGCGCGATACGCTCGCGCACCACCGACAGCTGCCGATACAAATTCGCTCGGCGCCGTGGGCTGCCGTTGAAGCCCCAGATCTTGCCGTCATTGGCACTCAGGTCGGTCAGCAATACGTGCATGCCGTGGCGCTGGTAGGCGGCGAAGGTGCGCTTGTCGTAGTTCCAGAAGGGCGGACGTACCAGCGCGGGTGAGGCGCCGGTGATGGCGGCGATATCGGCCGCGCCCTGGCTGAGGGTGCTTTCAAGCTCGGCGTCGCTCAACCAGCGGTGGTTGGTGTGAAACCCGGTGGCGGTGTGGAAGGCCAGCACGTGGCCCGCCGCGTACTCACGCACCATGGTCTTGCGGCCCCGCGGGCTGCCGCCTGAGCGGGAGGCTTCGGTCTGCAGGAAGAACACCGCCTTGATGCCCGGCAACACCGGGTTATTCGCCAGGTCAGCCACCACCGAGCGGCTGGGGTTGTTGTAGCCCGAGGCGCTGGGGCCGTCATCAAAGGTCAGCAGGAAGCGGATCGGCGCCTGGGCTTGCAGGCGCTGCTCGGTCTGCGGCGTCAGCGCGATAGGCGCGCCGATGCAGCCGCTGAGCAGAATCGACAGAATGACAATCAGGTATTTCATGGCGGCCTGGGTTCAGAGCTGGTCATCCGTGTCGTTGAGTCCCTATGCCGGGTGATGGGCGCGTGCACGATACAGCATGAGCGCGGCTGCCAGCAGCGGTAAATCGTGCCGCCTGTCTTGAAGGGGCGGGCTGTCTTCACGCGTAAGGGGGCCGGGTCTTCGCCGCCATTGCGGCGCCCGCGTGAGTTGCGCAGGCGCCGGTGGCGGTCAGTGGAGGTAGTGGCGGTGAACGTTCCCGCTCCCATTGAGGCAACTTGCTGAAAAACAGCCGCGATCAATCAAGGCGCGGCTGCCATTCGCCCTGACAAACGCCTACAGCAGGCTGATCGGGTAACTGACGATCAAGCGGTTCTCGTCGAACTCATTGTTGCTGTAGTCGCGGCGCATGCTGGAGTTGCGCCAACGCACGTTCAAATCCTTGAGGGCGCCGCTTTGCACGGTGTAGCCCAGTTCGCTCTCACGGCCCCACTCCTTGCCGTCGGTGATGGCGCCTGTGTGCACGTTGCTGCCGCTGATATAGCGGTTCATCAGGGTCATGCCCGGCAGGCCGAGGACGACAAAGTTGAAATCGTGGCGCACCTGCCAGGACTTTTCCTGGGCGTTGTCGTAGCTGGCGTTATAGCTGTCGTTGGCCAGGGTGCCGCCGCTGGTACCGTTGACGCGCATCCACGCGCTGTTGCCGGTGAGTTTTTGCAGGCCGACGTAGAAGGTGTTGCCGCCGTGACGCGCGGAAAACAGGCCGGACCAGGTCTTGTTGTCCAGGTCACCGGCGCGGGCGCTGCCGTCGTCCTTGCCGTAGAAGAACCCGAGGTTGGCGCCCAGGGTCCAGTCACCCACGGGCTGGCTGCGGATCAGGTTGACGTACTGCTGGCGGTAGATGTCCTTGAGCTGGGCATTCCACACACCGATTTGGGTGCGTTTGTCGTTGAACGCATATTCGCCGCCCTGGAAGTTGAAGCGGTCGGAGGTGAAGGCGGTTTTACCGAACATCGACATGTCCGTCATGCTGCTGTCATCGCGTGGGCTGTTGGCGCGGAACTGACCGCCGTAAAGCGTAAGGCCGTCGATTTCCCTGGAGGTGATCTGCCCGCCGCGCAGGGTTTGCGGCAGTGAACGGCCATCGTCGGAGCGCAGGATCGGCAGCACCGGCATCCACTCGCCGACCTTCAATTCGGTCTTGGAAAGCCGCGCTTTGAACGCCACTCCCAGGCGCCCGAAGTTATCGGCCGGGCGGCCGTCGTGGTCCAGCGGCAACAGCTGGGTGCCACCGGTGCCGCGCCCGCCATCGAGCTTTTGTGAGTACAGGCCCAGCACATCCACGCCGAAACCCAACGTGCCCTGGGTGAAGCCGGAGCGGGCGTCGAGAATGAAACTTTGCGTCCATTCCTGCGCGCCGCCCTGGGCTTTGGTTGGGTTGGTGTAATTGCGGTTGAAGAAGAAATTGCGCAGGTTGAGGTTGGCGCTGGCGTCTTCGAGAAAGCCGTGTTCTTCAGCGACGACGGGGAGGGCAAGACTGGCGACAGCGGTCGCCAGCCACAGCTGGCGCGGTTGGAAAGTGCTCATGGTGTTGGACCTGTTGTTATTGGGGTTATGCAGGTGCCGGCCATGGTGCGGGGCGGTATGGGCGCGATGAAAGTGGGGCAGGGCGGGTTGTGGGCGATGATCGAACGCAAGTTGACGGGCATCCCTGCATGGGCTGCCCGCCCTTGTGACGGTTACAGTCGAGATTCAACCAGGCGGGTCAAGGGGAAGGCTGGCAGGTATAGCTGGCACGCGAGCGCCAGTACCACCATGACCACCAGGAACACCAGTTGCCAGGGGCTCCAGTAACTCCAATGCAAGCCGCTGATCCACGGCCATTTGGCATTGAAGGATTCGTCGACCGAGCCCATGCGCCGGTGGCTGAACAAGTGGATCAGGACCATGCCCAGGTACGTCACTATGCCCATCAGCCCGAGCAAAAAGCCGAACATCAACAGCATCCCCACTTGCGGAATACCGTGGCGCAGTACCAACCAGTATTGGCGGGGGTTGAAGCGTTGGGGCAACAGCCTCTCGCTCAGCCATAAGTCGGCAACGAGCAAACGCGAGGTGATGGCGGCCCAGCCTTGAGTGAGGCGCATGGCGACGACGGTCGGCAGGAAGGTCATCAACATGAACATGAAGAGTTCGAGCGGCACCGGCCCTTTTTTCAGGTGAATGGAGGCCACGCACGTAGCAATGGCCAGCCCGCCCCACACTCTGCCCCAGGTTTGTTCGGAGACCGGGCGCGGCAAAAATTTTCGCCAAAAAAATACATCGGGTTGCGGCAGGCGTTCCAGTAACGACGGGTAGCGCCAGGCAAACTTTTGCGACAGTTGCTGGCACGCGTTCCACTGGTCATCCCCAAACTGGGACATCAAACGGTGCTGTTCGGCGGTCGGCATCCGCGTCAGCAGCACGCGTGCGGGCAAGGTGTCGGGTGCGTTGCGCGGGCCGTTTTGGGCTTTTTCCAGCAGGGTGTCGTAGAAACTCTCCTGCTCGCAGCGTTCAACCAGGCCCCGCCACATCCACTCGGGCTCGGGGTGCATGCCTTTCTGGTCATCCCAGCCAAAGACCTGGCAGACGCGCTCAAACAACGGCACGCTCCACGTGGTGTCGTGGAGCAATTGCAGGACGATGCGCTGCCATTGTTGTTGCAGGTCGAACACGCGCAGCCAGGGTTGCTGGTTGTAGGTTTTGAGCTGGTTGATGAACTCGCGCTCGGCCTTTTGCTCCAGCTGTTCCTGCAGCGCCTGGCGATAAGCCTGCAGCAGTTCGCCGCTTAGCGCCTCATGTTGCCAGGGGCTCATCGCCACACGCTGCCAGGGCGTCAGCCATTCCAAGTGCTGCACCGCCCAGGCGGCAATTGCCGCACGCTCACCGGGGGCATCGAAACAGTGGCGCAGCAGAGCTGCCTGGAACGCATCGGCGCAGAGTTGATGCTGGGCCTGTTCCCAGCGCTCATCGAGGGTGTGAGCGCCCAGCCCGTTGATCAGCGCTTGCGCGCGCGTCTGCTCGGGCGGCAGGTCGAACAGGGCAGGGCTGACGGGGCGAGTATCGTCAAACTCCGCGTATTCATGCGGGTTGCCGTCGGCCAGTTCGGCCACGGGTGCATCGATGACTTCGACCTCATGCTCGGCCCGCCAGCGCGCGATATGCAGCGCTTGTTCATAGGCTTCGCGCAGGCGCTGGAAACCCTCGGCGTCATCGTCCGGGCGGCAGCTTTTCAGCATCCGCGCGTAAGTGCGCTTGATGGTGCGCTCGTCGGCGTCGTCCGCCAGTTGCAACACTGCCCAACAGTCCATGTCGTTCTCCCTCAGCGCCAGAACCCGTTGTCGAGTTGCTCTAGTTGACGGGTGAGTTCGCTGCGGGCTTCACGGATGCGGCGTTCGTCCTGGGTGTCGAGCACTTGCTGGAACTGCGCGGCCCAGTGCCCGAGCTGCTCGCGCAACTCGCCGAGGTTTTCCTGGTAGAGCCGTTCGAGGCGGGCGGTCAGCACGGTATTGACCTGCTGGTCGCGCGGGTGAATCTTCAACAGCGCCAGGGCTTGCAGGCGTTGCTGGATCTCCGGCGGGCTGAGCACGCCCGGGTTGTTCTCGATCACCAGTGAGTGCTGCTCGCCGGTCAGCGGGATGTTCACCTGGGCTTCGAGCAAGCCGTTGTTGTCGTAGGTGAAGCGCACGTCCAGCGAGACCTCGCCGGCCTTGCGCTTGGGCACGGGAATTTCCAGCTGGCCCAGTTCGATGTTGTCTTTCACCAGACGGCTTTCGCCCTGGTAGATTTTCAACAGCACGCGGCTCTGGTCGTCGTGGAGGGTGACCACACTCTTGACCCGGCTGACCGGCACGCTGCTGTTGCGCTCGATCAGCGGCAGGTAATGCCCGCTTTCGATATGGCCGCCATATTGGTTCGAGGTTTCGATGCCCAGGGTGTAGGGGCAGACGTCGGTCAGCACAATCTCTTCCAGCGCTGCCGAACGGGCCTTGAGCGCTGCCTGAATCGCCGCGCCGTGAGCGACCACCTGGTCCGGATCGAGGCTGATGGACGGGAAGCGTCCGAACAAGCCGGCGGCCAGTTTGCGCACCAGCGGCATGCGCGTGGTGCCGCCGACCAGCAGGATTTCATCCAGATCGCCGACCCGAATCCGTGCGTCACGCAGGGCGCGCTCAATCGGCGCGCGCAGGCGTTCCAGCAAGGGCGTGTAGAGCTTGGCGAGTTCAGCCTGGGTGATGGTTGTGACCCATTGCTGGCCGTCAACGCGCAGGGCGAACTCGGCGCTGTCGTCCTGGCCCAAGGCTTTGCGCACGCGCTCGGCTTCGCGGCGCAGGGCTTGCAGCACGGTGCTGGTGGGCGGGAAGCCCTGGGCGTTGCGCTGGCTGTCGACAAAGTGTTCGAGCAATAAGGTGTCGAAATCTTCGCCGCCCAGGAAGTTGTCGCCGGCGCTGGCGCGCACTTCCATCACGCCGTCGAACAGCTCGATGATCGACACGTCGAAGGTGCCGCCGCCGAGGTCGAACACCAGGAACGAGGTTTCCTTGTCACGCTGGTGCAGGCCGTAAGCCAGGGCCGCGGCGGTGGGTTCGTTGATGAGTTTTTCAACGTTGAGCCCGGCCAGTTCACCGGCGATGCGCGTGGCCTTGCGCTGGCCGTCGCTGAAGTAGGCGGGCACGCTGATCACGGCTTCAGTGACGCTTTGGCCGTAGGTGCGCTCGATGTCTTCTTTCAGGCTTTTGAGCACCAGCGCCGAGAGTTCTTCGGGGCGGAACGAACGGTCGCCCAGGCGCACTTCGGTGGCACTGCCCATGTAGCGCTTGAACAGCGAGGTGGTCAGGTGCGGGTGGGTGTGCAGGCGTTCCTTGGCGGCTTGGCCCACCAGGATGCGGCCTTGGTCATCCAGGCCGACCACACTCGGGGTCAGCAACTGGCCAAGGGCATTGGGCACCATTTCGGCAGCGTCACCGCGCCAGACAGCGGCCAGGCTGTTGGTTGTGCCCAGGTCGATTCCTACGATCATTACGACAAGCTCCCTTTGTGGTCTGTAAGAATCTGTAACCAATTTTACCCTGAAAGGTTCCGCAGAAAGCAAGGTGCGAGACTTGATGCGGGTCGCCGTGTGGGGTCGGGAATGCGCGGGGCCTGCCAGATCAAAATAAAAAGCACAGTACAGTGGGCTTGAGTTGGCAGAGGTAAAAGCACAGCAAAAACAAAGCAGTAGAGGACCTCCTGAGGTGATGAGGTCCAAATGTGGGAGCGGGCTTGCTCGCGAATGCGGTGTGTCAGTCAGCTCATTTTTAACTGACCCACCGCCTTCGCGAGCAAGCCCGCTCCCACAATTTAACCGAGTTCAGCTCCCCCTTTAGGTCGACTGGCACACCGCTTCTGTTTTGCTTTTCTGTGGGAGCTGGCTTGCCTGCGATAGCGGCGGGTCAGTCAGTACAGGTGTGGCTGACACACCGCTATCGCAGGCAAGCCAGCTCCCACCTTTGATTCACGGTGCTTAATGAAGCGGCAAAAAAAACCGCTTCCGGTAAGGGAAGCGGTTTTATTTACAGCAGCACGATTAGAACAACTTCAGTGCCGGTGCTTCTTCTTTCACAGGCTCGTTCTTCGCGGTCTGCTCGTTCCAGCCACCACCGAGGGCCTTGTACAGGTTGACCTCGCTGTTGAGCTGCGCCAGACGGTCGGTGATCAGCGATTGCTGGGCACTGAACAGTTGGCGCTGGGCGTCGAGGAACGTCAGGTTGCTGTCGACACCAATGCGGTAGCGACGCTCGGCCAGGCGGTAGTAATCCTGGTTGGCCGCGACGAAGCCACGCTGGGCGTCCAGTTGCTGCTTGTAAGTCGCGCGCGCGGCGAGGCCGTCGGAGACTTCCTGGAAGCCGGTCTGGACGGCCTTCTCGTAGTTGGCCACGTTGATCTCTTTCTGGATCTTCGAGTAGTCCAGGCTTGCGCGCAGGCTACCGGCGTTGAAGATCGGGATGTTGATCTGCGGCGCAAACGACCAGGTGCCCGAACCGCCTTTGAACAGGCCGCCCAAAGTTGGGCTGGCAGTACCGGCACTGGCGGTGAGGCTGATGCTCGGGAAGAACGCTGCACGCGCTGCGCCGATGTTGGCGTTGGCGGCCTTGAGGTTGTACTCGGCCTGCACAATGTCGGGACGACGTTGCAGCAGGTCCGATGGCAACCCGGCTGGCACTTCGCTGAGCAGGTCATCCGACAGCGGCTTGCTGGCGATATTGGCCGGCAGACCGGTGCCGAGCAGCAGGGTCAGGCTGTTTTCGTCCTGGGCCACCTGGCGTGTATAGCGCGCCAGTTGCACACGCGCGTTTTCCACCGAGGTGCGCGCCTGGCTGAGGTCGAGGGCCGAGGCCACGCCGACTTCGTTGCTGCGCGAGGTCAGCTTGTAGCTCTGCTCGAAGGCACCGAGGGTGTCCTGGGTCAGCTTGAGCAGTTCCTTGTCGGCCTGCCAGGTCAGGTAGGCGTTGGCCACATTGGCCACCAGGCTGATCTGGGTGCTGCGCCGCGCTTCTTCAGTGGCGAAGTACTTCTGCAGTGCTTCTTCGCTGAGGCTGCGCACGCGACCGAACAGGTCCAGTTCATACGAGCTGATGCCGAGGCCTGCCGAGTACTGGCTGGTGATGCCCGCTTCGCCGGTCTGCGACAACTTGGCCGGGGTGCGTGTGCGGCTGCCGCTGCCAGTGGCCGAGATGGCCGGGAACAGGTCGGCGCGCTGGATCTGGTACTGCGCCGCATAGGCATCGATGTTCAGGGCCGCGACACGCAGGTCACGGTTGTTGACCAGCGCGGTCTGGATCAGCTGCTGCAGGGCCGGGTCATGGAAAAACTGCTTCCAGCCCTGCTCGGCAGCGGCCTGGCCCGGCGCCTGGGCCGACGAATACGCCGGCCCCTGCGGGTACTGCGCTGCGACCGGCGCTTCAGGGCGCTGGTAGTCAGGTATCAGCGAGCAGCCACTGAGCACGAATGCCGTGACAGCTAGGGAAAGTAGCGACTTGCTCATTGGCCAGCCTCTTTAGGAGTTTCAGTAGTGTCCTTCTTTTTGTTGCGCTCGCCAGCAGACGACACGGTTGCAAAGAACAGTGGCACCCAGAAGATCGCCAGGACGGTGGCGGTGATCATACCGCCAATTACGCCGGTACCGATCGCGTGCTGGCTGCCTGAGCCTGCGCCCGAGGAGATGGCCAGCGGCAATACGCCGAGCATGAACGCCATGGACGTCATGATGATCGGGCGCAGACGCATACGAGAGGCTTCGATGGCCGACTCGACAATACCTTTGCCCTGCTCGTGAAGCTCTTTGGCGAATTCCACGATCAGGATGGCGTTTTTCGCTGCCAGACCCACCGTCACCAGCAAGCCCACCTGGAAGAACACGTCGTTGGACAGGCCGCGCAGACTGGTGGCGATCAATGCACCGATCACACCCAGTGGCACCACCAGGATCACCGCGATTGGAATCGACCAGCTTTCGTACAGCGCTGCCAGACAGAGGAACACCACCAGCAGCGACAGGGCGTACAGCGCAGGTGCCTGGGAGCCGGACAGACGTTCTTCATACGACAGGCCGGTCCACGAGTAACCGATACCGGACGGCAGATCCTTGGCGATGCGCTCGACTTCCGCCATCGCGTCACCGGTACTGTAGCCAGGCGCTGGAGTCCCGAGGATTTCCATTGCCGCTACACCGTTGTAGCGCGAGAGCTTCGGCGAACCGTAGATCCACTTGCCCGACGAGATGGCCGACAGTGGCACCATCTTCCCGGAGGTGCTGCGCACGTACCACTTATCCAGGTCTTCCGGAGACATGCGGCTGGCCGCGTCACCCTGCACATACACTTTCTTCACACGACCACGGTCGATGAAGTCGTTGATGTAGCTACCCCCCAGGGCAATGGCCAGGGTCTGCTGGATGTCCGACAGGCTGATGCCTTGGGCGCTGGCTTTTTCGTCGTCGACCGACAGCTCGTACTGCGGCTCGTCGTTCACGCCGTTGGGGCGCACGCCCGCCAGGATCTTGCTTTGTGCCGCCGCACCCAGGAACTGGTTGCGCGCATCCATCAGCTTCTGGTGGCCAACGCCGCCCTGGTCTTGCAGGAACACGTCGAAACCGGTGGCGTTACCCAGCTCCAGTACAGACGGTGGAACGACGGCATACACCATGGCGTCCTTGAACGTCTGCGAGAAGTAGCCTTGGGCGCGCTTGGCAATCTCGAACACCGACGTGGATGAGTCACGCTCGTCCCACGACTTGAGCATGACGAACGCCAGGCCAGAGCTCTGGCCACGACCGGCAAAGTTGAAGCCGTTCACGGTGAACACCGATTGAACGCCTTTGCCTTCGCCTGGCTCGCCTTCCTTGTTGTTGAGCAAGTAGGCGCGCATATCGTCGATGACTTTTTGCGTGCGTTCGGCCGAAGAGCCAACCGGCGTCTGCACCTGGGCAAAGATCACACCCTGGTCTTCGTCGGGCAGGAACGCGCTTGGAATGCGGGTGAACATCCAGATCATGCCGGCCAGGATCAGCGCATACACCAGGAATGCCGGGAGCTTGTGCTTGATCATGTTGCCCACGCCGCGCTCGTAGCTCAGTACGCCACGGTCGAAGGTGCGGTTGAACCAGCCGAAGAAACCACGCTTGGGTTGGCCGTGCTTTTCCGGATCGATCGGCTTGAGCATGGTGGCGCACAAGGCCGGGGTGAAGATCAGCGCAACCAGTACCGACAACGCCATCGCCGAAACAATCGTGATGGAGAACTGCCGGTAGATCACACCGGTGGAGCCGCCGAAGAACGCCATTGGCAGCAGTACCGCCGACAGTACCAGCGCGATACCGACCAGGGCGCCCTGGATCTGGCCCATGGACTTGATCGTCGCCTCCTTGGGCGACAGGTGTTCCTCGGCCATTACCCGCTCGACGTTTTCCACCACAACGATGGCGTCGTCCACCAGCAAGCCGATGGCCAGGATCATGCCGAACATGGTCAGGGTGTTGATGGTAAAACCGAACGCTGCGAGGATCCCGAAGGTGCCCAGCAATACCACCGGTACGGTCATGGTGGTGATGATGGTGGCGCGGAAGTTCTGCAGGAACAGGAACATCACCAGGAACACCAGCACGATCGCTTCGACCAGGGTGTGAACCACACCGGAAATCGATTCGGTCACAACCGGCGTGGTGTCATACGGCACCACCGCCTTCATGCCAGGCGGGAAGAACGGTTCCAGGGACGCAACCGTGGCACGGATCGCCTTGGCGGTGTCCAGTGCGTTGGCACCGGCGGCCAGTTTGAGCGCCATACCCGAGGCCGGCTTGCCGTTGAACTGCGCGCTGATGCTGTAGTTCTGGCCACCCAGTTCGATACGGGCAACGTCACCCAGGCGAACTTGCGAGCCGTCGGCATTGACCTTCATCAGGATCTTGCCGAACTCTTCGGCCGATTGCAGACGTGTCTTGCCGATGATGGTGGCGTTCAGCTGAGTGCCGGGCAGGGCAGGCAGGCCGCCCAATTGACCGGTGGCCACCTGGACGTTCTGCGCCTGAATGGCGTTGCTGACATCCACCGGCGTCAGCTGGTAGTTGTTCAACTTGGCCGGGTCGAGCCAGATACGCATGGCGTACTGCGAACCGAACACCTGGAAGTCACCCACACCGGCGGTACGGGAGATCGGGTCCTGGATGTTCGACACGATGTAGTTGGACAAGTCGTCCTTGGTCATGCTGCCGTCTTCCGACACCAGACCAATCACCATCAGGAAGTTCTTCACCGACTTGGTCACGCGGATACCCTGCTGCTGCACTTCTTGCGGCAGCAGTGGGGTCGCCAGGTTCAGCTTGTTCTGCACCTGAACCTGGGCGATGTCCGGGTTGGTACCCTGGTTGAACGTCGCGGTGATGGTCATGCTGCCGTCGGAGTTACTGTCCGAGGCGACATAACGCAGGTTGTCGATACCGTTGAGCTGTTGCTCGATGACCTGCACCACGGTGTCCTGCACGGTTTGTGCGGACGCGCCTGGGTAGGTCACCTGGATGTCGATGGCGGTCGGCGCAATGGCCGGGTATTGGTTGATGGGCAACTTCAGGATCGACAGTGCCCCGACCAGCATGATCACCAGGGCAATTACCCAGGCGAAAATGGGACGGTCGATAAAAAATTTCGACATGGATTACTCCCCTTTACCAGCATCGGCAGCAGGCGCTGCGGCAGTGCCGGCGGGTTTGGCGTTGTCTGCGTCCTTGACCTTGACTTCGATGCCCGGCTTGATGAATTGCAGGCCTTCGGTGATCACGCGGTCACCGGCGTCCAGGCCTTTTTCCACCAGCCAGTAGGCGCCGGCAGTACGGTTGGCGACCAGCTGACGTTGCTCGACCTTGTTGTCCTTGTTCACGATCAGCGCAGTCGGGATGCCCTTGAGGTCACGGGTCACGCCTTGCTGTGGGGCCAGAATGGCCTTGCTGTTCACACCGGCTTGCAGCTGGGCGTGGACGAACATGCCCGGCAGCAGGGTGTGATCAGGGTTCGGGAACACGGCGCGCAGGGTCACGGAACCGGTGGTCTGGTCGACCGACACTTCAGAGAATTCCAACTTGCCGTCCTGGCCATAGGCGCTGCCATCTTCCAGGGTCAGTTTTACCTTGGCGGCATTATCGCCGGCTTTTTCCAGCTGGCCGCTTTCCAGGTCACGGCGCAGTTTCAGCATTTCAGCCGAAGACTGCGTGACGTCGACGTAGATCGGGTCCAGTTGCTGGATGACGGCCATGGCATCGGCCTGGCCATTGCTGACCAGTGCGCCTTCGGTGACCGAAGAACGGCCAATACGCCCGGAGATCGGCGCGAACACTTTGGTGTAGCGCACGTTGATCTGGGCGGTTTGAACGTTTGCTTCGGCAGTCATGCGGTTGGCGACGGCCGTGTCGTATTCCTGGCGGCTGACGGCTTGCTCATCGACCAACTGCTTGTAGCGGTCGGTGATGGACTTGGTCTGGGTCAGGCTGGCTTGTGCGCTTTTCAGGGTCGCGTCATACACCGACGGGTCGATCTGGTAGAGCTGTTGCCCTTCCTTCACGTCGGCGCCTTCCTTGAACAGGCGCTTGAGAATGATGCCGTTGACCTGAGGCCGAACTTCCGCAATGCGGAAGGCGGTGGTACGCCCCGGCAATTCGGAGGTCAGGGTAAAGGCTTGCGGTTGAATGGTGACCACGCCGACCTGAGGGGTTTGAGCGGGCGGAGCCGCTTCTTCCTTTTTACATCCGCTGAGCAGCGATGCCAGGGCGACGGCAGTGACCAGAGCGGTAACAGCTGGCTTAAGTTGCATGAAGATCCTCGGGTCAGGCGCGCAGAATGCGCACAAGAAGTGTGGAAGGGTAAAAAACAAGCTGTGAGTAGATAAGTAGCTTGCTACGCAATATACTTACGTTCATGGTTGTTTGTAAACTCTTGACAGGCTTCGCGGAATGTTGACAAAGCATGTCCAAAAGCCTCGATTTTAGTACGTTCGGCGCCCATGACGGTGTCGTCCCACAATTATTCAGATGATCGTTACCGCCTATTAAAGCTGCGTTACCGATAGTCCCAAGTGTTCTGATTGAGGTTTTACTGCCATGGTTCGTCGCACCAAAGAGGAAGCTCAGGAAACGCGCAGCCAGATTCTCGAAGCCGCTGAACAGGCCTTTTATGAGCGCGGCGTTGCGCGCACGACGCTGGCGGACATCGCGGCGCTGGCCGGTGTGACGCGCGGTGCCATCTACTGGCATTTCAGCAACAAGTCCGATTTGCTCCAGGCATTGCTGGACACGCTGCACGAACCCCTGGACGAACTGGCCCGGGCGAGTGAAAGCGAAGATGAAGTCGACCCGCTTGGCTGTATGCGCAAGCTGCTGATTCATTTGTTTCATCAGGTGGCCCTGGACCCGAAAACCCGGCGCATCAATGAGATTTTGTTTCATAAGTGCGAGTTCACCGATGAAATGTGTGACATGCGTCGCCAGCGCCAGACCCATAGCCTGGAATGCAACCTGCGTATCGGCCTGACATTGCGTAACGCGGTCCATCGCGGGCAGCTTCCGGAAAATCTCGACACCACCCGTGGTGCGGTGTGCATGCATGCCTACATCAATGGGCTGATCGGCCAATGGCTTCTGGTGCCCGACAGCTTTCAATTGCATCAAGAGGCTGAGCGCTGGGTTGATGCAGGGCTGGACATGCTGCGCCTGAGCCCCAGCCTGCGCAATTAAGACAAAATGCGTAATTGCGTCCAGTTGTGTCAACAGTAAAGACGAGAGACAGTCAATCGTCCTTGCGCCTGAAGGGTGGGGTGACTTTATATACGGGCTGGCGGCCGGTTGATAGGTAGCCGCCTAAGTATTTTGTAGCAATATTGTTGCAAGCCTGTGAAGGAATGTTTCCCAGCCGTTGTGTGATCGTTCCCAAATGTGGGAGCGGGCTTGCTCGCGAAAGCGGTGGATCAGTCAAAGCATATTTAACTGATGGCCCGTATTCGCGAGCAAGCCCGCTCCCACACTAGATCTCAGGTGTATTACAAAACTCAGTAAAAAGCCCCGGTTCCTGCGAACCGGGGCTTTTTGCGTTTCAGACGATCAAAGCGCCAGGGTTGGGTAGTCGATGTAGCCGACCGGGCCTTTGGCGTAGAAGGTTTCCGGGTGCGCTTCGTTCAGCGGCGCGTCGGCCTTCAGGCGGGCCGGCAGGTCCGGGTTGGCAATAAACGGTACGCCGAAGGCCACCGCGTCTGCCTTGCCCGAGGCCAGCCAGGCGTTGGCGCTGTCCTTGGTGAAGCGTTCGTTGGCGATGTACGGGCCACCGAAGGCTTTTTTCAGTTGTGGACCGAGGCTGTCGCCGGCTTCTTTTTCGCGCGAGCAGATGAACGCGATGCCACGCTTGCCCAGTTCACTGGCGACGTAGGTGAAGGTTTCGGCCAGGTTGTCGTCGCCCATGTCATGGGAGTCGGCACGCGGTGCCAGGTGCACACCCACGCGGCCGGCGCCCCAGACGTCGATGGCGGCGTCAGTCACTTCCAGCAGCAGGCGCGCACGGTTTTCCAACGAGCCGCCGTAGTTGTCGGTGCGCTGGTTGGTGCTGCTTTGCAGGAATTGGTCGAGCAGGTAACCGTTGGCGCCGTGGATTTCCACGCCGTCAAAGCCTGCGGCCTTGGCGTTTTCGGCGCCGACGCGGTAAGCGTCGACGATATCGGCGATTTCAGCGGTTTCCAGCGCGCGTGGCGTCGGGTAGTCGGCCAGCGGACGCACCAGGCTAACGTGGCCCTTGGGCTGGATCGCGCTCGGTGCCACCGGGGTTTCGCCGTTCAGGTACGACTCGTGGGAGATGCGGCCGACATGCCACAGTTGCAGGAAGATCTTGCCGCCCGCGCCGTGCACGGCCTTGGTCACATTGGCCCAGCCGCGTACCTGGTCGTTGGACCAGATGCCCGGGGTGTCCGGGTAGCCCACGCCCAGCGGCGTCACGGAGGTGGCTTCGCTGAGGATCAGCCCGGCAGACGCGCGTTGCACGTAGTACTCGGCCATCAGCGCGTTGGGTACGCGGCCTTCATCGGCACGGCAGCGGGTCAGCGGCGCCATGATGATGCGGTTGGACAATTGCAGGTCGCCCAGTTTGATCGGATCGAAAATAGTCGTCATGGGATAACACCCTTCTCTTTAAGTGGATTGATCAGTTGGTCGCAGGGGCCAGGTCGGCATCGCCGCTCTGACGGAAAGTAATCAGGGTCACCAGCAGGGCCAGGATCGCCAGGGCCGCAGCCGCCAACGGCACGCTGGTCAGGCCGAAACCGTGGGCAATCACACTGCCGCCGACCCAGGCGCCGAGGGCGTTGCCGATGTTGAAGGCGCCGATATTCAGGGTGGACACCAGGTTCGGTGCGGCCTTGCCGAAAGTCACCACGTTGATCTGCAGCGCCGGCACGGCGGCGAACGAGGCGGTGGCCCATAGGAACAGGGTGATCTCGGTCGGGATCACCGCGACGCTGGTCCAGGTCAGTACCGTGGACACCACCGCCATGCTGATGAACACACCGATCAAGGTGGCCGCCAGGCGTTTGTCCGCCAGCTTGCCGCCGATGATGTTGCCCACGGTGAGGCCCAGGCCGATCAGCAGCAGGGTCCAGGTCACGCCTTTGGGCGACACGCCGGTGACGTCGCCCAGCAGCGGCGCGACGTAGGTGAAGAGGGTGAACATGGAGGCGGCGAACAGCGCGGTCATGGTCAGCGACAACCAGATACCGGCACCTTTGAGGGCGGCCAGTTCGGCGCGCATGTCGAGTTTTTCTTCGTCACGCTTGGCCGGCAGAAAGCGGATCAGGCCGATCAGCGCCACAACGCCGATCACCGTCACGGCCCAGAAGGTCGAGCGCCAGCCGGCTTCCTGGCCCAGCGCGGTACCCAGCGGCACGCCGAGCACATTGGCCAGGGTCAAGCCGGTGAACATCAAGGCCACTGCCGAAGCGCGCTTGTTGGCCGGCACCAGGTTGGCGGCGACCACTGAACCGATACCAAAGAACGCACCGTGGCACAGCGCGGTGACCACACGGGCAAACATCAGCACGTTGTAGTCACTGGCCAGGGCGCAGAGCAGGTTGCCAATGATAAAGATGCCCATCAACGCGACCAGGGCAGCCTTGCGCGGCAGCTTGGCGGTGGCCAGTGCCATGAAGGGTGCGCCGATGGCCACGCCCAAGGCGTAGCCGGTGACCAGCCAGCCGGCGCCGGGAATCGACACGCCAAGGTCCGCCGCCACATCGGGCAACAAGCCCATGATGACGAACTCGGTGGTGCCGATGGCGAAGGCGCTCAGGGCCAGTATGAGTAGCGAGAGGGGCATTTGCGTTTCCTTGTTACAGCGCCGGTGCGCTGAGTTCTGTAATAAGCGCCGTGAGAAAGGCTTGGATCACTTCCTCATTACGTCTGAAAAAGTGCCACTGCCCGGCCTTCTGGCTGCTGATCAAACCCGCCCGTTGCAAGGTTGCCAGGTGGGCCGACACGGTCGACTGGGACAAGCCGCAGCGCTGGTCGATCTGCCCGGCGCAGATGCCGTATTCGTGGTTGTGCAATTGCTCGGGGAACTGCACTTTCGGGTCTTTCAGCCAGGTGAGGATGTCTCGTCGTACTGGGTGCGCCAGGGCTTTTATTATTTCGTCGAGGTCGATGGACATGGCGGAGGCTCGTTTTCGTAAAACGTTATATCGCGATGAGGCGAACTTTAAATCGTTACATCCCGATACACCAATATGCTTTTGGTCTTAAGACCGGCTATTTCGGTATATCGGGTTATAACGATACATGGAGGGCAGTGGTAGACTGCGCGCCATGAATTATCTCGCACATCTGCACCTGGGCGGCCAACTTCCTGCGCAATTGCTGGGCAGCCTCTATGGCGACTTCGTTAAAGGCCGCCTGCAGGGCCAGTTCAGCCCGCAAATCGAGGCGGCGATCCAGTTGCATCGCTCCATCGATCGCTTCACCGACAGCCACCCCTTGGTAGGCGAGGCGTTGTCACGCTTCAGCCTGACCCGCAAGCGCTACGCCGGGATTGTCCTGGATGTGTTTTTCGATCACTGCCTGGCGCGGGACTGGGCGCTGTATGCTGACCAGCCGCTGGAGCGCTTCACGGCGCAGGTGTACCGCGTGCTGGCGGCCGAGCCGCAGTTGCCGGGACGACTGGCGCAGATCGCACCCTATATGGCGGCGGATGATTGGTTGGGTTCGTACCGCGAGTTCGCGGTGATGGAACAGGTGTTGCGCGGGATCTCGCGGCGTCTGACCCAGCCCGAGGAATTGAGGCATGCCATGCAGGAGTTGCGGGTGTTGTATGAGCCGTTGAGTGAGGACTTCCGGGTGTTCTACCCCGAGTTGCAGGAATTTGCACGAGCCCATCTGATCAGTGAACTCTAAATGTGGGAGCGGGCTTGCTCGCGAATACGGTGTATCCGTCAGCATATTTGTTGCTGACAGACCGCATTCGCGAGCAAGCCCGCTCCCACATGGTTGACCGTGCCCGCTTTAGGCAGCAAAAGCAGGTCGAGCAACCACGTGTTCTGCCTCCGGCAACGGCCCAAACAACGCCTTCTGCACCGCCTGCTGCGCCTGGAATGCCAGCGCTGCGCGTTCCTGCCCAGCACATGCAATCGGCTGCAGCACATGAATCTCGACATCGCCCTGGTCGTTGGAAAACAGGCGCATCAGGTGCGAGAGCAAATCGTCGTCACCAATAAACGGTGCCAGCGGGTCCACTTGCCCATCACGCAGATAACGAATGGCCACCGGTTGCAGCGACACATCGGCTTCAATCGCACTGGCCAGCAACCGCCCGTGGAAAGTGCGCAGGCTGCGCCCGTCGGTCGTAGTGCCTTCGGGGAACATCAGCAGCGGGTGCTGTTGCGCCAGGTGACGGGTCATCTGCTTGCGGATCAATTGGCTGTCGCCCGAACCCCGGCGGATAAACAAGCTGCCGGCTTTGGCCGCCAACCAGCCGGCCACCGGCCAGGTGCGCACTTCGGCCTTGGACAGAAAGGACATCGGCGCCACAGCGCCCAGCAGTGGGATATCGGTCCAGGACACGTGATTGCTCACCCACAGCATCGGCGTTTTCGGCAACTCACCGTGCACCGTCACGCGAAAGGGCAGGGCATGGGTCAGCCGCGCCATAAAGAATCGCGACCAGCGCTGGCGGCGCACCATCGAGTTGGCCACGCCCAAACGCTCGAACACGCCAAACACGCTGGCCATGCTCAGCCCCAGTGCGACCACCAGCAGCACCCGGGCGATGCGCCCGTACACGCGAAGGCGGGCCATCACATGGCCGCCTTGAAGTGGCGGGCGTAACGTGGGCACAGCTCGTCACGCTTGAGCAGGATGAACACGTCGGCCACCTGGAAATCTTCATCCCAGCACGGCTCCCCGCAGATCTTCGCACCCAGGCGCATGTAGGCTTTGAGCAGTGGCGGCATTTCGGCGATCACGTTGGACGGCAGGTCCAGTGCCGGCAGTGGCTTTTTCGGCTCGGCGCGCAGGTGTTCGTTGCACAGGTAGCGTTCGCGCAGGCGCTGCATGATCGCGTGGGCCTGGATGCCGCCGTCGTGCATCGGGATGCTCGCGCAGCCCATCAAGTAGCTGTAGCCGCCCTGGTTCAAGACTTCCGCCAACTCGCCCCACAACACGGCAATGGTGCCGCCGTTGCGGTAGGCCGGGTCGACACAGGTGCGACCGATTTCCAGGATCGGGCCTTGCAGGTGCAGCAAGCCGTGCAGGCTGAATTCTTCTTCGCTGTAGAACCGGCCCAGGGTGCTGGCGGCCTGGTGGTCGAGAAAACGGGTGGTGGCGACCAATCGACCGCTGTTCAAATCCCGCACGCCGATGTGGCTGCAGTGAACATCATAGTCATCCATGTCCAGACCCAGTTCCGCGCCTTTCAGCTTGGCGTTGAACTCGCCGCTGAACACGTTGAACCGCAGGGCCTGGGCTTCCTGCAACGCCTTGGCGCCAATCAGGCGTTCGGCTTGCAGGCGGCGTTCATTGCCGGTGTCGCTGATGCGGGCGATCTGAGTCATGGCGAATCTCCGAGTGCCAGCCACGTTCCGGCCGGTCGACTTGTTTGTCCAAACTCAGGCTATGTAGGCTCGGTGTCAGCGCCATGAAGTTACGGTGACGCTTAGATGACAGCCGTTGATGTCGCCAATCTGTCATGCGCCTGGGCTAGGCTCGCGGGCTTGAATGCCCCCCTTGAGTTCGCGTCCATGGTCCGAGGCTTGTTGTGCGTTGCCCTGCTGTTCGTCACCGTTGCCGCCCACGCCGACACCTGGCCTGACAAGGACTGGGCCCAGGGCACAGCGCTCGCCGGCCCCGCTGTCGATGCTCTGACTGCCTATGCGTTCCCAACCCGTGACGACGCCACCCGCCAAGGCATTCGCACCGACGCGCTGCTGGTGATCCGTGACGGCGAAGTCATCTACGAACGCTACGCCGCCGCCACTACCGCGAGCACGCCGCACCTGACCTGGTCGATCAGCAAAAGCCTGATGGCCACCGTGCTCGGCGTGGCCTATGGCGAAAATCGCTTCAAACTTAGCGACCCCGCCGCACGCTTTTACCCGCCGATGAAGCAGCACCCCAAGGTGACGATGGCCGACCTGCTGCACTGGGCCTCGGGCCTGGACTGGCAGGAAGATTACGAATACGCGCCGTTGAAATCCTCGGTGGTGGCGATGCTCTACACCCGTGGCCGCGCCGACATGGCCGAGTTCGCCGCCGACACCGAGGCCGCAGCGGCACCGGGCCAAGCCTTCCGTTACTCCAGCGGCGACAGCAACATCCTCTCCGCCACCCTCAAAGGCATGCTCGGCCACAAGGCCTATATGAATTACCCGTGGGACGCGCTGTTCAAGCCGCTGGGCATTCACAACGCCACCTGGGAAACCGACGCCGACGAAACCTTCGTCGCGTCCTCCTACGCCTACCTCACCGCCCGCGACCTGGCGCGCATTGGCCTGCTGATGGCGCGCGATGGGCGCTGGGGCGCGCAGCAATTGCTGCCTGAAGAGTGGGTCGCCTTCAACCGCCAACCCTTCGACAACTACAAAGCCGGCCAGGACGAAGCCGTACCCGGCGGCCAGTGGTGGCTGAACCGCGAAGTACAAGGCGCGCCCCGCCCGTGGCCCGACGCTCCGGCCGACACCTTCGCCGCCCTCGGCCACTGGGGCCAGGCGCTGTTTGTGATGCCCGATGAACACCTGGTGATCGTGCGCTACGGCGATGACCGCGACGGCAGCTACCGCCACAACGACCTGCTCAAACGCGTGCTCGCGGCGGTGCAACCATGATTCGTCGTCACCCGTTCATCAGCCTGTTTCTACTGCTGTTGCTCGCGTTGCTGGGCTGGGTCTGGCATGAGCGCGTCAACCTGCAAGCCTTCCCCGACATCATCGCGGCGTACACCGCCAAGGAATATTGCTCGTGCCGGTATGTGCAGAACTATCCGGCCGAGTATTGCCTGGGGTATGTGAAGCAGTACGTGCCGACCAGCGCGTTCAACGACAACCCGGAGCGCAGTGAAGTGACGGCCAGTGGGTTGGGGCGCACGCATACGGCGCGCTGGATGGGTGATCGCCAAGGCTGCCGCCTGAATCCCTGACACACGCCAAATTCCCTGTGAGAGCTGGCGTGCCTGCGAAGACGGCGGCACAGGCGACAGAAATGTTGACGGACCTGTCGCTATCGCAGGCAAGCCAGCTCCCACCTTGATCGGCTTTGTCAGTTACATTGCGCCCGGCACCCGGCACAGTTAAGGTTCGTCCAGGTTTTTTGCCTCACGAGTCTTTATGTTCAACGTCAAACCCCTGGCCTTCACGCTGCTGACGGCTGCAGCTCTGCCTGCCCATGCCGACTGGTATCTGGATAACGAATCCTCACGCCTGTCGTTCGTCACCACCAAAAACACCGAGGTCGCGGAAGTACAGCGTTTCCTGGTGCTGCACGGCAAGGTCGACAGCCAGGGCGCGGCCCAGTTGGACGTGGAGGTGGAGTCGATCAACAGCGGCATCCCGCTGCGCGATGAGCGCATGCGCAATGACCTGTTCGAGATCAAGACCTTCCCCGAAGCGCTCATCACTGCGCAGATCAACCTGCAACCCATCAACGATCTGGCCCCCGGCGCGCAGCTGGAATTGCGCCTGCCGTTGAGTGTGACGTTGCACGGCAAGACTCAGACCTACAGCGCCGAACTGCTGGCCACGCGCCTGGATGACCGGCGCTTTCAGGTGGTGACCCTGGAGCCGGTGGTGTTGCATGCCGAAGATTTTGACCTGGCGCCAGGCGTGGCCACCTTGCGCAAAGCGGCGGGGCTCAAGTCGATCAGTTTGTCGGTGCCGGTGGGTGCGGTACTGATTTTTACGGCGCGCTGACGTGAGCGGCGCAGTCTTCCCGTGGCGCAGCGCCAACCGTTTCGAGTTGCTGATCGACGGCCCGCGTTTCTTTCCGCAGATGCTGGCGGGCATTGCCCGCGCTGAGCGGCAAGTCGAGTTGGAGTTGTACCTGGTGGAAGCCGGCGCCTGCGCCGACGCCATGGTCCAGGCGCTGGTACTCGCAGCCGAGCGCGGCGTGCGGGTGCGCTGTTTGTTTGATGATTACGGCAGCCTGGCGTTTACCCTGAGTTTGCGTAAGCGCCTGACTGACGCGGGTGTGGAGCTGCGGTTCTACAATCGCCTGAGCTGGCGGCGCTGGATGCGCAATCTGTACCGCGACCACCGCAAGCTGTTGCTGATTGACCAGAGCATTGCCGTGGTCGGCGGCACCGGCGTGACCGATGAATTCTGGACGCCAGGGCAAGACACGGCCGAATGGCATGAAGTGATGGTGCAAATCAGCGGCCCGTTGGTGCTGGACTGGCAAGCGCTGTTCGAGCGGCAATGGCACGCCAATGCCGCTCGCCGTGAATGGAAGCCCGCTACCCATTTTGGTTTGCCGCGCCTGCCCAAGGTGCCGGCCACCGGGCCAGGCCTGGGGCGCGTCGCCTATGCCGACGCGCGTCAGCACCGCGATATCCTGCAGTCGCTGATCCGCGCCTTGAACAGCGGCCAGCAAAGAATCTGGCTGGCCACGCCGTATTTTCTGCCGACCTGGAGTGTGCGCCGTGCCTTGCGCCGCGCGGCCGGGCGTGGGGTGGATGTGCGTTTGCTGCTCACCGGCCCGCGCACCGATCATCCCTCCGTGCGCTACGCCGGGCACCGTTATTACCCGCGTTTGTTGCGCGCCGGTGTGCAGATTTTCGAATACCAGCCGTGCTTCCTGCACCTGAAAATGGTGCTGGTGGACGATTGGGTGAGCATCGGCTCGTGCAATTTCGACCACTGGAATTTGCGCTTCAACCTGGAAGCCAACCTGGAAGCGCTGGACCCGCAATTGACGCTGGCCGTGGCCGGCAGTTTCGAACGCGATTTTGCCAAGAGCCAGGCCGTGAGCCTGGAAGCATGGAAGTCGCGGCCGTTGTGGCGGCGGGTCAAGCAGCGGGTGTGGGGCTGGATTGATCGGTTGGTGGTGAATCTGTTGGATCGGCGGGGGTAGGGCGCCCCCGCCGTTGCTGACTAAAACTGCAAGCTGTACTGCGCCGTAAGGCTCTGGTCGCGTGTGCGCTCACCGCGCTGTTGGCTGAAGCCGAAGTCCAAGGTGCTGTCGCGGCTCAGGCGCGCGGTGGCGCCCACTTCCAGTCGGGTGCTGAGGCGATCCAACGGCGCGCCGCTGATGCTCATCACGCGGCCGCCGTCCCAGGCGGCCTGAGTGGTGGGTTGCAGGTCGCCGCTTGCATGGGTATAAGCCAGGCCGCCACGCAGGCTCAGCCATGACGGGCCGATCTGCGCTTTGCCCAGGTCGAGGTTGACCCGCACACCGCCGGTGGTCAGGTTGACGTTTTCCTTCGAGCGTTTGCCCTTCAGTGCAGCCATGCTACCGCGCTCTTTGAAGCCTTCGTTGCGCTGTTGCACATTGGCCAGTTGCAGATACGGCTGCCAGTTCCAGAAGTCATGGCTGAACCTGTAGTTGGCCTCGGCAAACGTCTGCACGGTGCGGCTGGCGTATGTGGCGGTCAGGCGGTTGTCTACGCCGGGGAAGCTGACGCGGCGTTTTGTTTCGATCTCATGTTGCGCATAGGCGATGCCGCCATACACGCCGAACGCGTCCCACGTGTGGCCGGCGTGCAGGGCCAATTGGTAGGTGTCGACGCTGGCTTTGCCTCGCGAACCGGCCTTCACGTCCGAGCGGCCGCTGCCGGCTACCATGCCCACGCGAGTGCCTTGCTCCAGCGTGTGATCGAACCCCAACAGCAGGCCGGTGCTGTTGTGGTGAGTGCGCGTGGTATTGCTGTTGCCTGCGAGTTGGCCGGATTGACGCGGCAGTTGCACCCAGATGCCTTGGTTGTTGGCGTCGAGTGCGGCGTCGCGGCTGTCTTGCGCCAGGCGCTGACGGTCGAGCGCGGCCTGGCGCACGACACGGCTGTTTTCAATCAGCACCGCTTGGGTGCTGGCATGCAGTTCGCCGCTCAACTGGTCCAGGGCTGCAGGTGCTTGCTCGGGAAACAGCGCGGTCAGGCGTTGCAGCAGCGGCGAGGGTTGGGTTTCAGCATCCGCAGCATGGGCGACGGCGCGTTGGTTAGCAGTCTGCGCCGCTGACGCCAGTGACTGACCGCGGCCAAACTCCACCAGCAAGTTATTGCCCTGCCTGACCTGGGAAACGCTGAGGAAAGGCGAGAACTCGCGGCGGTCTACCGAGGTAAATTCGCCATTCAACGCACCTTGGGCTTGAAGGATGCTGTAACGCTGGCCCACATAATAGTGGTTGGGTTGCGCACTCAGGTACAACGAGCCGCCATTGATGGACGCCTGGTTTTGGACCTGCAATGTGGCCGGGGCTGTCTGGCTGGTCAGCCCGGTCATCAGGGTGGAGCCGGCTGCTTGTCGGTAGTCGCCCTCGACGGCCAGTGAACCATTCAGCCGCAGCAGACCGCCTTCGAGGTTAACGTCACCTTTGAGGGTATTGGTGGCGTCCAGCTCCAGCACACCCTCTTTGAGCGTGACGCCGGCAAAGCTGTTGTTGCCGCTCAGGCGCAGCCAGCCGATGCCGGTTTTTTCCAGGTGCCCCGGGCCGCTGATGTCGTTGCGCCAGTCGTCCCAGGCGCCGCCTTGCCAGACCCTGGCGCCGCCGGCGGGGCGGTCCATGTTCACCACGGTGTCGACCCGCAGTTGGCCAGGGCCATCGATGGCTTTTTTCAGGTTCATGAGGCCCCAGCCATAGACGTCGTCTACCCCAGGCTCACCCAGGTCGGTGGCGGTGGTCAGCAACACGTCGCGGATTTGCGGGTTGTCGAGGTAGGGGAAGCGTTCCATCAGCAGGGCCAGCCCGCCGGTCACGTGCGGGGCGGCGATGGAGGTGCCGGAGGCGGTCAGGTAGTTGAACGCGGGATTGTCGCCGGTCACCTTGAAACCATCGACTTCGCCGTCGGCGTCATGGTGGTTTTCGGTGGTGATCGAACCCGACACCCAGGCTGAGGTGATACCCGTTCCGGGTGCGGCCAGGCACCAGTCTTTGCTGAAGCCGCAACGGTAGGAGCGATCGCTTAATGTCAGGCTTTGATCGAGGTTGACCACGGTCAGCCAATAAGGCTCCAGCGCCTTGATTGCGCGGGGCAGGCTCGAATGGACGCCGGTAAACGGTGCTGTTTGGGGCGAGGCGTTGGCCGTGTCGGTATTGCCCGCTGCCCATACCTGCAGCATGCCGTATTTGATCGCACCCTCGGCTGTGGCCTTGAGCTCTTGATATTGATTTATCTCGGCCAGGAAGGCGTCGAGTTCTGCCTCACCCGCCAGGGGCGTAGGTGTGCCCCAACTGTGATTGACCACGCGTACCTGTTGTTCGTGCAGTTGCGCGTAGGCCATGCTCACGGCTGCAGGCGTTACGTTGGTGACGCTGAAAGGGCTTAAACCAGGCCCGCCCAGGTAGCTGTTGCTGAATTTGCGCACGGCACTCATGTGGGCGCCGTAGGCCACGCCCTGGATGCCAGAGCCATCACGGTTGGCGACTATCCTGCCGGCCACGTGCGTGCCGTGAGCGTTGTACTGAGTGCTCACATTTTTCAGATAGTTATCAAGCTCTTCGCGGGTGATGTCGCCATTGGCAATGGCCTCCTCCAGGCCGAGCAAGGCTTCGGGAGGCAGCGAGTCGATGACATTCACCGCGGAACGGTCACCCTCGCTGAAAAAGCAGCCATCAGCCAGCACTGTCTCACTCATGCAGCCAGGGTCGGCCAGGCGCACGCCGGAATGGGGCTTGCCGGCAAATTCAGGGTGGCGCATATCGGTTCCAGAATCGTAAACGCCCACCCGCACCCCTGTGCCGCTCAACCCCCTGGCGTAGGCGTGGTCGGCACCGATTGCACCCAGCCCCCAGTCTTTGTTGAACTCTTGACTGTGCCAACTGGCTGCATCGTGCAACCGGCCTTGTTCGACGTAGCGGGCTGCCTGGGCCGCCAGGCTCGACAGGCATCCGAGCACGCAGAGGGCGATCGCCGCTGGCTTGAATGATGATTGAGCGGGCGCCTGTGTTGCGGGTGCTCGAACGGTTTTTGGGGGCGACATGGTCCACACACCTGCACAGTTATTTCGGGTCAATAGCGTGCGTGAGTAGGCCGGGCGCCTGATGTAGGACTTGGCTTGAAGCGGGGAGGGAACGCTGACTTTTTACTGACTGAGACGGGGAAGGGCGCAAGCCCCCTCTCCAACGAAGAGGGGGCTGCAGGTATTACAGCAATTCGAACGTCTGCTGCTGCACATCCTGGGAATCCAGCCCGATCTGCACATTGAACTGGCCGGGTTCCGCGGCGAACTTGAGCTGGGTGTTGTAGAACTTCAAGTCTTCTTCGGTGATGGTGAAGTGCAGCGTGCGCTCTTCACCGGCCTTGAGCATGACCTTCTGGAAGTTCTTCAGCTCTTTCACCGGGCGGATCATCGAGCCGGCCACGTCCTGGATATACAGCTGCACCACGGTTTCGCCGTCGACCTTGCCGGTGTTTTTCAGCGTGACGCTGGCGTCGAGCTTGCCGGTCTTGTTCAGCGTCGTGGACGACAGCGCCATGTCGGACAGGCTGAACGTGGTGTAGCTCAGGCCATAGCCAAACGGGAACAGCGGCCCGGTGACGTCATCGAAGTATTGCGAGGTGTAGTTGCCCGGCTTGCCCGGCGTGAAGGGCCGGCCAATGCTCAGGTGGTTGTAGTAGGTCGGAATCTGCCCCACCGAACGTGGGAAGGTGATCGGCAGCTTGCCCGACGGGTTGTAGTCACCGAACAGCACGTCGGCAATCGCGTTGCCGCCTTCGGTGCCGGCGAACCAGGTTTCGAGGATCGCGTCGGCTTGTTGGTTCTCGTCAAGAATCGACAGTGGGCGGCCGTTCATCAGCACCAGCACCAACGGTTTGCCGGTAGCTTTGAGGGCCTTGATCAAGTCGCGCTGGCTTTGCGGGATGTTCAAATCGGTGCGGCTCGAGGATTCGTGGGACATGCCACGCGACTCGCCTACGGCCGCGACCACCACGTCAGCGTCCTTCGCCGCTTTCACCGCTTCGTCGATCAGTACTTGGGCTGGGCGGGTGTCATCCACCACTTCCGGCGCATCGAAGTTGAGGAAGTTGAGGTAGTCGACCACGGCCTTGTCGTTGGTGATGTTGGCGCCACGCGCGTAGATCACTTTGCCTTTTTCGCCGATCACGGCATTGATGCCGTCGAGCAGGGTTACCGATTGTTCAGGCTTACCGGCGGCAGCCCAGCTGCCCATCATGTCGATAGGGGCCTTGGCCAGCGGGCCGACCAGCGCGATGGTCGCGGACTTTTTCAGCGGCAGGGTGTCGTTCTGGTTTTTCAGCAGCACCAGGCTGCGGCGCGCGATATCACGGGCGTCGGCGCGGTGCAGGCGGCTCTCGGCATAGGTGTCGGCCGGGTCATCCTCGGCTTTGCCGATGCGCAGGTACGGGTCGTTGAACAGGCCCATGTCGTACTTGGCACCGAGCACTTCGCGCACGGCGTTGTCGATGTCGCTCTGTTCGATTTCGCCGGACTTGAGCAACCCCGGCAGTTCCTTGCCATACAGCGAGTCGTTCATGCTCATGTCGATGCCGGCCTTGATCGCCAGCTTGGCGGCTTCACGCCCGTCCTTGGCCACGCCGTGCTTGATCAGCTCGAAGATCGCGCCGTGGTCACTGACGGCCAGGCCTTTGAAGCCCCAGTCCTTGCGCAGCAAGTCGTTCATCAGCCAGGTGTTGGCGGTGGCGGGCACGCCGTTGATCGAGTTCAACGCCACCATCACGCTGCCGGAACCGGCCTTGATTGCCGCGTGGTACGGCGGCAGGTAGTCCTGGTACATCTTGACCGGGCTCATGTCGACCACGTTGTAGTCGCGACCGCCTTCTACCGCGCCATACAGGGCGAAGTGCTTGACGCTGGCCATGATGCTGTCGGCATTGGCGGGGCTGGCGCCCTGGAAGGCCTTGACCATGACCTCGGCAATGCGCGAGACCAGGTAGGTGTCTTCGCCGAAGCCTTCGGATGTACGGCCCCAGCGTGGGTCGCGGGAAATGTCGACCATCGGCGCAAAGGTGATGTCGAGGCTGTCGGCAGCGGCTTCCTGGGCGGCGATGCGCCCGGAGCGGCCGATGGCGTCCATGTCCCAGCTGGAGGCCAGGGCCAAACTGATCGGGAAGATTGTGCGGTGGCCGTGGATCACGTCATAGGCGAAGAACATCGGGATTTTCAACCGGCTGCGCATGGCCGCGTCCTGCATCGGACGGTTTTCCGGGCGAGTGATCGAGTTGAAGGTGCCGCCGATACGGCCGGCGGCGATTTCCTTGCGGATCAGCTCGCGGGGCATTTCGGGGCCGATGCTGATCAGGCGCAATTGGCCGATCTTTTCATCCAGTGTCATCTGCTTGAGCAGGTCGCTGACAAAGGCGTCCTTGTCTTTAAGCGCAGCAGGCTTTGTTTCTGCCCAGACGGGGTGAGTGGCCAGAGTGGCAACAAGGCCGAGCAAACACAGCTTCTTCATGAATATCCTTTTTCGGCTACTGCACAGCGAAAATGCGCCGCTCTGCCAAAATGTGGGGAACATATGTTGTTGTTCGAGTGTTATTGCAGTAAATGCACGACACTTGTGAACTCTTATTCGCGCTGGGCATCTTTTTAGCTGATTGGCTCAATGCAATCCAGTGGTGGCGGCGGATTATGCCCCAAGCGCGTGGTTTAAAGGGTTAGTCGTCAACTTCCATCAAGTTTGGGCAGGAGAAACACCATGCAAGCAGCACAAGGTTACCGCTGGGGCTTGAAAGCCGCCGCTTTGCTATTGATCAGCACAGTGCTGAGCGGTTGCGGCATCAACACCATTCCGACTCTGGATGAACAGGCCAAGGCGGCCTGGGGCCAGGTGCAGAACCAGTACCAGCGCCGCGCCGACCTGATCCCCAACCTGGTGGAAGTGGTCAAGGGTTACGCAGCGCATGAGCAAGATACCCTCACCGCCGTGATCGAAGCGCGGGCCAAGGCCACCTCGATTCAGGTGGATGCCAGCACCCTCGACAATCCGGAAAAACTCAAGCAGTTCCAGCAAGCCCAGGATGGTTTGAGCGGCGCCCTCAGCCGTTTGATGGTGGTGTCCGAGCGCTACCCGGACCTCAAAGCCAACCAGAACTTCCTGGCCCTGCAATCGCAACTTGAAGGCACAGAAAACCGCATTGCCGTGGCTCGCCGTGACTTTATCCAGGCCGTGCAGGCTTACAACACCGAAATCCGTACCTTCCCTGGCCGCCTGTGGCACAGCGTGATGTACAGCGACTTGCCGATCCGCGCCACGTTTGAAGCCACCAGCGCCGATGCCGATAAAGCGCCACAAGTGAAGTTCAAATAAGGCTTCTCTGAGGTGTCGATGCGTTTATTACGGATAGGCTTGGCGCTGTGGTTGCTGGCCTGCGTGGGTGCCGCCCAGGCGGCATTGACGTTCCCGGCCTTGACCGGACGGGTGGTGGACAGCGCCCAGATGATTGACCCGGCAACCCGCGCGCAGATCACCCAGCAGTTGCAGGCGCTGGAGCAAACCTCGGGCGACCAGATCGTGGTGGTCACCGTGCCCGACCTGCAAGGCGTGCCCATTGAAGACTACGGTTACCAATTGGGTCGCCAGTGGGGCATCGGGCAGAAGGGCAAGGACAACGGCGCGCTGTTGATCGTCGCCCGTGATGAGCACAAGTTGCGCATCGAAGTCGGCTATGGCCTCGAAGGTGTGCTGACCGATGCGCAGTCGTGGGTGATCATCAACCAGGTGATCGCGCCCAAGTTCAAGGCGGGCAATTACAGCCAGGGCATCAGCGACGGTGTGGCGGCGATGGTGCAGGTGGTGGGTGGCGAGCCGCTGGCCGTGCCGGCGCATGTGGCCGATGCGAATTTCGCCAAGAACAACCCGGGGTTTTCCATCGGCTTGTTCATCTTGCTGATTGGCGTGCTGTGGCTGTGCAATCGCCTGGGCCTGCCGGTTGGCGCTATTCTGCTGGCGATTCTCAGCAGCAGTGGGCGCGGCGGCGGTGGCGGGGGCGGCGGTGGTGGCTTCAGAGGCGGCGGCGGTGGTTTTGGCGGTGGCGGGGCCTCGGGTGGCTGGTAATGACAATAACTAGAAAGGGGCATCTACAACCATGGCACTACTGAGTGAACACGAGCAACGCCAGGTCGCTGAGGCGATCGCTCGGGTCGAAAAAACCACCGATGCCGAACTGGTCACCGTGCTGGCGGCGCGTGCCGATGATTACGCCTACATCCCGTTGCTCTGGGCCAGTCTGATCGCCTTGGTGGTGCCCGGCGTGGTGCATTACTTGTCGGGCTACCTGACCATGTACACCTTGCTGCTGGCACAGTGGGCAACGTTTATCGTGTTGTGCCTGGTGTTTCGCCTGCCGAAAGTCACCACGCGTCTGATCCCGCGGTCAGTGCGGCATTGGCGCGCGTCCAACCTGGCGCGCCGCCAGTTCCTGGAGCAGAACCTGCACCACACGCTGGGCGGCACAGGCGTGCTGATTTTTGTCAGCGAGGCGGAGCGCTATGTGGAAATCCTGGTGGACGAGGGCATTTCCAAGCGCCTGGATGACGGCAGTTGGGACACCATCGTCAAGGCGTTCACCCAGCAGGTGAAGCAGGGGCAGACGCTGGCCGGGTTTATCGCGTGCATTGAGGCCTGCGGCGAGTTGCTCAAGGTGCATGTGCCGGTAACGCAAACCCGTAATGAACTACCCAACAGGTTGGTCGTACTCGAATAACCCAAACACCACTGAACCAAAATGTGGGAGGGGGCTTGCCCCCCGATGGCCGTGTGTCAAGCAACTCATTTGGAGCTGATACACCGCCATCGGGGGCAAGCCCCCTTCCACCTTTGGATCTGTGCAGGCTGGACGAATCGACCGTTGATCAAATAACCCCGTGCCCTAAACCTTCATCCCCCCTAAAATGCCCGGCATTCCCAGCCCGAGGCGTTTTTGTTCATGTCCGTCACCGCTCAACCTGCCCGCCCTGCGCCGGATCATCACGCCCAGTTCATCGAACTGCTGAGCGCAAGCCTGGCGCAGAACGCGTTTATCAAGCTGGTGCTGGCCAAGTACGTGGGTGAGGAAGCCCAATTGCAACGGCTGATCATCAAGGCGGTAGAGGTCAAGGAGCAGGCCTGCCTGTCCTTCGTCTACCGCTACAAGACCCGCGATATCACCAAGAACTTGCCGCTGGCCGAGGGCGTGGCCGCGATTGCTGCGCTGCTGCCCACCTCGTTCAAGAATGCGCATTTGCTGTCGCTGACCGACGAAGCCCAGCTGGAATACAGCAAGAAGAACAAAAGCTCGCTGTTCAAAAGCAAGCCCCAGCAACTGCGTGAGGCGCCGTCCGCCGAGCACAACCGCGAGAAAAATCGCTTCCTTGACCTGAGCCGGCCATTCCTCGCCGACCTGGGCGTGACCGACGCCAAGCAGGCGCTGATCCCGTCGATGTCGCGCAAGTGGAAGCAGATCAACAAGTTCATCGAAGTGTTCAGCCATGCGCTGACCTCGTCGCCGCTGAACCTGGATCAGCCGGTGCGCGTCGCCGATTTCGGTTCGGGCAAGGGTTACCTGACCTTCGCCATCCACGATTACCTGCGCAACACCCTCAAGGCCGAGGGCGAAGTGACTGGCGTGGAACTGCGCGAAGACATGGTGACGTTGTGCAACAGCGCGGCCGCACGCCTGGAACACCCTGGGCTGGTGTTCAAGTGCGGTGACGTACGCAGCGTGGCGCCCAGTGACCTGGACGTAATGATTGCGCTGCATGCCTGTGACATTGCCACCGATTACGCGATCCACACCGGTATCCGTTCGGGCGCGTCGATCATCATGTGCTCGCCGTGCTGCCACAAACAGATTCGCCTGCAGATCCAGAGCCCGGTGCTGCTCAAGCCGATGCTGCAATACGGCCTGCACCTGGGCCAACAGGCGGAAATGGTCACCGACAGCCTGCGTGCGCTGTACCTCGAGGCCTGTGGGTATGAGACCAAGGTGTTCGAGTTCATCTCGTTGGAACACACCAACAAGAACAAGATGATTCTGGCGATCAAGCGCAGCGAGCCGGTGGACAACGCGCAGTTGCTGGAGAAAATCCAGGCGCTGAAGGCGTTCTACCAGATCAGCGAGCACTGCCTGGAAACCCTGCTGCGCGCGGATGGCTTCTTGAACTGAACACAGACGCTGTGGGAGCCGGGCTTGTGTGGGAGCTGGCTTGCCTGCGATGCAGGCGACTCAGTCTTTCAGCTAAACCGCGGTGATTCCATCGCGGGCAAGCCCGGCGCCCACACACGCGTGCTTTCACATTAGATAGCGTTCGGCTTGGGCGCAGGCGCGGGCTGCACCGCGGTCTTGCGCCCCAGCATCACCGTCACGATCACCCCACAGGCAAACAGCCAGGTGATCGGCTCGATATGCTCACCAAAAAACAACGCCGAAAACGCGATGGTGAAGAAGATCTGCAGCAACTGGATCTGGCTGACCCGCGCGATGCCGCCCATGGCCAGCCCGGCGTACCAGGCGAAGAACCCCAGGAACTGCGAGAACAGCGACACGTAACCAAACGCCCACCAGGCACGCGTCGAAATTGCCCCTTGATGCTGCGCCGCCAAGTACCACACCGGGCCGATCAACACCGGCGTCGACAGCACCAGCGCCCAGCAGATGACCTGCCAGCCACCCATTTCCTTGGCCAGGCGGCCACCTTCGGCATACCCCAGGCCGCCCACGGCAATCGCGCCGAGCATCAGCAAATCGCCTGCCTGGACACTGCCGGCACCGGTGATCAGCGCGTAACTCAACACCAATGCACTGCCCAGCGCCGCACAGGCCCAGAAGGCTTTTGACGGCCGCTCATGGGACAGCCACGCCGCATACAGCGCCACGCACAGCGGCTGCAGGCCGTTGACCAGTGCGCCATGGGAGGCTGGCAAGGTTTGCATGGCCCAGGCCGACAACACCGGGAAACCGAGGATCACGCCGGCTATCACCAGGCACAGCCCGCGCACCTGGCGCCAGGTGGGCCAGCGCTCGCGGCGCCACAGCAACAGCGCCGCCGCCGGAACTGCCGCGAACAAGGCACGGCCCAGGCCGTTGAGCAACGGATGGATCTCCTGCACGACGATGCGGGTGAACGGCAAGGTGAGGCTGAAGATGATGACGCCCAGCAGGCCGAGGGCCATGCCGGTGTTTTCGCGCGAGCTCATGAGGGCGACCCGAATCTAGAGGGCTTCAAGGGAAGCTCATCTAGCCACAACCCTCGCCGATTGCTGGCCTACAGCTGGGTGCGGATTTATCCGTACAGTTTCAATCGCTCGGGTTGGCAGTGCCGCCGCCTTCGCCGCCTCGCCAGGGCTCGACGGCTCCCACAGAAGATCGCGAGCAAATGGAGATCCATGTGGGAGCTGTCGAGCTTTAGCGAGGCGGCGAAGGGTTCGCCTCGGTCGTGCAGACAAACCCACACACCCGCAGCACCTAACCTTAGAAGAACCGCGTAATGCTGATCTTCGCATCGCGACCTTTGGTGTAGGCACGGTCGCCGCTCAGGGCCGGGCGGAAGTTGTTGTTGAGCAAGTTGTCCACGGTGAAATTCACCTCGGTGCCTTTCAGGTAAGCCTGTTGCGGTTTCCATTTGGCGAACAGACCCTGGGTGTTGTAGGCCTTGTTACCGTACTGGTCGTAGAACAGGTCGCCCACGCTGCTGCCCGGTCCGCCGGAATATGTGTCGCTGGGCAAGCGGTCGGTGGCGCCGATGAACTGGCCTATCCAGCCTACCTGGGCATCCCAGGCCGGAATATTGGTGCCCAGCACCAGCACCCATTTGGTCGGTGGAATGTCACGTGCCGCCACATCCGGCCCCCATGGGTTGGTGTAGGCGCCTTCGTGTTCACCTTTGGCGTAGGCGAACGACACCGAGCCGAACAGGTAGGTGGAGTTATAGAACGATTCGAGTTCAAAGCCCTTGATGGTCAGGCCGCCGATGTTGCGGTAATTGGACATCGCCCCAGGCGGGCAGGCGCTGGAAATCGTGCCACCGTTGACGGCCTGGTTCTGGCAGCCGACGCCGGTGGCCTTGAAGATTTCGTCTTCGACTTTGTTGTGGAACAACGTGGTGCGCACTTGCAGGTTGTCGTCATGGGCAATCAGGTTATCGAAGCTGACGACGCTGCCCACGGTGATCGACGTGATGCGCTCCGGGTCGAGGTCGACGCTGGTGGCGGTGCGGCTGCCCAGGCCTTGCACTTCATACTGCTCGTCGATGACCGGCGCGCGCCAGGTTTTGCTCCAGTTGGCGAACAGCCCCAGGTTCGGCGTGACGTTCCAGAACAACGCCAGGCGTGGCGACCAGCCGGTGTAGGTGCGGTCACTGTAATCGTGGCCGAACGACGGGTCCGGGTTGTTGTAGTACGGCGCATCGTTGCCTTCGCCGCGGTTGCGCACGTGGTCGTAGCGCAGGGACGGGGTGATGGTCACGTCGCCCACGGTCACTGCATCCTGGACAAAGAAGCTGTGGGTATCGACCTTGCCGTGGGGCATGAAACCCGGCTGGAAATGCCCGTAGTTGTAGCGCGCCGTGTTGTAGGCAGTGCCCGGCATCCACATCTCGGTTTCGCGGATGTGCTTGCGGATCTGCCCACCCACGGTGACGGCATGCTGCAAGGGCCCGGTGTCAAACAGACTGATGTTGCGGATGTCGAGGTTTTTGTCGGTGTAGGACGTGTCCATCTTGCGCCCGCCGGTGGCCAGCTGGAAAAACGCCGTGGCGTCGCGCTCGTCGGTCTGGTCGGTGTTGGACTGGGAATATTTGACGGTCAGGTCCACCAGCGGGTTGTCCACGGGCTGGTACTCGTACTTGCCCGACCAGGTGGTGTCGACGGTGTCACGTTGGGCTAAAAAACGCTTCAACGCCCCTTCATAGCCGTAGCGATCGATGTTGGCCTGGGTCGGCGGCGTCGGGTAGCTGGCAGCAGAAAACGGTGTCCAGCGATTGCTGTGGGAACGCGAGTAGGAGAGGCCGACGCTGTGCTCTTCGGTCAAGTGGGCGTTGACCTTGAACAACTTGCCGTCCACATCCTGGGCGCTGTTGGGCAGGCGCTGCGGGTTGACCGGGTATTGGTTGCTGTCGTTGGGCAGCTTGGCAGCCACTTTCATGTCGCCGCCGTCGCGCTGCGTCAGGTAGGCCAGCGCGTCGAAACGGCCGTCGTCGGTGCGGCCATACACGGCACCGCTGTAGACCTGTTCGTGGTCGTTGCTGGAGTAGCCGTACTTGAGCATCGCGCCGCTGTTGCGACCGTCCTGGAGCAGGTCCGGGGCATCTTTGGTGGTCATGTTGACCGTGCCGCCGAAACCGCCGTTGCCGGTGAACGGTGAGTTGGGGCCTTTTTCCACCTCGATGCTTTTGATCAGCTCGGGCTCGATAAACACCGTGCCTTGCTGGTAGCGCTCAAAGCCGCTTTTGGTGGCGCCATCGACGGTCATCGGTACATCTTCGGCATCGCCGAAACCACGAATGTTGATGGTCTGGCCACCGGGTTTGAGCGAACCGCCCTGGCTCACGCCGGGCAAGGTCTGCAACAGGCTGGGAATGTTATTGGACTGATAGCGGTCGATGTCGGCCTGGCTGAGGGTGGAACGGTTGACGGTGCTTGAGTCGACTTCGTTACCGGTGCCGATCACGCTGAGGGCGTCCAGCTGGATCGCGCTGCTGTGGGTGGTCTTGCCCTCGTCGGGGCGCACCACGTAGGTGGTGCCGACCTTGATCAGGGTGAACTCGCCGTTTTTGAGCAGGCTGCGAATCGCCACTTCGGGGGTGAAGTCGCCATTGAGCGCGGGCGCCTGCACGTTCTTGAGCAGTGTTTCATCGAACAGCAGCTGGATTTTCGCCTGCTGCGCCACTTGGCTCAGGGACGTGGCCAGCGACTGGGCGGGCAGTTGCAGCTTGAAGGACTCGGCCTGGGCATTGAGGCTGAACGCCAGGCAGGTGGCAATCAGCGTCGGTCGAAGAAACAGGTGCGAAGCGTGGCAAGGCGCGCGAAACATGAAATCCCCCGGGGTGGCTAAATAGCCAAAAAGGTGTGCGTATCAAACACAGTCGGGAGGAAGACGGGGCAGGCCAAAAAAACCACACATGCGAATGCAAAATATTCTCAAGTGTGGCGGTGCCGGTCTTACTTGATGGGTTCGATTCTCACCACACCATCGGCCGAGGCCACGGTTTTCACCGGCAGCAGGGCAGGCAGTGCGTTGAGCAGGGCGTCCGGGTCATTCACATCCAGATTGCCCGAGACCTTCAGTTGCGCCACTGATTTGCTGACCTGCAGCGGTGCCTGCGGCCGATAGAGGCTCAGCTCGTCGATCAGGCTGGCCAGGTCGCGATTGCGAAACGACAGGTGCCCGCTGCGCCAGTCCGCCACTTCTTCAGCGCTCAGGGTTTGTTGTTGCACTGTGCCCTTGGCGTAACTGTAGATGGCGCGTTGTTGAGCGCCGAGCACGCTCACCGGGCTTTTGCGGTCGGGCTCGAACGCCACCTGGCCATGGGCGACGCTCACCACCAGTTGCTGCTGGCTGCGGCGCACATCAAAACCGGTGCCGACTACCCGCACATTCGCCTCGCCGGCTTGCACGTACAGCGGCCGTTCCTTGTCGGCGGCGACTTCGATGTAGAGCTGGCCCTTGTCCAGGTGAAGGATGCGTTGGTGGGCGCTGAAATCCACGCGCAGGCGTGTGTTGGCATTCACGTAGAGGGTGCTGCCATCGGGCAGGTTCAGGGTGCGCATGCCTTTGGCATGAGCGGCAACCTGGCTGTGATAAAGCTCGCGCGGTGCGCCGATAGGTGTGGTCAGCACGGCGCACACCAGCGCGGCCGCCGCCGCCAGGGCAGGGCGCCAGGCCGACGGCTTGCGCTTGGGCAGCGGCACCGGTTTGTTCAATTGCTGCAACTGGGCGAGGTCGGCCCACAGTTGTTCGAACTCGGCATAGGCGCGCGCATGGGCGGGTTCGGCCTGCCAGGCCGCAAAGGCCCTGCGGTCGGCGCGCCCCATGTCACTGCGGTTGCGGGCAAACCAGCTGGCGGCTTGGGCATCGATGGAGTCGCTCGCTTCGATGTCCAGCGCGTCAAGGTCGCTCAGGCGGTTCATTCTGGCTGCTCCGTGCCGGGTTCGTGTTGAAGGCGTCGCTTGCAATGCAGCAGGGCCAAGGCGATGTGCTTTTCCACCATGCTGGTCGAAATGCCCATGCGCTCGGCGATCTGCGCCTGGCTCAGGCCTTCGAAGCGGTGCAGCATAAGGGCTTCTCGCCTGCGGGGCGAGAGCTCGGCGAGGACTTCTTTCAACTGTTCCAGGCGTTGCAAGCGTTGCGCGGCGGCCATGGGGTCGTTTTGCTCATCGGTGACCGGCTCGGCGTCCCTTGCGGCCGGGTCTGAGTGGACGGTCTGCCGTACCTTCTGTTTACGCCAGTGATCGCGCAGCAGATTGCGCGCCATCTGGAACAGAAACGCCCGTGGCTGCTCGACCTTGGCGCGGTCGCGGTAGTCCAGCCATTGGGTGAAGACATCCTGGGTCATGTCCGCCGCGTCGCTGGCGTTGTCCGTGCGTTTGCGCAGGAAATACAGGATGTCTGCATAAAACCCGCGAAAGGCATCGGCCGACAACGGGTCGGGCTTGGGACGAGACATGGATATCCTTCTTGACGAAGCACGACGTAGAAAAGTCGCGAATGATATCGAGAACTATTGTCATTTGTCTCTATGTAACCGATGCACTCAGTCAAAATGCGAGCGAAGGATCAGCGCTCGACCGGCACTGACAATGCCGAATTACCCAGCGGATGCGTGCGCGCTGCAAAAAACTTCAACTCCACACCGCTGCCCTCAAACAGCTCTGAATACCGGCGCTTCTGCTGGCGGATAAACCCGTCGCTGCGCCCCGACACCGAAATCGCCAGGGTCGTGATCCTCGCCTGGCAAAGCGCATCCACCAAGTGCTTGTCCTGCGGCCCCAGGTCGTGGCCGAAAATGCACAGCGCGCCCGTATGGGTCAGCAACTGCTCATAACAGAACGACAAGTAGTCCGAACTGCGGATGGTCTTGAGCTTCTCTTCCACCTTGCCTTCGCTGACAAACAGCGGCACGTCGTCCAGGGTCTTGATCGTGTTGTTGATCGCAAAACTGCTGAGCAACGTGCTGTCGGTGGACGGCAATTTGCGCGCCGTACCATCGAGGTTACGCACCAGGTGCAGGCCGCCGTGCAGGTACAGAATGCGCGTGGCATCGGTGCGGGTGTTGCGCAGGTCGAAGCTTGAGTCGGCGCTGCGAAACAGGTCATCGATGCCCGGCGTGTGCAGGATCGCCCAGTAGTTGAGCAGGTCGTAGTTGGTGGTGAAGACGGTGGCGTAGTTGGCCAGTTCCGCGTTGATCGTCGCCAGCGTGGACGGCTGCACCAGGCGCCACGGAATGTGCACGGCGTGGATGGTATTGATCAGCGCTTCCTTGATCGCGTAGTAGCGATTACGCGGCGCCGCCGAGCTGACCGCCAGCGCCTTGTTGACCCGGCTGGTGGTTTTCAGTGCGCCCAGCGCTTGCTCGAAGCTGCGGGTTTGCAGGGCGTCGAACACACTCAGCTCGGATTGGCTGAGGGGTTTTTCTTCGACGGTGCGGGCGTTTTCAAACAGCGAGTCGTAGGCAAAGTCTTCCCAAATCACGCGGCTCGCACCGTTACCGATCAGAATCCCACTGAAGTCGACAGCGCTGCGCAGCGCGCTCCAGTCTTCAAGGTGGGCGTCAATATCCTGGAAATCCTTCATTGCGGCGGGTCTACTCGAAATCGGCTGGGTGGTGACTTTATCACGAGCCGGCGTTGATCCTGATCAAGATGCCACGGCCCACTCAGGTTGATCCTGTAGGCATAACGCCTCTGAGGATTCGCCATGAGCAGCACCTTCTTCATTCCCGCCGTCAACATCATGGGCACCGACTGCCTCGACGAAGCCATGACTGCCATCCGCAATTACGGCTTTCGCAAAGCGCTGATCGTCACCGACGCGGGCCTGGCCAAAGCGGGCGTGGCCAGCATGATCGCCGAGAAGCTGGCGATGCAGGACATCGACTCGGTGATCTACGACGGCGCCAAGCCCAACCCGAATGTGGAAAACGTCGAGAAAGGCCTGGCGCTGTTGCAGCACAGCCACTGCGATTTTGTGGTGTCCCTGGGCGGCGGTTCGCCCCATGACTGCGCCAAGGGCATTGCCTTGTGCGCCACCAATGGCGGGCATATCGGCGACTACGAAGGCGTCGATCAATCCAGCAAGCCGCAACTGCCGCTGGTGGCCATCAACACCACCGCCGGTACTGCCAGTGAGATGACGCGTTTTTGCATCATCACCGACGAAACCCGCCACGTGAAAATGGCCATCGTCGACCGCAACGTGACGCCGCTGCTGTCGGTCAATGACCCGACGCTGATGGTCGGCATGCCCAAGGGCCTGACCGCCGCCACCGGCATGGACGCGTTGACCCACGCCATCGAGGCCTACGTGTCGACCGCCGCCACACCGATCACCGACGCCTGCGCGATCAAGGCAATCGAACTGATCAGCGCCAACCTGCGCCTGGCGGTACGCGACGGCAGCGACAAGGTCGCGCGGGAAAACATGGCTTACGCGCAATTCCTAGCCGGGATGGCGTTCAACAATGCGTCCCTGGGGTTTGTGCACGCCATGGCCCACCAACTTGGCGGCCTTTACGACCTGCCCCATGGCGTGTGCAACGCGGTGTTGCTGCCCCATGTGCAAAGCTTCAACGCCAGCGTCTGCGCCAAGCGTTTGAGCGACGTGGCGCGCGCCCTTGGCGCCGACATCAAGGGGATCACGCCGGAAGAGGGCGCCCAGGCCGCGATCGCTGCCATCCGTGCGTTGGCCCAGGAGGTTGAGATCCCGGCCGGCTTGCGCGAGCTGGGGGCCAAGCTGCAAGACATTCCGCTGCTGGCCACCAATGCGTTGAAGGACGCCTGTGGGCTGACCAACCCGCGCCGCGCCGATCAGCGCCAGATCGAGGAGATTTTCCGCAGCGCGTTCTAAAGAGGGCGGTCGCACGCGGCAAGCGATAAGCTACAGGCTCAACTGCATTCAACTTGAGCACGAAGCGTGCGGCTTGCCGCTGAGGTCCCCCCATGAGAGTTCTGTTATTCGGCGCCACCGGCATGGTCGGCCAAGGCGTGCTGCGCGAGTGCCTGCTGGCCGCAGACGTGCAGGAAGTCGTCGCCGTTGGCCGCACGCCCTTGACCCAGGAACATGGCAAGCTGCATCAGGTGCTGCACAGCGACATGCTGGATTTCCAGCCGCTGGAAAACTTGCTGCAGGGCTTTGATGCGTGTTTCTTCTGCCTCGGCGTTTCGTCGGCGGGCATGAATGAAACCAAGTACACCCACCTCACCTATGACCTGACGTTGGTCGCCGCCAGTACCCTCGCGCGGCTCAATCCGCAGATGACCTTTATCTACGTGTCCGGTGCCGGCACCGACAGCTCCGAAGCGGGCAAGTCGATGTGGGCGCGGGTCAAGGGCAAGACCGAAAACGCTTTGCTGCGCTTGCCGTTCAAGGCGGTGTACCTGTTTCGGCCGGGGGTGATCCAGCCGCTGCATGGCGTGCGCTCGAAAACGCCGTTGTACCAATCCTTTTATTCCGTGCTCGGGCCGCTGCTCACCTTTGTGCGCCGGGTCAAGCCCGCCTGGGTAGTGAGCACCGAGACCGTCGGTCAGGCCATGTTGGCGGCCGTGCGCCATGGCGCGCCGCACGCGGTGGTGGAGCAGGGCGAGATCAATCGCCTGGCTGCCGAGCGTCACTGATGTTGCACAAGAGCCTGGTGCGTCGCCTGGATCTGATCACCTTGCAGCTGTTCGTTGCGGTGTTTGAAGAGGGCACATTGACTCGCGCGGCGGCCCGTGAAGCCATTGCGGTATCGGCCGCGAGCAAGCGGCTGATGGAGCTGGAACAGGTGCTGGGCGTGAGCCTGTTTGTACGCCGGGCCAAGGGCATGGACCTGACGGCGGCGGGCGAAACCCTGTTGCACCACGCGCGGCAGATGCTGTTCAACGTCGAAAAAATGGGCCTGGAACTGGGCGAGCACAGCCATGGCGTGCGCGGTTATGTGCGCATGCTGGCCAATCTGTCGGCGATCATTCAGTTTCTTCCGGAAGACTTGCGGGACTTTTCTGCGCTGCACCCCGAGGTGAAAACCGACCTGGAAGAACGCCCCAGCAATGGCGTGGTTCAGGGCGTTCTGGACGGCGTGGCCGACCTTGGGATCTGTTCCAGTGACACTGACACCAAAGGCCTGCCCCGCGTGACCTATCGCCACGACAAACTGGTGGTGCTGATGCCGGCGGCGCATCCGTTGGCCGCACGCGAGACCCTGGCGTTCGCCGAAACACTCGACAGTGATTACGTTGGCCTGCATGCCGCCAGCTCGATCAATATGCGCACCCACGCGGCCGCGCGCGAGGCCGGCAAGATGCTGCGCCTGCGCATCCACGTGCCAGGGTTTGATGCGATGTGCCGGATGGTTCAGGCGAACATGGGCATCGGTATCCTGCCGCAAAAAGCTTACGAGCTGTTCGGCCGCGCGTTGGGATTGCACGCCGTGCCGCTCACGGATGCCTGGTCGGATCGCCGTTTGATTGTGGTGATACGTGATCAAGCGCAGCTGTCGCCGGTGAGCCGGTTATTGTTTGACTATCTGCGCACGTCGCTGAAGTAAACCAGCGCCGTGGGCCTCATCGCGGGCAGGTCCGGCTCCCACATGGAAAACCGCTCATCTGTGGGAGCCGGGCTTGCCGCGATAGCGATCTGAATGGCGCCGACAGGGCATAACCGTTCGCCATCCACGAACGCTGCTTGCCAACTGACGGTTGGATTTCTCCTACGGCTGTCCTCTAGCCTTGGCCACACATTCCAAGAATAAGAGGCACACCCCATGACGGCTCCATTGAGCGGTATCAAGGTGATTGAGATCGGCACCCTGATTGCCGCGCCGTTCGCCGCCCGGCTGATGGCCGAGTTTGGCGCCGAGGTGATCAAGATCGAAGCCCTGGGCCAGGGCGATCCGCTTCGTAAATGGCGAAAGCTGCACGAAGGCACTTCGCTGTGGTGGTACCTGCAATCGCGCAACAAGAAGTCCCTGGCGTTGGACCTCAAGTCAGCGGAAGGCTTGGGTTTGATCAAGCAATTGCTCGGCGACGCCGACGTGCTGATCGAAAACCTGCGCCCCGGCGGCCTGGAAAAACTCGGCCTGGGCTGGGACGTGTTGCACGCCCTCAACCCCAAGCTGACCCTGGTGCGCATCTCCGGCTACGGCCAGACCGGCCCGTATCGCGACCGTCCAGGCTTCGGTGCCATCGGCGAGGCCATGGGCGGCATTCGCTACACCACCGGCAACCCGGATTCGCCACCGGCGCGGGTGGGCGTGAGCCTGGGCGATTCCCTTGCGTCATTGCACGGCGTGATCGGCGCGCTGATGTCGCTGCTGCGGGTCAAGACCGGCCAGGGCGACGGGCAGATTGTCGATGTGTCGCTGGCCGAAAGCGTGTTCAACCTGATGGAAAGCCTGGTGCCTGAATACGACATGCTCGGCCACGTGCGCGAGCGCAGCGGTGGCGCCTTGCCCGGCATCGCGCCGTCCAATACCTACCTGACCGCCGACGGTGCCTATGTGGTGATCGCCGGTAACAGTGACCCGATCTACAAGCGTTTGATGACCACCATCGGCCGCGCCGACCTGGCCGACGCGCCGGAGTTTGCCCACAACGATGGCCGCGCGGCGAAAAGTGGTTTGCTGGATGCGGCGATCACGCACTGGACCAGCAGCCTGCCCATCGACCAAGTGCTTGCTGCCCTGGAAACCGCCGAAGTGCCGGCCGGGCGCATCTACTCGGTGGCTGATATCGTCAGCGACCCGCATTACCAGGCGCGCGACATGCTGCTCAATGCCGAACTGCCTGGCGGCGTGTCGGTGAAAATGCCGGGCATCGTGCCCAAGCTCTCCGAAACCCCCGGCGCGGTGAACTGGCAAGGCCCGAGCCTGGGCCAGCACACCGACGACATCCTCGGCAGCCTCGGCCTGACCGATACCGATATCCAACGCCTGAAAACCTCGGGAGTGGTGCAATGATCACCGATTATTCTGACCCGCTGATCGTGCAGGAAGTGTCCCCGCGCGATGGCCTGCAAATCGAACCGACCTGGGTTGAAACCGCCGACAAGATCGCGTTGATCAACCAGCTGTCGCTGGCCGGGTTTTCGCGAATCGAGGCTGGTTCATTCGTCTCGCCCAAGGCCATTCCGGCATTGCGCGATGGCGAGCAAGTGTTCCAGGGCATCGGGCGCAAACCCGGTGTGATCTATGTGGCGCTGATCCCTAATCTCAAGGGTGCCCAGCGCGCCATCGAGTCCCGCGCCGATGAGTTGAACCTGGTGATGTCCGCCAGCCAGACCCACAACCTGGCGAATATGCGCATGCGTTGCGAGGCCTCGTTGGCGGCTTTTAAAGACATCGTCAGCTTCGCCGCCGACTACCCGGTGCGCCTCAACGGCAGCATCGCCACCACCTTCGGCTGCCCGTTCGAAGGCAAGATTGATGAAGACCGCGTGCTGCACATCGTCGATGCCTATCGCGAGTTGGGCATCCAGGGCATCACCCTGGCCGACACCACCGGCATGGCCAACCCGCGCCAAGTTGCGCGCCTGGTCAAACGTGTATTGCAGCATGTGCCAGCCAGCGATCTGACCCTGCATTTTCACAACACCCGTGGCCTGGGCTTGTGCAATGTGCTGGCGGCCTACGAGGCCGGCGCGCGCCGATTTGATGCGGCCCTGGGCGGCCTCGGCGGCTGCCCGTTCGCGCCGGGGGCGTCGGGCAATATCTGCACCGAAGACCTGGTCAACCTGTGCGACGAGGTCGGGATTCACACCGGTATCGACCTGCCGCACCTGTTGCACATGTCCCGCCAACTGCCAGCGCTGCTTGGCCATGAGCTGCCCGGCCAGGTCGCCAAGGCCGGGCGCAATGGCGACCTGCATCCGCCACCCGATTACATCGCCACCCTGTAACACCGCACCAGACAACAAAAACAATCGGGCGCCGTTGAGCTGCCCGCTGGAGAGAAAGCATGAGCACTAATACGTTAGAGGCCGGCGCGCGCCCGGCCGCTGAGATCAATGCCGAAAAAGCCCTGGTCAGCAAGGTCGCCTGGCGCGTGATGCCGCTGATCATGGTGTGCTACCTGTTCGCGTTTTTTGACCGCATCAACATCAGCTTCGCCAAGTTCCAACTGCAAACCGACCTGAGCCTGAGCGACACCGCTTACGGCCTCGGCGCCGGGCTGTTTGTGGTCGGCTATGTGATTTTCGAAGTGCCGAGCAACATGATGCTGTACAAGGTCGGCGCACGGCGCTGGATCGCGCGGATCATGATGTCGTGGGGCCTGGCCACGGCGGCCATGGTGTTTGTCACCGCCGAATGGCAGTTCTACGGCCTGCGTTTCATCATTGGCGCCATGGAAGCTGGCTTCGCACCGGGCGTACTGTATTACCTGACGTTGTGGTTTCCGCAGCACTTTCGTGGGCGCATCACCTCGCTGCTGTTTCTGGCTTCGGCCTTCGCGGGCTTGGTTGGCGCGCCGTTCTCCGGCCTGGTGTTGGAGCATCTCGACGGCGTACTGCAACTGCGCGGCTGGCACTGGTTGTTTCTGCTTGGCGGCTTGCCCTGCATCGGCCTGGGCTTTCTGGTGCTAACACTGCTCAAAGACCGTATCGAAGACGCGCAGTGGCTGACGCCAGCGGAAAAGACCTTGCTGTCCAGCCGAATTGCCAAGCATGAGCCCAACTCCCACGGTGGTTCATTGCTGTCGGCGATCCGCATTCCAGGCTTTTTGATGCTGGGTTTTATCTACTTCCTGATCCAGGTCGCGTCCTACGGGCTCAACTTCTGGGCGCCACAATTGATCCGCAGCGCCGGCACCCAGAGCCCGGTGATGATCGGCCTGCTCACCGCGATTCCCTATGTGTGCGGCGCGATCAGCATGGTGGTGATCGGGCGGCTGTCGGACGCCACCGGCGAGCGGCGCAAGTTTGTCTGCGGCCTGGTGGTGTTGGGGGCGATTGGCTTTTTCAGCGCCGGGATTTTTGCCGACCACACCACGTTTCTGATCATCGCCCTGGGCATGCTGGGGGCGGGCATCATCGCCTCGATCCCGACCTTCTGGACCTTGCCGCCCAAACTGCTGGCGGGCGCGGGAGCCGGTGCGGCCGGCGGCATCGCGGTGATCAACACCCTCGGTCAGTTCGGCGGCATTGTCAGCCCGGTGATGGTGGGGCGGATCAAGGACCTCACCGGCAGCACCACCCCGGCGCTGTATGTGATTGGCGTGTGCGCCCTGTTGGCCGCGGCTTTGTTGCTGTGGGGCTTGCCACACAAGCTGCGCACGCTCGACAAGGCCTGATCAGCCTGTCGCTGCCAATGCTCGGGCAGGCGTGCTGCTGAACTGAATCAATACCACGCCGCCAATCAACAACAGTGCCCCCAGCACACGGGGCGTTGTCAGTTGGCGCTCCACCAGGCCGAACAGCCCGAAGTGATCGAGTACCAGTGAGGCGAGAATCTGTCCGGCCATGGCCAAGGCAATGAACCCCGACGCGCCGAGCTTGGGCAACAGCATCAGCGCCAGGGAAATAAAGCACACGCCAAATGCACCCCCGGCCCACATCCACACCGGCGCTTTAGTGATAAAGGTCAGGCTCGGCAGGGGTAAACGCAGCGCCAGAATGACCGGCAGCAGCACGATAATACTCACCAACAGTGACGCCAGCGTGGCCCACAACGGGTGACCGAGCCCGCGCCCGAGGTTGGCGTTGATTGCGCTTTGAAACGGCACCACCGCCCCGGCGATCACCGCCAACGCCAGCAAACCCAGCCAATGCAACGTCGTCATTTCGAATCTCCCAGAGGTTTTGCTGGACTCTAGGCTATTCGTCGCGCAAATTTAAATTCCAAATTCTTATGCTGAGCATGCAGCCGATGAATGATCTGCGTCGCGTCGACCTCAACCTGCTGGTGATCCTGGAGGCCTTGCTCAGTGAGCAACACGTCACTCGCGCCGCCGAGCGTTTGCACCTGAGCCAGCCGGCAGTCAGCCACGCTCTGGCGCGTTTGCGGGATCTGCTGGGTGATCCCTTGCTGGTGCGCCAGGGCGGAACATTGGTGCCGACCGCGCGAGCCCTGGAGTTGGCGACACCTTTGGCTGAAGCCCTGGCCCAGGTGCAAGCACTGCTGGCACCGAACCGGTTTGACCCGGCGTCGGCCAAGCGCAGGTTTCGCCTGGCGATGTCGGACTACAGCGCGGCGATTTTCCTGCCGGAGCTGGTCCGCGTTCTGTGCCGTGAAGCCCCTGGCATCGACCTGCAAATCGTCCAGGCCAGCCGTGAAGGCATGGTAGACGCCGTGCTCAACGGCGACATCGACCTGGCCGCCGGGGTATTCCCCGATATGCCCGCCGAACTGCGCACCACGCCTTTGTTTGAGGAGCATTACACCTGCCTGGTCGACCGCAACAGCCTGCCGCCCAGTGGCGTGCTTGACCTGCCCACCTATTTGTCGCGCCCGCACGTGCTGTTGGAAATGCGCGGTAGCGGCACCCCGGAAATCGAGCGGGCGTTAACGGCGATTCGTGAACGGCGCCATGTGGCAATCAGCCTGCCGCATTGGGGCGTGGCGCCGCAGTTGATTCAGGGCACCGACCTGATTCTGACGGTGTCATCCAGGGGCTTGCTCAACATCGATCAACAGCATCTGCTGGCCGTGCCGCCACCGTTTCATATTCCCTCGTTCGCCGTCGAACTGGCGTGGCATGCACGGCGGGGCGGCGATTCGGGGTTGCAGTGGCTGATTGGGCAGGTGCAAGGTGTGCTGTCCTAAGGCTATCGATCACAGGAAAAAACACTCATGCTCTCAGGCTTGAACCACCTGACCCTTGCCGTTACCGACTTGAACCGCAGCGTCAGCTTCTACCATGGGCTGCTGCAGCTTAAGCTCGACGCCACCTGGGACCAGGGCGCCTACCTCTCATTGCCCGGTTTGTGGCTGTGCCTGTCGCTCGATCCTTCGCGTTCAACCACACCTGCGGTGGATTACACCCATTACGCGTTCACTGCCGCCGCCGATGCGTTCGCCGCGCTGGTGGTGCGCTTGCGAGACGCCAAGGTGCAGGAGTGGCGTGACAACCGCAGCGAAGGGGCCTCGTTCTACTTTCTCGACCCGGATGGGCACAAGCTCGAGGCGCATGTCGGCGACCTGGCTTCGCGCCTTCAGGCCTGCCGCGCCAAGCCTTATGCAGGCATGCAGTTTTACCCGTAGCGCCAGAACGTGCAGAATCGCTGCACCTTTCAATCGCCTGTCAGAGTCGCGTCCATGACCCCCTCCTTGCTGCTCGCCGTTCTTGCTTCGGGTTTTATCTATGGGATCACGCCTGGGCCGGGCGTCCTGGCGGTATTTGGGATCGGCGCGTCTCGTGGCCGTCGCGCCGGGGCGGGTTTTCTGTGCGGGCACTTGCTGGGTGATGTGGTGTGGTGCAGTACGGCGCTGGTCGCCATTGTGGGCGCGCGGGAAGTGGGCAGCAGCGCCTTTGATGTGCTGGGCGTGCTGAGCGGTGTGTACTTGTTCTGGCTTGGCTGGCGGGCGATTCGCACCCAGCGCCGCAGCAGCGATGCGCCTCAGGGCGCGGCGCGCCATCCGTTCTGGCACGGCATCCTGTTCGGCTTGACCAACCCCAAGGCCTACCCGGTGGCGGTTGCAACCTTTACCGCGCTGCTGTCCAGCCGTGCCGAGTTGCTGACATGGGCAATGCTGCCGTCGTTGATCTTGTTGAGTTTCATCGGCGGCCTGCTGGCTTACGCGATTCTGATCGGCGTGGTGGGCGCCCAGCGTGTGCGCACGGTGTACCAGCGGCATGAAATCCTCATCACCCGGCTGTGCGGCGTGATGTTTATCGGCTTCGCCATTAACGCCCTGGCGCACGCGTTGCCGGGCCTGTTCGGCAGCAAACCGGCTTGAGGCGACGACGACCGTTCGTCGCACTGGCGAGTTTTTTCTAAACCTTTGCCGCCCTGAAAATTCGAATTCAGGGCGGGGCGTATTCCCCCGCACCTATTTTTGCCCTGGAGGAACCCATCATGAGCCGCATGGCTATCCGGTTACGCACCGCCAGTTTCGCGATGCTGCTGGGCCTCGGCGCCAGCAATGCTTTCGCCCAGTCGCCTGCTGAATTCATCGAGCAGGCTTCGGCCAAAGGGATGGCCGATATCGAAACCAGTCGCATGGCCCACGCCAGGACGTCGTCCCAGGAAATCAAGGACTACACCATCGAGGTCATCAACGAACGCACCCTGGCCAACCAGCATTTGGCGGCCATCGCCAAGAAGCTCGACTTGCCCGTGGCCCCGCGCGAGAAGATCGTCGACAAGGCCGAAACCCTGATGCCTGAACTCAAGGACGGCGACTCCTTTGACGCCGCCTACACCGCGCAGCAGGTCAAGGAAAACGAAGACGCCATCGCGCTGTTCAAGAAAGAAGGCGCGGCGTCGGATGTGCCAGAGATAAAAGCGCTGGTGGACGAGACGCTGCCCAAGCTTGAAGAGCGTCTGCAAAAAGCCCGTGCCCTGGCCTCCACTTACGGTAAAGGTCATCAAGGCGACGGTTGATTGCGTCACCTGAAATGAGAAACGGCGGTTGGATGATTTCCAACCGCCGTTTTTTTTAGGCTTGATTCAGATCGGTTTTGTTGGGGTGCGCATCGTCGACCCTTTCACCACAACTGGTGCTCAAGCTGACCGTGCCGGTGTCGCCGATGCTGCGGTATTGCTTGCGCAGTTGTTCCAGTTCTTTGCGGTCCAGGCCATCCAGGCTCAACACGGCGTTCTGGGCATCCTTGGAGACGCGCAGCAGTTCGTCGATCTTGATATGCAGGATGTCGTTGTCGCGGTTTTGTGTGTTCTGGATCAGGAAGACCATCAGGAAGGTGATGATGGTGGTCGAGGTATTGATGATCAACTGCCAGGTGTCGTTGTAGTGGAAGTAGGGTCCGCTCAGGCTCCACAGGAATATCAACGCGACGGCCGCATAGAACGTCCGGGCGCTGCCTGCCCAGCGGGACAAGGATTGAGAGACTGCGGAGAATTTCATGACCGTTTTTCCTTAATGGGTGGGTGATGAAATTATGGACCGCAGCGGTTCTTTGAAATTTCTTTTTACAAAAGCGTCGGTGAGCAAAGTTGTACGTTTTTGTCGCGGTTCGCCTCAGAAGCCCAGTTCTGCCTGGCCTGCACCTTCCAGCGCGAGCAGATAGTGTTTGGCGCCAAGCCCTCCGGCGAACCCGGTCAGCCCACCCGAGGCGCCTATGACCCGATGGCAGGGCGCAATGATCGAGATGGGGTTACGCCCGTTGGCGGCACCCACCGCGCGCACGGCCTTGGGGTTGCCGATTTGCTCGGCGATCTGGCTGTAGCTGCGGGTTTCGCCGAACGGAATGGTCAGCAGCGCCCGCCAGACCTGTTGTTGAAAAGGCGTGCCGTTGAAGTCCAGTTCCAGCTCGAACTGGCTGCGTGCGCCGGCGAAATACTCGCGTAGCTGGCGCGCGGTTTCCAACAACACCGGGCTGTCGTTGGCCTCGCGCAACTCGCCCAGCCGTACGCGGTTGGCGCGTTCCTGTTCCCACAGGATCGCGGTGAGCTTGCCGTCGCGGGCCACCAGGGTGAGCTGGCCGACGGGGGAGGGCATGAGCGTGTATTCGTACGGCATGAGCGGGCTCCTCGAAGGACGGGTGTTAAAAGCCAGGACGCTACTGTAATGCCATCTGCCTGTCAGGAAACCGCGTTTCTTGCGATCAAATTCCTCAAGGGGCTTGCCGTTCCAGTAGCGCCCGTCGGGGCAATGGAAATACCCGTTACCGAGCGACAAACCCGCCGGCTCACGACGGCCGATGAGCGGGTTTCGGTCGGCGTTGAATGAGCGCCCTGGTGGGGTGTTGGTAAGAGGTTTGCGGTTTTTTCCAAGGCATTACCGGCTGTGTAACACCTGCGCAAGGATGGCGAGAAATGCATCAGCCAATACATTTTTCCTTTGCGCGGGCGTCAACACCAACAATTGCGCGCACGCATCCGCCTCCACCAGCGGCCGATACGTCACGCCCTTGTTCATCAGGCTTTGGGTACAGGCGGGCACCAACGCCACGCCTTGTGCGGCGGCCACCAAGGCAATGATCGAGGTGATCTGCCGCCCCGTTGGCCCCGCGCGCAAAGGCTGGGCGTGGCGGCGGTAAAGGTGCTCGATGGATTGGTTCAGACCCGACCCGTAGTCGGCCGGGAACAGAATCAGCGGATACGCACTGAGTTGCGTCAAGCTGACCTGCGCCAGCTTGGCCAGCGGACTGTCGCTAGACACCGCGGCCACCAGCCGCTCTTCGCCCAACGACAACGCGTGAACGTCTGCTGTGTGCGGCAAAAGCCGACTCAATCCGATATCCATCCGGCCGTCTGCCACCTGCGCGCCGAGGCTGCCAGAGGCGCACTCCACCAAGGTCAACTGCACATCGGGCAAGCGCTGGGCGAAGGCCTGGATCGCTTGGCTGAACAGGTCCGACAAAGCGATCGAGCTGACATACCCGAGTGCCAATTGGCCTGCGGTGCCCGCTGCCAGTTTGCCGGCGATGACCTGTGCCAATTCAACCTGCTCCAACACGCCACGCGCGTAGGGCAAGAACGAACGCCCCTGGGCGGTGAGAGACACCGTGCGGCTGGTGCGATCAAACAGCTTGAACCCCAGCTCTGTCTCCAGCGCTGAAATCTGCCGAGTCAGCGGCGGTTGGGCCAGGTGCAGGCGCAGTGCCGCGCGGCCGAAGTGCAATTCTTCGGCGACCGTCAGAAAGTAACGCAGCTTGCGTAGGTCGAGCATCCTGATCCTTGGGTATTGATCGGTTCGAAATCGGTATTGGTTTAAGACCCGACGGCCATTCTATAAAGGCGTTACAAAATAAAACGAGAGGTTTCATGAAACCGCGCCTGCATTGTGCCCGTCTAGCCCTGTTCCTGTGTGGCTGCGCTGCGTTTCTCAACCTTTACGCCACCCAAAGCATCCTCGCGACCTTTGCCGCACAGTTTCATATCAGCGCCAAGGAAGCGGGCTGGAGCATCACGGTCACCACCCTGGCGGTGGCAATCACCGCGCCTTTTGTCAGCCGGCTGACCGGGCGCTTCGAACAGCGCACGGTCATCGCCGTGGCCGCGCTGCTGCTGGCCGCCCCTGCGCTGATGACCGCCTACGCCGGCAGTTTTGCCGAAGTGCTGGTGTGGCGGTTTGTGCAGGGTATGGTGATCCCGGTGGTGTTTGCCACCAGCGTGGCTTACATCGGCGACCGTTGGCGTGGCGCGACGGTGACCGAGGTCACCAGCCTGTACGTGGCGGGCACGGTTCTGGGCGGGTTCGCCGGGCGTTTCGTCACCGGTGTGATGACGCAATACGTCGGCTGGCGCGAAGCGTTCGAACTGCTGGCGGTGTTGAGCTTGATGGTCGGCGGGTTTATTCAGTTCCTGTTGCCCGCCAATCGACAGCGCGGCGAACGGCCTGGAACGGTTTCTTCAGGTGTTTTTAGCCGACCTTTGCTGGCGGCGTACGGCGTAGGTTTTTGCGTGTTGTTCTCCCAGGTTGCGGCATTTACTTACGCAGGTTTGCACCTTGGCCTGCCACCGTTCAACTTGGGGCCTGCGGCGCTGGGCACGCTTTACATGGTGTTTCTGCTGGCGTTGATCGTGATTCCCATCGCCGGGCGCCTCAGCAAAGCCAGGCCTCACGCCGAACTGCTGGCGGTCGCCGCCGCGCTCGGTGTCGGTGGTTCGGCGCTGACCCTGGCGCCGTCGCTGTGGTGCATTGTGGTGGGCCTGGCGCTCAGTTCCACCGGCGTGTTCCTGGCCCAGGCCGCCGCCAATGCTTTCATCAGTGCCACCGCCGGTGAGAGCAAGTCTGGCGCCGTGGGGGTTTACCTGACGTGCTATTACCTGGGCGGCAGTTGCGGTGCCATCGTCCCGGCATTGATCTGGGAGCGCTGGGGCTGGGCCGGCTGTGTGGCGCTGATTATCGGTTTTCAACTGCTGACGCTGCTGATCGCCCTGACGGGCTGGAAGCCACTCAAACCTGAGCGGGTGCCGACACCATGAATGACACTGTAGCCATGCCTGTCCGCGAAACCTCCAGCCGGCGCCGCGCGCTGATCGCCGGTTGCAGCGCTCACGCCGTACACGATGGCCTCACGGACGTTATCTACGTGTTGCTGCCGATCTGGCAGGCGCAGTTCGCCTTGTCCTACGCCCAGATCGGCCTGTTGCGTGGCGCCTATTCCGGAATGATGGCCGTGTTCCAACTGATGGCCAGCCGCGCCGCCCGACGCTGGGGCCGTTTACCGTTGCTGGTAGGTGGCACTGCGCTTGCGGGTGTCGCTTACCTAGTGGTGGGGCAAGCCACCGGGCTGAGCCTGTTGCTGTTGGCGTTGCTGCTGGGCGGTTTGGGGGCCAGCACCCAACATCCATTGGCCTCCTCGATGATCACCGACGCTTATGAGGACGGTGGTGGCGTCAAGCAGGCGCTGTCCCAGTACAACTTCAGCGGCGATATCGGCAAAACCCTGATTCCTGGGGTGGTGGGCCTGCTGCTGACCGTCGTCAGCTGGCGCGCCAGCGCCACACTGCTGGGGCTGCTTGGTCTGGCGGCAGCGGGGATGCTGTGGTGGCTGGTGCCGGCTGAAGTTCGCGAGTCCAACGCGATAAAAAAAGCCCGGCCACCGAGTGGCACGGGCTCGGTGGCAGGCCTGCGTGCGCTGATCCTCACCGGTACGCTCGACAGCGCCGTGCGCATGGGCTTTCTCACGTTCCTGCCGTTTCTGCTGCAAGCCAAAGGCGCTGGCACGGCGGGCATTGGGCTGGCGCTGACGATGCTGTTCATTGGCGGTGCGTTTGGCAAATTGCTTTGCGGCTACCTGGGGGCTCGCATTGGCATGATGAAAACCGTCTGGTTGACCGAAACCAGCACCGCGCTGTTGATCGTCACGGCCGTGTACCTGCCGCTGAGTGGCTTGATGGTGATGTTGCCGCTGCTGGGTTTGGCGCTGAACGGCACGTCTTCTGTGCTCTACGGCGCCGTCCCGGACCTGGCGAGCGCAGACAGGCGCGAACAGGCTTTTGCGGTGTTCTACACCGGCACCATTGGCGGCGGAGCGCTGGCGCCGGTGGTGTTCGGCGGGGTCGGCGATGCGCTCGGTGTGCCGGTGGCGGTGATGGTACTGGCGGGGATGTTGCTGCTGACCTTGCCGTTGGCGTGGGTGGTACAGCGAGGAATGCGCGATGGGGTTTAACCGCACATTCCCTGGTTAAAGGGGCGAGGCCAGCGTAAACGGTATGCGCAACGCGCCGATCGGCCCTTCGCGCGCACCGCACATTTCATCGTGCACGCTGTGCTGCACCAGCACACACGGGAACGGCGGAACCCGCTGCAACAGGTCGCGCAAGTGCGTGGTCGAGCCGATGCGCATGGGCTTGGCGTCATCGTCCACCAGCGTCATTTCGACATGATCCAACCTGACCCGCGCGATGTAGAAACCACCCTCCAGCGACAGCAGCTCCAACTCCCGTATCTCGCCTTTCTCGGCCAATTCAGTGAGCATTTTCAGGTTCATGGTTCACCCTCACGGTGGGTTGTTTCATTGGCGACGAAAGAACAGTGTGACCTGGCCCCATTCGACGCCGAACTTGGTCATGCTGGAGCGGTTGATCAGCGTGTCCTCGTCCATCAAGTACATCCAGTCATCAAAACTCACCTCGTGGACCGAACCGTCCACCGGCAGGTTGAGTCGGTAGCGCCAACGCAATGCATTCCCCGCAACTTCGCCGATCGCTTCGCCGACCACGTCACCCGCCCGACCGCGCCAGCGTCCCGGACCATCCGGGGTCAGTGTCCAGACGCGCTGCTGACGCGTGCCATCGCTGTACAGAAAGCGCTCGTCGAGAATCAGGGCGTCGCCCTCGCGGCGGCTGGCGATATCGACCTCAAAGCGCTTGGCCACTTCGCCCGAACGCTTCTGGAAAATCCCCCAGGCCTTGACGGGCTTGCTGAAGAAACGCTCCAGGTCCAATTGCGGTTTCTGGTCGGCGTAGTGGGCGACCTCGACGTTGCCGCAACTGCTCAAACTCAACGCCAGCAACAATGAAATCAGTAGACGTGCCATTGCCGGGCTCCGTGATCATGCGCGGCGAAGCGCCAACGCTTGGTATTTATACTTGTACAAAAATATTGATTTGTACAGGTTTGCGCGCGGCAAGTGACGAATGCACAAATTGCGCCCATAAAAAAACCGGTCACAGGGACCGGTTTTTTTGGCATCTGCGTCGTAACCGACGTAGGCGCGAAATGTGAGTGGAGCGGGTAGAGGGAATCGAACCCTCGTCGGAAGCTTGGGAAGCTACTGTTCTACCATTAAACTATACCCGCTCAGAGCGGCTGACTTTGTACCAGATGTTCATCGGGATTTGAAGTTTTTCTTCGAAAAATGTGTGGGTTGCGTCGCTCAAGCTCAGTTGGAAGCTGGCTTGCCTGCGATACATCGCCTGTGTGACTGACACACAGGTACCTGCATCGCGGGCAAGCCCGGCTCCCGCCCAAGCGGGCGTTTCAGCTCTGTCATTCAAATCGCAAAGGCATGCTGCGTCTGGCCCTGGTGGTAGCGCAAGCGACTGACCTGTCGCTGCGGTTTCAAAAAGCCCACCACCGCGTCCCGGCTGTCCCGACACGCCGCCTTGTGCTCCATATCCAGAAAATGCCCGGTCGCCTGAACAGTGCTGAAGCTGCTCTTGGCCACATGCTGGCCAAACAGCTTGGCGTCTTCGGCGCTGGTGTACTCGTCCCATTCGCCATTCAAAAACAGCACTGGGATGTCGATTTGCCGCGCTGCCTTGAGGTAGCACAGGCGGTCGCTGTTGAGCACGTGGCTGATGTGAAAGTGCATCTGCCCGTATTCGTGCTCGGCCAGGCTGCTGACGTGCTTGTAGTTGAAGCGCTTGAACAGCGACGGCAGGTGTTTGCCGATAGTGTTGTTGACCAGGTGGCCGACGCGGTCGCGGTCAAGGTTGCCGAGGTAGTCCACACCGCGTTCAAGGTAATCGCGCATCGGTGCATTGATTACCGGGGAAAACGAACTGATCACGGCCTTTTCCACGCGGCGCGGGCGCGCAGCGAGGGCGACCAGGGTGGCAGCGCCGCCCCAGGAAAATGACAGCACGTGTTCGGCGGCGAAGTGGTCGATGAGTTCCAGCAGAATCTGGCCTTCGACTTCTTTCGTCAGCATCTGCTCGTGGCGGTTGTGGATTTTGGAGCGGCCAGCGTAGGGCTGGTCGTACAAAACCACGTTGAACTGCGGGTACAGGCTTTTCACGGTTTGGGCGAAGGACGCCGTGGTGGCCATCGAGCCGTTGACCAGGATGATGGTCTTTTCAGCAGCATCCGCGCGATAGAACTCCGTGTAAACCCGATACTGACCCTGTATATCCAACACAGCGATTTCTGGCCTCATGTCGTAAGACTCCTGGCAAGCGGGTAGGGCGCGCAGATCACTCTGCACGAGCTTTATGACAGGTAGGCATACGCCTGGAAGAGGAGCGCCCATGTCGGTCCGATGACGGCTGGCCGACGGCTGTTGTCAGGGCGGGCTGTTTGCCTGAGAGGCCCGTAGATCACGCGCGGGCGGGGCAAGGTGTTTCTTGGAGGTTATAAGGCGACTCGCCAGTCATGATTTGGCTGACGGTTTGATTCAAGCAGCACAGACGCCAGGTCGCAAGGCGACCAGCTGGTTTATTGCCAGCACCGGCCGAACGGTCATCAGACCGCGAGGATTTCGTTTTCAGTCAGTGCCCGATATTCGCCCGGCGCCAGCGAGTCATCCAGCGCCAATGGCCCCATCCGCTCACGGTGCAAGCCGATGACCTTGTTATCAAAGTGCCCGAACATGCGCTTGACCTGGTGATAGCGGCCTTCAATGATGCTCAGCCGCGCAGTCGTCGGCCCCAGCAGGGCCAGCTCGGCGGGCTGAGTGGTGAGGTCTTCAAACGCGAAATACACGCCGGCTGCGAAGGTGATCGCGTACGCCGGCGTGATGGCCTGTTCGGTTTCCACGCGATAAACCTTGGGCAGCTTGGTCTGCGGTTGCGTCAGGCGCCGTGACCATTGGCCGTCGTTGGTGATCAGCATCAGCCCGGTGGTATTGAAATCCAGACGACCGGCGATATGCAGCTCGCCTTTGTCCGGTTCATTGAGCAAATCGAGGACCGTCCTGTGCTGCGGGTCTGAGGTAGCGCTTACACAGCCTTGAGGTTTGTGCAGCATGAAGTAGCGCGCCGGTTTGCCGGCTTGCAGCACGTCATTGTCGACACACACGCGGCTGAACTCACGCACCTCATGGTGCGGATCGCTGACCGCCACGCCATCGACGGTCACCCGTCGCTCTACCAGCAGCACGCGCACTTGCTGACGATTGAAACGCGGCAGGTTGCTGAGGAAACGATCAACGCGCATTACTCAATCGCTGCCTCACGCAATTGCGCATCCACTTGGGCACAGTGCGGGCACAGGCAGGCGGTGTTGCGCAGTTCATCGGGCAAGGCTTGAAGCACCGCCGGATCGAGGGTGACGCTGTAGCACCAGCAGGCCTGGTCGGCGGTGCGCGGGTCAGCCAGCGCGCAGTCGTTACGGGCACCGCAGGCGGGGCAGAGGGTTGGCGTGGTCATGTGGGTTCGTGCTGTATCGCGCAGTTTTCAGCACGATACAGCGCCGTCCCGCTATTGCAAGCTGCGCAGGTTACCGCGCCGGCCGCTGAAGTGGCTGATGTTTACGGTATCGGCAAGGCCTTCAGGCTCACCGATGAGGCGGGTTTTCCACTGGCCGTCAGCGAGTTGCACCTTTCCACGCACGGGTGATGAGGTGCTCAGCTCGTCCGAAACAGGTGTTACAACCTGTGTCTGAAACGCACCAGATTCGGATTTCGATGTCAGATATTTCGTCATTCAATGAAAGACGAATGCCGCTCTCCAGCGTCGCTGGAGGTGCTCTCAAGCGGTCCAGGAGGCCGCCATGTATCGACGACTGCTGCTCACTGCGTTACTCGGGTTGACCCTTTCTGCGTGTGTGCCCTATTACGATGGAGGTGCTACTTACTATCGCTCCGAGGTCTACACCGCGCCGGCACCGGCCTATTACTACGGCGGCCCCGCTTACTATCAATATGGGCGCAGCTACTATGCGCCGCCGCCACGTTACTATTCGGCGCCGCGCTATTACCAACCGGCCCCGCGTTATTACCCACGGCCCGCTTACCGGCCTTATCCAGGCCAGGGCTGGAACAATCGTTGGGGCAATGGCGGGTCGGGCCATGGCGGTGGACGCGGCGGCGGCGGTGGCGGCCATCGTTGACAGGTCATGACCCCAAGCGGCGCCCAGGCGCCGCTTTTTTATGCAGACCGTTCGTCGGCACTGTCATTTCTAACAGCTATCGCAAGCGTTTGATCTGCATTCCACTGCTGGGGACGCTGTTGTGCGTCTCTGAGGAGGCAGTGGGTCTATGGAATGCTCTTTGATCAAACGTGTGTGCTTGTTCTTATTGTGGGTGGGTGGCGCCGCGCAAGCGAATGCGGAACAGGGCTGTCCCTACCCATCATCGGTCAAGTACGTGAGCGGCTATTTTCAAGCGTCATATAAACAGTCTCATTGGCGAAGCCCGAAGGTCGACGCCAATGACTTCGCGGATCGGTTTATCGGTGCGCTCTTCACCCCCGGCAAGGGCCAGGATCGCGAGAACGGCTTCCTGGACCGCTGCGTTTATCTGATGGGCAGCGGGCGAAGCCTGGCGTTGCGGTATGACATGCCGGGGGCCCTCAGCACGATGTCGCTGACCAAGTCCCTGCACTGGGAACTCGCCACCGATCCACTCAAGCAAGACGTCTACATTTGCCAGGACAGCCAGCCGGACAATTGTGCATTTACGGTCGGGCGCCTGAATTGATTGCCTGTCAGTAGTCGGACAAGTCCGCCAGAGGGTGCCTGCCTTCCCACACCTTGGTGAAGTGCGCCTGCACCACAGCCTCCGGCACCGTGTTGATATCGGGCCAATGCCAGTGGGGTTGCTGGTCCTTGTCGATCAAGCGTGCGCGTACGCCTTCGGCAAATTCCGGGTGACGGCAGCAATTGAGGCTCATGGTGTACTCCATCTGGAAGACCTCGGCCAATGACAAGTGCCGGGCGCGCTCGACCTGTTCCCACACCAGATGCGCCGTCAGCGGGCAACCTTCGGCCAGCGTCTTGCCGGCACGCCTGAACAGCGGGTCGGCGTGGTCGCGCAACAGGTTCAGGGCGCGCCAGGCACAGCGCACATCGCCCACATCCAACCATTCATCAATCTGTGCACGACGGGGCAGCCATTGCGCCTCCGGTTGCTGGCTGACGGCTTCCTGGGCCAGTGCCTTGAGCAGGCTGTTGAGCTGCATCGCGGTCTGTTCCTGCCAGTTCAGTTGCAGCAGGCCTTCGATCAGTTCGTCTTGCTGGTCATCGCGCAGGAAACGGTCGGCCAGGCCCAGGTCCACTGCGTCGCGGCCGTTCATATGCGCGCCGGTGAGGCCCAGGAATAATCCCAGCTTGCCGGGCAAGCGTGACAGGAACCAGCTTGCGCCCACATCCGGGTACAGGCCGATGCTGATTTCGGGCATCGCCAAACGGCTGCTGGGGGTGACGATGCGTATTGCTGCGCTCTGCAGCAGGCCCATGCCTCCACCCAGCACATAGCCGTGGCCCCAGCAGATCAGCGGTTTCGGGTAGGTGTGCAGGCGATAGTCGAGGCGGTATTCGGCCGCAAAAAAATCGGCGGCCAGTGCTGGCACAACGCCGGGCCGTTCACGGCAGGCCTGGGCCAGGCTGCGTACTTCACCGCCCGCGCAAAAGGCCTTTGGCCCGTTGCCGCGCAGCAGTACGCAGACAATATTCGGGTCTTTGGCCCACGCATCCAGACGTTCGGTCAGGGCCAGGATCATCGGCAAGGAAAGCGCGTTGAGCGATTTTTCAGCGTCCAGGCTGGCGATGCCAAGGCGGCCACCGTCGCTACCGGTCAGCTCTTCGAAGTGCAGGTTCATCGTGACCTCAATCGAGAAAGTGAAGGATCAGTATGATCGGTTCAACGGAAAGCGCTGGTGGTGTGTCAGATCAATTGACAAGCGGGGCCTGCTTTCCTAGGGTTCGCCCATTCTTTTTCTACGCGACGAACACACCATGACCGAAGGCGACCGTATCAAACTCGAACCCAGCTGGAAACACGCCCTGCGGGATGAGTTCGAGCAGCCCTACATGGCCCAACTGCGCGAGTTCCTACGCCAGGAACACGCCGCTGGCAAAGAGATTTACCCGCCAGGCCCGCTGATTTTCAATGCGCTCAACTCAACGCCTTTGGACAAGGTCAAAGTGGTGATTCTGGGCCAGGACCCGTACCACGGGCCCGGTCAGGCCCACGGGTTGTGCTTCTCGGTGCAGCCGGGCGTGCCGACGCCGCCCTCGCTGGTCAATATTTACAAAGAACTCAAGCGCGACTTGAACATCGATATTCCCAACCACGGTTGCCTGCAAAGCTGGGCGGATCAGGGCGTGCTGATGCTCAACACCACCATGACCGTTGAGCGCGCCAATGCCAACGCCCATGCGGGCAAGGGCTGGCAGTTCTTCACGGATCGGATTATCGAGGTGGTCAGTGAACATCAGCCGCACCTGGTGTTCCTGCTGTGGGGCGCCCATGCGCAAAGCAAGCAGAAGCTGGTGGACGCGACCAAGCACCTGGTACTGACGTCGGTGCACCCGTCACCGTTGTCGGCGTATCGCGGGTTCCTGGGCTGCGGGCATTTCAGCCGTACCAATAAATTTCTTGAACAGAATGGCGAGACGCCGATTGAGTGGCGGTTGCCGCCACTCTAAAGGTTAACCGCAACCCAATGTGGGAGCTGGCTTGCCTGCGATGACGATCTGTCAGCCGATATATTTATTGACTGAACCACCGCTATCGCAGGCAAGCCAGCTCCCACATTGGAATTTTGTGAAGGCTTAGATTTTTTCCGGCTGACGGTTCCAGTGCCGGAACAACGGCTCCGCCAGAAACAGCACAAACAACAAGCGCATCACCTGCATCGCCGTCACCAACGGCACCGACAGTTGCAGGGTTTCGGCCGTCAGGCTCATTTCAGCAATACCGCCCGGCATCATGCCCAGCGTGAGTGAGCGTAAGTCCAGATGTGTCAATGCACTCAAGCCCACCGCCGCCAACGTCGCCAGCGCCATGGTCAACGCCGTGCCTAGCAGCGTACGCGCCATGAACGACGGTGCACGGCGAAAGAACTGACGGTTGAAGTGGCAGCCCAAACCGCTGCCGATCAGCCATTGGCCGATCTGGCTGCCGCCATCGGGCAGGCCGATGTGCAAATCCCACACAACACTGGCAGTTGCGCTGACCAACAAGGGCCCAAACAGCCACGGGTTCGGTTGGCGCAAACGCTGCCAGCCCCAGGCCACCAGCGCCCCAAGCGGAAACAGCAGCGCCAGCCACGCCCAGTTCACCGGCGCCGGATGAAACTGCGGCGCGCCGCCTTCCAGCACGTACTTGAAGATCGCCGGCACACACAACACCACCACCAGCACCCGCAGACTCTGGCCCGCCGCGACGCGGCTGAGCACCGCGCCATTGCGTGCGCCGAGGTTGACCATCTCTCCGGAACCGCCCGGCATGCTGGAGAAGAACGCGGTGGCGCGGTCTTCACCGCTGCGGCGCATCAACCACACGCCGACAATGCTCGACAGGCTGGTGATCAGCGCGCCGAAGAAGATCAGGCCGAAGTGGCTCATGACTTGCTCGATCACCACCGGGGTGAAGTGCAGCCCGATGCCGATGCCCACCACCCATTGGCCGCATTTGCGCCCGCCGGGAATCTCCGCCAGTTGCCATGGTGTGAGGCAGCGCACCAGGATAATTGCCAGCAACGAGCCGACCATATAAGGCAATGGCCAGCCGACGAGGCTGGCCAGGTAACCGCCGGCCAGGCCGACCAGCGGTGTTGCCCACCATTGCCTAAAGGTGATCTCAGACATCGGCCAGGGCACGACGCTGCAGGGCACGTTTGCGATAGATGCGCACCAGCGGGAAAGCCAGCATCAGCGCGGTCAGCACCCACACACCAAAGGTGATCGGGCTGGACCAGAGGATGTCCAGCGCGCCGTTGGAAATCGACAGCGCGCGGCGCAGGTTCTGTTCCATCAGGCCGCCGAGGATGAAGCCCAGCAGCACGGGCGACAGCGGGAAGTCCAGCTTGCGCAGGATGTAGCCGAAGATGCCGATGCCGACCATCAGGAACAGGTCGAAGGTGGTGGCGTGAACCGCGTACACACCAATCGCGGTGATGATGGCGATCACCGGCACCAGCGCCCAATTCGGCACGGCGAGGATGCGCGTGAAGATGCGGATCATCGGGATGTTGAGGATCACCAGCATGATGTTGGCGATAAACAGCGACGCGATCAGGCCCCAGACGATGTCCGGTTGCTGTTGGAACAGCAGCGGGCCAGGGGTGATGTTGTACAGCGACAATGCGCCGATCATCACAGCGGTGGTGCCTGAACCGGGTACGCCGAGGGTCAGCATCGGCACCAGCGCGCCGCAGGCGGAGGCGCCGATTGCGGTTTCCGGAGCGGCGAGGCCGCGCATGTCGCCCTGGCCGAATTTACCGCTGGCACCGGCCAGGCGTTTTTCGGTCATGTAGGCAACGGCCGAGGCGAGCGTCGCGCCGGCACCCGGCAGCACGCCCATGATGAAACCCAGCAGGCCGCAACGGATGTTAACCACGAAGACTGCAGACGCTTCCTTCAGGTTGAACATCATTCGTCCGGTGGCTTTTACCGCTTCCTGGCCGCGGTGGGTTTTTTCCAGCAGCAGCAGGATCTCGCTGATGGAGAACAAACCCAGGACCAATACGACAAACTGGATGCCGTCGGTGAGGTGGATGTTGTCACCGGTAAAACGGTACACGCCGCTGTTGGCGTCGATGCCGACGGCTGAAAGGAACAGGCCGATCAGCGCCGCCACAAAGGTCTTCAGCGGTTTGTCTCCGGCCATGCCGCCGAGGCAGACAATCGCGAACACCATCAGTACGAAATATTCCGCCGGGCCGAAGGCAATCGCCCATTTGGCCAGCAGCGGCGCAAACAGCACCATGCCGCAGGTGGCAATGAACGCGCCGATGAACGAACTCCACGCCGACAACGACAGTGCCACACCGGCCAGGCCTTTGCGGGCCATCGGGTAGCCGTCGAGGGTGGTCATTACGGTGGACGCTTCGCCGGGAATGTTCAGCAGGATCGAGCTGATGCGGCCGCCGTATTCGCAGCCCAGGTAGACGGCAGCGAGCAGGATCAAGGCTGATTCCGGCGGCAGACCCAGGGCGAACGCGATGGGGATCAGCAGGGCCACGCCGTTGATCGGGCCCAGGCCCGGCAGCAGGCCGACCACGGTGCCGATCAAGGTGCCGCACAGGGCGGTCACCAGGTTGTAAGGGGTCAGTGCAACGCCGAAGCCCTGGCCCAAATAGCTGAACGTATCCATATCAGTTCTCCAGAACTTCAAGCAGGCCGAGGGGCAGCGGTACATCCATGGCTTTGTCGAACAGCAGGTAAAGACCAATGGCCATCAGCGTGACGATTACCACGCTCGGCACCCAGCGGCCGCCATACAGGCGCGCCATCGGAATGCCGATCAGCATGCTGCTGAGGATGAAGCCCAGAGTCTCGAACGTGCCGGCGAACACGATCAGCAGCGCCACGCAGATGCCGATCTTGATCAGCGTGTCGCGGTCCAGGGCCGGTTCTTCTTCGGTGTGCTTGGTGGGCTGTGGGCGAAACAGCATGTAGATCAGGCCCAGGCTCATCAGCCCGAGCATCAGCAGCGGGTAGGCGCGAGGCCCGACCGGCTCGTAGGAAAACGCCGCCTGATACGGCCATGCCATCAGCGCGAGGCCGGCGCAGACCAGCAGCATCACTGAGGCGAAAATGCGTTGTAAGAGCATGTGAAACTCCTAGGCCGCGCCGCCCGTCGAGGAGGGCGCGGCCGTGCGAAAGCGAGGCGATTACTGGATCAGGCCGAACTCTTTGGCCAGCACTTTGTAGTCAGCCACCTGTTTCTTCACGTAGGTGTCCAGCTCCGGGCCGGTCATGGCGAACGGAAACAGCTCGCGCTGGTCACGCAGCTTGGCGAACTCTTCGGAGGCCAGCAGTTTGTCGAACGCTTCTTTCCACCACGCGTAATCGGCATCGCTGACTTTTGGCCCGAGGTAGAAGCCGCGTACCACCGGCCAGACGATGTCGTAGCCTTGCTCCTTGGCGGTCGGAATGTTCTTCATTTCCGGCTCGTCCAGGCGCTTTTCGGCAAACACGGCGAGCAGGCGCATGTCGCCGCTGAGGATGTGCGGCATGGAGTCGGAGATGTCGGTGCTGCCTACCTGGATATGACCGCCGAGCAGTGCGGTGGCGATTTCACCGCCGCCTTCGAGTGCCACATAACGCAGGTCGCGCGGGTTGATCCCGGCAGCCTTGGCGATCAGTGCGGTTTGCATCCAGTCCTGGCTGCCGACGGTGCCGCCAGAACCGATGACGACGCTGCCCGGATCTTTCTTCAGGGCTTTGACCAAATCGTCGAGCGTCTTGTAGGGCGAATCGGCTTTCACCGCGATGGCCCCGTAGCTGGTGCCGACGGCCGCCAACCAACGCACGGCGCTTTCATCAAAGCGGCCGAACTTGCCCTGGGCCAGGTTCAGCAGCGAACCGCTGGACCACGCTACCAGCGTGCCAGCGTCCGCCGGGCGTTGTGCGACCACCGCGTTATAGGCCACCGCGCCCACGCCGCCTGGCATGTAGGTGACGCGCATCGGCTTGCTCAGCAACTTTTCGTTGACCAGCGCGCTTTGCGCCAGTTTGCAGGTCAGGTCAAAGCCACCGCCGGGCGAGGCCGGGGCGATGCACTCCGGGCGCTTGGGTTCGTCGGCGGCCAGCAGTTGGCCGGCGAACAGCATGCAGCCGGCGGCGAGGGCCAATTTACGCAGTGAATAGGTCATGGTTATCTCCGTCTTTGTTGTTATGAGTTGCGACTACCAAAGCGCAATGCTGTAGCTCACCAGCACACGCACTTCGTCGGCATCACGTGCCGAATAGTTGGAGCGGTAGGTGGCGTTACGCAGGCGCAGGGCGACATCCTTGAGCGTGCCGCTTTGCACCACGTAGCGGATCTCGCTGTTGCGCTCCCACTCCTTGCCGGTCTCGCCGTTGCGAAGCCTGATGTTGTCACCCGACAAATAACGGCTCATGAAACTCAGGCCGGGAATGCCCAACTTGGCGAAGTCATAGTCGTAGCGCGCCTGCCAGGAGCGCTCCTGTGCGCCGGCAAAGTCGTTGATCTGCACGAAGTTGACCAGGTACGGATCGCTGCCATCCACGTAGGGAAAGGCGCTGTCGCCGGACATGTGCTGGTAGCCGGCGCTGAGCTTATGGCCATTGAGGGCATAGCTGAACAGGCCGTTGAGGGATTTGTTGTCGATGTTACCGCCACGGGCGCTGCCGGTGTCATCGCTGATGGCCAGGCGCAAGTCGGCGCCGAAAGTGCCGGGGCCCACTGGGCGTGAGGCCACCAGGCCAAGGAAGTGCTGGCGGTAGACGTCGTCGAGCTGGGCGAAGTGGTAGCTGCCGGTGATCTTGTCGGCGAACTTGTAGTCCGCACCGCCGAAATTGAAGTGCTTGCCGGTGGCGCCGCTGACGAAGCGGCTGTTTTTGTTGTTGAGGGCGATGTCTTCGTAGTGGGTGTCGTCGCGGTCTTTGGCTTTGTCGAGGCGGCCGCCGGTGAACACCAGGTTTTTGAATTCTTTGGAGGTCAGCAGGCCGCCGTTGAAGGTCTGCGGCAGGATGCGCCCGTCGTTGGGTTTGAGGATCGGCAGTTCGGGGATCAGCGCGCCGATTTTCAGTTCGGTGGCGGAGATCTTCACTTTGCCGGTCAGGCCCAGCTTGGAGTATTCGTTGGCGGCGCGGCCGTCGTCGTGGGTCGGCAACAGGCCGGTGCCGGTGCGGTCGGGGCTGGAGTCGAGCTTGACCCCAAGCATGCCCAACGCATCCACGCCGAACCCGACAGTGCCATCGGTGTAGCCCGATTGCAGGTTGAGCATGAACCCCTGGGCCCATTCGTCACGCTTGGATTGCTGGGCACTGGTACCGTCGCGAAAGTCGCGGTTGAAGTACATATTGCGGGTTTCGAGGGTGGCGCTGCTGTCTTCAAAGAAGGCGGCCTGGCTCAGTGGCGAAAAGCCGGCAAGGGCGGTGGCACTGGCAAGGGCGGTCTGGGCAAGGCGAGAAAAACGAACAGGCAGGCAAGCCTGTGGCTGTGTCGACAGCATCGTTGTGTACTCCGTTATTGTTCTTATTTTGGCGAAAACGCTTCGAGGCGTTTTTCTGGCACTACGGATCAGGTAGCTCGGCGGGCATAACCCACCGTGGCTGGATGCTAAAGGGCGAAGCTTTCACTAACCTTTCAGTTGCCTTTCAATGTTTTCGGGCTTCACAGGGCAGGCGGCGCCTGTAAACTGCCCCGCAAAGCGTGGCGTCGACCATGCCCGAATGAGGTGAAAATCCATGCGTGTCCTCCTGGTTGAAGACCATTTGCAACTCGCTGAAAGTGTCGCCCAGGCGCTCAAGAGCACGGGTTTGACTGTCGACGTGTTGCACGATGGCGTGGCCGCTGACCTGGCCCTGAACAGTGAGGAATATGCGGTGGTGATCCTCGACGTGGGGCTGCCGCGCATGGACGGTTTTGAAGTGTTGGCGCGCCTGCGCGCGCGTGGGAAAAATCTGCCTGTATTGATGCTCACGGCGCGCAGTGATGTGAAAGACCGCGTGCATGGCCTGAACCTGGGCGCCGATGACTACCTTGCCAAGCCGTTTGAATTGACCGAGCTGGAAGCGCGGGTCAAAGCGCTGTTGCGCCGCAGCGTCTTGGGGGGCGAGCGCCAGCAGGCGTGCGGCGTGCTGGTCTATGACCTGGATACCCGGCGTTTCACCGTGGGTGGCGAGCTGCTGACGTTGACTTCCCGCGAGCAGGCGGTGCTTGAAGCGCTGATCGCACGCCCTGGTCGCGTGATGAGCAAGGAGCAATTGGCGTCGCAGGTGTTCGGCCTGGATGAAGAGGCCAGCCCCGACGCCATCGAAATCTACGTGCACCGCCTGCGCAAGAAGCTCGACGGCCAGCCTATTGCCATCGTGACTTTCCGCGGCCTTGGCTACCTGCTGGAAGCCCGCGATGCATAAGCCCAGCAGCCTGCGCTGGCGCCTGCTGTGGAACCTGGCGCTGTTGCTGGTGGTGTTGATGCTCGCCAGCGGCATGAGCGCCTACTGGAATGGTCGCGAAGCCGCCGACACCGCTTATGACCGCACCTTGCTGGCGTCAGCGCGCACCATCGCCGCCGGATTGACCCAGGTGGATGGCACCCTGAGCGCGAACGTGCCGTATGTGGCGCTGGACACCTTTGCCTACGACAGTGCCGGGCGTATTTACTATCAGGTCAATGACATTGATCGCAAGCTGATCTCCGGTTACGAAAACCTCCCCGGGCCGCCGCCGGGCACGCCGCGCACGGACGACTACCCAGCGCTGGCGCGGTTTTACAACGCCACCTATCAGGGCCAGCATGTACGCGTGGTGAGTTTGCTCAAGGCTGTCTCCGAACCGAACATGAATGGCATGGCCGAAATACGCGTTGCAGAAACCGATGAAGCGCGCGAAAGCATGGCCCGTAGCCTGCTGGCCGACACCTTGCTGCGCCTTGGGATGTTGGCCGTCGGCGCATTGCTGCTGGTGTGGTTTGCCGTCAGCGCGGCGCTGCGTCCACTGGAGCGCTTGCGCACTGCCGTGGAGGAGCGTCAGCCCGACGACTTGCGGCCATTGCCGTTGGTGGAAGTGCAGCATGAGTTCGGTCCCCTGGTGCGCTCCCTCAATCACTTTACCGAGCGCCTGCGCGGCCAGTTCGAGCGCCAGGCGCAGTTTATCGCCGACGCCGCCCATGAATTGCGCACCCCGCTGGCGGCACTGAAGGCGCGTTTGGAACTCGGCCTACGCAGCGACGCCCCGGCGACGTGGCACAGCACCCTGGAAACCGCCGCCCAAGGCACCGACCGCCTCACCCATTTGGCCAATCAACTGCTGTCGCTGGCACGCATTGAAAACGGCGCGCGGGCGATTGCCGAAGGCGGGGCGCAATTGCTCGACCTCAGCCAACTGGCGCGGGAATTGGGCATGGCCATGGCGCCGCTGGCGCATGCGCGCGGCGTTGCGCTGGCGTTGGAGGCGGATGAGCCGGTGTGGCTGCGGGGTGAGCCGACCTTGTTGAACGAGTTGCTGAGCAATCTGGTCGATAACGCCCTGGCCCACACACCGCCTGGAGGCAATGTGATTTTGCGGGTCACGGCGCCCGCGATCCTGGAGGTGGAAGATGATGGCCCGGGTATCCCGCTGGATGAGCGGGACCGGGTATTCGAGCGTTTCTACCGCCGCAGTCAACAGGGCATGGGCTCAGGTTTGGGGCTGGCGATTGTTGGTGAGATCTGCCGCGCACACTTGGCGCAGATCAGCCTGCATGACGGCGAGTTGGCGGGGTTGAAGGTGCGCGTGAGCTTTATCGCGGGCTGATCAGTAAAACATCGAGCGCGCTTCATCCAGTTCGGCACGCAGGGCATTGCTGTACGGGTCGACCCGTAACTTCTGGATCGCCGGCAGGCTGGCAACCGATACATTCGCCAGCGGATGATCAGTGCCCCGGTGGCAATACAGCACGGCGACTTGCACCAGGTCGATGTAGTCCAGGCTCGCGGAGTCGCGCTCCAGGTCCAGGTATTGCCCTGGCAGCTTCGCGAGCATCTCCGGGAAATCCCAGCCGCCCAGCAGTTTGTCCCCCAGCAGCGGGTGAATGCTCTCTATCACATGGTTGAGGCTGACGGGGTCGGAGAGCAGTTCGTAATGGTCTTCGGCATAGGTGAGGATCGGCAGCACGCCAATCTGATGCACCAGACCGCCGAGCGCTGCCTGGTCAGGTTTCAACTGGCTGTGGCTGCGGCACAAGGCGTAGCTCACGCCCGCCACTTCCAGGCTGCGGCGCCACACTTCGCGCATTTTCAATTCGACGACCTCGGAGCGGGCGTGGAAAATTTGTTCCATCACCAGGCCGATGGCCAGGTTACTGCTGTAGTTGGTGCCCAGCCGGGTGATTGCGGTATGCAGGTCGGTGACTTCCTGGGTCGCGCGCAGCAGCGGGCTGTTGACCACTTTGATCAGGCGTGCCGACAGGGCGGTGTCGCGACCGATCACTTTGCTCAAGTGGCTGATGCTGATTTCCGGGTCTTCGGCGGCCTGTCGTATGTTCAGGGCCACTTCCGGTAATGTCGGCAGAACCAGGTCATCGTTGTCGATGGCCGTCACTAAAGCCTGTTGGACTTTTTCCGCCAGCTTGTTCATTCATGCTCTCTAGGGTGTTGCAAAAAAAGTACGGCGATTAACGCTGGATCTCTTGATCGCGATCCAGTGAGTACGGCAGGTCAAGCAGGTGTAAGCCGGGGCCTTCCAGAGCGCCCAAGTGCACATCGCCACTGTCGGCAGCTTCGGCTTGCAGCACGGCCAGAAGTTCAACGCATTGGTCAGCTTTTGCTGCAATCACCACCTCACCGATAGCACTGTTGTGGCTGGGCGCAAACAGCGGGGTGCCCGGCTCGGGCAATTCGGTTGCATCCAGGCTCAGGCGGTACAGGCGACGCTTGAGTTTGCCCAGGTATTGCATGCGCGCGACGATTTCCTGGCCGGTGTAGCAGCCTTTCTTGAAGCTGACGCCGCCGACGGCCTGCAGGTTAAGCATCTGCGGGATAAACAGTTCGCGGGTCTGGGGCATGACTTGGCCGATGCCAGCGCGGATCTGGCCCAGCAGCCATTGATTCAAGTCAGCAGGTTGCAGCTGTGTGGCCAGCTGAGCGCGTACGGCTTCGGTGTGTTCGACGGGCACCCAGAGTTCGCTGCGGCCAGGGGAGACGCGAATGGCGATCAATGTGTCGCTGCGCGCGACGCTGTCGGTTTCGGCAGGCAGCTCAAGGCCAAGGGAGGCGAGGGCCTGATCCGCATTCGACAGGCCGAAACGCACCCAGGCGGCGCTTTCGTCGGTGAGTTTGGATTTGGAGAACACCGCGTATTTTTTCAAATCTGCCAGTTGCGGTTCGAGCAGTTCGCTGGCCATGGCCAGGAGCACGCCGTCGCCTTGCAGCAGGATGCGAAAACTTGACTGCATGCGGCCTTTTTGCGTGCAGCGAGCGCCGAGGCTCGCCTGGGTGTCACTCAGGTAATTGAGGTTGCAGGTCAGTTGCCCTTGCAGGAACTTGGCAGCGTCGGCGCCGCGTACGGCGAGAACGCCTTCGTGTGACAAGGGGCAGAAAAAAGCAGAGTCAGCCATGGGTCATCGCAGGTCAAAAAGTCATGGGTGCATCATAGAGGGGCGCCCGGCAAATGGATAGTTTCCGTATGGTGCGACCAAAGCCGACTGGTCCGGTGCCGTCGGGCCTGTATACTTGCGCTCTATTTGAGGAGCGCTCCATGGTCGAAGATGTAGAAATCAATCGCCTCTACTGGCACAGCCGTCGCGGCATGCTGGAGTTGGATGTGTTGCTGGTGCCTTTCACCAAAGAGGTATACGCGACGCTCAATCAGGTGGACCGCGACCTCTACGTCAGGCTGCTGACTTGCGAAGATCAGGACATGTTCGGCTGGTTCATGGAGCGCGCCGAATCTGAAGATCCGGAGCTGCAGCGCATGGTTCGGATGATTCTGGATCGTGTCCAGCCCAAGTAATCGCTTCGAATGCCGCTGGCAGGCCTCACGGCTATTGCTGGCGGCCTACTCGCTTGCCCAACTGTTCGCGTTGGGCGCCTTGCTGCTTGGGGATCTACCGTTCTACGGCCTCGGCATTCTGTTGTGTCTGGCTCACGCCGTGTGGGTTTTACCGCGTCATATCCTGTTAAACCACCGTTCGTCGATTCGTGGCCTGCGCCGCGATGAAGACGGCTGGCAATTATTGTGTGACGAGCGCGGTTGGCACCCTGTGCAACTGCGTCCCGACAGCCTGGCATTACCGCTGATCGTGGTGCTGCGCTATCGGGTGCAGGGAGAATGGCGGGTGCGTTCGATCTGTGTGCCGAGGGACGCGCAGGCTGCCGATGTGCATCGGCGCCTGCGGGTTCGCTTGAAGTTCAGCCGCCGTAGGTGGCTGGCACCAGAATAGTGTCACGGGCCTCGAGCAGCATCTGCGGGTAGTCGAGGGTGTAGTGCAGGCCTCGACTTTCCTTGCGCTCCATGGCAGAGCGAATCATCAATTGCGCCACTTGGGCCAAGTTGCGCAATTCGATCAGGTCCCGGCTGACTTTATAGTTGCTGTAGAACTCGTCAATCTCGTCCAGCAGCAACCGCACGCGGTGTTGAGCGCGTTGCAGGCGCTTGTTGGTGCGCACGATCCCCACGTAGTCCCACATGAAGCGGCGCAGCTCGTCCCAGTTGTGGGCGATGATGACGTCTTCGTCCGAATCGGTGACCTGGCTGGCGTCCCAGCGGGGCAGGGCGGCGGGCACCGGGATGCGGGGTAGTTGTTCGAGGATGTCGGCGGCGGCGGAACGGGCATAGACGAAGCATTCGAGCAACGAATTGCTGGCCATGCGGTTGGCGCCGTGCAGGCCGGTGAAGCTGGTTTCGCCGATCGCATACAGGCCGGGTACGTCGGTGCGACCGTGTTGGTCGACCATGACCCCGCCGCAGGTGTAGTGCGCGGCCGGCACTACCGGGATCGGGCCTTTGGTGATGTCGATGTTGAACGCCAGGCAGCGCTCGTAGACGGTGGGAAAATGGGTCTTGATGAAGGCTTCGGGCTTGTGGCTGATGTCCAGATAGACGCAGTCGATGCCCAGGCGCTTCATTTCGTGGTCGATGGCGCGCGCGACGATATCCCGTGGCGCGAGCTCAGCGCGAGGGTCGAAGCGTTGCATGAAGCGCTCGCCATTTGGCAGTTTCAGGTGCGCGCCTTCACCGCGCAGGGCTTCGGTGATCAGGAAACTCTTGGCCTGCGGGTGATACAGGCAGGTGGGGTGGAACTGGTTGAATTCCAGATTCGCGACGCGGCAGCCCGAACGCCACGCCATGGCAATGCCATCGCCGCAGGCACCGTCGGGGTTGCTGGTGTAGAGATAAACCTTGGCCGCGCCGCCCGAGGCGAGAATGGTGAAGCGCGCGCCGTAGGTGTCGACTTCGCCGCTGGCGCGGTTGAGCACGTAGGCGCCGAGGCAGCGTTCGCCTGCCAGGCCCAGGCGTTTTTCGGTGATCAGGTCGACGGCTACCCGTTGTTCCAACAGCTCGATATTGGGGCGTTGGCGGGCCTGGTCGAGGAGGGTTTTGAAAATGGCGGCGCCGGTGGCGTCGGCCGCATGGATGATGCGGCGATGGCTGTGACCGCCTTCACGGGTCAAATGGAATTCAAATCCGCCGTCGTCGCTGCCGGCATGCTCGTCGCGGGTGAACGGCACACCCTGGTCGATCAGCCATTGGATAGCTTCGCGGCTGTGCTCGACGGTGAAGCGTACGGCGTCCTCGTTGCACAGGCCGCCGCCGGCATTAAGGGTGTCTTCGACGTGGGATTGCACGGTGTCAGTGTCGTCCAGCACTGCCGCGACGCCGCCCTGGGCCCAGAATGTCGAGCCGTTGGCCAGATCGCCTTTGCTCAGGACCGCAATGCGCAAGTGGCTGGGGAGCGTCAGCGCCAGGCTCAAGCCGGCCGCGCCACTACCGATCACCAGGACATCGTGTTGAAACTGTTGGCTCATTAGCAGGATTCCGCAAAAAGCGATCCAAAGGGGCGGCGCGAACAGGACGCCTGGATCGGCGAATCAAAGGGTCACACGGGCCACTAGTATATAGAGGGGGGGAGCGGCACAATAGCCGGGCATTCGTGGCAATGTGAGATTACGGTGCGCAGCTTGGGTAAAATCGGCTGGTTATTGAGGCGGGAACTTTTTGCATAAGCCCCGACTCAATAGCAGGTTGCCCGAAAGCTGGGAAAACGTTGAGTTTATTGGCCCGTCGGGAGCATTGGACGCGTCAGAAAACCGGCGACAAGATTATTCGCGCAGCCGGCAATGCCCGTGCTGCGTTTTTCGTGTGTGCCAAATCAGTGCGCGCCGGAAACTTGCTTGGAGGGGGAGAACTTTTGCGAAAAGTCCGAGTCTATGTTTGCAAGCCTGATCGTTTAGTTATGCAAGCCTCCTCCAAGTACAACGAGGAGTGTTCATGCTAACCCAGGAAGAGGATCAGCAGCTGGTCGAGCGCGTTCAACGCGGCGACAAGCGAGCATTTGATCTGCTAGTGCTGAAATACCAGCACAAAATTCTCGGGTTGATCGTGCGTTTTGTGCACGACACCCATGAAGCGCAGGACGTTGCACAGGAAGCCTTTATCAAGGCGTACCGTGCACTTGGAAACTTCCGCGGTGATAGTGCGTTTTATACGTGGCTATACCGCATCGCCATTAACACGGCGAAGAACTATCTGGTGTCTCGCGGCCGCCGCCCACCTGACAGTGATGTAAGTTCAGAAGATGCAGAATTTTATGATGGTGATCACGGCCTCAAAGATCTCGAGTCGCCGGAGCGTGCATTGCTGCGCGACGAGATCGAAGGCACCGTTCATCGCACAATTCAGCAACTTCCAGAAGATTTGCGTACGGCGTTAACTTTACGTGAATTCGATGGTCTGAGTTACGAAGACATTGCGAGCGTCATGCAGTGTCCGGTGGGGACTGTAAGGTCACGGATTTTCCGGGCCCGGGAAGCCATCGATAAAGCCTTGCAACCGTTGTTGCAGGAAAACTAAAGACAGCGGCGACAGCCAAGAGAGGAACCGCCATGAGTCGTGATGCCCTGCAGGAATCGCTGTCCGCAGTGATGGATAACGAAGCGGATGAACTGGAACTTCGTCGAGTGCTCAATGCATTTGATGATGCCGAAACCCGTGATACCTGGTCTCGTTACCAAGTCGCTCGGGCGGTGATGCACAAGGATCTTCTAATCCCTCGTCTGGATATTGCTGCGGCCGTTTCTGCTGCGCTGGCTGATGAAGCCGTTCCGGCAAAAGCTGCTCGTGGTCCATGGCGTAGCCTGGGTCGTTTGGCAGTAGCTGCTTCGGTAACTGTTGCCGTATTGGCCGGTGTTCGCCTGTACAACCAGGACGAAATAGCCGGTGCCGAACTGGCCCAACAGACTCAGCAGCCGGTCATGGCCGGTCCGCAAGTCAAAGGTCCAGCAGTGCTGGCCGGCTATAAGGAAAGCTCCGATACCACCGGCCCTATGGCTAACGGTGTACTTCAAGGGCAATCCGGCTGGCAGGATCAGCGTCTTCCAGGCTACCTGCGTCAACACGCACAGGAATCGGCTTTGAAAGGCACTGAAAGCGCTCTGCCATACGCCCGTGCAGCAAGTCTGGAAAACCGCTAAACCGTTAAGGAGCCCTATGCGCGCCATACCGCTCCTTACGCTTTTGCTCAGTGGTTGTTTTGCACTATCCGCCCATGCCGATGAAGCCCAAGATTGGCTGACTCGACTTGGGCGTGCAGAACAGCAGCAAAGCTTTGAAGGTACGTTCGTCTACGAGCGTAACGGCAGTTTCTCTACCCATGATATCTGGCACCGTATTCAAGACGGGCACGTCCGTGAGCGGCTCTTGCAGCTCGACGGATCAGCTCAGGAATTGGTGCGCGTAGACGGTCGAACCCAATGCGTCAGTGGCGCTCTGGTGGCTGGCCTGGGTAATTCGCCCGAAGCGCCGTCGCGCGCTCTTGATCCGCAAAAACTCACTCAACTCTACGAATTGGCCGTCATCGGCAAATCTCGCGTGGCCGGTCGAAATGCGGTGATTGTCTCGATCACGCCGCGCGATCAGTATCGGTATGGGTTCGAATTGCACCTTGATCGTCAAACGGCGTTGCCGCTCAAATCCTTGTTACTTAATGAACAGGGACAATTGTTGGAGCGTTTCCAGTTCACTCGACTGAACACGTCGGTCGCGCTCTCTGATCGAGACTTGCAGCCCAGCGGTGATTGCGCACCTATTGCACTTGCCAATAGCAAAGCGCCTGAAATCCCCGCCACCCATGCGTGGCATTTGGATTGGCTGCCTCCGGGTTTTCAGCTCACCAGCAGTACTGCACGCAAAGATACCCAGACCAAGTCCACCGTCGATAGCTTGATGTACGACGATGGGCTGGCACGTTTTTCAGTGTTTCTTGAGTCGACCGATGGCGCCAATGTGAGCGAAACCCGCACCCAGCTGGGCCCGACTGTTGCTGTATCGCGCCGCTTGAACACGGTAGATGGTGAAGTGATGGTGACCGTCGTGGGCGAAATCCCCATCGGCACTGCCGAGCGCATTGCGCTGTCGGTGCGCGGTGAAAAACCCGCCACCGCCAGGCCGTGAGTCGTTAATCCTATGTTCATCCTGACCTTTCAATGTGAGCCTATGCTTGGTTGGAGGCTGGAAGCATGAAACTTCAGGATCAGTATTTTCACTTGCAAAAAATCCCCATGTTTTTTATAGGTCAGGGCTTGTCGGCCCTGGCCTTGTTTTGTTCGCGGAACAAAGATGTCGGTCGCACTTTTCGGCGTTTCTTGAACCCTGTCGCTCAACCCTGCTCGTCGTAACGGGAGCTGTATGTCGATACCACGTTTGAAGTCTTACCTATCCATAGTCGCCACGGTGCTGGTGCTGGGTCAGGCCGTGTCCGCGCAAGCGGCCGAACTGCCTGACTTCACCCAACTGGTGGAGCAGGCCTCGCCTGCCGTGGTGAACATCAGTACCACGCAAAAACTGCCGGATCGCAAAGTCTCGAACCAGCAGATGCCCGACCTGGAAGGCCTGCCGCCAATGCTGCGCGAGTTCTTCGAGCGCGGCATGCCGCAACAGCGTTCCCCGCGTGGCGGCGGCGGTGGCCAGCGTGAGGCGCAGTCCCTGGGCTCGGGCTTCATCATCTCGCCTGACGGCTACATCCTCACCAACAACCACGTGATTGCCGACGCCGACGAGATTCTTGTGCGCCTGGCTGATCGCAGTGAATTGAAGGCCAAGCTGATCGGCACGGACCCGCGTTCCGACGTGGCCTTGCTGAAAATCGACGGCAAAGATTTGCCGGTACTGAAACTGGGTAAATCCCAGGACCTGAAAGCCGGCCAGTGGGTAGTAGCGATCGGTTCACCGTTCGGCTTTGACCATACCGTCACCCAAGGCATTGTCAGTGCCATTGGCCGCAGCCTGCCAAATGAAAACTACGTGCCATTTATCCAGACCGACGTGCCGATCAACCCGGGTAACTCCGGCGGTCCGCTGTTCAACCTGGCGGGCGAAGTGGTCGGGATCAACTCGCAGATTTATACCCGCTCCGGTGGCTTCATGGGGGTGTCCTTCGCCATTCCGATTGACGTGGCCATGGACGTTTCCAACCAGCTCAAAAGCGGTGGCAAGGTCAGCCGTGGCTGGTTGGGCGTAGTGATCCAGGAAGTGAACAAAGACCTGGCCGAGTCTTTCGGTCTCGATAAGCCGGCCGGTGCCCTGGTCGCCCAGATCCAGGACGACGGCCCGGCTGCCAAAGGTGGCCTGCAAGTCGGTGACGTGATTCTGAGCATGAATGGCCAACCAATCATCATGTCGGCCGACCTCCCACACCTGGTCGGTGCACTCAAGGCCGGCAGCAAAGCCAAGCTGGAAGTGATTCGTGACGGCAAACGCCAGAACGTTGAGCTGACCGTTGGTGCTATCCCGGAAGAGGGCGCCACCCTTGACGCTCTGGGCAACGCCAAACCGGGTGCCGAGCGCAGCAGCAATCGCCTGGGCATTGCCGTGGCTGAGCTGACTGATGAGCAGAAGAAAAGCTTCGACCTTAAAAGCGGCGTAGTGATCAAGGAAGTGCAGGACGGCCCTGCCTCTTTGATTGGCCTGCAACCAGGTGACGTGATCACTCACCTGAACAATCAGGCCATCGACTCCACCAAGCAGTTCACCGACATCGCCAAGGCGCTGCCGAAGAACCGTTCGGTGTCGATGCGTGTCTTGCGTCAAGGGCGTGCGAGTTTCATCACCTTCAAACTGGCCGAGTAACTTCCAGGCCACAAAAAAGCCCCGCGAAAGCGGGGCTTTTTTGTGGGCGACGTATTTAGCTCATCATCCCTTTTACCAAGCGTTCCTGCTCGATCAGCTCACGCTGGCGCGCGTCGATACGAGACGACAGCGGGAAGTTGTTGCCAGCCCGGCGTTTGGCAAAATCCAGTTGCTGAATGGCCTGCTGGAAGTCGCCCACCAATGCAAAGTACTCGGCGCGGGCTTGATGCAAGCCAATGATGTTGCCGGACAGTCCGCGTGTCTCGGCGACCTGGTACCAGACGTCGGGGTCGTCGGGACGAGATTTGAGCAGCGCATCCAACGCTTTCTCCGCATCGGCGGTTCGGTTCTGCTTAAGCAGCAAGTCCACGCGCACCTGGTTGAGTGGGTAGTTACCGGGGTACTGGGTCAGCATCCGATCAGTGCGTTGCTGAGCATCCGGCAAGCGGTTGTTGGTGATGTCCAGCTCGATTTGCGCCAGGTTGTACGTGATGTCGTTGGGCGCGTTGGCCAGCAGCGGTGCCAGGGTTTCGCGCGCTTCCTTGAGTTGAGTGCCCTTGATCTGGGCGATGGCCAGGCCATAGCGCGCCACATCGTTCTTCGGGTTCTCGTCCAACTGCGCCTGGAAGCGTTTGGCCGCAAGACCAGGCGTGTCCTCGTATTGCAACTGCACGCGCGCGCGAATCAGTTGATAGCGCAGACTGTCTTCCGTGCCGCCGGGTTTGGCTTGCTCGGCGCGGTTACGGGTATCTGCGATCCGTGATTCGGTAACCGGGTGAGTCAGCAGGAACTCCGGTGGCTTGGCGTCGAAGCGATATTGACGCATCAGCCGTTCGAACATGGTCGGCATGGAGCGTGGGTCGTAACCGGCTTTTTCCAGGTTAAGAATGCCGATACGGTCGGCCTCCTGTTCGTTCTGACGGGAGAACCGGCGTTGCTCCTGGATGGCTGCCGCCTGGCTGCCGGCAATCGCGGCAATACCGGCATCACCCGCACCCGCTGCCGCAGCGATGATGCCGCCGAGCAAAGCGGCCATCATCGGGATCTGCATGCGTGACTGCGCTTCCACGCCGCGGGCAAAGTGGCGCTGGGACAAGTGAGCCAATTCGTGGGCGAGTACCGAAGCATATTCGCCTTCGGTTTGCGCGTTGAGGAACAAACCGCCGTTGACCCCGACGATCCCGCCGGGGGCGGCGAAGGCGTTGAGCTGTGGGCTGTTGATCAGGATGAACTCCAGGCGCCGGTCATTGACCTGGCTGGTCTCCACCAGCTTGTACACGCTGGTTTCGACGTAATCCTTGAGTTGTGGGTCATTGAGTTGCGAGACCTGGCCGCGCAGGTAAGCAAGCCAAGCACGGCCCAGCTGGTATTCCTGTTGTGGCGAGACAATGGCAGAACTGGCGTCGCCAAGTGACGGCAGGTCGTCAGCGAAGCCCGGAGAGGCCAGCAGGCAGGCCAGCGTCAGCAGGGTAGGGCGCAAAAAAGTCATGCACAGAGCCTTTCGACAAAGAGCTTACTGTAGCCGGACACTGAGCTTCGGACCAGATATTCTAAGCACCCCAAACGCGTGCCCGGAGTAAAACCATGACCGACGCTGTAGCCTTTGATGCCGAACTCGATGCCAGCGGCCTCAATTGCCCGTTGCCGTTGCTTAAGGCCAAGCTGGAACTCAATCGATTGGCCAGCGGTGCAGTGCTCAAGGTGATCGCCACGGACGCAGGCTCCCAGCGTGATTTCCGCACGTTTGCCAAGTTGGCTGGCCACACCCTGTTGCATGAAGAAGACGCCGCCGGTGTATACCGCTATTGGTTGCGCAAGGCCTGAACCGTTCGCCCCTACCGCCCGAGGTTGATTGATGTTCAAAGTGTTACGAGACTGGATTCAGCGCTACTTCTCCGATGAGGAAGCCGTGGTGCTGGCGGTCCTGCTGTTCCTGGCTTTTACCGCCGTACTCACCTTGGGCGGCATGTTGGCACCGGTGCTGGCGGGGATGGTGTTGGCGTACCTGATGCAAGGCCTGGTCACCACGCTGGAGCGTATGCGTTTGCCGGGCGGGGTCGCGGTAGGGTTGGTGTTTGCGTTGTTCATGGGGTTGTTGGTGGTGTTCATCGTGGTGGTGCTGCCGTTACTGTGGCATCAGCTGATTACGTTATTCAACGAGTTGCCGGGCATGCTCGCCAAGTGGCAATCGCTGTTGCTGCTGTTGCCTGAACGCTATCCGCACCTGGTGTCTGACGAGCAGGTGCTGCAGGCCATCGAAGTGGCGCGCGGCGAGATCGGAAAGTTCGGGCAATGGGCGCTGACCTTTTCCCTGTCCAGTCTGCCGTTGCTGGTCAACATCATGATCTACCTGGTGTTGGTGCCAATCCTGGTGTTCTTCTTTCTCAAGGACCGCGCGATGATTGGCCGCTGGGTAAGTGGTTACTTGCCACGTGAGCGAGCGCTGATTACCCGAGTGGTGGAGGAAATGAACCGGCAGATTGCCAACTACATCCGCGGCAAGGTCATTGAGATCGTCATCTGCGGGGGCGTCACCTACATCGCTTTCGTCGCGCTCGGCCTGAACTACGCGGCATTGCTGGCGTTGCTGGTGGGGGTGTCGGTGGTGGTGCCCTACGTCGGCGCGGTGGTGGTAACGGTGCCGGTGATGTTGATCGCGCTGTTCCAGTGGGGCTGGAGTGATCAGTTCATCTACCTGATGGCGGTGTACGGCATTATCCAGACCCTGGACGGAAACGTACTGGTGCCGCTGTTGTTCTCGGAGGCCGTCAACCTGCACCCGGTGGCGATCATCTGTGCAGTGTTGTTGTTTGGCGGGTTGTGGGGGTTTTGGGGCGTGTTCTTTGCGATTCCCCTGGCGACACTGTTCAAGGCCGTACTGGATGCGTGGCCGCGGCAAGAACCGGTGGTGGCGCCTTTGTTGTAATGATGAGGGCGAACACCCGGTGTTCGCCCCAACCATTCAAGCCTTGCTCAGCGCCTGCGCCGCCGCCAAGACGGCGTCCACATGCTCTGGCACTTTCACGCCACGCCATTCCTGACGCAGCACGCCGTCCTTGTCGATCAAGAAGGTGCTGCGATCAACGCCCAGGTATTCCTTGCCGTAAAGCTTCTTCAGTTTGATCACATCAAACAGCTGGCAAACCGCTTCGTCCTTGTCGCTGATCAGCTCGAAGGGGAATTCCTGCTTGGCCTTGAAGTTTTCGTGGGACTTCACGCTGTCGCGCGACACGCCAAACACCTCGGTGTTGGCGGCCTTGAACGCTGCGTACTGGTCCCGAAAGCCCTGGCCTTCGGTGGTGCAGCCCGGCGTGCTGTCTTTCGGATAGAAGTAGATCACCACTTGCTTGCCCTTGAGGGCTGCGAGGCTGAAGGTCTGGCCGCTGGTGGCCTGGGCTTCGAAATCGGCCACGGGTTTATCGATGACTACCGGCATGGATAGAGACTTCCTTACATTGGGTTCTGTGGGCGCCATGGCTCGATCAAGGCGTCGAGGTTAAGGGCATCGGCGAAATCCAGGAACTGGTCACGCAACCAACTGATCTGCACGCCCGCCGGCAAGGTCACGGTAAACGTGGCGTTGAGCATGGTGCCGCCGGTCTGTGGCGCCTGGTAGGTGTCGCAGGTCAGGTTCTCGAGCTCGACGTTGTGGTCGATAAAGAACTGGCACAGCTCATTGACGATGTCCGAACGGTAAGCCGAGCTGACGTATGCCACGTAAGGCAGAGCCTGCGGGCGGTTTTCCAGTGCGGCGCTGCGCACTACGTTGACGGTGAAGTCATGCTTCTTGGCCAGGCCCGGCAGGCCGGTTTCCAGGCGCGCCAAGGCGTCCCAGGTGCCGGAAATCTGCAGCACCAGCGCGCTGCACTCGCCATGGCGCGTGAGGCGGGAGGTTACGACGGCGCAGCGGTTTTCATGGCTGGCGCGGCACAGGACGTTGGTCAGCTCCATGGGGTTGGCGCCGAGGGCACTGATAACAAGGAATTGTTCGCGAACTGTGGGGGTGGACATGCAGCCTTCCTAAAACGATGAGCGGTCGATACGGTCAGGGCTGTATCGATCAAAGGATGAAGGGTAGCGAAAACCGCCGCCAAGGGATAGGAGGTGGCGTTTTCATTGCGTGATCGGTCTGATTTCAGCGTGCTTCAAGGCACGCTTTGACCCAATGATGGCATTGCCCATCGTTTAGTTGCCCCAGAACGCATCCTCAGGCGGTACTTCGCTTGTACAAGCATCTTGGCGCCAGTACCATTACGGCTCTCTTTTTCCGGCAGGAGCGGTTGCATGATTGCGGGCAGTATGGTGGCACTGGTCACACCCATGGATGCACAAGGTCATCTCGACTGGGATAGCCTGGGCAAACTGGTGGACTTCCACCTGCAAGAGGGCACCAACGCCATTGTGGCGGTCGGCACCACAGGTGAGTCGGCCACACTGGATGTGGAAGAACACATCCAGGTGATCGAATTCGTGGTCAAGCGCGTTGCGGGCCGTATCGCCGTGATCGCCGGTACGGGCGCCAACTCGACGCGTGAAGCGATCGAGCTGACCAAAAACGCCAAGAAAGCCGGCGCCGATGCCTGCCTGCTGGTGACCCCGTACTACAACAAGCCGACCCAGGAAGGCCTGTACCAGCACTTTCGCACCATTGCCGAAGCCGTTGATATCCCGCAGATCCTCTACAACGTACCCGGCCGCACTGCCTGCGACATGAAGGCCGAGACCGTGATTCGCCTGTCCACCGTGCCGAACATCATTGGTATCAAAGAAGCCACCGGTGACCTGCAGCGCGCCAAGGACATTCTGGCCGGCGTGAGCAGCGACTTCCTGGTGTATTCCGGTGACGACGCCACGGCTGTCGAGCTGATCCTGCTGGGTGGCAAGGGCAACATCTCGGTGACCGCCAACGTCGCCCCGCGCGCCATGAGCGAACTGTGCGCCGCCGCCATCGCCGGTGATGCCGTGACCGCCCGCGCGATCCACGAGAAGCTGATGCCGCTCAACAAGACACTGTTTATTGAATCCAACCCTATTCCCGTGAAATGGGCGCTGTTTGAGATGGGCTTGATGCCGGACGGTATCCGTCTGCCGCTCACCCGGCTCAGCGAAGCCTGTCACGAACCGCTGCGACAGGCCCTGCGCCAGTCCGGCGTCCTGGTTTAATTGAGGAAGCACTACGCATGAAGCGATTGGCCGGACTTTCCGCACTTGCCTTGATTATCTCCAGCACCAGTGGCTGCGGTTGGATTTGGGGCCCGGATGGTTACTTCCGTGACCGCGGCAGCGATTACCTGGAAGCACAAGCAACCAAACCGATGCAACTGCCGCCGGACGTCAATGTCGCCAAGCGCCTTGACCCGTTGCTGCCTATTCCGCGCAACGTTGCCGACGACACCACCAAGGGTGAATACGTGGTGCCACGTCCACAGCCGATCTCGGCCGTGGCTGATGCCAGCGACTACAGCCTGCAGAAGAGCGGCGACAACCGCTGGATTATCGCCCAGCGCCCACCTGCCGAAGTCTGGCCAGTGGCGGTGCAGTTTTTCCAGGACAACGGTTTTCGCATTGACCAGCAACGCCCGCAGACCGGTGAATTCACCACTGCCTGGCAGCGCAGCAGCGAACTGTCCGCCAACATGGCCCAGCGCCTGCAGGCCGGCGGTGTAGCCGCTGACAGCGAAGCCCGTGTGCGTGTGCGCATCGAGCCGGGCGTGCAGCGCAATACCAGTGAAGTCTACGTGGTCAGCGCCGAGCGTCCCGCCGGCAGCACCGCCGCTGTCGATTTCACCCCGCGTTCGGTCAACATGGGCGTGGACGCCGCGCTGGTCGACGAGATGCTGGCCAGCATGAGCCGTATCTCCGAGAAGGGCGGTTCGGTGTCGCTGCTCGCTGCGCGTGATTACGACACGCCGAACCGCGTCAGCCTCACCGAGGACGGCAGTGGCAACGTGGTACTGAACCTGGGTGAAGACCTCGACCGTGCCTGGGCCAGTGTTGGCCGAGCGTTGGAGAAAGGCCCATGGCGCGTTGAAGACATCAACCGCAGCCTGGGTCTGTACTACATCAACGTGGCTGAAAAAGCCGAGAAGAAAGACGACGAGCCAGGTTTCTTCGGCAAACTGTTCGGCAGCAAGCCGACCAAGGAAGAGGTCGAAACCCGCGCCGAGCGCTACCAGATTCGTTTGAGCAAAGTGGGCGAAAGCGTGCAAGTCACCGTCGAGAAAAACATCAACACCGTTGCGCCGGCTGAAACAGCGCGCAAAGTGTTGGGCGTGATTCAGGACAACCTGGGCTGATCCAATGCGTTTTGCCGTTCTCGGCAGCGGTAGCCAAGGGAACGGCACGCTGGTCGCCCACGACGACACGTACGTGCTGGTGGATTGTGGTTTCTCGTTAAAAGAAACCGAGCGGCGCCTGCTGCGCCTGGGGGTTCACCCCACGCAGCTGAGCGCGATTCTAGTGACCCACGAACATGCCGACCACGTGCATGGCGTGGGTTTGCTGTCTCGGCGCTACAATCTTCCGGTGTACCTGAGTCGCGGCACACAGCGCGGGATGCGCAAACCCATAGAACCTGCAGGTTTCCTGGCTGGCGGCGAGCAGCTGCAGATTGGTGCGTTGAGCATCGATGTGATTGCCGTTGCGCATGACGCCCAGGAGCCCACGCAGTATGTATTCAGCGACGGAGAGCGACGTTTTGGCGTGCTCACCGACCTGGGTTCCTACTGTTCCAAAGTGCTGGATGGATACCGCAACCTCGATGCATTGATGATCGAGTCCAACCACTGTCGAGACTTGCTGGCGCGCGGTCATTATCCGTACTTCCTCAAGCAACGGGTGGGCGGCGAGCTGGGACATTTGAATAACCACCAGGCGGCGTACCTGGTGTATGAGTTGGGCTGGCAAGACCTTCAGCACTTGGTCCTGGCCCACCTAAGCAGCAAGAACAACCTGCCGCAGCTGGCCCGGCAATGTTTTGTCGACACCCTCGGGTGCGACCCGGACTGGCTGCAACTGGCCGATCAAGATTCAGGGCTCGACTGGCGACACATCGCCTAGCCCACCATTTAGCAAGCGGAGCCCATCATGGAAAAACGTGAAGAACTCTACCGCGGCAAAGCCAAGTCGGTGTACAAGACCGACGACGCCAACCGCCTGATCCTGCTGTTTCGCAACGACACCTCGGCGTTCGACGGCAAGCGCATCGAACAGCTCGACCGCAAAGGCATGGTGAACAACAAGTTCAACGCCTTCATCATGCAGAAACTCGAAGCGGCGGGCATCCCGACCCAATTCGACAAACTGCTGGGCGACAACGAGTGCCTGGTCAAGAAGCTCGACATGATCCCGGTTGAATGCGTTGTGCGTAACTACGCCGCCGGCAGCCTGGTCAAGCGTCTGGGCGTGGAAGAGGGCCTCAAGCTCAACCCTTACACGTTTGAGCTGTTCCTGAAGGACGACGCCAAGGGCGACCCGTTCATCAACGAATCCCACGTCGTGGCATTCGGTTGGGGCACCGCTGAGCAACTGGCACGCATGAAGGAGTTGTCCCTCAAGGTCAACGAGGTGCTGAGCAAGCTGTTCGACGACGCTGGCCTGCTGCTGGTCGACTTCAAGCTGGAATTCGGCGTATTTCACGACGGCTCCATCGTCCTGGGCGATGAATTCAGCCCGGACGGCTGCCGTCTGTGGGACAAAGACACCAAGAAGAAGATGGACAAAGACCGCTTCCGCCAGGGCCTCGGTGACGTTATCGAAGCCTACGAAGAAGTCGCCAATCGTCTCGGCGTACCGCTTTAATCGACGCAAGCATCTGATAGCACGGAAAAAAATCGCATTTGGGGTTTGCTTCCGCGAAACACACTGTTATGATGCGCGCCGTTGGAGAGATGCCAGAGTGGCCGAATGGGACGGATTCGAAATCCGTTGTACCTTCACCGGTACCTAGGGTTCGAATCCCTATCTCTCCGCCATTACATAGAAAAAGCCCCGTAGCTGAATAAGCTACGGGGCTTTTTTGCGTTGGCTTATAAATCGGTGGCAGGCTCAATCGCTCAGTTGCTTTCCGATAAACCTAATCACGATCTGGTTTATCAAAGGCCGCCCCAGCGACGGTGATTTTCTGATCAGTCACCTGAAAAATAGCCTGGCTGCTACGTCGCTTGAGCTGTAGCCATCAGGCATCTCATGCAGGCGGTTAGCGTCAATCCGGAGATCTTCAGTACTTATACCCATTCCTCCGTGAGCGACTGACGAACGGTATCGCCAAGTTTTTGCCATTCCTTCAATGGCTTGATCTTCCTCGGTCATCAGAACACCCGAGGACAACTGCCACCCAGTCCTGTTTGAAAGCAGAGATTAGTAAGTTCTTCATAACGTGTTGTTACATCGTGAAAAGGCTGACTCCCGACCTACCGATGCGCTCAACGCCATTTATGACGACGACAGTGCGCTGAAATCAGAAGTCTCAGATTTTCCTGAGAACCGGACGCGTCCTACACGTGCATCCTTGATCGCTGTAATAGTCTACTCAGCCGATTGGTTGAGTACGAGAAGGTTACCCATGGCGAACACTGGTTATATGTCGATCACCGGTAAGGTTCAAGGATTGATTTCAGCGGGTTGTTCAAGTCAGGAGTCGATAGGTAATAAGTGTCAGCCGGGCCATTTAGATGAAATCATGGTGCTCTCATACAGCCATAACATGGCGAATATTGGCAACGTGAACAAGCCGACGCATCGCCCAATTGTGCTCACAAACAATGTTGATAAATCGTCACCGTTACTCGCTCAAGCGCTTTCAAGTAGAGAGGAAATTGAATGTACGATTAACTTTTATCGAATATTTTCCTTTGGACAGCAGCAAAAGTTTTACTCAATCTCCATTGAAGGCGGTGTTATCACAGACCTGACGCTGGATATGCCGCATGTCATTTTACAAAACGATGCCGAACCACAGGAACATCTAGCGATTCGTTATCGGAGCATCACGTGGGCTCACCACCTTGCTGGCACAACAGGCTATAGCGCTTGGGGAGGCGATGAGTGAAACCCTTGACGGACAGAGTGGATGGCGACAGGTCCGATAGCTGCGATTTTTGGCAGGTCAGTCGTGCTCGGAGCATTCTGGCTAACCAGGCGTGTACCGTGAGCGCACGGCATATCAAAGATGGAGTTCTGCGACTGCAGTTCAACCGTGAGGTAGCGTTCTTCGCGAGAAGTATTGTCCACGATGTGGAGCAGGGTAAAAAGTCCCCAGAGCAGGGTCTTAGGGACTTGGAGAACGAGCAAAAAGGCCTGCTTGACCAGTCAATGGAAATTTCTCGACAGGGTATTGGGATGATTGCAGGTGCACTGCAATTCGCGGCCGGAGCAGGGATTTGTTACGTGTCTATCGGTGCGCTATGTGTGGTCCCCGGAGTGCCGTTGATGGCGCACGGAGCCAATAATGTCTATGAGGGCGGACGCAATTTGTGGGAGCGCCGCTCGGACACTCAAGGGCCGGTGCGCAAGGTTTACCACCAAGTTGCTAAAGCAATGGGCGGTGGTGAGTTTGAAGGGAATATGGCGTATGGAGGCGGCGATTTATTGATGTCAGTGTATGGTGCGACCAGGTTGGTTTTAAAGCCTGGTTCTTGCGTCTGTTTCGTTATGTTCGTAGTGGCTATCAACGTGGATATGTCGAGGCTAGCAAATTTACCTTAGTTTTTGACGCGTTTGCTGCCGGAGTGACGATGGATAATTTGACTAGAGATATAAAGAATAATGAGCAGTGATAATATTTTTTTAACTTTATTTTATTTTATAGTTTCTGTTTTGGTTTTCTTGTGTTGTTATTCAATTAGCAGGCATCTTTCTGGTGAAGGCTTTAAAGAGAAATGGTTTTGGCTTTGCCTTGCTGGCGTTCTACTTTGGGGGACGGTGCAATATAACGTAGCTCGTCACGGATCTATTTTATTTTTTTCGTCCCCTCTGGAGTTTCTTGTGAGTAATTATTGGATTCGATGGATTGCATTCATCAGTGCTATCCTTCAAGCGATATGTATTCCTAGCAAAACAATGCACAAGCCAAACGCTGGTGGATCTATTTGAGCATGATTTCCCGGCGGATAAACACGGCAGATCCTGTCTAACATCTAAAACTAAAAAATCCTGCTGAGCTCAACGCCCAGCAGGCCTTTCAGTCATTCCTCCCTGGTCAGCCGGGCTGCGCCACCAAGCTATTGCTCATTGCGCCCCAGCACCAATACCGTCACAAACCCACAGCCGACCAACGCCGTCGCCAAACTCAACAACATCGCGCCCCCCATCTGATCGACGATCCGTCCGCCAAAGAACGAACCCAAGGCAATCAGAATTGTTGAGCCCACGCGTCTGTTCCCCCACGTGTTCTTCCACTGAACGTGGGATTCAGCGGATGCTCTCGGGACGCTAATGGACGGATACTAGGCTGTAAGCCTTGTTTTATCTAGGGGTTGTGGATTTTTTAGGACATTGGCGAATACTAAGTTGGCGGCCTATCTCTCCGCCATTACATAGAAAAAGCCCCGTAGCTGAATAGGCTGCGGGGCTTTTTTGCGTTGGCTTATAAATCGGCCGCAGGCTCAATCGCTCAATTGCTTTCCGATAAACCTGATCACGATCTGGTATGTCAAAGGTCGCCCCAGCGACGGTGATTTTCTAATCAGTCACCTGAAAAATTAGCCTGGCTGCTACGTCGCTTGAGCTGTAGCCATCAGGCATCTCATGCAGGCGGTTAGCGTCAATCCGGAGATCTTCAGTACTTATACCCATTCCTCCGTGAGCGACTGACGAACGGTATCGCCAAGTTTTTTCCATTCCTTCAATGGCTTAATCTTCCTCGGTCATCAGAACACCCGAGGACAACTGCCACCCAGTCCTGTTTGAAAGCAGAGATTAGTAACTTCTTCATAACGTGTTGTTACATCGTGAAAAGGCTGACTCCCGACCTACCGATGCTCTCAACGCCATTTATGACGACGACAGTGCGCTGAAATCAGAAGTCTCAGATTTTCCTGAGAACCGGACGCGTCCTACACGTGCATCCTTGATCGCTGTAATAGTCTACTCAGCCGATTGGTTGAGTACGAGAAGGTTACCCATGGCGAACACTGGTTATATGTCGATCACCGGTAAGGTTCAAGGATTGATTTCAGCGGGTTGTTCAAGTCAGGAGTCGATAGGTAATAAGTGTCAGCCGGGCCATTTAGATGAAATCATGGTGCTCTCATACAGCCATAACATGGCGAATATTGGCAACGTGAACAAGCCGACGCATCGCCCAATTGTGCTCACAAAAAATGTTGATAAATCGTCACCCTTACTCGCTCAAGCGCTTTCAAGTAGAGAGGAAATTGAATGTACGATTAACTTTTATCGAATATCTTCCTTTGGACAGCAGCAAAAGTTTTACTCAATCTCGATTGAAGGCGGTGTTATCACAGACCTGACGCTGGATATGCCGCATGTCATTTTACAAAACGATGCCGAACCACAGGAACATCTAGCGATTCGTTATCGGAGCATCACGTGGGCCCACCACCTTGCTGGCACAACAGGCTATAGCGCTTGGGGAGGCGATGAGTGAAACCCTTGACGGACAGAGTGGATGGCGACAGGTCCGATAGCTGCGATTTTTGGCAGGTCAGTCGTGCTGGGAGCATTCTGGCTAACCAGGCGTGTACCGTGAGCGCACGGCATATCAAAGATGGAGTTCTGCGACTGCAGTTCCACCGTGAGGTAGCGTTCTTCGCGAGAAGCATCGTCCGCGATGTGGAGCAGGGTAAAAAGTCCCCAGAGCAGGGTATGAGGGAGCTGGAAAGCGAACAAAAAAGCCTGCTTGAGCAAGCACGGGATGTCGCACAAAAAGGTGTCGGGGTGATTGCCGGTGCACTGCAGTTCGCGACAGGGGCAGGCATTTGCTACGCGTCCTTCGGTACGCTATGCCTGGTCGCTGGAGCGCCGCTGATCGCGCACGGAGCCAACAACGTCTATGAGGGGGGACGAAATTTGTGGGAGGGCCGCTCGGACACTCAAGGGCCGTTACGCAAGGGATACCATGAAGTTGCCAAAGCAATGGGCGGTGGTGAGTCTGAAGGAAATATGGCGTACGGAGGTGCAGATTTATTGATGTCAGCATATGGTGCAGGTCGATTGGTGTTGAGGCCTGACTCCTGGCGTCTGTTTCGTTATGTTCGAGCCGATTACCAGCGTGGATACGTCGACGCAAGTAAAGCCGCCTTGGTACTCGATGCTGCAGCTGATATAAGCACCATAAATGTCTTATATAAAGAGTATAAAGAAAATGGGCGCTGACCAGATTCTTGTCACTGCCATTTATTTTTTTATTTCTCTTTTGGGATTTTTATTTTGGCGTTCAATCAGTAAGCATTATTCTGGTGATAATTTTACTGTTAAGTGGTTTTGGATATGCCTTGTTGGTGTTTTACTGTGGGCGGCGGCTCAGTCTAGTGTGGCGCACCACGGCTCGTTATTGTTTTTTTCTCCACCCTTGGAATTTCTGGAGCATAACGATTGGGTTCGATGGATTGCTTTCATTAGTTGGCTTCTTCAGGGGGTATGTATTCCTAGCAAAACCATGCGCAACCCTTAGCTTGCATGCGTTCTGATCCAGCTTGCCTGAGCGACTGAGAAGGATTCGAGCCTATTGCCCGCAGCTATTGGCATCGAAACAACCCTTGCCAACAAGACCCGGACAACATCCACTCACCAGTGATCATGCACCTCGCTTAATTGAACGAGAGCACCCAGGCGCTAGTGGAAGCTGTGTTGGAGCGCAGTTCCCCGACAGGTACACCCACCCAATAATCCGCTACCTCAGAAACTAAAAAATCCTGCTGAGCTCAACGCCCAGCAGGCCTTTCAGTCATTCCTCCCTGGTCAGCCGGGCTGCGCCACCAAGCTATTGCTCACATTGCGCCCCAGCACCAATACCGTCACAAACCCACAGCCGACCAACGCCGTCGCCAAACTCAACAACATCGCGCTGCCCATCTGATCGACGATCCGTCCGCCAAAGAACGAGCCCAAGGCAATGATCACTTGGAACAAGGCAACAAACAGTGGCATGCCGCGTTCGACATCCTTGGGCGCTACTACAAACATCCAGATACTGGCGCAAGCCGGGAAGGCGCCGAAGGCGAAGCCCCACAGCCCGATCAACATCGCGGCGCCGGTCATGCCGGTGGCGAAGTAGGGGAACAGCGCGGTGCTTGTGCCGATCATCAGCGCGACCAGCAGCAAGGTGTAACGGACGCTGCGGTTGGCGGCGAAACCGGCAAAGACATTGCCCATCACGCCGGCCACACCGTAAAGCAGCAGCAGTGAGCCAATCGTTGGGCCGTCGAAGCCGGAGCTGTTTTTGAAGAAGGGCGCGACATAGGTGTAGGCCGCAAAGTGCGCCAGCCCGATCAGCAAGACGGCGATCAACCCGACCCGTGCTTGTGGGTTGATGAACAAGGCCGGCAGGTCGCGGACCTGAATGGCTTTTTCCGGGGTAAGGCGTGGCAGCAGGAGGACTTGCGCCAGCAGCACCGGCACGCCCACCAGCGCGGTCACCAGAAAGGTCATGCGCCAGCCCATCAGGCCACTGAGCCAGGTGCCAACAGGCACGCCAAGCACGGTGGCCAGCGTCACTCCCATCATGATGATCGACGTGGCCTTCGCTACGCCCACACCCTTGGGTGCCAAGCGCCCGCTGAGGGCGATCGCTGTCGCCCAGAAGCCGCCGATGCTGATGCCCAGCAGTACGCGGCCGAACAACAGCACGCTGAAATCGCTGGCGTAGGCCACCACCGAGTTGGCGATGATCATGATCAGCGTCAGACCGATCAGCAGGTAACGACGGTCCATGGCGCCAATGCTGACAGACAGCAACGGCGCGGCCAGGGCGGCCATGATGCCGGGCAGGGTCACCATCAGGCCGGCGTGGCCGGCGCTGATGCCGAGGTCGCTGGCAACGTCGTTGAGTACGCCCACCGGCAGAAACTCACTGGTCACCAAGGCGAAGGCGCCCACGGCGACCGAGAGTATCGCCAGCCACTGCTGTTTGACGCTCTGTTGATTATGTTCGGGAAGGCCGCTGGGAGCCGGGCTGGCGCTTGGCATGGTATTGGGTTCCATAGGGACATGTCGCCTGAAGCAGGCGAGGGGAAGGGAGAGTGGGGGCGATTATAGGAAGCGGGTTGGGCAATCACACAGGCGAGCGTTTCGATAATAACCATCAGTGCAATCGATTAGACGCCTTACATCACGCTTGCGCCTTTCGTACCGGTTTCCCAAACGTTGCCTACAGGCAGCGCGTTGCGACCTGTTCTGCAACTCACTATCGTGGTCCAGCGATTTTCAGGTAGGAAATCCCACACAGCAAAGGAGTTGCATCATGAGCAAAAACACCAAGAAAACCTCCGGCAAGATGGCCACCTTGGCGGCGGAAACCCTCAATAATCCAAACGCCTCGGCCCTTGCCAAAAGCCTTGCCGCTTCGGCGTTGGCCCAGAGCGGTACAGACAAGCAGACGAGCGCCGAGATGGAGGAGAAAGCAGCGAAGGCGCTTCAGAGCGATAAATACAGCGACCAGACCAAATCCCTCGCTGCCTCGGTCCTCTCCCAGGCCAATAGAGAACGCGGACGCTGAGTTAACAACGCCGCCAAGGCACAAGCCCTGTAGCTGAACACGCTACGGGGCTTTTTCGTTTCCGATGTTTTGTTCCAGCAGCTTGCGGCGGGCTTAAACCACGAACTTCGCAATCATTGTGTTCAGGTCAACCGCCAGGCGCGAAAGCTCCTGACTGGCGGCGGTGGTCTGGTTGGCCCCGGCGGCCGTCTGGGCCGACAGATCACGGATATTCGTCAGGTTGCGATCCACCTCCCGGGCCACCTGCGCCTGCTCTTCGGAAGCGCTGGCGATGATCAGGTTGCCTTCGGTGATGCGGGTGATTGCATGGGTGATCCGCTCCAGCGACTCGCCCGCACAGTGGGCCACCGTCAGTGTCGAGCGTGCGCGTTCATTGCTGCTGTGCATCACCGATACCGCCTGGGCCGAACCCTTCTGCACCCCGCTGACCATCTGCTCGATTTCCTGGGTCGACTGCTGGGTTCGATGCGCCAGGGCCCGGACTTCGTCGGCCACCACGGCAAAACCGCGTCCGGCCTCACCGGCGCGGGCGGCTTCAATGGCCGCGTTCAGGGCCAGCAGGTTGGTTTGTTCCGCAATGGCGCGGATCACGTCCAATACTTTGGTGATGTGTTGAACACTGTCGGCCAGGCTCTGGATTTCTTCGGTCGCCGACGTCACTTCCTCGGCCAGCAAAGCAATCGACTCCACGGTGTCCATGACGTGGCCGCGACCGTTGCCTGCCATGGCATCACCGTCTCGGGAGGCGTCGGCAGTGCTGATGGCGTTGCGTGCGACCTCATCCACCGCTGCGGTCATCTGGTTGACCGCCGTGGCGGCCTGTTCGATTTCACCGTTCTGTTCGTGTAAGGCCCGTGTGGACTCCTCGGTGACCGCCGAGAGTTCTTCCGCCGCGGATGCCAGTTGATTGGACGAGTCGGTAATCTGGTGGATGGTTTCGCGAAGGTCCGACTGCATGGTTTCCAGCGCACGCAACAGCTGCCCAGGCTCGTCGTTGCCGTCCACCACAATCGACACAGTCAGGTCGCCCTTGGCCACTTGCTCGGCGATACGCACCGCCTGGTGCAATGGCAGCACGATGCTGCGGGTAAACAGCGTGGCCAGCAGTGCGGTGAGGAATGTCGCCAGTGCCATGGCGATGAATACCCATTTCACTGCGCCGTGGTACGTGGCGTCGGAGCTCGTGGCCGCGTCGTCGGCTTCCTGAATATTGATCGACAGCAGGTTCGCCAGCTCGGTCCCAAGCTTGTCGCCCAGGGCGATCAGTTCGCCATTGAGCAGCGCGATCGCCTGTGAGCGTTCGCCGTTGGCGGCCAGGGCCAATACCTGTTGCTGGACCTGCAGGTATTGGTCCTGGGCCGACTTGAAACGTTCGAACGTGACTCGCTCGGCGTCCACCGTGAGCTTGCTTGCGTACTGCGCGTTGTCGGCCTGAATCTGTTGGCGCAGCTGCGAAAAAGCCCGCTGGCTGGCCTTTACCTGCTCGGCGCTGTCCACCAACATCACCCGGTAGGTCGCGGCGCGGATCTCGGACACGGCGGTTTGCAGGTCGCCCAAGGCGAGGATGCTGGGCAACCAGTTTTTGTCGACTTCATCCGACTCGCTGGCCATGTCGCGCATCTGGCTCAAAGAGAACAGGCCCAGCAATACCACGAGCAGCCCGACCAGGCCGAAGCCAAAGGCCGAACGCAACGCTATTTTCATCTTTCTTAAACTCATGAACTCCCCCGGTCACAGGAAAAAAGAGCGGTTGCAGCACGCCGTTGTCCACGCGAAAGCGCAGGAGGCAATGGCTGCACCCTCTGTTGGTTTGAATGTTTTATAAGGCGCCAGTCAGCGGTGCTGACCGGTGTTGAGCGTCATCCCAGGCGCTGCGTGATGGCTTTTCTGCCGATCAGCCATGGCAATAGGGTGTGTGCCGGCATTGGGCGAGCAAGCAGGTAGCCCTGGCCCGTTTCACAGCCCAGGGTTATTAGAATGTCGCGCTGTTCAACGGTTTCAATGCCTTCAATCACCACACCAATGTTCAGCTCGCGCGCCAGGGACAAGACGCTCGAGATCGCTGCACGGCTGCGCGGCTCCGAAGACAGGTCGCGAATAAATTCGGCCTGTATTTTTATTTCGTTGAACGGCAGGCTGCACAGGCGCTGCAATGACGAATAGCCGCCGCCGAAGTCGTCGATGGACAAACCGCAGCCCATCATGCGAAGGCGCACCATGTTTTCCAGGCTGATGGAGCCTGGGTCGAGTGTGCCGGTCTCGGTCATCTCAAACGACAGGCTGGAACCGGGCGCGTCGAAGCGCTTGAGCAGCAGGGCCACGTGCGCACTCATCTGCGGGTTGGCAAATTGGCTCGCGTTGACATTCACCGCGAAGGTGAGCGACACCTCAGAGGCCAGTGCTTGCTTGCGCAGCGTCAGGCAGTGATCGATCTGGCGATACAGCAAACTGTCCATCAGGCCGTGCCGTTCCAGTACCGGAATAAATGACGCGGGTGCCAAGATGCCCCGCTCAGGATGATTCCAGCGAGCAAGCGCCTCCACCGAGGTGACCTGCAATGTCCTGATGTCGAATTTTGGCTGATAGAAGACCTCCAGCTCGCCGTTCTCGAGTGCGCTGAGCACCTGATGTTCGTTGGTCTCACCGGCAACGTGCAGCGGGCAGGCTGGGTGCGAGTCGTCGTCCAGGTACTTGCCTGCCAGTCTTTTCAACTCGTGCTCGTGCAGCGGTTTGCACAACTGGCCGAGTACCCGCAGACCGAGCAGTGTCGCCATATGACTGATGGCTTGGCGCACGTCCAACGCGATGCTGCTGGTGATAACCACCGACTTCAGCGCGTGCCGTTGGCTTGCGCGGCGCAGGAAGGTAATGCCGTCCATGCCCTCCATGCAGATGTCGCAGAAGGCGATGTCTACCGGCCCGTTGCTCTGCAGCAACTGCAGCGCCTCCCCGCCGTCCGAGGCTTCAAGAATGCGGGTACAGCCCAGATGAGCGAGGAGCGTCACGGCGTAACGGCGCTGTACGGGCTGGTCCTCCAGGATCAGGACGCGAAGGGTGGACAGTGGCATTTGAATAGCTCATCGAAATTCTCAGACGCTAGCTTGCCAAAAGATGGTGGCCTTTTAATGGCGAAACACCTTACGTCTTTGCAAGAAATTTCTTAAGCTGGTTGGCGCTTACTCCTGCGCGGAGTCCTCCTGCAGCAGCGTCAGCAGCTGCCGCATGCACGTTTGCAGGGCGGCGGTCGAGGCCATCAGCTCGGCTCGCGCTGCGCCATTTGCGCAGTGGGCTTCAAGGTTTTCGCAGGTGAGGATCAGCTGTTCGTAGCGGATAAGCCTTGCCCCACCTTTGACCCGATGAGCCACGTGAGCCAAATGCTGCCGGTCGTCGCACGCCAGCAGTTCGGTGAGCTGTTGCAGGTCGGCGCGGGTGCTCGACAGCAGCTCTTCACGCACGGTTTGCAGCGCCGATAACTTGCCCGGAACCAGCGTTTTCAGATGGGCATCGAGTGAGGCTGCGGTCAGCTCCGTGCTCGCCTCGTTGTCGAAGTATTCGGTTTGCAGTGGCTGCAGCCGTGCACTCAGTTGTTCCAGGCTGATGGGCTTGAACAGGCAGTCGTCCATGCCGGCCGCCAGGCAGCGCTGTTTTTCTTCGGCGACGGCGTTGGCGGTGAACCCCAGCAACAAGCAACCAGGTTCGCCTCTGGACTGCTCCGCCTGGCGAATCGCCTGGGCCAATTGATAGCCGTTCATGCCTGGCATGTCGCAGTCTGTCACCACCACATCGAACGGTTGCGCATTCCACAAGGCCAACGCCTGGACGCCGTCGCTGGCGTGTTGAACGTCGTGGCCCAAATAGGCCAGTTGTTGTGACAGCACCAGGCGATTGGCGGCGTAGTCATCCACGATCAATACGCTTAGCGCCAGGCCCGGCGTCATCTCCAGCGGCACGTCGTCCTGCGGTGAAGGAACGTCTGCGGCAGGCAGAGCGAGCTTGACCGTGACCTGCGTGCCTTTGCCGGGAGCGCTGGTTAACACCAGGCTGCCGCCCATCATTTCGATCAACGACCGGCTGATGACCAGCCCCAGGCCGGAGCCTTGCTGCTGATTGCCGGCCTGGCTGAACGGCGCGAACAATTGCCGCTGGTCGGCCGCGCAGATGCCCACGCCGGTGTCCACGATACTCACCGATAACTGCATCGGCTGGGTGGCGTCAGCCGGTTGCGCGTGGGCGCTGATGCGCACTTCACCCACGGCGGTGAACTTGATCGCATTGCTCAACAGGTTGGCAATAATTTGTTTGAAGCGCAGGGCATCCATCAGCACATGGCGGTTGACGGCCGGATCAATCTCCAGCGTCAGCGCGATGGCCTTTTCGCGCGCCAGGCCGTCGAACACGCGCGTCACCGCGTTCAACAACAGGTGCGGGTTGGCGCTCTCGAGCGTCAGGCTTTGGCGACCGGATTCGATGCGGGCAATGTCGAGGACATCGCCGATCAGCGCCAGTAACTCCCTGGCAGCGCCCGACGCAACATCAATGGCGGCGCGGTCGAAAATGCCGTGTTCAGACTTGCGCGCAGCCATTTCCAGCATGCCGAGCACGGCGTTCATCGGGGTGCGGATCTCGTGGCTGATGGTCGCCAGAAACGTGGTTTTGGCCCGGTTGGCGTTATCGGCTTCCTGCTTGGCGGCGTGCAGTTGTTCGACCAGGCGCTGGCGGTCACTGACGTCGACCCAGCCACCGATCAGGCCGTCGACACGGCCTTCGCTGCCGCGAAAAGGCAGGATCCAGTGATAGATGGTGAGCACTTCGCCGCTGCGCAGGACGATCTGCCGGTCACGCAGCAAGGGTTCGTCGGCGTCCATGACGGCGAGGTAGTCGCGGTGGTATTCCAGGGCCTGCTCCTGGCTGGAGAGCAGGCTTTGCATCACGGTGGTGCCGAGCAACTGTCGCTCGTCCTCAACACCAAAAACCTCGCGATAGGCCTTGTTGCACACCAGCAACCGAGCCTGGCGATCCCTTACGTAAGTAGGGTGGGGCATGCCGTTGATCAGCACACGATCGAATTCAAGCCTGGCACTGAGTGCTCGCTCGGCGAGCTTGCGGCGCAGCACTTGGCGGCGCAGCAACACAATCCATACACACGCACTCAGCAGCAGCACGGCTGCCAGCGCGAAGCCCTGCAGGATTGCCGCCCGGTGTTTGCTCCAGTAGCTGTCGTCGAGCACCACCGGGCTGCGCCAGCGATTGGTCAGTTCGTCCATTTCCTCAGGCGAGATGCTCAGCAGCGACTTGTTGAGGATCGAGAGCAATATCGGCGAGGTGTGATCCACCGCAAACGCCAACTGCGCAGCACGGGCGCCGACGGTTGCGCTGATCTTCAACTGGTCGGGGTAGTTTCGGGCAATCAGATAACGTGCGCTCACCAGGGTGCTGACACAGGCCTCGACACTGCCTTTGGCGAGCATTGAAAACGCATCGGCGAGGCTCTGCGCTTCGACAATGCGCACCTGCGGAAACTGCTGTTCAATCAGCTCCCGGCTGGCGTTGCCCTTGATGATCGCCAGGCGTTTGCCCGACAAATCCTGCAGGTTGTTCGAGCTGTCGGCGTGGTTGCGCGTGACCAGCACAAACGGGGTGGACAGGTACGGCCGACTGAAACTGACGCGCTGTTCGCGATCAAAGCTTGGAGTCAATGCCGCCAGCATGTCAGCCTCCCCGTGGTTGACACGGGTGATCATCGCGTCCACCGAGCCGCCTTTTTGCGGGTCGAATTTCAACCCGGTCCTGAGGCTGATTTTGGCCATCACGTCGGCACTCAGGCCACGGAAACGGTCGTGCTCATCAAAAAAGGTGAAGGGCAAGAAGTCTTCATTGACCGCCACTTTCAGGCGCGGATGGTGCGCCAGCCAGCGCTGTTCCTCGACGCTGAATTGCACCTGGTGAGTACCCGAGATGCTCACGCCACCGGCGTTCCAACGGCGCGCGATGGCCATCTGTTCACTGGCGGGAATGGCTTGCAGCGCCGCATTGATCAGGTGCAGGAGTTCACTGTTCTGGCGAGTGGCGGCAAACGAGAAGTTATTGACTTCCATGCGCGAGAAATCCACCAGTTGCACGTTATTCAAGTAACTCTTGTTGATCAGGTAACTGGCGCTGACCGAGTCCCCCAGGTAAACATCAGCCTTGGAAAACGCCACTGCGCCTACGGCGTTGAGGATCGAGGGGTACAGCGTGAACGTAGCGTCCGGATAAAACGCCTGAACCGTACTCAGCGGCAAATAGTGTTCGACCATGGCCACGGTTTTACCCGCCAGGGTGGGGTCCAGCAGCGGTGAATCATGGGTGCGCGCCACGAGTGTCGGCTGGTCCAGGGTGTAGGGTTCGGACAGGCGAAGGTCCGGGTCTGCGCGTTCAAAATCGTTGGCCGACGCCAGCAGGTCGATCTCTCCGCGTTTGAGCGCCTGGATCACCGCACCGCGGTTGGGGTAGCGCTGCACCTGGATCTGTACCGACAGCAGTTGACCGATAAGCGCCAGGTAGTCCGCACTGATGCCCTCGAATTCGTTGCTGTGGTTGGTGATGTCAAAGGGCGGATAGTCGGGCTCGGACGTGCCGACACGCAGCTGTTTTTGCGTAGTCAGCCACGTCAGATCGGCGGGGCTCAAATGCAGTTGGCCCTCCTGCACGCTGGACCGGCCCAACACGGTTAACGTGACGGGCGAATCGGCCGCCCATGCCATGTGAGCACTCGCCCATAACGCCAGCAGGGCTGCGAACAACTTCAAATCAAAGGTCCTTAATGCGTAGAAGAGAGGGCGCAACGGCGGCGCTTTATGCGCACAGCGCCAATGTCCATCCACTGAGTAGCCTGTCAGGAATTGGGTAGTGGCACTAAAGCACTATGGTACATTGTCGGCATTATTGCCGACAAAGCCCGACTAATTCCCGAGGAAAGCTGCAGATGTATAAAGTCCTGGTGGTCGATGACCACCCTTTTATCAGGACCGCGCTGCGTACGCTCGTGAGTGAGGAAGGTTATAAAGTGGTGGGCGAGACCGACAATGGCGTCGATGCCATCAGCCAGGTCCGTCAACTGACCCCGGACCTGATGTTGCTGGACATCACCATGCCGCGCCTGGACGGCATTGCGGTGATCGAAAGAATCCGTGCGCTTGAGGTGAACACTCGGATCATCGTCCTCACCTCGCTTTCCTCGGAGCACTACGCCACGCGTTGCATCAGCGCCGGGGCTTCGGGCTTCATCAGCAAGACCGATGAACTGAGCGTACTGGCCCAGGCCATGAAAACCGTGATGAAGGGCTATGTCTATTACCCGGAGACGGTGGTGGCATTTTCGCGCAAGCGCGCATTGGCCGTGGATGAAGCGCAGTTGATCGCCTCGCTGTCCAACCGTGAACTCTCGGTATTTCAGCAGTTGTCCCGAGGCATGAGTAACAAGGACATTGCCCAGAATATTTTGCTCAGCAGCAAGACGGTGAGTTGCTATAAAGCGCGTTTGCTGGCCAAGCTCAATGTGAAATCGGTGGTGGACCTGGCGGATATTGCCAGGCGCAATAATCTGATTTAGCCCGCGATGCTCGTCAGGGTGATGGCTATGCACCCCGCAAAACGCTGGCGCCGCTTCGTCCCTGTACATAGCCAAAATCCTCGCCACGTCCTCTTCGAATAAATTTTTCGCGCCTCACCGAATAACCTGGGCCGCTGCGGTGTTCACCTCACAGACCACCCAGAGAACGCCCATGAACCGCCAAGCCGACCGCTACGACCGCCTGACCCGCACTTTGCACTGGCTCACCGCCGCCGTGGTGATCTTCATGTTTGCCAGTGCGCACATCTGGGAAAACCTCGAAAAGGGCACGCCGCTGCGCAAGGGCCTGCAATCGGTGCATATCTCGCTCGGCATCGCCATGGCCCTGTTGATCGTGGTGCGAATTGTATGGCGTGTGTTCGGCGGCAATCGCCCGAAGGCCGACAGTCACCCAACGCTTAACCTGTTCGCAAAAATGGCGCATGGTTGCCTGTACCTGTTGCTGCTGGCGCAGATTGCCTTGGGCTTTGTGTTTCGCTGGGCTCAAGGTGAACCCTTCAACTTTTTCGGGCTGTTCCCGGTTCCTGCGCCCTTTGTGATCGATCACCAATGGCGCGGCACCCTGGGCGGCCTGCATAACAACGTGGCCTGGGCGATCATCCTGCTGGCGGGCCTGCATGCCGCGGCTGCGCTCTGGCATCACTGTGTACTGGGCGACAGCACGCTGCGCCGCATGCTGCCGGGTTCACGCAATGTGTTTCAAAAGTGATGTTTCCTCCCAATCGCTACGGAGCATGACCGCCATGAAAAACCGCCACCCACACCCCGTTACTTACCGCACCGCGCTGTTCTACGGCGCATGCCTGGCTGCTGCGTTACTCGCAGGCCAGGCCCACGCCTCTGGTGACGAGTCGGCACCGCCCAAGCCCAATTGCCCCAAAGGCCAGGTCTGGGACACCAAGACCGCAAAATGCGTGCTGCAAACCAGCAAAGCCACCTCGGATGCCGACCGCACCGACTACGCCTACCGCCTGGCCAAAGATGGGCGCTACGACGAGGCTCTGGCCTTGCTCGACACCCTGCAAAACCCGAACACCGCCAAGGCCCTCAATTACCGCGGTTATGCCACGCGCAAACTGGGGCGCACCGATGAAGGCATCGGTTATTACCTGAAGTCGGTCGCGCTCGATCCCAACTACGCCCAGGTTCGCGAGTACCTGGGTGAGGCTTACGTGATCAAGGGCCGCGTCGACCTGGCGCAGGAGCAGTTGGTGAAAATCAAAGCCCTGTGCAGCACCACCTGCGAAGAATACGAAGACCTGGCCGAAGCGATTGCCGCTGCGCCACAGGCTTGAATCCACCGAGTGCGCGAGCAGGGGGCAGCCATTACCCACGAGGCTGAATTTCGTCGCGAGTTAGGCCTGCTGTTGCCGCGTTTGTGGCGATACGGGTGGGTGCTGTCGCGCCAAAAGCACCTGGCCGAAGACCTCGTGCAGGCCACCTGCGTCCGCGCGCTGGAGCGTGCCGGCCAGTTCGCGGCCGGCACGCGGTTGGACCGTTGGCTGCTGGCGATCATGCATTCCATCTGGCTCAACGAAGTGCGCTCGCAACGGGTGCGTCAGGGCCAGGGTTTTATCGATGCCGAACAGGCGTTGTCATTCGATGGCGAACGCCAGGCGCAGGAACAGGTGTTGGCCGCGCAGGTGATCAAACGCGTCAACGGCTTGCCCGAGGCGCAGCGAGAAACGGTGTTTTTGGCGTATGTCGAAGGGCTTTCCTACAAGGAAATTGCCGAAGTCCTGCGTATTCCCGTGGGAACCGTAATGAGCCGGCTGGCGGCCGCGCGTTTGAAGCTGGCAGAGACCGCCCCTGCAAAAAACCGGCAGGATCAAGTCAGCGGAGCACAGCGATGACGCACACAACCCCAGTGTCCGATGAACTGTTGGTGGCTTACCTGGATGGCGAACTGGAGGCTCGGCAGCATCGGCTTATCGCCGATCAGGTCAGCACTAACCCGGCACTTGCTGCACGCGTTGAGGCCTTGCAGTGCGCCGATTTACCCTTCAAGGCCGCGTTCGAAGCGATGCTTGACCAAGCCCCCAGCGAACGCCTGCAGGCCATGCTCAAGGCGCTGCCACCGGTACAGGCTCCCGCCTTGAGTCGCCGGCGGTTCCTGGCTGTGGCGGCGGGGTTTGCCGTTGCCGGTGTGGTCGCCGACCGCGTGTTCATGAGCTGGCCACGGGCGGAGTCTGGCCAAGGTTGGCGCGCCTCGGTTGCCGAGTACATGGCCTTGTACACGCCGCAGACCCTGGAAAACCTCAGCGCCGACCCCGCTTCGCAGGCCGCCCAACTGCGCTCCGTGGGCGCACAACTGGGCCTGCCGTTAACCCTTGGCGCGGTAGAGCTGCCCGGTGCCGAGTTTCGGCGCGCGCAGATCCTCGATTATGACGGCGCCCTGATCGGTCAACTGACCTACCTGGACCCGCGCCACGGGCCACTGGCCTTGTGCATCACGGCCAGTAAAAGAGGCGCTCAGCCCGTCGCGACGGAGCAGCGCCGAGGCCTGAATGTGGTGTATTGGGCCAACCTGTCCCATGGGTTCATGCTGATCGGTCGAAACCCTTTCGACGATTTGCAGGCCATAGCTGGCGGCGTCGAGCGGGCGTTGGCGGGTTGAAATCAGCGACTGGCATCCTCAGCAGCGCCCGCCAGCCGAGCCGAAAGACGCTCGATAAACACCGTCTCCGCCCGGCTCATCTTCTGCTCGCGATTCCACAGCAGATGAATGTCCACATCGGCGATCCCGTCATCCGGCGGTAGCCGCCACAGCAGTCCGTGCTTCACATCGTCGGCCACCACATGAATCGGCAAACAGCCTAAGCCAAAACCGGCAATCACCAGGCGTCGCACCTCTTCCAGGCTTGATGACGACGCCACGATGCGCCCGCTGAACCCTTGCTGGTCACGAAAGATCGTCAGCGGCGACAACATGCCGCCAATCTGGTCGCTGGTAAAACTTACAAAATTCTCCGACTGCAAATCGCCTTCCGCCAAGCCGGTGCGCCCGAACAGCGGATGGTGGCGCCCGCAAAAAAACGCATAGCGCTGGCGCAGGAACAGGTGCTGTTCCAGGCGTGGCTGTGGCCGGCGATTAAGGCTCAGGCCCAGGGTTGCGGTTTTTTCCAGCAGGGCGGCGACGATGTCCGAGCTGCGCATCACTTCAACCTCCAGGTCCACGCGTGGATGCTCACGGTGAAAGGCGGCAAGGAAGTCGTCGAAGGTCTCCGAGTTGATCCGGCTGATCATCAGCAAGCGCACTTTGCCGAGCACTTCATCGCCGGGTTTTTGCAGCGCATTGCTCATCTGCGAGACCTGGCCGTACATCTCGCCGGCGATGGTGAAGATCTGTTCACCCGCTTCGGTGAGCGCGAAGCGCGGGCCACGGCGGGCGATGAGTTGGCAGCCCAGTTGTTCTTCCAGGCGCTTGAGCGCCTGACTGATGGCCGGTTGGGTCAGGTGCAGGCGCGCAGCGGCGCGGCTGATGCTCAGTTCCTGGCCGATGACACGGAAGGTGCGCAGCAGGTTCCAGTCCAGTCGGTCGTTGAGCAGAGGGTGACTGTCGCGACGAAATTCGGGCATGGCGCAGCTCGATAATAAGCAGGATTTATAATCGGAATAATAAATAGAAAATTGACTAATCATAGCCCCGCGACGATAAATCACCCCCAACAAGCGCCATCAGAGCGCGTGCGTTCGACATTCTCCTGCCAAAAAAATAACCAAAGGAGCCAGCCCCATGAAGCCTTCCGCTTCGCCGCAGCCGCGCCGTGCCGCGGCCGCCGCTTTTATCGGCACCATGATCGAGTGGTACGACTTTTACATCTACGCCACCGCCGCCGCGCTGGTGTTCGGCCAACTGTTTTTCCCTTCCGACGACAAACTGTTCAGCACCATGGCGGCGTTCGGCACGTTCGCCGTGGGCTTCTTCGCGCGGCCGTTGGGCGGCATTGTGTTCGGGCATATCGGTGACCGCATCGGCCGCAAGAAATCCCTGGTGATCACCTTGGTGATGATGGGCGTGGTCACCGTGTGCATCGGCCTGTTGCCGACCTACGCTCAGATTGGTGTTGCGGCGCCGGTATTGCTGGTGCTGCTGCGCGTGGTGCAAGGCATCGCCGTGGGCGGTGAGTGGGGCGGTGCGGTGTTGATGGCCGGCGAACATGCGCCGAAAGGTCGTCGAAACTTCTTTGCGTCTTTCGCTCAACTGGGCAGCCCGGCGGGTTTGATCCTGTCGCTGCTGGCGTTCAGTGCGGTCACCCGGTTGCCGGAAGAGGACTTGCTCAGTTGGGGCTGGCGCCTGCCGTTTCTGGCCAGCGCCTTGCTGTTGATCGTCGGCCTGGCGATTCGCCTGGGGGTCAACGAGTCTCCAGAGTTCCTTGAAGACAAGGCCATTGCCGAAAAAGCGCGGGCGATCCAGAAAGACCAGGCGCCCGTGATCGAAGTGCTGAAAACCGCCTGGCGCCCATTGCTGTTGTGCATCGGCGCCAACACCCTGGGCATTGCCGGCGTGTATTTCACCAACACCTTCATGATTGCCTACAGCACTCAGCAACTGGGCCTGCCACGTTCGCTGATTCTGGAATGCCTGTTTGTCGTCGCCATCATCCAGTTCTGCATTCAGCCACTGGCTGCCTGGGTGGCCGAGAAGGTTGGGGCCACGCGTTTTCTGTGCGCCATGACCGTACTGGCGATGGCCTCGCCTTATCCGATGTTCGTACTGGTCAGCAGCGGGCAGGCGCCGTTGATCATTCTCGGCATCGCCCTGGCTGTGGTGTGCATGGCCTCGTTCTACGCGGTGATCGCCGGGTTTGTCAGCGGCCTGTTTGAAACCCGCGTGCGCTACACCGCGATCTCCCTGGCCTACCAGGTGTGCGGTGCGCTGGCCGGTGGCCTGACGCCGTTGATCGGTACGTGGCTGGCCCACGAATACCAGGGCCAATGGTGGCCCATGGCAGTGTTTTACAGCCTGATCGCTGCGGTCTCGTTGGTGTGCGTACTGGCATTGTCGCGCCGCCACGCCACCGCCCACCGTCTTGAAATGGCCCACAGCGTTTAATGGAGCGTGCGTAATGTTGAAGATTAATGGCCAACGCCTGTGGGCGAGCCTGATGGCCATGGCCGAGATCGGCGCCACGGCGCGTGGCGGCAGTTGCCGTTTGGCCTTGAGTGCCGAAGACCAGGCGGGTCGTGAACTGTTCAGCCATTGGTGCAACGCCGCCGGGCTGACGTTGAGCGTGGATGCGATCGGCAACCTGTTCGCCCGTCGCGCCGGTACCGACAAGGACGCAGCCCCGGTGATGATGGGCAGCCACCTCGACACGCAGCCGGAAGGCGGGCGGTTCGATGGGGTTTACGGCGTGCTGGCCGGCCTGGAAGTGCTCCGCAGCCTTGACGATCACGGCATTCAAACCCGTAAGCCGCTGGAAATCGCGGTGTGGACGAATGAGGAGGGCGCCCGTTTTACCCCGGCCATGCTCGGCTCGGCCGTGTTCACCGGCAGCCTGGCACTCGACCAGGCGCTGGCCACCACCGATGGCGCCGGCATCAGCGTGGCCGAGGCTTTGCGCAGCACCGGCTACAACGGCGAGCGACCCCTGGGTGGCGCGGTGGACGCGTATTTTGAAGCCCATATCGAGCAGGGCCCGATCCTGGAGGACAACGCCAAGAGCATTGGCGTGGTGACCGGTGGCCAGGCGATCCGCTGGCTCGACGTGCGGGTCCAAGGCGTGGCCGCGCATGCCGGCACCACGCCGATGCCCCTGCGCAAGGACGCGCTGTATGGCGCGGCAAAAATGATTCAGGCGCTGGAAAACCTCGCCGCCGATTTCGCCCCCGAAGGCCTGACCACGGTCGGCGAGTTAAGCATCAGCAAGTCGTCGCGCAACACCATTCCCGGCTTGTTGACCTTCACTGTCGACCTGCGTCATCACCGCGACGCCGACATTGAAGCCATGGAGCAACAGGTGCGCGCGCGCCTGCACGCCATCGCCCAGCAGCGCGGCCTGACGGTCAGCATCAGTGGGCACTGGATCAGCCCGGCAACGCCGTTCGATGCCGATTGTGTGGCGTGCGTGCAGTCGTCGGTGGATGCCTTGGGCTACAGCCAGCAACGCATTGTCAGCGGCGCCGGCCACGATGCCATTCACCTGGCACGGTACTGCCCGACGGCGATGATTTTTATCCCGTGTGTCGGTGGACTCAGCCATAACGAAGCTGAAGACGTGCTGCCCGAGGATGTGCGCCAAGGCACCGATGTGCTGCTTAACGCCGTGTTGCAGCGCGCAGGCCAAGCTGATCAACGACTCAACGCTAACGTCTGACCAGATTCGAATGCAGGCGCCGGCACGCCAGCGCCTGCAGGTTGGGTGTTTATACAGGAGCATCTCATGCGTACGTTTTTCCACCCCGAACAACTGTTGCATCACCCGCGCAGCTACTACTCCCGCGGCCAGATGCGCACGCCCCAGGAAGTCCCCGAGCGCGCGCGCAACTTGCTGTTGGCCGCACAGACCTTGGGCTTCGATATCCAGCCGCCTGCTGACTACGGCCTTGAACCATTGCTGGGTGTGCACGGCGCGCCTTACCTGACGTTTTTGCAGGAAGCGCATTCACGCTGGAAGGAGATCCCCGAAGACTGGGGCGACGAAGTCATGTCGAATATCTTCGTGCGCGAACCCAACGCCCTGCGCGGCATCCTCGCCCAAGCTGCGCATTACCTGGCGGATGGCAGTTGCCCGGTCGGCGAGTTGACGTGGCGTTCGGCGTACTGGTCGGCGCAAAGTGCCGTCGCCGCCGCCAAGCACATCGTTGACGGCGCGCCGGCGGCCTATGCGCTGTGTCGCCCGCCGGGCCACCATGCTCGTTACGATGCGGCGGGTGGTTTCTGCTACATCAACAATGCGGCGGTGGCCGCTCAGGTTCTGCGCGAAGGCTTTGCGCGCGTGGCCGTGCTGGACACCGACATGCACCACGGCCAAGGCATCCAGGAGATTTTCTACGACCGTGACGACGTGCTGTATGTGTCGATCCACGGCGACCCGACCAACTTCTACCCGGGCGTCGCAGGCTTTGCCGACGAGCGCGGCGCGGCTGGCGGTGCAGGTTTTAACCTCAACCTGCCTATGGCCCATGGCGCCAGCGAAGCGGTGTTCTTCGAAAAGCTGGCGCTGGCCTTGGCGGCGGTCAAGGCATTCTCGGCGGATGTGCTGGTGTTGTCCTTGGGGTTCGATATCTACGAACTCGACCCACAAAGCAAAGTGGCGGTGACGCGTGAAGGGTTTGCGCGCTTGGGCGAATGCGTCCGGCAGTTGGGCTTACCCTGCGTGATTGTGCAGGAGGGTGGCTATCACCTGGAAACACTGGACAGCAATGCGCAGGCGTTTTTCAGCGGCGCCAAGGCGTGGGTGTAATGCGCAGGCGATAACTTCCGTGGATGCGTGATATCTTTGTGCCATCACGCGTCGTGATCGTCACGGAGGGTCGTATGAAAAAGCTTTCGTTGGTTGGGTTACTGGTGGTCTTGATGGTCACCCCGATGTTCGCGGCGGCGTGCCCCAAGGGCACGCATCCGGTGGGCGGCACGGGCTCGCACCACAAAGGCGGCACTTGCCAGTAGCCGCTGTTCGGTCTGTCTCGGGGCGGCGTCAGGGCTTGTGGCCGTCGCCGGCCGCCGCCAGCGCGTTGTTCACCAGTTTGAGTACCCGATTGCGTCCACCTTCGGCCACCAGGTAAGTGCCGTCTGCGGTTCGCACAATCGATTGCGGCGCCTTCAAAAACGACAGAATCGTCTGCTGGCGCCCCTGTTTGTCGATCAGCAACAAGCGTGCGCGGTGGGTGGAATCTTCATTGACCCACAGGCCCCGCTCATCGCACATCAAAAAGGTCGGTTGGTTAAGTTTGGCCAGTACCACCGGGTCACTGCCGTCGGCGGTCAGTTCGCGCACCATGCCTTCTTTCTTTTTGGTGTGGAGCATGCGGCCATCCGTGCAGCGGATAATCGACTCCGCCTGGTCCAGGCCCTCGCGTATTACGCTTATGCTCTGGTCGCTCCAGCGATAGCGCAGCAGGCGTCCTGCATGGCTGCGGTCTTCGATGGCATAGAGGTAGTCGCCGTCATCCCACAGGCCCTGCACGTTTTCGCCTTTGAACAATTCGGTGACCGCGCCGTCCTTGAGAAAGCTGACGGGGGCGTTGCCGGTTTCCTGGCTGAACACCCAGCCGCCTCGCGTGGCTAACATTCCGTCGGGTTTGGACAGGTTGCCCAGCACGACGTCGCGCGTTCCATCCAGCCGGATGTGCACGATGCTGCCCAGCCCGTCCTTGAGTTCCTGGGTGACCATCAACGAGCCGTCAGCCATCGGCATCAACGACGCCGCCTTGGCCACATCGGTGTGCAAAACCTGGTAACTCCACGAATCGGCGGCGCGCACCGGGTAGAAACTTTGCCAGGCAAAAAAGCCCAGGGTGGCGGTGCACAGCAGGCCGAGCGCCCACGATGCAAGGCGCAGGGGCCGATAGTTCTTGTTGGATTGAGTCATTGTTCGGTGCCGGTAGCAGCTTGCAAGGCCGGTCACGGTACCAAGCCTGTCACCGCACGGCATCCTGCAATTTAGCCGGGGCGGCCTGCGTGTCCCCCTTACTCGGTGCCTGGCAGGCCATCCAGCCCGCGTCGGATCTTCTCCAGCAACTCGTCGATATGGAACGGTTTGGAGATCAGGTCCATGCCTTCCCCCAGGAAGCTTTGGCGATTCGCTGCGTTTTCCGCATAACCGGTCATGAACAGAATCGGCAGCGTAGGACGCAGGCCACGGGCGACATCGGCCAATTCCCGCCCGGTCATGTAAGGCAGGCCGACATCGGTAAGCAACAGGTCGATGCTGGTGTCCTGGTTCAGGGTGGCGATCGCTTCATCACCGTCGGCCGCCAGGCTGCAGCGGTAACCGGCGTCGACCAGCACCTCGGCGACGAAGCTGCGCACCGAGGGCATGTCTTCGACGATCAGCACGTGTTCGCCGCTGCTGAGCCCGGGCGCCGCAACGGGCTTGGTGGTTGCGCTGGCCGGGCCCGAGGCAGCGGGCAGCATGATGGTGACCTCGGTGCCCTGGCGGGTGACGCTGCGGATCTGTGCATCGCCGCCGGACTGGCGTGCAAAGCCGTAGATGGTCGACAGCCCCAGCCCGGTGCCCTGGCCCAGCGGTTTGGTGGTGAAGAAAGGGTCGAACACTTTGTCGATCACACTGTGTTCGATGCCCACGCCGTTATCGCGCACGGAGAGCGCGATGTAGGCGCCGTTTTCCAGTTTCAGGTTGCCGTTGGAGTAAGCAGGGTAGGTGGTCACCCAGATATTGCCGCCCTTGGGCAGCGCATCGCGGGCATTGATGACCAGGTTCAGCACTGCGCTTTCCAGTTGGATCGGATCGACCAGCGCCACGGCCGGGTGGGTCGTCAGCTCGAGTTTGAGCGCGATGTGTTCACCGATCGTGCGCACCAGCAGCTCTTCCAGTGAGCGGATGTGCGCGTTGATATCCACCGGGCGCGTGTCCAGAGGCTGCTGGCGGGCAAATGCGAGCAGGCGGTTGGTCAGGCCGGCGGCGCTCAGGGCCGAGCTCAATGCGGCGTCGGCATAAGCCTTGACCTTCTCGGTATGCTGAGTGTCGAGGCGTTTTTTGATCAGCTCAAGGCTGGTGATGATCCCGGTCAGCAGGTTGTTGAAGTCGTGGGCGATGCCGCCGGTGAGTTTGCCCAGCGCGTCCATCTTCTGTGCCTGCAGCAACTGCGCCTCGGTGCGCGCCAGCTGCGTGGTGGCGTTGGTCAGCTCGGCCAGCTGATGGCGCTCGCGATGGCGATGCTCGGTGACGTCTTCGACAAACACCAGGCTCAGTTCGGCCCGGCGATAGGGCGAGATTTGCCACTCGGTTTCGCGCACTTGGCCATCGACTTGCATTTGCAAGGTGCCTTTCCAGCGCTCGCCCGCGGCGAGACGCAGGCGCAGCTCCTGAATGACGGCCTGCTGATCGCTGGCGAAGCATTCGAGCAAGGCGTCAGGGTTCAGGTTGTCCTGGATCAGTTGGGCGAACGCGTGGTTGCATTCATGCACCTTCAACTGCGGGTCCATGACGGCGATCGGCGCGCTGATGTTGAAGAATATTTCGCGAAAGCGCGCCTCGCTCTCGCGCAAGGCGTATTCGGTATCACGCACGCGCAGCAACGTGCGCAGGGTTGCCAGCAGCACGTCCGGGTCCACCGGGTGGATCAGGTAGGCATCGGCGCCGGCGTCCAGGCCGGTGATGATGTCGCCCGTCTCGATGGACGCAGCCGAGACGTGCACCACCGGTAGCAGAGCGGTCACCGGGTCGGCGCGCAGCGCGCGCACGATGTCGAAGCCACTCATGTCCGGCAGATTGACGTCGAGGATGAGCCCGTCGATCTGTTTGCTCGCGATCAGGTCCAGGCCCTCTTGGCCGGTGCCGGCTTCGAGCACGTGGTAGTGATGGCTTTCCAGGCGTCGGCGCAGGGCATAGCGGGTGGCGGCGTTGTCGTCGACGATCAGCAGCTGGATGTCACGATTCATCAGCAGGCCCGCCCGCGATAGACAGAGGAATGATCACAAAGAACATCGACCCGACGCCTGGGGCGCTTTGCACCCCGACACTGCCACCGAGCAACTCGGCAAAGCGCTTGCATAGCGAGAGCCCCAGGCCGGTGCCGCGCAGGCGTTTTTGCAGCGGTGAGTCGATCTGGGAAAAGTCTTCGAACAGGTTGTTGTGCAGCTCGGCAGGAATGCCCAGGCCAGTGTCCTGTACCGCAAAGCGGATCTCGTGCGCGCTTTCCATGCGGGCCGACACGCGCACCTCACCTTGCAAGGTGAACTTCAGGGCATTGGAGATAAAGTTGCGCAGGATCTGCGCCAGCTTCTTGTCATCGGTGTAGAGCTTGGGCAAGCCTGCGGGCTCTTCAAAGATGAGGTCCACCGACGAGGCGTCGACAATCGGGCGGAACATCCCGCGCAATGCCGAGAACAGGTCGAACATGTCAAACCAGGCAGGCGAGATGGTGATGCGCCCGGCCTCGATCTTGGCCAGGTCCAGCAGGTCGTCCACCATCTCGCGCAGCTCGCGCGCCGAGCTGCGGATGAAGCCTACCTGGGTCTGCTGCTCGGGGCTCAAGGGGCCGTCGAGTTCATCGGCAAGCAAGCTGGTGATGCTCAGGATCGAGCCCAGGGGCGTGCGGAATTCATGACTCATGTACGACAGGAAGCGGCTTTTCAGGTCTGATGCCTGACGCAACTGATCGGCCTGCATATCCAGTTCGGCATACAGTGCCAGCACACCCTGGTTGGTCTCATCCAACTCGGCACGCAAGGCGTCGGCTTCCTGGTGCAGGCGCTGCACTTGCTCAGTGAGCGAAGCAATGGTGTCAGCCATCAATGGCCTCCAGGGCAATCACGAAGACGGTAACGTCATCCCGGCCGCGACAGAAGTCACGGTGAAGGATGGCGGCGATCAGGGCGGGGTGGCGGTGGCAAAGCCCGGGATAGTCCGCAAGGTTCCAGCGTGACTGCAGCCCGTCGCTGTAAAGGATCAGCAGTTGGCCGCTGACCTGAGCGTAGTCGAAGGGTTGCGCCTTGCGAAACTGCACGCCGACGATGCCCGGGTGGGACGCCAGCCCGCGCGATTTGCCGAAGGCAATCAGGCTGGCGCCGATGTTGCCCACGCCGGTGAAACGCAGCCGGTCAGCCACGGCGTCGTATTGCGCCACGGCCACTGCGCCGCCCCGGGTGCCGTTCATGCCGATATGCATGTCGTTGAGCAGCGTGGCCGAGTCCTGAAAGGGGTCTTGGGCAAACACCTCTTCGCCCGCGCGCGCTGCCCGTTCGGCTTCGCTGCCATGGCCCAGGCCGTCGGCAACCATCATGCTGAACCGGCCCGCTTCGATTGCCAGGTGCCAGGCGTCGCCGCAGGCCGGATCGTCGTGCAAGGAATGCTGGCTGACGCCATAGCGGATATCCCGCGTGTTCGACGTGCGTGGGTAGAGCCGCGCCAACATCGCCGTGCCCCGATGATCGGCATGCACATCAAAGACCTGGGCCACACGCGATATGGCGCCCATGCCGATGCCTTGCGTGCCGCCCGTGGAGAACCCATCCACCAGGCAGCTTTCCAGGTCGAAGCCCTGACCACGGTCGACGGCGATCATTTCTACGCCCTGGTTGCCCGTAGCGCGCAGGTGCAGCTCGCCATGGGCGGCATGCTTGAGGATATTGCTGGCAAGTTCGGTCGCCACCAGGGCCACGCGCCCGGCGTCGGTTTCATCAAAACCCAGCAGCTCGGCAAGCTGCTGGGCGCTGCGCCGGGCATAGCCGATTTGGCTGACATCTTCGATCAAAAGCACTTGGGTCAAGGCGCTGGGAATATTCAGGTCCATCGGGTGATCGTCACGCGTGTGCCCTCGCCGGGTGCGGTTTCCAGTTCAAACTCGTCCACCAGGCGCCTGGCGCCGGTCAGGCCCAGGCCCAGGCCGCTGCCGGAGGTCCAGCCGTCGGTCAGGGCCAGCTTGAGGTCGGGAATGCCGGGGCCTTCATCGCGAAAGGTCAGGCGCAGGCCGGGGCGATGGTCTCTTTCGACGACGCTCCAATCCATGTACCCGCCGCCGCCGTAGACCACGGTGTTGCGCGCCAGCTCACTGACGGCCGTGACCAGCTTGGTCAGGTCGATCAGGCGCATGCCGCAGTCCTGTGCCAGCCTGCGTACTAATTGTCTGGCCAGCACAACGTCCTGTTCGATCAGCACGGGATGCGTGCCGCTGCTGGCTTGGCTCATAAGTGTTCTACCCGGTCACGCAGCAGTTTCATGCCGCGCTCGACGTTCAGTGCGGTCGCCACGCCGGGCAGGGTCATGCCCAGTTCCACCAGGGTAATGGCCACCGCCGGTTGCATGCCCACCAGCACGGTCTGCGCGTCCATGATGCGCGACAGGCCGGAAATGGTGCCGATCATGCGCCCGATGAACGAGTCGACCATGTCCAGCGCCGAAATGTCGATCAGCACGCCGCGCGCCGACGTGCGGCTGATGCGCTCGGACAGGTCGTCCTGCAGCGTCATGGCCAACTGGTCGTGCATGTCGACCTGAATGGTCACGAGCAAAAATTCGCCCATCTGCAAAATAGGGATGCGTTCCATGCTTAGACAGCCTTGCTGATGGTGACGCCCAGGCGTTTGAGGGCCAGCGCCAGGGCATCCGCCAAGTTGGCTTTGGTCACCACGCCTTGCAGGTCAAGGCCCAGGTGCACGATGGTCTGGGCAATTTGTGGGCGTACGCCACTGATGATGCAATCGGCACCCATCAGGCGGATGGCGGTGACGGTTTTCAGCAAGTGCTGGGCCACCAGGGTGTCGACGGTCGGCACGCCGGTGATGTCGATAATGGCGATTTCCGAGCCGGTGTCGACGATGCGTTGCAGCAGGGACTCCATGACCACCTGGGTGCGTTGCGAGTCCAGGGTGCCAATCATCGGCAGGGCCAGCACGCCGTCCCACAGCTTCACTACGGGGGTGGACAACTCCAGCAATTCTTCCTGCTGGCGTTTGATGACCGACTCACGGGACTTCTGGAAGGTGCGGATGGTGTGCATGCCCAGCGAATCGAGCAGTTCGGACACTTCCCACAGTTGCTCGGCCAGTTGCGCCGGTTGTTCGGCGTACTCACGTTGCAGCAGGCTGAACACTGGGCCTTTAAGGGCGAAAATGAAGCTGGCAGTCTGTTGCGAGTCTTGGCCGATCAAGGCACGGCTGTGCGACAGCTTTTCCAGGAAGACCCGGGTTTCGGCCCAGTTTTCATGGCTTACCTGCTGTGAGCTGCCCTGCAGAAGCGCGTCGATCAGCAAATTAAGGAAGTCGCCCGCTTGCTGTTTGACGTCATCACCCTTGACGTTTCGTGTGGCTCCCGAAGCCTCGAGGCTCGTAATCCATTCGGTCAGCAGGGCAGGGCGTTGGGTTTGCAGCGCCTGGATTGTATGAGCTTGAAGAGTTGCCACGAGAGTCTCCTTGAACGGCTTTAGTTGTTGCGGTGCAATTTATACTAAGTTGGGTTTTTTTGAATTGTTTCGTGAAATTTTCGTGTTCAAATCCGGCCGTATTGCTCACTTTCGTCTCTGCTACTCAAGCCGATCAGCGGCGTCAACGCAGCCCTCGCTTGAAGACTGCCTGTATCGACACCCGCTTCACTGGATTTATCCACCGTAAATGCGATGAAGCGCGAAGATGGCAGGGTACGCAGCGAAGGTTGCAGGTAGTCGCGGTGCGGGCACACCTGACGCGCTGATAGCGCCGGTTTCATCGTTGTCGCCGGGTTATCAATCCAAACCCGTGCAGGCACACATGGCGCGCCACCACTGCCCATACGATAATGCCCCCCAAATCGACCACCCTGGCCCATCCCGTGATCATCAACTTCGACCTCAACGACCTCCAGGCTTTTCGCGCCGTGGTAGACAAGGGCAGTTTTCGCGGCGCCGCCGAAGCCATCCGCATCTCGCAGCCGGCGCTGAGCCGGCGCATCGAAAAGCTCGAATCCGCCCTCGAGGTGAAGTTGTTCGAACGCACCACGCGGCGGGTCAGCCTGACCATGGTCGGTCGGGCGTTCTTGCCGCAAGTGGAGCGCATGCTCGACGACCTCGATGTCGCCTTGATGGGCATCAGTAACGTGGCGTCCACGCGCATGGGCAACGTGACCATTGCCTGCGTGCCGTCCACCGCTTACTACTTCATGCCCCACGTGATCTCCGAATTCCACAAGCTGTACCCCAAGATTCGCCTGCGCGTACTGGACGCCAGCGCCGGCGAGGTGTGCAACGCGGTGGAAAGTGGCGAGGCGGATTTTGGCGTGAGTTTCAGTGGCAGTCTGGCCGACGAAGTGGAATTTGAACTGTTATTGCAGGAGCGCTACGTCCTCGCCTGTCGGCGTGATCATCCGTTGGCCGAGCGCGAGAGCGTGACCTGGGCCGAGGCCTACGAGCACGATTACATCACCGTGGACAAAACCTCGGGCAACCGCTTCCTGCTGGACCAGGCGCTGCGTGGGGTGCGGGTGAAAAAACCGAGTATTTGCGAGACCCACCACGTGACCACGATGATTGGCTTGGTGGAGGCAGGGCTGGGCGTGGCGATGGTGCCGTCGATTGCGATGCCGGCGGGCACGCACCCGATTCTGGTAAGCGTGCCGCTGGTAGAACCGCAGGTGATGCGCAATGTGGGCTTGATCAAGCGCCGCGGGCGGACGTTGCCGCCGGCGGCGCTGGAATTGGAACGGTTGGTGCGGGAGATGCCGTTTCGGTCAGTGTGATACCGAGTCCAACCCGGTGGATTGCACCAGCGGTTGCGCCTCGGGCGAGGCCAGGTACTGCAACAGTGCCTTGGCCTGCGCCGGATGTTGGGCGTTGACCGGAATGCCCGCCGCAAAGCGCGTCACCGATTGCACGTCCTCCGGGATCTTGCCGACGTAAGTCACGCCCGGCACCGGCAGCAATTCCGCCACCTGCTGCAGGCCCACCTCGTATTCACCCTTGGCGACCACCGACGCCACCGGGATGCGCTCGATCATCTTGCCCTTGGCGGGCATGCCGAGCTTTTTGAACAGCTCCTTCTCGACATACACACCGCTGGCGCTGTCCGAATACGCCACGGACTTGGCCTGGCTCAGCACCGCTTTCAACTCGGCATCGGTGCCAATCGCCGGCTTCGCGGCGCCTTGCCTGACCACCAGGCCGATGCGCGAATCGGCCAGTTCCACCCGCGACGCCTTGTCGACCTTGCCCTGCTTGATCAAGTCATCCAGGGCATAGCCCACCATGATCACCACGTCGGCGTGTTCGCCACGGGCCAGGCGGTTGGGAATCGCTTCCGGCGCCTTGCCCATGGACGGGCCGAGAATGGTGTCGAGGGTGTCGCCGCTTTGCCGGGCGTACTGCGGGCCCAGCAGTTTATAGGCGGCGGTGAAACCACCGGAGGTCATCACCTTGAGTTCTTCGGCCTGGGCCGTCAGCGCCAAAGCGCCGAGGACCAGGGCGGTCAGGGTTTTGCACAGCGGCTTGATCATGCGGCCCCCTGCATCACCTGCCCGCGGGTATTGGCGCGGCGGTACAACGCGAGGGTCGAGCACAGCGCGCACAACGCGGCAAACATCATCCAGTAGGCCGGCGAGGCCTTGTCTTCGGTGATGTGAATGAACCAGGTGGAGATCGCCGGTGTGAAACCGCCAAAGATCGCTGTCGCCAGGCTATAGGCCAGCGAGAAGCCCGCCACGCGCACTTCCACCGGCATGATTTCGGTCAGCGCCGGGATCATCGCGCCGTTGTACATGCCGTACAGGAACGAGAACCACAGCAGGGTTTCCAGCATGTGGCCAAAACTTGGTGCGTTGACCACAAACGACAGTGCCGGGTAAGCGGTGATCACGGTCAGTACGGTCATCGCCACCAGCACCGGCTTGCGGCCGAAACGGTCACTCAGGGTGCCGCCGATCGGCAGCCAGACAAAGTTCGACACGGCCACCAGCAAGGTCACCAGCAGGGCGTCGGAGGTGCTCAGTTGCAGCACGGTCTTGCCGAAGGTCGGGGCGTACACGGTAATCAGGTAGAACGCGGTGGTGGTCATGGCCACCATCAGCATGCCGCCGATCACCACGGTCCAGTTCTTCACCAGGGTCGCCAGCACTTCGCGCATGGTCGGGCGATGCTTGCGGTTGGCGAACTCTTCGGTTTCCTGCAGGTTACGACGCAGCAAAAAGATGAACGGGATAATCACGCAGCCGATGGCAAACGGAATACGCCAGCCCCAATCGGCAACCACGGCCGGTTGCATCCACACGTTCAGGCCGTAACCCAATGCGGCGGCGACCACGATGGAAATCTGTTGGCTGCCCGACTGCCAGCTGGTGTAGAACCCTTTGCGGCCCGGGGTGGCCATTTCGGAAAGGTAAACCGACACACCGCCCAGCTCCGCACCGGCAGAGAAGCCTTGCAGCAAGCGACCCAACAGCACCAGCAACGGCGCCCACAGGCCGATGGTTTGGTAACCCGGCACCAACACGATCAACAGCGTACCGCTGGCCATGATCGACAGGGTCACGATCAACCCTTTGCGGCGACCGACGTCATCGATATAGGCACCCAGAATGATCGCGCCCAACGGTCGCATCAGGAAGCCCGCGCCGAACACGGCGAAGGTCATCATTAATGACGCAAACTCATTAGCGGCGGGGAAGAACGCGGCGGCGATGTAGGTGGCGTAGAAGCCGAACAGAAAGAAGTCGAACTGTTCGAGGAAGTTGCCCGAAGTAACGCGGAATACCGCACCAACTTTCGAGCGGGCAGAGTCGGGCCGGGAAGGGCTAGTCATGGTTTTGTGTCTCCAGCGTTCTTTTTAAAGTGCTTGTTTCGCTTAAGACCGCGGATAGTGGCTGACACATTTAGAAATGATAAGTGAGTAATTTGGATGCATTGATGCGTCCTGGCTATCAATCGCTGCTGGCGTCCAAAATCTCGCCACTGTTCTATGCTTGACGCTGTGACCAATTCTTACGGATGGGAGGTGGCAATGGCTGACAAACACGAGCACCGGGATGAGCACGCGCATGAGCAACCTCGGCGGCAGCCTGAAGAGGAAAAGCCGCAGACCTGGAAGCATCCGGACGATGGTACGGAGCTTTCCGAGCGAGATCAGGAGCGGCCGCTCAAGCCCTGATTGAATGAGCGAACGCAGTCTAAAGGTGGGAGCGGGCTTGCTCGCGAAGGCAATGTGTCAGTAACCAACAAGCTCACTGATTCACCGCCTTCGCGAGCAAGTCCGCTCCTACATCGGCGCTACGTTCAGCCTACGATTGGCGTGCACAATTCCACCAGCGTGCCATCCGGGCAGCGCACATACGACACCACCTGGCCCCAAGGCTTGGTGGCGGGTGGCGCCAGCTCCGTCGCGCCGTGGGCCAGCGCTTTGGCATGGGCGACGAACACGTCTTCAGTCATGAACCCGACCTCCATCCCCAGCGGCCTTTTAGAGGCATGCGCCTGGACATGACCACCGTCGAAATTCAATTCGCCCAACTCATGCGCCGCAAACGAGAGCGTGGTGTCGCCGGTTTCAAGCTCGCCGTAAGTGCCGGATTCATGCAGGAAACGGCGACTGAAGCCGAAGGCCTTCTCGAAAAACATCAGAGAGGCGGCAACGTCGGGTACATAGATGATGGTGTAGGCAAATTTCACGATCAGGCGGTCCTTGCTGAAAGAGTGGATGAATGAAATGGCTCATGACAGCAGCACGGAGACGGGAACCCCCCACGCCAACACCACAAACGCGATCACGGTTGCCAGGCACAGGCCGACAAACACCCGCGTCAGCGTTCTCACCGTGGGGTTGGCGATCCCCTTGACTACCCAGAGACAGAACCCGGCCACCACAATGGCCAAGGCAATAATGAACAGCACGATGGTGTTCCTGTGGCCTTCAAGCGCTGATTTATAATCCCAAAGCCGTCCGATGAACAGTGTTCACATAGACGCAGCCCCGCGGGCTTTCTAAACTGCGGCTTGTCTTGGGGAAAGGGGCAGGTGCCGATGAATCGCAATGAATTACGCAAGGCCGACATCAACCTGATGGTGGTCTTCGAAGCACTGATGCTCGAGCGCAATGTCACGCGGGTGGCGGAGAAGCTGTTTCTCGGTCAACCGACCATCAGTTCGGCCCTCAACCGTTTGCGCACATTGTTCAATGACCCGCTGTTTATTCGCGTCGGCCACCGTATGGAACCCACCGCGCGCGCCGAGGAGATCATTCAGCACCTGTCGCCGGCCCTGGATTCACTGTCGTCGGCCCTGAGCCTGACCCACGATTTCGATCCCACCCAGAGCACCATGACCTTTCGCATCGGTTTGTCCGACGACGTCGAGTTCGGCCTGCTGCCGCCCCTGCTGCGGGCGTTGCGCCAGGAAGCGCCGTTGGTGGTGTTTGTGGTGCAGCATGTGGATTACTGGCGCATCCCTGACCTGCTGGCGTCCGGCGATATCACCGTCGGCATCACCCAGACCCGCGGCCTGCCGGCGAATGCCAAACGTAAACTGCTGCGGCATATCCGCCCCTGCCTGCTGCGCGCCGACGCCTCGGATAAACCGCTGACCCTCGACGAATATTGCGCACGCCCTCATGTGCTGGTGTCCCACACCGCCAACGTGTCCGGGTTTGCCGATGAATGGCTGGCCGAAATTGGCCGCAAGCGCCATGTGGTGCTGTCGGTGCCGCAATACAGTGCGCTGCCGGCACTGCTCGCCGGCACTGACATGATCGCCAGCTTGCCGGACTACACCGCCCAGGCCATGGCCGCTGGCGGCAACCTGTTCTGCGAACCGTTTCCGTTCGAAACCCCGACCCTGGACTTGTCCATGGTCTGGCTCAGCCACGTCGACACCGACCCGGCGGAACGCTGGATGCGCTCGCGGCTGGAAGCGTTCATGAGCGAGCGCGACATGCTGCCGGTGCTGGCGACAAAATCTTGAGATAGCCCCTTCAGGGAGTGCCACCGATGATTCCATCCCGTTCCTTGCTGCGTGGGCGCGGCAGTCATGACAGTGGCAAAGTCGGCATGGTCGAGCTGTTTTTCGACTTGGTGTTCGTGTTCGCCGTGACCCAATTGTCCCATTCGCTGTTGGCGCATCTGACCCTGGACGGGGCGGTGCAGGTGGCGCTGATGATGGTTGCGGTGTGGTGGGTGTGGATCTTCACGTCGTGGATCACCAACTGGCTCGATCCAGAAAAAATCCCGATACGCCTCGGCCTGTTCGGCTTGATGGTGGCCGGTCTGCTGCTGTCTTCCTCGATCCCCAAGGCTTTTACCGACCGAGGTGTACTGTTTGCCGGCGCCTACGTATTCATGCAGGTAGGACGCACGCTGTTTGCATTGTGGGCAGTGCGTGGCGAGTCGCTGAACATGATTCGCAATTTTCAGCGAATCCTGGCGTGGATGCTGTGTTCCGGCGTGTTCTGGATCACCGGCAGCCTGCTCGAAGGTCAACAGCGCCTGGCTTTCTGGGCGCTGGCGCTGTTGATCGAACTGGTATCGCCGTCGGTGTATTTCTGGGTACCGGGCCTGGGGCGTTCGACCCTGGCGGACTGGAACGTCGAAGGCAACCACATGGCCGAACGCTGCGGCCTGTTTGTGATCATTGCCCTTGGCGAATCATTGCTGGTGACCGGCGCCACCTTTGCCGAATTGCCCTGGAGCGTAGAAGGCCTGGGCGCATTCCTGGTGGCGGTGGTGGGCAGCATTGCGCTGTGGTGGATCTATTTCGACAGCGGTGCCGAGCGCGCCCATCACCGGATTGCCAGCTCTGCCGACCCGGGCCGCCAGGCGCGGATTGCCTATACCTACCTGCACGTGCTGATCGTCGCCGGCATCATTGTCAGCGCGGTGGCCGACGAACTGGTGCTGGTGCATCCGGGCCATGCCAGCCAGGCCGGCGTGGTGGCGATCATCGCCGGTCCATGGTTGTTTCTAGTGGGCAGCGCCTTGTTCAAGTGGGTGATGAGTGACCGGTCATTGCCACCGCTGTCGCACCTCGGCGGGTTGCTGATGTTGCTGGTGGTGTTGCCGCTTGGGTTGCAGCAGGTGTTTTCGGCCTTGGTGCTGGGCGCGCTGACCACGGCGGTGTTGGTGATCGTGGCCGTTTGGGAAAACCGTGCGCTGCGCAGCCTGAACGAAGTTTCACACTGAAAGCGTTCTGATTCGGTTCGGCTGCGTGCTATATGTATCGCTCTTTTTCCTACAACTATTCGGAGCTTTTCATGCCGCACCTGCACCTGGAATACACCGCCAATCTGACCGGTCTGGCCGTCGAGAAAACCCTGTTGCGGCTCAACAATGTGCTGATGGCGTCCGGGCAGTTCGGTTCCGAGTTCGATATCAAAAGCCGCGCCGTCAAGGTTGAGACGTTCCAGGTCGGCACCTCACTCAACCCGCGTGGGTTTATTGCGCTGAAGCTGTCACTGCTCAGCGGGCGCTCGCCGCAGGTCAAGAAGCAGTTGTCGGAAAGCCTGTTGGCGGCGTTGCAGGACCAGGGCGAATGGCCGGCGAATATTCAGGTTCAACTCAGCGTCCTGCTGGTCGACATGGACCGCGATTCCTACAGCAAAGTGGCGATTGGCTGAGGGCTACAATAACCCCTGATCGGCGCACACCTTCACCACTTGCTCACGAAACCAGGTATTGGCACTGTCCTGGCCGCTGGTTTCGTTCCACTGCATGTCCAGGGTGAAGCCCGGCAGCCCGTTGGGCGCCTCGCAATGGCCAAACACGCTGGCGGGCGCCAAGAGCTTTTGCACACGGCGCGGCAAGGTGACGATGAAGTCGGTGCCGGTGATCATCTTCAACGCGGCGCTGTAACTGTTGGCCCTGGCGACCACTTGGCGCGTGTGGGCCTGGCGTGCCAGCCAGCCGTCGATCATGTTGGTGTGGGAGGTCCAGGGCGTGGGAAACACGTGCCGCCGCTCGACGAAAGATTGCAGGCTGAACGCCGGCTCGCGCGGGGTCGCGCGTTTATCGAACACACACACCAAGTCATCTTCCAGCAGCATCTGGACCTTGAAGTCTTTGTGGGCGCGGTGAAAGTTCGGACCGAAACAAATCACCAGGTCGAGGCGACCTTCGCGCAAGTCCTCGGCGGGAATCTCGGTTTCCAGCTTTTGCACATTGACGATCACTGGCAGGTCGGCGCGGTCGAAGTTCTTCAACAGGCGCGGCAGGATCAGTTGCTCAAAGTACTCCGGCGCGCACACGTTGAACGTCACGGCCTTCTGCGTCGGGTCGAAGGTCTGGCCACCGGCGTGGCACAGGTTGATGCTCTCGAGGATCTTCTGCACATGCCCGTACATGGTCGTGGCTTTGTACGTAGGCCGCATGCCTGCCCGCGTGTTGATAAACAGCTCATCCTCAAAACTGGTGCGCAGTTTCTTCAGGCTGTAACTCACAGTGGACTGGCTGACGAACAGCGTTTCAGACACCTCGGTAACGCTGCTCTGGTCGTAGACGGCGATGAACACCATCAAGTCCTGCATATCGAGCTTTCTGAGCAAATTACTGTTTAGCATCCGTTCCATCCGGTAAGCCTTGGCACTGAGGCAGCGCGCGACAAGGGCAAAAGCTTAACGGAACGGTCGTGCCATTAGAAAGCTCTGTAGGGCGTTTCTATGTTTGGTGTGGGACAAAAAATGTTGGCAATACGACGTCAGCGGATATGTCGTGCGTAATGCTTCGGATTGAAACGCGTGACGATCAGCAGCATCACCCCAATCACGGCGGTCAGTGACCACCAGGCCCATTCGAAGCTGCCGAGTTGGTCGCGAATCATCCCGGCAATAAGTGGCGACAAGCCAGCAATCAGGTAGCCGATGCCTTGCACAAACGCAGTCAGGCCGCCGGCGCGGCGCGGGTTGTCCAAGTGGTCGAGGGACAGGATCAGGCTCATCGGAAACAGACCGCCAATGCCCAGGCCCAGCAGGCAAGGCCACAGCAGGCTCAGGTATTGAGGGCTGAGAATAAGGCCGCAAAAACCGCAGATGATCAGCACCAGCAACACCGCGACTACCCCGCGTTTATCCTGACGGCGGTTGGCGATGGCCGGGGTGATCAGGCCTGACACGACTTCCATGGCGGTCAGGAACCCCAGCAGCAGGCCGGCCTGTTGTTCGCTCCAGCCTTGCTCCACGTAGTACGGCGCCAGCCACGCCAGCACGCAGGTGTAGGAGGCGGTGCCGAGGCCGAAAAAAATCGCCAGCAACCATGCGCGACGATTGCCGAAAAACGATTCCTGCGCGCCGGCACCGGCCTGGGGCAGTGGCGGCATTGCCGAACGCTGGGCGTACCAGAACACCAGCGCCAATAGCGCAAGCGCCGCCCAGATGGCCAGGCCGATACGCCAGCTGCCGGTCTGCACCTGCACGAGCGGCGCGAACGAAGCGGCCAGTGCCGCGCCCCCCATGATGGCGGTGACGTACAGGCCCATGAACAGCGAGACGTTGGCGCTGAAGCGCGTCTTGATCAGCGCCGGCATCAACGCCTGGATCATCGCGATACCGACGCCGGCAGCGATGGCGCTGACGATCAACGCCGACGCCGAATCCACAAACAGTCGCGACAGCGTGGCCAAGCCAATCACCAGCAGTGACAGCACAATGCTGCGGTGCTCGCCCACGCGTTTACCCAGGCCCATGCCAAAGAACATCGCCAGACCCATGGCCATGACCGGCAGCATGGTCAGCAGCGCGGCGCTGCTGAAACTCAACGGCACATCGCCGCGAATCGATGACAACAGTGGACCGACGGCGGCCATCGACGGGCGCAGGTTAAGGGCGACCAGTACGACGCTGATCATCAGCCAGACGGCGGTGGCGGGCGTTGCGCGAACGTTTTCCATGGGTGGACCTTGAAGAGACAAGGGCGAATCAGGCCACGCAGGGGAGAGGGGAGCAAATCAGAAAATCGTTGGGGCTATCTAAAAATTGCAGGTGACTGGCACGCAGCGATTCCAAATGTGGGAGCGGGCTTGCTCGCGAATGCAGTGTGTCATTCGCAGATTCATTGCCTGATGCGCCGCTTTCGCGAGCAAGCCCGCTCCCACAAGGGATCTGCGTCGCTAGAGGGCGCGGATCACATGTTTGATCTCCTGAAACGCCGCCAAGCCCCACGGGCCCAACTCGCGGCCGATGCTGCTCTGCTTGTAACCACCCCACGCCGTTTGCGGGAAGATCACCTGCGGCGCGTTGATCCACACGAGCCCGGCCTGCAAGGCATTGGCCACGCGTTCGGCGGTGTCGACATCGGCGCTCACCACACTGGCGACCAGGCCGAAATCGCTGTCATTGGCCAGGGCAATGGCTTCCTCGGCAGTGGTAAAACGTCGGACACACAGCACCGGGCCGAAGATCTCCTCGTTCCACAAGGCGCTGTTCAACGGCACATCGGTAAACACGGTCGGGCGAATGAAATAGCCCTTCGCCAGGTCGGCCGGTCGTTCACCACCGCACAGCAAACGCGCGCCGTCTGCGATGCCTCGCTGAATATGCCCCAGCACTCGTTGATACTGCGCACGGTTGATCAACGCACCCATTTGCACCTCATCGGCAAACGGGTCTGCCACGCGAATCCCCTCGGCCCGTGTCTGCAAACGCTGCAGGAACGCGTCCGCCAGGCTGTCAGCCACCAGCACGCGGCTGGTGGCCGAACACATCTGCCCGGCGTTGAAAAAGCCACCCCCACAGGCCAGCTCCACCGCCAGGTCAAGGTCGGCGTCCGCGAGCACCAGCAACGCCGATTTACCACCCAGCTCAAGGCTTACACCCTTGATGGTTTCTGCCGCGCGCTGCATCACTTGCACGCCGACGGCGTTACTGCCGGTGAAGGAAATCTTCGCCACGCGGCGGTCTGCGGCCAGCGGTGCGCCAACCGCCAGGCCCGTGCCGCAGACCAGGTTGAACACACCCGCCGGCAGCCCTGCCTGGGCAATAATTTGCGCCAGTTGTAACTCCGCCAACGGCGTGACTTCCGATGGCTTGAGCACCACGCAACATCCGGCCGCCAGGGCCGGGGCGAGCTTCCAGGCGGTGGTCACCATCGGGAAATTCCACGGCACAATCAGCCCGACCACACCACAGGGCTCACGGCGCAGGCGTGCGCTGAAGTCCTCGCCGGGCAGTGCCACCGGGCGGTCTTGCGCGGCGTCCATGTCGTCGCACATGCCGGCGTAGTAGTCGAAGGTGGCGATCACATCGTCCACATCAATGCCGGCCTCAAACAGCGGCTTGCCATTGTTGCTCGACTGCAACTGCATCAGCTGGTCGCGCTGGGCGCTCACGCCCTGGGCGATCTTACGCAGCACGGCGCCGCGGTCACGGCCGGTGCTTTTCGACCAGTCGATGAACGCCGCGCTGGCCGCCGCCACCGCGTGGGCCACGGTGCTCGCGTCGCCCACGCTGACGTGGGCCAGGGTGGCTTCGGTGGCGGGGTTGATCACCTCGATAACATCATGGCCTGCGCGCCATCCGCCCGCGATGTACACACCGTTCAATACTGCGTTCATACCGCTACCTCCTGCATCCACAGCCCCTGGTCGATTTCTATCAGCGTCGGTCCCTGGCGATCAGCGGCGGCGCGCAATGCCGTGCGCAGCTGCGCGATACCCTGAATGCTCTCGGCGGCGCAGCCCAAGGCTTTGGCCACACCGATAAAGTCCGGGGTGTAGATGTCCACACCGACCGGCTCGATGGCGCGGTTGAGCATGTACTTCTTGATCTCCTCGTAACCCTGGTTATTCCACAGCAGCACGATGACCGGCACGCGCGCCTCGACCGCGCTGGCCAGTTCCGGCAGGCTGAATTGCAGGCCACCGTCGCCGATCAGGCACACCACCGGTTGCCCGTCGCCGCGTCCCAGCCAGGCGCCAATCGCTGCGGGCAGCGCGTAGCCCAAGGTGCCGTAGCCGGTGGAGGAATTGAACCAGCGGCGTGGTTGGTCGAGGTTCAGCGTCAGGTTGCCGCTGTACACCGGTTGGGTGGAGTCGCCCACCAGCACGGCGCCGGGCAGTTGCGCCAGCACGGTGTTGAGAAACAGGGTTTGCGCGCGGGTGGCGGCGTCCCAGGTGGGCGTCAATTCAGCCCACAGACGTGCGACGCGTGCGCTGCCCCAGTCGGGGGCGCGATCGCCCGATACCTGGGTGTCCAGCGCGGCCAACAAGGCTTGGGCTGCGATCTGCGCATCGGCCACCAGTGCGACCTGAGGCGGGTAATTGCGCACGGTCTGGTCGGGGTCGATATCGATGCGCAGCAGCGTGCCGGGAATCTCGAACCCCCCGGCGAAGGTCACGTCGTAATCGGTTTCCGCCAGCTCGGTGCCGATGGCCAGCACCACATCGGCTTCGGCGACCAGGGCGCGGGTGGCGACCAGCGTCTGGGTCGAGCCGATCAGCAACGGGTGCGCGGCCGGCAGCATGCCCTTGGCGTTGATGGTCAGGGCCACCGGTGCGCCCAGCCGTTCGGCCAGGCGCGTCAATTCGGCGGCCGCCTCGATGGCGCCGCCGCCGGCCAGGATCAGCGGGCGTTTTGCTGCCGCCAGCCACTGGCTCATCTGCTTCACCGCCGCCGGTGCGGCACCGGCGCGCGCCACGCTGACCGGCTCGCTGCCGAGCAGGGCATCGGCGTTTTCGACCAGTACATCCAGCGGAATCTCGATGTGCACCGGGCGCGGTCGACCGGCCTGGAACAGCGCAAACGCGCGCGCCAGCACGCCAGGCAACTCCGCCGCCGACATCAAGGTGTGCGAGAACGCCGCCACGCCCGCGATCATCGCGCTCTGGTTCGCCAGCTCATGCAGCTTGCCGCGCCCGCCACCCAATTGGCTGCGCGATTGCACACTGGAAATCACCAGCATCGGGATCGAGTCGGCATAGGCCTGGCCCATGGCGGTGGTGATGTTGGTCATGCCGGGGCCGGTGATGATGAAACACACGCCGGGTTTACCGCGGGTGCGTGCATAGCCGTCGGCCATGAAGCCTGCGCCCTGTTCGTGGCGCGGGGTGACATGGCGGATGCTCGAGCGCGCCAGGCCACGGTACAACTCCACGGTGTGCACGCCGGGAATGCCGAACACCTGGTCTACGCCGTAGCGTTCCAGGAGGTTGACCAATACTTCGCCGCAGGTCGCCATACATGTCGCTCTTGTTATGGATTCGAGGCGCTATTGGAGCGGCTGGCCGGTAGCGCCAACAATCGATAAAAAGTCATACTAGCCATGTCTCCACGTCATGGTTGCGCCCGATGAAACGCTTGCCACCGCTGCCCGCGCTGCACACCTTCTGGGTCACGGCCCAGTGCTGCAACTTCACCCGCGCCGCCGAGCAACTGCACATCACCCAAGGTGCGGTGAGCCGGCAGATTGCCGGGCTCGAAAACCATTTGGGCTATGCCTTGTTCCAGCGCCAGGCGCGGGGCTTGAGCCTGACCGAAGAAGGGCGCGAGTGGTCGCTGCGGGCGCAGCAGGTGTTTGGCTTGATCGGTGACGCGGTGGAGCAGATCGGCAGCCGCCGCCAGACCCTGCAACTCAAGGCCTCCACCTGCGTAATGCGCTGGCTGCTGCCGCGCCTGATGCAGTGGCAACTGGAGCGCCCGGACGTGCCGGTGGAACTCACCACCACGGTGGCCTACACCGTGGACTTTCGTCGCGAGCAATTCGACGCGGCGGTGATCTATGCGCCCATCGCCGAGCAGTCGGCGCAGGCGCGGCATTTATTCGATGAACAACTCACCCCGGTCTGCGCGCCGGCGTTGCTGGCCAGCCTGCACACACCGGCTGATCTGCAGCGACAGGTGCTGCTGCACCCCACGCGGGACGAGCGCGATTGGGCGTTGTGGCTGAAGGCTGCGAATACGCGCTTGAGCAACCTGGCCCAGGGGCATCATTTTGAGACGCTGGACCTGGCAATGACGGTGGCGTCCCAGGGCTCGGGAGTGGCGATTGGCGACAGCGCGTTGATTGGCGAGGATGTGAAGGCGGGGCGGTTGGCGACACCGTTTGAACTGCGCGTGCCGACGGGGATGGGGTATTACCTGGTGTATCCGCCGGGAATTGAGCCGTCTACTGGATTAGTCGCCTTGATGGAGTGGTTGGTAAGCCAGGCACAACCGTCGTAACACCGAAGACCCGAATGTGGGAGGAGGCTTGTGTGGGAGCGGGCTTGCCTGCGATGCAGGCACCTCGGTGTGTCAGTCATGCCGCGGTGATGCTATCGCAGGCAAGCCAGCTCCCACAGTTTTAACCGTGTCGGTTCAGTAGCCGACGGTGAAACGCTGGCGCGAGTGCTTCGGCGACTCAACCTCGTCGATCAACGCGATGGCGTAGTCCGCAAAGCTGATCCAGCTGCGCCCTTCAGCGCTCACCAGCAAGTCATCCTGGCCGACACGGAATTTGCCGGTGCGCTCAGTCTCAACGAACTCCGCCGACGGCGACAGAAAGGTCCAGTCCAGCTCTTTTTCCTGACGCAGCGCATCAAGAAACTCAGCGCCGGCGCTGGCTTCGGCCTTGTACTCTGCCGGGAAGCCAGGGCTGTCGATGACTCGGCTGCCCTCCGGCAACAACAATGAACCTGCACCGCCGACCACCAGCAGGCGTTTCACCCCGGCGTGCTTCACCGGGCCGATCACGGCACTGGCCGGCAGTGTGGCGAAGTGCGCCGCACTGATCACCACGTCGTTGCCGCTGACAGCCTGTTGCAAGGCGTTGGCATCCAGGGCGTCGACCTGTTTGACGGTGACGCCCGGGCGTGCGGCCAGCGTGCCGGTATTACGCGCAATGGCGGTGACGGTATGCCCACGACGCAGCGCTTCTTCCAGCAGTTGGCTACCGGCGCGGCCGGTGGCACCAATGATTGCGATCTTGCTCATGACGTTCTCCAGTACGTTAAGGTTTAAAACCATTCACCACTTCATTTCGCCCTTGGCGACTTTGGCACCGAGTTCCAGGCTGCTCTCATCTTCAAGTTTCGGGTAACGTTTTTTCATGGCCGCGATCAGCGCAGTCGAATCCTTGGCCTTGGCGGTTTCCTCATCGAACGCTTTGATATAGCCCGCGGTGAATGCCACGGACTGCACAGTCGGCGTACCCAGGTAATGACCTGGAATCACGGTGCGCGGTTTCAAGTCTTCGATGCGTTGCAAGGTTGCCAGCCAGTCGGCGTGGGACTGAGCGGTTTGCGTATCGGCCATCCACACGTGGGTGTTCTCGAAGACCACAACGCCGCCCACCACGGCCTTGATCGATGGGATCCACACAAACGTGCGGTCCGGCTGCGGGCCGTCCAGGCCGACCACTTCCAGCGTCTTGCCTTCCAGGGTCAGGCTATGGCCTTGGAGCACCTGCGGGATGATGGCTTTGGCCGGTTTGTCGGCACCCAGCTTAGGGCCCCAGAACGCGAGTTTCTGCTCGGCGGTGGCCTTGATATGGTCGACCACCGGCTGGGTGGCTACCACCTTGGCGGTGGGGAATGCCTGCGTCAGGACGTCGAGGCCGAAGTAGTAATCCGGGTCGCCGTCACTGACGTAGAGGGTGGTCAGGCGCTTGCCGCTGGCGCGAATCTTTGTCACCAGTTGCTCGGCTTGGGCATTGCCGAATTGCGCGTTCACCAAAATGACGTCGTGCTCGCCGCTGACCAGTACCGAGCTGACGGGCATCATTGCCGAGGTGCCAGGGTTGTAGGCGTCCAGCGTCAGATCGGCCGCCGCGGCATGGGCGGCGAACGCCAGGGCGGCCATGGCCGTGGCCAATCGTTTAAGCGTCGAGATCATGTGCAACTCCAGCGGCAGGTAAGGGATGCACAGAGCTTAGTTGCACTAAACGTCACAAAAAATGCCATGCTTGAACATAGTTTGTTTCTGAAAGCGTGCAAATCATGGATCGTCTTCAAGCAATGCGGGTGTTTATCACGGTCGTTGACCTGGGAAGCCAGTCGGCGGCTGCGGATCAGCTGGACCTGTCGCGGCCGGTCGTTTCACGTTATCTGGCGGAGCTTGAGGATTGGGTGGGCGCGCGGCTGATGCATCGCACCACGCGCAAGCTCAGTCTCACCGCAGCGGGCAGCGAAATGCTGCCCCGAGCGCGGCAGATGCTGGAGTTGTGCAACGACATGCAGGCGGCCGTCAGCGAGCCGGACGAAGCGCCGCGTGGTCAGCTACGGCTGAGTGTCAGCAGCTCATTCGGCCAGGCGCAATTGGCGGACGCCGTGGCCGAGTTCGTCAAGCGCAACCCGTTGGTCAGTATCGATCTGCAGATGCTCGACCGTACGGTAAACCTGGTGGATGAGCGGATCGACCTGGCGATTCGCACCAGTTTTGAGCTGGACCCCAACCTGATCGCTCGCAAGCTGACGCTCTGCCGCTCGGTCATTTGCGCGTCCCCGGCGTACCTGGTGGAACATCCGCGCCCGCAACACGTGCACGACCTGGCGAAGCACAACTGCCTGACGCACACCTACTTCGGCAAAAGCCTGTGGCATTTCACAGAAAACGCTGAGCCAGTGTCGGTGGCGGTGCAGGGCAATATCAGCGCTAACGAGGCGACCGCCCTGTTACGGGTGACGTTGGCGGGGGCAGGGGTGGCGCGGCTCCCCAGTTATCAGGCGGGGGATTACATCCGCAGTGGCGAACTGATCCGTTTGCTGCCCGAGGCAGAGCCCCAGCAAATGAATGTCTACGCGGTGTACGCCTCGCGCAAGCACATGCCGTTGGCGCTGCGCAGCCTGCTGGATTTTCTGGTGCTGCGCTTTCCTGAGGAGCCGGTGTGGGATGTCGGCCTTTGAAGCCGACATAAAGATGTTGAATGGCGTCCAATAATGGCAACTCTTGCTGACTGACCTATGCTTTAAACAGCACCGAGTCGATCCGTTCAGAGGTGTGCCATGACTCTAAAAATCAGAAAGTACCTGATGATTTTCATCCTGTGCGCCCTGGCTACCGCGCTGTACGGCACGGCTGCCTATCGGGTTGAACAGACCCGCATGCAGCCGACCTTTGCGGTCAGTTGCCATCAGGACATGTGCCTGCCGCGTACCGGCAGTTTCAGCGCGCTCAGGTAGGCTGTTCGGCCTTCAACTGCTCGCGGAACGCTTTGGGCGAAAACCCGACCCGCCGACGAAACAGTCGCGAGAAGTTGGTCGGGTCGGAAAACCCCAGCACTTGCGACATCTCATTGATGGTCATGCTGGTGTAAGTCAGCAGGCGCTTGGCTTCCAGCAACTGGCGGTCATGCATGATCTGCAGCGCAGGTTGGCCACCCAATTCCCGACACGTGCCGTTCAGGTGTGAGACCGAGATGCCCAGCTTGTGGGCCAGGTCTTCGATCTTGGGGTGCTCGCGGTAATGCTGTTCGACCAGTTGGGTAAAGCGCCGGAAATATTCACGCCCTCGCGGCGCACGCGCGTGGCGGCGCTGGATGGCCTGGCGGCTGATCCACACCAGCAGCACGCTGACCAAGGCGTGCATCATCATGTCGCGCGCCGGTTGCTCATCGGCGTATTCATCTTGCAGGCGCGCAAACAGGCTATTGAGGTAGTCGCTGTCCTTGCCTGCCGGGTAGTTGCCCAGGGCTTGCAAGCCGTCCACCGCCGAGCCCAGCTGCGCCTGCAAATGGCTGACCAGCGGCGCTGACAGCGTGACGATGAACCCTTCGACATCTTCGGCAAACCGAAACCCATGCACACACAAGGGCGGCAGCACCTGCAAGGTCGCCTCGTTGAGTGTGGTGCGCTGACCTTCGATTTCCAGTTGCGCCTGACCTTTATGCACGTACAACAACTGGCACAAGTCCGCGTGCCGGTGGGGCTGGATTTCCCACTGGTATTCCCGACTGCGCCGGGAAATGGTTTCACAGTGCAACAAATCGGGCGTCGGCCATTGCTGGCTTTCCCCGTAAAGCTTGAAGACCGGAATCGCGGTACTGGCAGTTTTGGTCATGGTTTCAATCCGATACTCAGGATAGTGGTTCGGTAATCGCCCCGATTGGCAAAAAGCGCAGGCTTTGTCTCAGTTTTCACCTTCTTATGGCGGTCACTCAAGTGAAAAATGTCAGCAACAAGATCAATGACAACTCTTTCACCTTATCCGTTCGGATGAGCCTCGCGGACCCTAAAAATAATGAAAACGCTGAAAACCCAAGTCGCCATTATTGGCGCCGGTCCCTCCGGACTGTTGCTCGGTCAACTGCTGCACAACGCGGGTATCCAGACCCTGGTGCTAGAGCGCCAGCGTGCCGATTACGTGCAAGGCCGCATCCGTGCCGGGGTGCTGGAACAAGGCATGGTCGACCTGCTGCGCGAAGCCGGCGTGAGCCAGCGCATGGACGCCGAAGGCTTGGTGCATGACGGTTTCGAGCTGGCGCTCAATGGCCAGCTCAGCCATATCGACCTCAAGGGCTTGACCGGCGGCCAGTCGGTGATGATCTACGGCCAGACCGAAGTGACCCGCGACCTGATGCAAGCGCGCGAAGCCGCCGGCGCCCTTACGCTGTACGAAGCGCACAACGTGCAGCCCCATGACCTTAAAAGTGATCGACCGTGGCTGACCTTCGAGCATCAGGGCGAAGCCTTTCGTCTGGAGTGCGACTATATCGCCGGCTGTGATGGTTTCCACGGCGTGGCGCGCCAATCCATTCCGGCTGATTCGTTAAAGGTTTTCGAGCGCATTTACCCTTTTGGTTGGCTGGGCATCCTCGCCGACACGCCACCGGTGCATGCCGAACTGGTCTACGCCAGGCATCCGCGCGGCTTTGCGCTGTGCAGCATGCGTTCGCCGACCCGCAGCCGTTATTACCTGCAAGTGCCGGCTGAAACGGCACTGGATGAATGGTCGGATGAGCGTTTCTGGGATGAGCTGAAAACCCGCCTGCCCAGCGCCTTGGCCGCACAGTTGGTGACCGGGCCGTCCATCGAGAAAAGCATCGCGCCGCTGCGCAGCTTTGTGGTGGAGCCGATGCAATACGGGCGGCTGTTCCTGCTCGGGGATGCGGCGCATATCGTGCCGCCGACCGGGGCCAAGGGGTTGAACCTGGCGGCCAGTGACGTGAATACGCTGTTTCGCATCCTGCTCAAGGTGTATCGCGAGGGGCGCGTGGACTTATTGCAGCAATACTCGGCGATCTGCCTGCGCCGGGTGTGGAAGGCCGAGCGGTTTTCCTGGTGGATGACCTCCATGCTGCACCAGTTTGCGGACGCGGATGGCTTCAGCCAGCGCATCGCCGAGAGTGAGCTGGCGTATTTCGTCGATTCGCAGGCAGGGCGCACAACCATTGCAGAAAATTACGTCGGGCTTGCTTACGAAGCTATCGAGTAGCCTGCTATCGTATCGAGCATTCCCACGGGCCCTTTCTGCCCCGTGGGCCTTGCTCGAAGGTTCTGCCGTGACCAACCTCAACCAGCCCACCCAACCCGTTCCCGCCGTGCGCAGTGTGCTCGCCGCCTTGATGATGGCGATCTTCCTCGGCGCGCTGGACCAGACCATCGTCGCCGTGTCCATGCCGGCCATCTCCGCGCAGTTCCATGACGTCAACCTGCTGGCCTGGGTGATCTCCGGCTACATGGTGGCGATGACGGTGGCGGTGCCGATTTACGGCAAGCTCGGTGACTTGTACGGGCGTCGCCCGATGATGCTGATCGGCATGGGCGTGTTCACGCTGGCGTCGCTGTTTTGCGCCATGGCGCAAAACATGGAGCAACTGGTGCTGGCGCGCATTCTGCAGGGCATCGGTGCCGGCGGGATGATCTCGGTGAGCCAGGCGATCATTGGTGACATCATTCCACCGCGCGAGCGCGGGCGTTATCAGGGTTATTTCAGCAGCATGTACGCGGTGGCCAGCGTGGCCGGGCCGGTGCTTGGCGGGTACATGACCGAGTATCTGTCCTGGCGTTGGGTATTTCTGATCAACCTGCCGCTGGGCGCTGGCGCCTGGTATGTGGCGCATCGCACGCTGGTCGGGTTGCCGGTGCCGCAGCGCAAGCCGATCATCGATTATGTCGGCACCTTGCTGATGATCATCGGCCTCACGGCCTTGCTGCTGGGCATCACCGAAATCGGCCAGGGCCATCATTGGCGCGACCAGCAAGTGCTCGGGCTGCTGGTGTGTGCGGGCGTGGCGCTGACGGTGTTTGTCTGGCATGAACGCCGCGCGCGCGAGCCTTTGCTGCCGATGCACCTGTTCGCCAATCGCAGCGCCGTGTTGTGTTGGTGCACGATTTTTTTCACCAGTTTTCAGGCGATTTCCCTGACGGTGTTGATGCCGCTGCGGTATCAGACGGTGACCGGTTCGGGCGCGGACAGCGCCGCGCTGCACCTGCTGCCGCTGGCGTTCGGCCTGCCGGTGGGGGCTTATTTTGCCGGGCGCATGACCTCGGTGACCGGGCGCTATAAGCCCATGATTCTGAGCGGGGCGTTGTTGAGCCCGTTCGCCATTCTGGGCATGGCCTACAGTGCGCCGCAGGCGGTCGGGATGACGGCGGTGTTCATGTTGCTGTGTGGGATTGCGGCGGGGATGCAGTTCCCGACGTCGCTGGTGGGAACGCAGAATTCGGTCGAGCAGCGCGACATTGGCGTGGCGACCAGCACCACCAACCTGTTTCGCTCCCTGGGCGGGGCCGTTGGCGTAGCCTGCATGTCGGCCTTGTTGCTGGCGCTGTTGCAGGATTCGAGCTTTGCGCATTTGGCCAGCGGCGCGCTGGTGGCCGAAGGCAGTTCCGGCAACGTTTTGCTGGACGGCTTGAACGCCGCGCCCGGCCCGGCGCAGGATGCCCTGCGCGGGGAGTTGGCGGTGACGTTCCGGCACTTGCTGATGGTGAGTGCGGCGGTGTCGTTGCTGGGGTTGGCTGCAGCAATAGCGATGCCAAACCGAGTGCTGCGTGGGCGTGAAGACAAGGCCAAGTAACTGCCCGATGATGATCAAACTGTGGGAGCCGGCGTGCCTGCGAAAGCGGTGTATCAGTGCCGACTATGCCAACTGACCCGCCGCTTTCGCAGGCAAGCCAGCTCCCACAGGTGACTGCATTTCAATGTTGATCAGGGGCTGTAATACCCGACCGCCACCATGAAATGCCCGGCCTTGCGCACATACGCGTGTTTGTTCTCGACCTTGTCGGTCACCGGGTTTTTCCAGCGGTACTTGTACTCACCCTGATCCTGCTCGGCCATCAGCTTCAAAATCGGCTCGCCCACCGGCTTGCCGTCCGGGTCCCTGATCTTGGCGAAGTCGGTGTCCACCAGCCGCAGGTTGGTGCCGTGGGCCACATAGCGCCCGGTATTCAGGTCGACCACGAACACGTACAGGTCATCCTGCAGGAAGTCGCCCTGCAACGAATTGATCGCCTTGAGCGTGCCGGCTTCATCCTTGACCAGTGCTTTCACCGCCTTGTCGCGCAAACCGCGAGCCTGCTCTGGCGTGGCGCGTGGCAGGTAATACCCGACGGCCAGAATCCGCTCGCCGATCCGCTGATAAAACACGTGCTTGTGCTCAACCTTGCCGTCGTTCCAGTTCTGCCAGCGATAATCGGCCTGCTGGATGCCCTGGCCTTCGGGCACCGCCAGCGCTTTTTTGAATGAGGCTTGCAAGTCAGGCCCGAGCAACTCGGACACATCGCGGCCGATCAAGGCCGAGGAAGGCCCGCCACTGGCCAGCAACACGCCCTGGGTGTCGACCACAAACACATAACGGTCATGGTCGACAAACTCCCCTTGGCGACTGAACGCGGCAAACGCCTTGTCGCCGTTGCTCTGGTAATAGGCCAGGGCCTTGGTCAGCAGCGCCTTGGCGGCGTGGGCGTCCTCCTCCTGAGTGGCCGCGTGCACCTGGCTGCAACACAACAGCAGCAGCCAGGTGATTCGGAGCAATCCCTTCATTACTCATCCCTCGTTATTGTTTGATGTGACCACAGCGTAGACGGCTGCGGCTCAGGGCGCCGCCAGCCATTGATTGACGATGGCGTCGTACGCGCCGGTGGCGACGCTCAAGTGCAACCACTGGTCGACATAGCTTTTCCACGCCACATCATCGCGGGGCAGCAGGAAGGCCTTTTCGCTGTACTGCATCTGCTGTTGCGGGTTGACCGCGCACAATCCCGGCTTGAGCTTTTGCTGGAAGCGCGCCTCGCTGGCGTCGGTGATCATCACGTCCGCCTTGCCCGCCAGCAACTCGTCGAAGATGGTCACGTTGTCATGCAGGCGGATCTGCGCCTGGCCCAGGTGAGTGCGGGCAAACACTTCGTTGGTGCCGCCGGCCGGCTCGATCACCCGCACCTGCGGCTGGTTGATCTGCTCGACGCTCTGGTAGCGCTGCACATCGGCGCAACGCACCAGCGGGATCTTGCCGTCCACACCCAGCGCCTGGCTGAAGAAGGCCTTTTTCTGGCGCTCCAGCGACACCGAAATCCCGCCCACCGCGATGTCACAGCGCTGGGCCAGAAAGTCCGGCATCAGGGTTTTCCAGGTGGTGGGCACCCACGTGATCGTCGCATTCAGGCTTTTGGCCAGCGATTCGGCCATGGCAATGTCGATGCCTTCATAGCGGCCATCGGCGCGCAGCGAAGTGTACGGCTTGTAATCGCCGGTGGTGCAGACGGTGAGCGTGCCGCGCTGCACCACATCATCGAGCCGCGAGGGCGCGGTATCGGCCAGGGCGGTGGTTGCCAAACTCGCCAATACACACAGGGCCAGGGGAGCTTTCATGCGGTCGAGTCCTTGGGGCATGATCGGGGCGGCCATTATTTCCAGGAGCGCGCCGAGGTAGCAAGCGGCGTGAATGTTTAGCCAAGCTGCAACCAAACTCCATCAACCCTGAATTTAACCACCCTGTGCAGGCGTGTGACGCTGCCGGGCATCTACCTCACTGTGAATCCCGCATGGAAGGTTCCCCCGACACTCATCCCGCGACATTGCCTGGCGCTTTAGTGCCCAGCTGTACCGCGGTTGTCGAGGCCCTTCCTTCCGAGCTGGCCTTCTGGGCCTTGTTCCACTGCCGACACGCACGCCCTCCGGATACCGCTCTCCTACGTTGATCTCTCCCATAGACCAGGCGCCCCTGCGCGCGTTGCCTATGTTCCTGCCTGACGCAAACGTATGAGACTTGCCATGAGTGATTTTGCCTGCCTGCAAGAAGCCCGATCTTTCCTTGAGCAGCACCCGGACATCGAGATGTTCGAGCTGTTTATCCTCGACAACAACGGCGTGCCACGCGGCAAATTGCTGCACCGCGATGAGCTGCTGGCGGTGTACGAAAGTGGCCGGCCGTTGCCCAGCACCATCCTTGGCCTGACGATTAATGGCGACGACGTGGAAAACTCCGGGCTGGTGTGGGAAGTCGGTGACATCGACTGCCGCGCCTACCCGATCAGCGGGAGCCTGCAGCGTATGCCATGGCGCCTGATTCCCACGGCCGCCGTGCAAGTGAGCATGCACCCCACCGAGGGCATGCCCGCCACCGTGGCCGACCCGCGGCATTTGCTCGCCAAGGTCATCGACGGGCTGAAAGCCGACGGTTACTACCCGGTAATGGCGGCGGAGCTGGAGTTTTACCTGCTCGACCAGAAACCCGACAGCAATGGCCGCCCACAACCGGCGCGGGATGTGGACGGCAATCGCCCGCGCTCGACCCAGGTGTATGGCCTGCGCGAGCTGGAGCAGATCGAGCCGTTTCTCGCCGACCTTTATAGCGCGTGCAAACTGCAAGGCATTCCGGCGCGCACGGCAATCTCCGAGTACGCCCCGGGCCAGGTTGAAATCACCCTGGAACATCGCGCCGATGCCTTGCAGGCCATGGACGAAGCCGTGCGCTACAAGCGCCTGGTCAAGGGCGTGGCGCATAAACACGGGATGACCGCCTGCTTCATGGCCAAGCCGTTCGACGACCTGGCGGGCACCGGCATGCACATGCACGTCAGCCTGGCGGATGCCCACGGCAATAACCTGTTCGCCAGTGAGGCCGCCGACGGCACGCCGCTGCTACGTCAGGCCGTGGGCGGCATGCTCAGCACCTTGCTCGATTCGTTGCTGATGTTCTGCCCCAACGCCAACTCTTATCGCCGCTTCCAGACCAACAGCTACGCACCGCTGGCCGCCACGTGGGGCGTGGACAACCGCACCGTGAGCCTGCGCGTGCCGGGCGGGCCGGCCAGTTCCCGGCACATTGAGCACCGCATCTGCGGCGCCGACGCCAACCCTTACCTGGCTGGCGCCGCAATCCTGGCGGGTATCCATCGCGGTATCCGTGAGCAACGCGATCCCGGCGCGCCGGTGGAAGGCAACGGCTACGCGCAGGCCAAACAATTGCTGCCCACCGACTGGCTCACCAACCTGCGTGCGCTTGAAGAGTCAAGCTGGGCGCGGGATGCGTTTGGCACTGAATTCCTCGGCGTGTACCTGGCGGTCAAACGCGCCGAGTACCAGCAGTTCATGGGCGAGGTAGGCGAGCAGGATTGGCGCTGGTATCTGCACCAGGCGTAATCCACCCTGGGAGCCGGGCTTGCCCGCGATAGCGGTGTGTCAGCCAGTGATGGTTGCCTGACCCACCGCCATCGTAGCCTCGCTAAAGCTCGACAACGCCCACAATGGATTTTGGGTGTTGGGTGGCCGTGACGGCTTCGACCTTTTTTTCACGTTGCAGTGGGTAAGCTGCGGTTCAAGGTCGTTCACTACCGTTCCACACACATGAGCCCGTGATGTCGTCACAACCACCTTCCTCTATCGAGATTGAGTTCACCGAGCGCTGTGACCGCGAGCATGCCAGGGTCTGCGGCGACACACGCCCGCCACGCCTGCGCCAGCGCGTGGCAGCGTGGCGCGATGAGCGGTTGGTGCGCCAGGCATTGAAAGTGGCTGGCGAACCTGGGCTGATCCTCGACCTGGCCTGCGGCTCTGGCCGGTTCTGGCCGGTGTTGGCAGAACACATCAACCGCGTGATTCTGGCCTCCGACAACTCCCAGGCCATGCTCGACCATGCGCGCACTCATCACCCGGCAGCACTGCTCAAACGCGTCAAAACCTTCCAGGGATCAGCGTTTTCCATCGGTTTGTCGGCCAATGCGGTGGACTGCATTTTCTGCATGGAACTGTTTCGCCATGTACCCAGCAGTGAAGGGCGCTTGGCGCTGCTGCGCGAGTTCCATCGGGTCAGCCGCGACACCGTGATCGTTTCCGTGGACGCACCTGCGCCTGTCGAGGGCGAGTTTCGCCAGGCCGGTTTCAAAATACTCAACCATCAGGAATTCCTGCCGGGCTCCAAGCTGTGGCGGGTTTACGTATTGCGTAAGAGAAGCTAACTCTCGCCCGTCGGACTATTCTTCCTCTCTTGTCGGAGTTTTCATGAAGGCGTGTGCACTGCGGATGCTCGCAAGCGTCTTTCGCGATATATACTGCGCGCCATTCTTCAAGGGAGAGCCGTGTGGCCATCGATATTCACTGGATCTGCGACAACGATAGCCTCGGCCAGCATTGCGCCGAATGGCAGCAGTTGCCATTCGTCGCCCTCGACACCGAATTCATGCGGGTCGACACCTTTTACCCCATTGCCGGGCTGATCCAGATCGGCGATGGCGTACGCGCTTACCTGATCGACCCTCTGACCATCGACAATTGGCAACCCTTGGCCGCCTTGCTGGAAAACCCGGCGGTGATCAAGGTGGTGCACGCGTGCAGCGAAGACCTGGAAGTATTGCTGCGCTTGACCGGCAGCCTGCCGGTGCCGTTGTTCGACACCCAATTGGCGGCGGCTTACCTGAACCTCGGTTTCTCCATGGGCTATTCGCGCCTGGTGCAGGCCGTGCTGGATATCGAGTTGCCCAAGGGCGAAACCCGCTCGGACTGGCTGCAGCGGCCGTTGTCCGAGACCCAGGTGAGCTACGCCGCCGAAGACGCGGTGCACTTGGCCGAGGTTTACATCCGCCTGCGTCCGCAGCTCTCAGACGACAAATACGCCTGGGTGCTGGAAGACGGCGCCGAGTTGGTGGCCAACCTGCGCCGCGAAGTCGACCCGTACGAGGTGTACCGCGACGCTAAGCTTGCGTGGAAACTGTCCCGCGCCCAGCTCGCCGTGCTGCGTGAACTGTGCGCCTGGCGCGAGCAGCAGGCCCGTGCCCGCGACCTGCCGCGCAACCGCATCATCCGCGAACACTCGTTGTGGCCCCTGGCCAAATCCCAGCCGGACAACCTCGCCGCGCTGGGCAAAATCGAAGACATGCACCCGCGCACCGTGCGTCAGGACGGCCAGTTTCTGCTGGACCTGATCAAGCGCGCCGCCAGCGTGCCCATGGACCAATGGCCACCGGCTGTTGCCGAGCCGCTGCCGGTGGATGCCGCCACGCTGATCAAGCATCTGCGGGCCTTGGGCCAGGCCGAAGCCGAACGCCTGGACATGGCGCCGGAACTGATGCTGCGCAAGAAAACCCTCGAAGCCCTGGTCAAGAGTGGCTACCCCGATGGGCCTTATAAATTGCCAGACTCGCTGCGTGGCTGGCGCCGCGAGTTGATGGGCCAGGCGCTGCTCGACAGCCTGGCCACTGCCGGAGAACAGCCTTGAAACGTATTTGCTCCATCTACCGCAGCTTGAAAAAAGACGGAATGTACCTCTACGTGCTCAAAAGCGACGCGCTGGAGCGTGTGCCGGAACCGTTGATGGCGGCCTTCGGCAAAGCCCATCTTGCGTTCGAGATGATCCTGACGCCGGAGCGCAAGCTGTCCCGCGAGGACATCACCGTGGTCCTGGAAAACCTCGACAAGCAGGGCTACCACCTGCAAATGCCACCGGCCGAGGATGAGTACATCGAGCACTTGCCCGAAGAGCTGCTGCGCCGCAACGACCCGATGTGATCGGTCAGTGCCCGAACCGGGCACCTTCTTCAATGCAAACGTATTCGTTGGCGGTGGCCGTAAGGATGCGGGCGGCCGTCTGCAGTGTTTTTGAAAGGTTTGAACCATGCGTGTTCTGATTGCTGAACAGGATTACCCGCTCTACGCCCAATTGCTGGGTGACGCCGCGCCGGACGTCGAAGTGCTGACCAGCGGCGACTCGGCCGAACTGTCGCGCCTGGCCGCCGATTGCCCGGTATGGCTTGGCCAGCCGGATCTGCTCGCCACCCTGTTGCGCCAAGGCCACCAGCCGCAATGGCTGCAATCGACCTGGGCGGGCATCACGCCGCTGCTGGCCGATGGCTTGCCACGCGACTATCGCCTGACCCGTGCGGTGGGCATTTTTGGCCAGGTCATGGCCGAATTTGTGCTCACCTACATGCTCGGCCACGAGCGCGAAGTGCTCGCGCGGCTGGTCAGCCAGGTTGAGCGCAAGTGGGACAACCGCATGGGCCAGAGCCTGGCCGGGCGCAAGGCGCTGATCGTCGGCACGGGCGATATCGGCCAGAGCGTTGCCGATTTTCTGCTGCCGTTTGGCGTCAAGCTGTACGGCATCGCCAGCACCGCGCGTGAGCAGGCGCCGTTTATCGAAGTGGCCGGGCTGGATCAACTGGGCCGCCTGGTGGGCGAGGTGGACTACGTGATCAACCTGCTGCCCAACACGCCCAACACGCATGATTTGTACGATGCGGCGTTGTTCAAGCAATTCAAACCGACCGGCTTGTTCATCAACGTTGGCCGTGGCGTGGCCGTGGTCGATGCTGACCTGGTCGAGGCGCTGAAAGAAGGGCACCTGGCCGGTGCGGTGATCGACGTGTGCCGCCAGGAACCGCTGCCGCAGCGCCATCCGTTCTGGACTGCGTGGGGGCTGCTGCTGACCGGGCACAGCTCGGCACCAACCTCGCCGGGGATGATGGTGGAGTTGTTTGTGCACAATCTACGGGCGTATCAAGCCAAGCAAGCGTTACGCGGAGAAGTGAGCTTCGAACGCGGTTATTAAGGTGCGAGCGGGCTTGCCCGCGACAGCAGCGTGTCAGTCAAGGATGCCGTGACTGACCGTGCGCTATCGCGGGCAAGCCCGCTTCCCCAGGGGATATCAGCAAGGCTTACAGGCTGAAATCGCCTTCGGACACCAGCTCGCTCAACGGCTTGCGTGGGCTTGGCGCTTCACGGCCCTGCAAGTACTCGGGCAGGCTCGACTTGTCGCCCAGCTTGCCCACGGCCACCGCCGCGTGCAGCGCATAGCCTTGGGGAATCTTCAGTTCTTTGCGGGTCAGTTCCTGATCGAAACCGGCCATGCCGTGGGTGTGCCAGCCGCTCAGGCTGGCTTGCAGCGCCAGGTGACCCCAGGCCGAACCGGTATCAAAGGTGTGCCACAGCGCCGGGGTTTCTTCGCTGGCGCCGGGGGCGGTGAAGTCGGTTTTTGACGCGATGATCACCAAGGCCGACGCATGCTGCGCCCAGGCACGGTTGAATTCATTCAGCAGGCCCAGGTAGCGTTCCCAATCCGGCGTGTCACGGCGCGCGTAGAGAAAACGCCAAGGTTGCGAGTTATAGGCCGATGGGGCCCAGCGTGCGGCCTCGAAAAAGCTCAGCAGGGTGTCTGTCGGGATGCTCTCGCCGGTAAAGGCGCGAGGCGACCAGCGTTCGGTAAATTGGGTGTGGATCGGGTAGTCGGCAACGCGTGTCATGGGCAGTTCCTGAGGTGCGATTCGGCGTTCAAAGCTACTGCGCGCCCACTGGGCTGACAAGTGTTGTTACACCGCCAGTCGTAAGCGCTTGGCCCCGGGGGCCTTGGGCACTAGACTGGCGGCCTTTTCACCGACCGATATTGATGTAGAGCCATGGCCGCTAAAGTCGAACCTTTCTGGATACGAAAAACCCTTGAACACCTCGACCAGGAGGAGTGGGAGTCGTTGTGCGACGGCTGTGGCCTGTGCTGCCTGCAAAAGCTTGAGGACGAGGAGGACAACAGCGTTTATTACACGCGCATTGCCTGCAAACTGCTCGACCTGAACACCTGCCAGTGCACCGATTACCCCAACCGCCGCGCCTCGGTGCCCGACTGCATCCAGCTCACGCCGGGCCAGGCCGACCAGTTCAAGTGGCTGCCGCCAACCTGCGGCTACCGCCTGGTCAGCGAGCGCAAGGACCTGCCGCTGTGGCACCACCTGGTCTGCGGCGACCGCGATGCCGTGCACCACGAACGCATTTCCCAGTCCGGTCGCATGCTCGCCGAAGGCAGCGTGCCCGAAGACGACTGGGAGGATTACCTGATCTTCCGCGCAGGCTGAAAAAGGAGTGTGTATGACGGTGGCAACCAAGCTGGCGGCCTCTTGTGTGTTGCTGGCGCTGAGCCTGCCCGCGTGGTGCGCGAAGAAAGTCGACCTCGACTACCACGTCAAACTGCTGCCCCAGAGTGATCAAGCCGAGGTGCGTGTGAGCCTGTCCCAAGGCTCGGCGGTGCGCAGCCTGAATTTCGACCTGGGCCGCGACGGTGATTACAGCGACTTCAAGGCCGATGGCCAGTGGAAGGTCACCGGCACCCATGGCTTGTGGCAACCCAGCGCCGACAAGGCCAGCCTGAGCTACCGGGTACGCCTGACCCACGCGCGCAAACCTGGCGTGTATGAAGCGCGGATGACGCCCAGTTGGGCGTTGTTCCGAGGCGAAGACCTGGTGCCGGCTGCGCGGCTCGACCAGCAGGACGGCGTCGAGTTGGTCTCGCGCCTGGTGTTCGAGTTGCCGGCAGGCTGGAAAAGCGTCGAAACCGCCTGGCCGCGCATCGGCAAGCACAAATTCCGCATCGACAACGTTTCCCGCCTGTTCGACCGCCCTACCGGCTGGATGCTCGCCGGCACCCTCGGCAGCCGCCGCGTGCGCCTGGGCGAAACCGAGGTCACCGTGGCCTCGCCCAAAGGCCAGGCCATGCGCCGCATGGACGTGCTTACGCTGCTGACCTTCGTCTGGCCTCAAGTGGAGGCCGCGTTCCCGCGCCACCCGGCCAAGCTGCTGGTGGTGGGCGCCAGCGACCCGATGCGCCGTGGCGTGTTTGCGTCGCGTGACTCGATCTACCTCAACAGCCGCACGCCGCTGGTCAGCGAGAACGGCAGCAGCGCGTTGATCCGTGAGGTGGTGCAGGCGATCGGGCGCTTCAATGATCACGACACCAGTGACTGGATCAGCGAAGGGCTTGGCGAGTACTACGCCATCGAGCTGCTGCGCCGCGCGGGCGGCATCACCGATGAGCGGTATGCCGCGATTCAGGCGCGCTTGAGCAAAGAGGGCAAGGACGTGACCACATTGCGTGGCGACCACGTCAACGGCGCGACCGTCGCGAGGGCGGTGGTGGTGTTGCAGGAGCTGGACCGCGAGATTCGCGTGAAAACCCACAACAAGCGCTCGCTGGACGACCTTGCGCAGGCGGTGATGCGCGCGAACAGCATAACGACGGCGGAGTTTGTGCAGTTGGCCGACAGTGTGATCGGCGAGTCGTCGGTGGTGCTGGATAGCAAATTATTGCGCTGAGCTTAGGGCATACACAAAGCAAAAATGCGGGAGCGGGCTTGCCCGCGATTACGGTGGATCAGTCAGCACACCTGTCGACTGATACACCGCCTTCGCGGGCAAGCCCGCTCCCACATTTAGCTCTCCAATAGGTGGAGAGGCGCATCAGCCAGTGGTTTTGGTGGCTTTTTCAGCGGCGACTTCGGCCTTGGTCTTCAGGTTTTTCAGCTCTTCGCCCGCGCGCTCGATTTTGGTACGCACGCTGTTTATTTCCTGGCGGCCCTGTTCCAGCTTGTCTTTGAGCGAGCTGCGCCCGGTGACGCCGCGCACCAGCGCCACGCCACCAATGGCCACCTGGATGAGCCCGAAGATCCCGCCACGGCGCAGGCCTTTGCCAACCATCATCACGCCACCGGCCACCGAGCCAATGCGCTCCCAGCCGTGCACATTTTGAGGCGGTTGGGTTTCAAACGGCGTGTGTTCGATGATAGGTCGCAGGATTTTGCTGTCGCTCATGATCTGTCTCCAACAAGGCAAGTGATATGTAGCTGACTGCCTGCAGGCGCCGGATGTTCCCAAAAAATCAGTACTTGGGGCCCGAGCGGGTGTTGTTGCCCTTGGCCAGGCGATCGTAGAGCACCACGTTGACCGTGGCGGCGAGGTTCATGCAGCCGGTGGTCGGGATGTACACCACGTCTTCACACCAGTCGCGAATCTCTTTGTCCAGCGAGCCGTCTTCGGGGCCGAAGATGTACAACGCGCGATCAGGGTGGGTGTATTCGGGCAGCGGGCGGGCGCCTTCGACCAGCTCCACGGCGACCGGGATGCAACCCAGCGGCAGGATTTTTTTCAGGTCGTCGATGCCGATCAGCGGAATGTCGTGATGGACCTTCTTGGTGTCGGTGATGAAATCCCGGGCGCGCTCGTAACGCACGCCGGTGTAGAACACCGAGGCCACGCCGTAGCAGCCGGCGGCACGCATCACCGAACCGACGTTTTCGGGGGATTTGGGGTTATACAGACCGATGCAGCTGTAGCGTTTATTGCCCACGGGGAAGGGTGCCTTGGAGAAAAACGGCGATTATACGGCTTGGGCTGTTGGGTTGCTTGGGCGATCGCTATCGCGGGCAAGCCCGGCTCCCACAGGGGAATGCGTTCCAAATGTGGGAGCGGGCTTGCCCGCGAAGAGGCCATGACAGGCAGCGACGATTTCAGTCGTCTTTCTTCATCAACCCAGCCAACGCCGCAAACGGGTTGTGCGTGGCCTTGGCAATCGTCGGGCTGCTGGTGGAGCCTTCGCCGAAGTACTGCTGGTCGGTGTAGCGTGAGTGTTCGTTGTCGTGGCAATACAGGCACAGCAACTCCCAGTTGGAACCGTCCTGGGGGTTGTCATCATGGTTGTGGTTGCGATGGTGCACGGTCAGTTCGCTCAAGCGCTTGCCGGCAAATTCACGCGCGCAGCGGCCACACACGTGCGGGTACATCTTCAAGGCTTTGTCGCGATAGCCCATTTCCCGGTCGCGCTGGGCATCGGCGAGGATGCGGTCCAGCTTGGCGGTGTGGGAGGGCGGGTTGGTCGAGCTCATCATGGCTCCTGGCTATTTGGGGGTTCACGGATAAGGTTGATTCTAGCCGCTTGCGGGGTAAATGACTGCTGGCTTTTTCAGCTGCGGTACAGCCTGCCGGCGGCAATCGTTTGTAGTATCGGCTCACTTCATTCTCAAGGATCTGAAACCAATGCGTTTATACACATGGACCGCAGCACTGCTACTCAGCGTCCTGGCGGCCCAAGCCCAGGCATTCTCCACGCCCAAGCCTGGCCAGATCATCGAGGTGGCCCTTGAACAATTGCACCCGACCCAGGCCGTCGTGGGCTTTGACCAGATTTACTACAGCCTGGGCCTGTTTGCCGACACGCCGGCCAAGGTCTTCGACGAATACTGCGAAACCAACGGCCAGGGCGCGGCCGACAAAGTGCCCAAAAAGGCCGACCTGCACCAACCCGCCAGCTTCAGGTGCAAAGACCCGGTGGGCACGCATCCCGATGACATGAAAACCGTCGTGGTCGGCCCTGGTGGCCAGTTGTACCTGACCGACGGTCACCACAGCTTCACTACCTTGTGGGAAGTCCCCGGCGGCGGCCCGCAGCTGCACATGTGGGTCAAGGTGACCGATGATTTCAGCAACAGCCCGGACATGGCCACCTTCTGGCAGCGTATGGAAGCAGCGCGCAAGGTCTGGCTCAAAGGCGATCACGGCCAGCCGCTGTCACCGCAGCAATTGCCGGCGCACCTGGGCTTCAAGAACCTGCAGGACGACACCTTTCGCAGCCTGGTGTATTTCACCCGCAAGGCCGCCTACGGCAAGCCGGACGATGGCGCCGTCGCGCCGGAATTCCTGGAGTTTTACTGGGGCAATTGGCTGCGCACGCAGATCGACCTGGGTGCTTTCAACCTGAACAAGAAAGGCGGTTACAAGGACGCGATTGAAGCCGTCGCCCAGCGCATGGTCAGCCTGGCGCCCGGTTCACAGGTGGGGGACAGCGGTTTCACCGCCCACCAGTTGGGCGGCATGGCCCAGTTGGATCAGGCTGAGCTGAAGAAGACCGTCGAGAAAAAAGTGCCGTATGTGATCGATTACCGCAAATCCCGAAGCTGACTCAGGACAAAAGATGTGTGGTGTTTTGGGGATGTTGCTCAGCCCTTGAGCTTTTCGGCGATCCAGATGGTGTGCCGGGTGCCCTTGTTGCCGTGGGCGAACACCTGCACTTCCTCGGCCTTGAACCCGGCCTTGCGCAGTTTGTCGCTGAACAACTTATCGGCACTGGCCGACCACACGGCCAGTACGCCCTTGGGGCGCAGGGCTTTGGCGCAGGCCGCCAGGCCACCGGCCGAGTAGAGCCAGCTGTTGGCCTTTTGCGTAAGGCCTTCGGGGCCGTTGTCGACATCCAGCATGATCGCGTCAAAGCCTTGAGGCTCGGCTTGCAGCACCTTGGCCACGTCTTCCATGCGGATCACGGTGCGTGGGTCGAGCAGCGGGCGGCCGGACTTTTCACCCAGGGGCCCACGGTTCCATTCCACGACGCCGGGCACCAATTCGGCGACCACCACTTCGGCCGTCTTGCCCAGATGTTTGAGCGCTGAGGCCAGGGTAAAGCCCATGCCCAGCCCGCCGATCAACACCCGCGAACCCGGGCGCCCGGCGACTTTGCGGCAGGGAATTTCCGCCAGTGCGTCTTCGGAGCCGTGCATGCGCGTGTTCATCAGTTGGCCGCCGTCACCGCCCTGGATCTTGATGACAAAATCCTCGCCGTATTCGAACAGGCACAAGGCACCGCCGTTATCGGGGATTGGAGTGGTGTCGAGCAGAACGAAACGTTTCATTGAAATCTCATTGGGAAGGGCATTCTTGCGCGGTTGGGAGTAGCCTTACGTCATTCCGGTCAGGCCATGGAGCCATCGATGAAGTGCAGCATTCTAACGGTCATTGTGCTTGGCGCGCTCACATTGGGTGCGGCCCAGGCTCAGGAGGTGCAAACCGTTCCGGTCGCACCCGCGCCAACGCCCGGTGCGCCGGGTACACCGACACCGACGTTGTACCCGCAAGTCACCCCGCCTGTGGCGCCCAAAGCCACCGCCAACGGTTCACCCGCGCTGGTGCCGATTGTGTTGCCAACGCCGCCCAAGGACCAGAGCGTGCCTGGCCTGCTGCAAAATGACAGCAAGCCGAAGACGCCCGGCGGTTAAAACGGTTGCGAGAGCAATTGCCCGTCGGCCATGCGCAGGCGTTTGGACAAGGCGATCGCAATCGCGCGGATGATCTTGGCCGCGACCCTGGGCGCTTCGTTGAGCATTTTTTCCAGCGAGTCCTTGCCTAGGTTCAGCAGCACGCAGTCACTTGCCGCCAGGCAACTGGCAGAGCGCCGCTCGCCATCGAGTACCGCCATTTCGCCAAACGCCCGCCCACTGCGCAGGGTGGCGATCGTCAGGCGCTGGCCTGCATGGTTGGTTTTCTGCACGGCCACCTGGCCGCTGTGGATGATGCACATGAACGTGCCGGCATCGCCCTCGACGAAGATCACTTCGCCCTGGGCAATGCTGCTGATGTTGAAGTAGCCGGCGGCGACGTGAAAATCTTCCGGCAGCAAAGGGTCGAACAGGCCGCAGTCCATGAGCATGTCGCGGATTTCATTGTTCAATAAAGTTGGTTGAGCCATAGCTGCAATCTTGGTCCATCAATCAAGTAGGCGGTCTGTGTGTTCAGACAGGACCGCCGCCCTAAGTTCCTTAAATCAACCCCAGCGCCTTGAACAAAAATACATATTCGAGCGCTACATCACGTAATCCCTGATAACGCCCGCTCATGCCACCATGGCCGGCGCCCAGTTCAGTCTTGAGCAACAGCAGGTTGTCGTCCGTCTTGGTGTCGCGCAGCTTGGCCACCCACTTGGCCGCTTCCCAGTACTGCACGCGGCTGTCGTTGTAGCCGGCGATCACCAGCAGGGCCGGGTACGCCTGGGCGCTGACGTTCTCGTACGGCGCGTAGGCCTTGATGCGTTCGTACACCTCTGGCTCTTCCGGGTTGCCCCACTCGTCGTATTCGGTGATGGTCAGCGGCAGCTCCGGGTCGAGCATGGTGTTGAGCACATCCACGAACGGCACTTCGGCAATCGCCGACTGGAACAGCTCCGGGCGTTGATTGAGTACCGCGCCGATCAACAGGCCGCCGGCACTGCCGCCGCTGATGGCCAGTTGTTTGGAAGTGGTCAGGCCCTCGGCGATCAGGTGCTCGGCGCAGGCGATAAAGTCGCTGAAGGTGTTCTGTTTGTGTGCCTGCTTGCCGTTGCGGTACCAGGCTTCACCCAATTCGCCGCCGCCGCGTACGTGCGCAATGGCAAACGCCACGCCACGGTCGAGCAGGCTCAGGCGTGCGTGCGAGAACCAGGGGTCGAGGCTGTGGCCGTAGGCGCCGTAGCCGTAGAGGTACAGCGGCACCGGTTTGCCCAGCTGGTCGCGTTTGACCACCAGGCTGATCGGCACCTGGGTGCCATCGGCAGACGTGGCCCACAGGCGTTGGCTGACGTAGTCGTCGGCGTTGAACATGCCGAGTACCGGCGTTTCCTTGAGCACGGCTTGCGCGCCGGTCGCCAATTCCAGCTGGCGCACCTGGGCCGGACGGTTCAGCGCTTCATAGCGCAGACGGATCTTGTCGCTCGGGAATTCCAGGCTGTTTTGTACATAAAGGCTATAAGCGGCGTCGGGCAATTCGACGCGATAGGCCGGCACGTCCTCAGGGTGCACTTCAATCACTGGCAGGCCGCCGATGCGCAGGCTCAAGGTCATCGCGCTGGCATTGAGGCTCACGCCGTCGAGCATCACTTCGTCGCTGTGCGGGATCAGGTTTTGCCATTGATCTTCGGTGGGCACGCTGCCGGTGTCGGCGGCGACGAACAGCGCGTAGTTGATGCCATCGCGGTTGCTGCGGATAAACCAGGTCCACTCGCCATTGCGCTGGCCGTGGTCGACATCGTATTCGTGGTCTTCGACCCGTGGCGCCAGGCAAGTGAAGTCGAGGTGCGGCTGGTTGGCGTCCAGCGCCCAGATTTCACTGGTGGTCTTGCTGCCGAGCGCCAGCAGCAACTGGCGCTCGGAACTGGAGCGGTAGCAGTGCAGGAAGAAACGTCCGTCAGGCTCGTGGAACACTTCCTGCGCTGCCGTGCCATCCAGGCGGTAGCGATACAGTTTGTGTGGGCGATGGGTGTCGTCCAGTTCGCCGAAGAACAGGGTCAGGCTGTCATTGGCCCAGGTCATGCTGCCGTCGCAGTCCTGAAACTCCAGTTCGCTGACTTTGCCGTTAGCCAGTTCCTTCACGTACAGGGTGTAGATCTCTTCACCGCTGGTGTCCAGGCTGTAGGCCAGGCGCTGGTGGTCGGGGCTGATGCTGAATGCGCCCAGCGAGAAAAAGCCGCCGTTGGCGAGTACGTTGGGGTCGAGCAGCAGTTCTTCGCTGCTGTCGTCCACTGTGTTGCTGTCATCTGCCGGGCGGCGGCAGCGGTAATGGCGGGCGTATTCGTCACCGGCGGTGGTGCGCGTGTAGTACAGGTACGGACCCCACGGCGAGGGCAGGGACAGGTCGGTTTCGAGAATGCGGCCCTTGATCTCGTCGAACAGGGTTTCGCGCAGTGCCTGCTGATCGGCGAGTTGCGCTTCCTGCCAGGCGTTTTCGGCTTTGAGGTAATCGAGGACTTCAGCCGTGTCACGCTCTTGCAGCCAGGCGTACGGGTCCTGCCCTTCGGCCTTGCGGGCAATCGGGGCGGCAGTGATGTGGGTCGATGAAGGCATGGATCACTCTCTGTCTGGCGGATGGTGGCAGGCATTGCAGCCGAGACACGCAAAAGCCGTTATCATAGCCGCCTGTTTGCCTACCTTGCCATGGACACCATGACCGAGAACGACTATCTGACCGCTTGGGGCCTTTACGCCTTCGCCGCTTTGGGCTGCCTGTTGGTGTGGTGGCGCATGACCCGCTGGATCTGGCGCTGGCTGCGCGAGCCGCTGCAGTTGCTGATGGCGGTGCTGCTGTTCAGCCCGACCATCGTCGATCCGGTCAAGACCCAGTTCGCGCCGGCGGTAGCGATCACGGCCCTGGACCTGGTGCTGCACGTCGGCAATAACGCCTGGCGGGCCATTTCCGATCTGTTCATGTACACGATGATCGCGTTTGGCGTGTATATCGTGTTTGCGCTGATCCGCTGGCCCATCGAGCGCGCCGCCAACGCCCGGCGTGAGCGCAAGGCCGCTGTCGACGCCGCCCTGGCTGCCGAGACGGTTGACGAAGACGACGAGCCGTTCCGTCGCCCGGCGCCTGCCAGCGGAATGCGCGTCGAACCGCGCCTTTGACGTCGTCCGCCCTGCAGCGAGAGCCCTGGCATGTGTGAATTATTGGGCATGAGTGCCAACGTCCCCACCGACATCGTGTTCAGCTTTACCGGGCTGATGCAGCGGGGCGGGCGTACCGGCCCCCACCGCGACGGTTGGGGCATCGCGTTCTACGAAGGCCGTGGCCTGCGCCTGTTTCAGGACCCGGCCGCCAGCAGCGAGTCGGAAGTCGCGCTGCTGGTGCAGCGTTATCCGATCAAAAGTGAAGTGGTGATTGGCCATATCCGCCAGGCCAACGTGGGCAAGGTGAGCCTGGCCAATACCCACCCGTTCGTGCGCGAGCTGTGGGGCCGCAACTGGTGTTTTGCCCATAATGGCCAGCTGGCGGACTTCAACCCGCGCGCCACGTTCTACCGGCCGGTGGGCGATACCGACAGCGAAGCAGCGTTCTGCGACTTGCTCAACCGTGTGCGCGAAGCCTTCCCCGAGCCGGTAGAGATCGAACAAGTGCTGCCGGACCTGATTGCCGCCTGCGCCGAATACCGCAGCAAAGGCGTGTTCAACTGCTTGCTCAGCGACGGTGACTGGCTGTTTTGCTACTGCTCGACCAAGCTGGCGCAGATTACCCGGCGCGCACCGTTCGGCCCGGCGCGCTTGAAAGATGTCGACGTGATCGTCGATTTTCAAGCCGAAACCACGCCCAATGACGTGGTCACCGTGATCGCCACCGAGCCGTTGACCGACAATGAAAACTGGACCCGCTACGAACCGGGCCAATGGAGCCTGTGGCGACGCGGTGAATGCGTCAGCCAGGGCATTACCGAGTAAGGATATCGACCATGCTGCTCAGTTATTTGCGGTTGGTGCTGTTTGCCATTGGCTTGTTGGTCGGCGTGCAGGTGCCGGGTTTCATCAACGACTACGCCAAGCGCGTCGAGGCCCACCTGATCGAGGCCCAGACCGGCCTCAGCGGGTTTGAAACCACTGCACGGCAGTTCTTCAACGGTGATTTGCAGGCGTTGGTGGCGCATTACCGCGCCAGTGATGATCCGGTGTTCCAGAGCGACGCCAACAGCCTGGGCACCTTGCTGGATCGCCAGGTGGCGTTGGACAAGCAATTCCAGGCCATGCAAGGCCCGTGGTACATCCGCGCCCTGCAGGTGGCGGTGGCCGCGGACCCGGCGATTCGCCTGGAAACCTGGAACGGCTACAGCTATCAGATCCTGCTGACGCCGGAGGCGATGGGCTGGGGCCTGGGCGGGGCTATGCTGTTGTCGTTCGGCATTGAATGCCTGTTCCGCTTGATCGACTGGGTGGTGTTGGGCGGCAAGCGCCTGCGTCAGAGCCGGCCGATTGAAGAGCGTGACCTGAAGGGCCTCTAAAACCGCTGAAAATCTAAATGTGGGAGTGGGCTTGCCCGCGAATGCGGTGGATCGGCCGCCTAATAGGTTGGCTGACACTGCGCATTCGCGAGCAAGCCCGCTCCCACATGTGGCCCCGTTTTTTTCAGTGGCTTAGCACCATGTGCGCTTCGCCGACCTCTTCGGCATAGCGGGCCACCACCTTCTGGCACAGCCCGACAATCTCCTCCACCAATTCCACGCCCACACGCCACGACACCACCACCTGCAGATTCGGCAGCTTCTGCGCCATCGGCAGCATCACCAACTCCCCGCGCGCCAGTTCCTCGCTGACCAGCACCGGCGGCAGGGCGCCGATGCCGAAGCCATCGCGCAGCAGGCGGGTAATCGCCGACACCGAATTCACACAGTTCATGCGCGGCGCGGCGACGCCGTTGGCCTGCATCAGGCTCAGCACGTCCTGGTGCGGGTGGGAGTTTTTCGAGTAGGTGATGATGCGCTCCTGGGCCAGTTCGGCGAGGGAGGCGTAGTCGCGGTTGTAGAGCGAGTGGCTGGCGACGATCCAGGCCATCGGGTGGCTGGCCAGTTCCAGGCTGCGCACGGTTTCCAGGCGCAGCAGGTCGGTTTGCAGGATCAGGTCGAGGAAGCCTTTTTGCAGCTGATCGCTGAGGTTCAATGCGGTATCGGCGACCAACTCGATTTCCACCAACGGGAAGTGGTCCATCAATTCGGCCACCAAGGGGCTGAGCCAGGTGTGAATCACCGTGTCCATCGCGCCGATGCGAATCCGCCCGACCTTGCTGCTGGTGGTCTCCAGTGACTGCTTCAAACCCTGCATGGTCACCATCATCTGCTCGGCGTAATCGAGCACCTTCAAGCCTTCCGGGGTCAGGCTCACGCCGCGTGAGTCGCGTAGAAACAGCTTCACACCCAACTCGCTCTCGAGCACGGCAATGCGGCTGGAGATCGAGGCCTGGGTGGTGAACAACTTCTCGGCGGTCAGGCGAAAGCTCTTGAGCTTGGCCACCCAGACGAAGGTTTCGAGGAACTTCAAATTCATGGGATCAACTTTTCTTATGCATGGATCGGTTTTTATTAGTTGGACGCCGCACCGGGCAAACGCCAAAAATCGAGCTATTCCACGATAAGCGTCGTTGGGGTGTGAGGACAAGTTGCCAGTTCTGTACGAAAAATCCCACACTACAAAAAATACAACGCCTGAAAAACAACGCCTGGAGGAGCACCCACCGTGAGCCGTCTGCTATTGAATTGCGACATCGGCGAAAGCTTTGGCAACTGGACCATGGGTCTGGACGCCGAGGTCATGCCGTTCATCGATTGCGCCAACGTGGCCTGCGGCTTTCATGCCGGTGACCCGAGCATCATGCGCAAGACCGTCAGCCTGGCCTTCAAGCACGGCGTGCAAGTGGGGGCGCACCCGGCGTACCAGGACCTGCAAGGCTTCGGTCGCCGCTCCATGGCCTACACACCGCAGGAAATCCAGGACCTGCTGCACTACCAGATCGGCGCCCTCGACGGCATCTGCCGTGCGCAAGGCGGGCGGGTCAGCTACGTCAAACCCCATGGCGCGATGTACAACGACATGATGGCCAACCCTGCGCAATTGCGCGCTGTGATCCAGGCGGTGGCCGCTTATGGCGACCTGCCGCTCATGCTGCTGGCCACCCGTGACAACAGCGCCGCCCAGGCCTTGGGCGATGAGTACGGGTTGACTTTGTGGTTCGAGGCCTTTGCCGACCGCGCCTACGACCCCAAGGGGCATCTGGTCTCGCGCCAGTTGCCGGGCGCCGTGCACCATGATGCCGAAACCATCGTGCAGCAGGCGTTGATGATTTCCCGTGGCGATGCCCTGACCGCCAGCGATGGCAGCGCCTTGGTGTTGCAGGCCAACACCTTGTGTGTGCATGGCGACAACGCCAGTTCGGTGGCCGCCGTGAAACGTATCCGCGAGGCGCTGAAGCCAGCATGAAGCCACGCATTGAAGTGGTGGCGATCGACTGCCTGATGGTGCGTCTGTTTGATGCCATTGCCGAAGCCAACATGCCGTGGATGCTCGCCGCCACTCAACGCCTGCGCGAGGAGTTTGGCGCGGCGTTGGTGGACCTGGTGCCGTCCTACACCACGTTGATGGTGCATTACGACCTCACCGCCTTAACCCCGGCCCAGGCGCGCGCGTTGATCGGCCAGGCGCTGACCGACTTGCAACCCCAGGCCCAGGGCAGTGGCCAGTGTCACGTGTTGCCGGTGTGGTACGACCTGAGTGTCGGCCCGGAACTGAGCTTGCTCAGCCAGCGCAGCGGTCTGTCGGTTGAGGACGTGATCCGCCGCCACAGCGCCCATGAATACCAGGTGTTCGCCCTCGGGTTCGCCCCCGGTTTTGCCTTTATGGGGTTGGTGGACGAAATCCTGGCGACGCCGCGCCTCAATACCCCGCGAAAGCGCGTGGCGGCCGGCAGCGTCGGCATTGCCGAGCGGCAAACCGCCGCGTACCCGGTGGTTTCGCCCGGTGGCTGGAACCTGATCGGCCGCACCCCGGCCAAGCTGTTCGACCGTGAACGCGACGGTTACAGCCTGATGCAGCCCGGCGATACGGTGCGTTTCGAGGCGGTCGGTCACGCCGAATTCATCAACCTGGGTGGCGATGACACGCCGTTGGAGGCGCAGGCATGAGCCGCTTGTTGATCGAGGCCAGCACGCCGCTGTGCCTGTTGCAGGATGCCGGCCGCTTTGGCGTTCGGCACCTGGGCGTGACCCAGGGCGGCGCGCTGGACTGGGTGTCGATGTCCTGGGCCAACTGGCTGCTGGGCAATGCGCTGGATGCGCCAGTGGTCGAAATCACCTTGGGCGGGTTCACCGTGCAGGCCGAGGAGTATTGCTTGCTGGCATTGGCCGGCGCGGACCTGGGCGCGTACATCGATGAGCGTGCGCTCAGCCCGGGACGCAGTTTTATCCTGCAAAAGGGTCAGCGTTTGCGCTTTACCCAGCCGTTCAATGGCGCGCGGGCCTACCTCGCAGCGCCGGGCGGCTTTGATGCGCCGCAGGTGCTGGGCAGTTGCGCCACGGTGGTGCGTGAAGCGTTGGGCGGTGTGGATGGTTTCGGCACGCCGCTGGCCGAAGGCGCACGGCTGGCTTACTCCGGGGTGGGCGGCGCGATGAAGGTGTTAAGCGCGCCGGACTTGCCCGCCAAGGCGCCATTGGAGGTGATTGTCGGCGCACAAATCGGCCAATTCAGCGGCCAGAGTTTGTTCGATGCCTTTAACACCGATTGGGCACTGGACAGCCGCGCCGACCGCATGGGCATGCGCCTGCTGGGCACCCCGTTGCAGTATCAGGGGCCGTCGTTGATCTCCGAAGGGATTCCGCTGGGAGCGATCCAGGTGCCGCCGGATGGGCAGCCGATTGTGTTGCTCAATGATCGGCAGACCATTGGCGGCTACCCGCGTTTAGGCGCGTTGACGCCCTTGGCGCTGGCGCGGCTGGCCCAGTGTTTGGCGGGGGAGAAGGTGCGCTTGGCGCCGGTGGTGCAGGAGACGGCGCACCGCCAGCATGTGGACTTTTTGCAGCGCTTCAGCGAAGGCTAAAAATATAGGAGGGGGCTTGCCCCCGATGGCGGTCTTTGAGTGCCAAATGCATTGACTGAGGCGCTGCTATCGGGGGCAAGCCCCCTCCCACATTGGATTTATGTGCATGTGAGTTACTTGGAGAGAAAGCGCATCCCTTCTTCCAGGCCCCGCAGCGTCAGCGGATACATCTGATCTTCCACCAGCTCGCGCACAATTCCCGTCGACGCCGTATACCCCCACGTGTCTTTCGGGTACGGGTTAATCCAGATCAGCTTCTTGTACTTGGCCATGAAGCGCTGCATCCACACGTACCCAGGCTCCTCATTCCAGTGCTCGACGCTGCCGCCGGCCTGAGTGATTTCATACGGTGCCATCGACGCATCGCCGATAAAGATCACTTTGTAATCGGCGCCGTATTTATGCAGCAAGTCCTGGGTGGAGGTGCGTTCGGAGGTGCGGCGCTGGTTGTTCTTCCACACCGACTCGTACACGAAGTTATGGAAGTAGAAGTACTCCAGGTGCTTGAACTCGGTCTTGCACGCGGAGAACAGCTCTTCGCAGATCTTCACGTGGGCGTCCATTGAGCCACCGATGTCGAACAGTAATAGCAGTTTGATGGTGTTGCGCCGCTCCGGACGCATCTGGATATTCAGCAGCCCGGCATCGCGGGCGGTGTGGTCGATGGTGCCGTCGATGTCGAGCTCTTCGGCCGCACCCTGGCGCGCGAACTTGCGCAGGCGGCGCAGGGCAATCTTGATGTTGCGCGTGCCCAGCTCCACCTGATCGTCGAGGTTCTTGTACTCGCGCTGGTCCCAGACTTTTACCGCCTTGCCCTGGCGCTTGCCGGCGTCACCCACACGGATGCCTTCCGGGTTGTAGCCGCCGGAGCCGAATGGGCTGGTGCCGCCGGTGCCGATCCACTTGTTGCCGCCGGCATGGCGCTCTTTCTGTTCTTCCAGGCGTTTCTTGAATTCTTCGATGAGCTTGTCCAGGCCACCGAGGGACTGGATCTGCGCACGCTCTTCATCGCTCAACGAGCGTTCGAACTCCTTGCGCAGCCACTCTTCGGGGATCAGCGCCTGCAGGTGGTCGTCGAGCTTTTCCAGGCCGTTGAAATAGGCACCGAACGCGCGGTCGAACTTGTCGAAATGCCGCTCGTCCTTGACCAGAATCGCACGGGCCAAGTAGTAAAACTCGTCCATGTCGGCGAAGACCACACGCTGTTTCAGCGCGTTGATCAGGTCGAGCAGCTCGCGCACCGACACCGGCACCTTGGCGGCACGCATCTCATTGAACAGGTTGAGCAACATTATCGATTACCGCGACGGCTCATGAAGGCCAGACGTTCCAGCAACTGCACGTCTTGCTCGTTTTTCACCAGGGCGCCGGCCAACGGCGGAATGGCTTTGGTGGGGTCGCGTTCGCGCAGCACGGCTTCGCCGATGTTGTCGGCCATCAGCAGCTTGAGCCAGTCGACCAGTTCGGAGGTGGAGGGCTTTTTCTTCAGGCCTGGCACTTTGCGCACGTCGAAGAACACGTCCAGCGCTTCGCTGACCAGGTCTTTCTTGATGTCGGGGTAGTGCACATCGACGATCTTTTGCAGGGTGGTGCGGTCAGGGAAGGCGATGTAATGGAAGAAGCAGCGGCGTAGAAACGCGTCCGGCAGCTCTTTCTCGTTGTTGGAGGTAATGATGATGATCGGGCGTTTCTTGGCCTTGATGGTCTCGTCGATTTCGTAGACGTAGAACTCCATCTTGTCGAGTTCTTGCAGCAAGTCGTTGGGGAACTCGATGTCGGCCTTGTCGATTTCATCGATCAGCAGAATCACGCGCTCCTCGGACTCGAAGGCTTCCCAGAGCTTGCCCTTCTTCAGGTAGTTGCGCACATCGTGGACCTTGTCCACGCCCAGTTGCGAGTCGCGCAGGCGGCTGACCGCGTCGTACTCGTAGAGGCCCTGATGTGCCTTGGTGGTGGATTTGATGTGCCAGGTGATCAGCTTGGCGCCGAAGGATTCGGCCAATTGCTCGGCAAGCATGGTCTTGCCGGTGCCGGGCTCGCCCTTGACCAGCAGCGGCCGTTCCAGGGTGATGGCGGCGTTGACGGCCAGTTTCAGGTCATCGGTAGCCACATAGGCCTGGGTGCCTTCGAACTTCATCGGTCATTCCTCGAATTCATCAATGCCCGGACTATACCGTGCAGCCCCGGCGACTGTGAACGCAGACGGGTTATTCAGTCTCTGAATGGCCGGTCACGCGCGACCCTTGGTGGCTTTCTCCAATGCGTACGCCCGCGCGTCCGCTTTGTCCCTGAGCTTGCTGCCGCCCCAAAGGGCCAGCGCGGCCAGCACCAGGGTGACCGTGCAGGCGAGGATCATCATGCCGGCGATGGGGCCGCCGTGCATGGCGAACCCCACTATTTTCACGAAGCCTGAATAGGCCAAAAGGTAGCCAATAATTGTCAGTATCCAGCCTGTAATGCGCATGCTCAGTGTCCTTACTCGTTGTTGTCATTCACCTGTCGGCACGCTAATCGCTAGGCCATCTCCCGGTCGGCGTGCGGCTCAGTCCGCGCTGGGCTTGGGTTGTTCATACCGCGCATTGAATGCCTGGATGAAACCATTACGCAAAATCGCCAAAAATGCCGAGAACGCACTGATATTTTGCTGGTGCACGCTGCCGCTGAGTTCCACGCGGGTGGCAAACTGGTTTTTGTTCTGGTTTTTTAATACGGTCTCGCTGGCGCCGACCACGGCTTCCCAGATTGAGCGGAAGATATTCTTGTCCTTGTTTTCGACATCCTGTTTCCAGTCGAACACCTCTACGTCGCGCAGCAGCGGCTTGATATAACCGCTCAGTTGGCCTTTTTCGGCCTGTGCTTCGACCACCACATCACCGGTGCCGGCCTTGAAGTCGAACTTGCCGTACGCCGACGCGAAGTCATTCAGGCGTTTGAGTTGAATATCCTTGGCGCGAAAGCGGAATTCGAAGTCTTCGAAGTTGCTCAACGGGTCGAAAGCCGCGGTGGCTTCCAGGGGCGCCTGGCCGAGCAATTGGGCCTTGCCTTCAAAGGTGGCGTCCCGCTTGCCTTTGATGTCCACCACGTTAGTCAGGTTGTAGAAGCTGGCGTTGACCTGGGTGGCGTAGATATTCACCGCAGGCTTGGAATTGAAGTTGTGAAAGGCAATCTTGCCGTCCTGAATGCGGACTTCGTTGAGGGTGATCGGCAACAATTTGCCCAACTGTTCACGCCAGTCGGTGCCTTTACCGGTCTGCGATGCCTGCTGGTTGCCACCGTCGACGAAGTTCAGCTCCGGCTGGAAGAACTGCACCTCGGCCACCACCGCATGGTCGTACCACAATGAATGCCAGCTCACCGACACGTCGATCACCGGCGCTTTGACGAACGGAACCGGCACTTTACCGTCGACTTTGACGATCTGCAGGCCGTTGATTTTATAGGCCCCGCGCCACAGCGCCACGTCCACATCCGTGACCTGGCCACGGTAGTCGCCCATGTCGGCGAGCTTGTCGTTCAGGTAGTTGCGCACCAGGTAGGGCAGGGCGAGGTCCAGGGCAATCAGTACTACCACCAGTACGGCGACGATCCATAGCAGCCCACTGTAGCGACGTTTCATGTGCAGGTTCTCCAACGTTATAGGCGATGGACCGCGCGTACCGGCCCAACGTTCCTCTGACTGGACGCCTACCAGCCTGAGGCATACCCTTGTGGCCTTGTTGAAATTGCCTTAAGGACCCGTCATGAGCCGTATCTTTGCAGACAACGCGCACTCCATCGGTAACACGCCCCTGGTGCAGATCAACCGCATCGCACCGCGTGGCGTGACCATCCTGGCCAAGATCGAGGGGCGTAACCCAGGTTATTCGGTGAAGTGCCGCATCGGCGCAAACATGATCTGGGACGCCGAAAGCACCGGCAAACTCAAGCCGGGCATGACCATTGTAGAACCGACTTCCGGCAACACCGGCATCGGCCTGGCGTTTGTCGCCGCCGCCCGTGGCTATAAGCTGCTGCTGACCATGCCGGCGTCGATGAGCATCGAGCGGCGTAAAGTGCTCAAGGCGCTTGGCGCCGAGCTGGTGTTGACCGAGCCGGCCAAAGGCATGAAAGGCGCGATCGACAAGGCTGGCGAGATCGTCGCCAGCGACCCGGCCAGCTACTTCATGCCGGCGCAGTTCGAAAACCCGGCCAACCCCGCGATCCACGAAAAAACCACCGGCCCGGAAATCTGGAACGACACCGATGGTGCCGTGGACGTGCTGGTCGCGGGCGTAGGCACTGGCGGCACCATTACCGGCGTGTCGCGTTATATCAAGAACACGGCGGGCAAGCCGATTCTGTCGGTGGCGGTAGAGCCGATTGTCTCGCCGGTCATCACCCAGGCGTTGGCCGGTGAAGAGATCAAGCCGAGCCCGCACAAGATCCAGGGCATCGGCGCCGGGTTTGTGCCGAAAAACCTCGATCTGTCGATGGTTGACCGCGTGGAGCTGGTGACCGACGAGGAATCCAAGGCCATGGCCCTGCGCCTGATGCAGGAAGAGGGGATTCTGTGCGGTATTTCCTGTGGTGCCGCAATGGCCGTGGCCGTGCGTCTGGCCGAGAAACCGGAAATGCAGGGCAAGACCATCGTGGTGATCCTGCCGGACTCCGGTGAGCGCTACCTGTCGAGCATGCTGTTCAGCGATTTGTTCACCGACCAGGAAACCCAGGCCTGATCGGTACTGTGTAGCAAGTAGGGCTGTTGTGGCGAGCGGCTTGATGTGGCCTGTGGGCTGGTCGTGGCGAGCGGGCTTACTGTGGCGAGCGGGCTTACCGTGGCGAGCGGGCTTGCCCCGCGTTGGGCTGCGAAGCAGCCCCTAAAACCTGACAACGCGGTCTATCAATTACACCGCGACGTCTGAAGTGGGAGCGCTGCGCGCTCCAACGCGGGGCAAGCCCGCTCGCCACGGCCAGCTTGCAGGTCACTACAAGCCCGCGGGCCATTACACGCTTGCAGGTCACTACCGGCCCGCAGGCCACAAGGGCCCCAGGGTGTTGATTTATGTCAGCCGGTCGGCCTGGGCCTTCTGCATAATGGCCCAAGTGTTTATCATGGCCGGCTGCTACGTCTGGTTTCCCGTCGACGGGAGGCTGTTGGCCAGGCGCTTATTTCCAGGAGTTGCTGCATGACCTTTTCTTTGGCCGCCAAACTGTCGGTGTTGCTGTTGTTTATCGGCAGCACGCTGTATGTGCACCTGCGTGGCAAGGCGCGTTTGCCGATGTTGCGTCAGTTCGTCAACCATTCGGCGCTGTTTGCACCCTATAACGCCCTGATGTACCTGTTCTCGGCGGTGCCGTCCAAACCGTACCTGGACCGCAGCAAGTTCCCGGAGCTGGATGTGCTCAAGGACAATTGGGAAGTGATCCGCGAAGAGGCCATGCACCTGTTCGACGAGGGTTACATCCGCGCCGCCGAAAAGAACAACGACGCCGGTTTCGGTTCGTTCTTCAAGAAGGGCTGGAAGCGTTTCTACCTCAAGTGGTACGACAAACCGCTGCCATCGGCCGAGGCGCTGTGCCCGAAAACCGTGGCCCTGGTCAGCAGCATCCCCAACGTCAAGGGCGCGATGTTCGCGCTGTTGCCGGGCGGCAGTCACCTCAACCCGCACCGCGACCCTTTTGCCGGTTCCCTGCGCTATCACCTCGGGCTGTCGACGCCTAACTCCGACGATTGCCGCATCTTCGTCGACGGCCAGGTCTATGCCTGGCGCGACGGTGAGGACGTGATGTTCGACGAAACCTACGTGCACTGGGTGAAGAACGAAACCGACCAGACCCGCGTGATCCTGTTCTGCGACATCGAACGCCCGCTGAGCAACCGCATCATGACCCGCGTCAACCGTTGGGTCAGCAAGCAACTGGGTCGCGCCACTGCGCCGCAGAACTTGGACGATGAACGCGTTGGCGGGATCAACCAGGCGTATGCCTGGAGCAAGACCTTCAGCGACAAGTTCAGCGGTGTGGTCAAGCAATGGAAGCGCAAGCATCCCAAGGCCTACCGCATTGCGCGGCCGGTGCTGGCGGTTATCGTGCTGGTGCTGTTGTGGAAGTGGCTGTTCAGCTGATTTGAAAGGTTAAACACAGGTTGAAAGGTGGGAGGGGGCTTGCCCCCGATAGCGGTGTGTCAGGTTGAGTATCTATACCTGACCCACCGCCATCGGGGGCAAGCCCCCTCCCACATTGGTTTTGCAGTATTGCTTAAGAGGCGATCAACTGGCGCAGCACATAGTGCAGAATCCCGCCCGCCTTGAAGTATTCCACTTCATTGAGGGTGTCGATCCGGCACAGCACTTCGACCTTCTCGCTGCTGCCATCCTCGCGCGTAATCACCAACGTCAGGTTCATCCGCGGCTCGATCTCGGCATGGGTCAGCCCAAGAATGTCGATCTTCTCCTTGCCGGTGAGTTTCAGCGCCTTGCGGTTCTGATCCAGCTTGAACTGCAACGGCAGCACGCCCATGCCCACCAGGTTGGAACGGTGAATGCGCTCGAAGCTCTCGGCGATCACTGCCTTGACCCCCAGCAGGTTGGTGCCCTTGGCTGCCCAGTCGCGGCTTGAGCCGGTGCCGTACTCCTGGCCGGCGATCACCACCAGCGGTGTGCCCGACGCCTGGTATTTCATGGCCGCATCGTAGATCGGCATTTTCTCGCCGGTGGGGATGTACAGCGTGTTGCCGCCTTCTTCGCCGCCGAGCATTTCGTTGCGGATACGGATATTGGCAAACGTGCCGCGCATCATCACTTCATGGTTGCCCCGGCGTGAGCCGTAGGAGTTGAAGTCACGCGGCTCCACGCCCTGCTCGCGCAGGTAGCGCCCCGCGGGGCTGTCGGCCTTGATGTTGCCAGCAGGGGAGATGTGGTCGGTGGTCACCGAATCGCCCAGCAAGGCCAGTACATTGGCGCCTTTGACGTCCTCAATGACCGGCAGTGGCCCGGCGATGTCGTCGAAGAACGGTGGGTGCTGGATGTACGTAGAGTCTTTCTGCCATACGTAAGTCGCCGCTTGCGGCACTTCAATCGCTTGCCACTGCTCATCGCCGGCAAACACCTCGGCATATTCCTTGTGGAACATGCCGGTGCTGACTTGAGCCACGGCGTCGGCGATTTCCTTGCTGCTTGGCCAGATGTCTTTCAGGTACACCGGCTTGCCGTCTTTGCCTTCGCCCAGCGGCTCGCTGCTGATGTCGATGCGCACCGTACCGGCCAACGCGTAGGCGACCACCAGGGGCGGCGAGGCCAGCCAGTTGGTTTTCACCAGGGGGTGTACGCGGCCCTCGAAGTTACGGTTGCCGGAGAGCACCGAGGCGACGGCGAGGTCGGCTTTTTGGATGGCTTTTTCGATCGGCTCGGGCAATGGGCCGGAGTTACCGATGCACGTGGTGCAGCCGTAACCCACAAGGTCGAAGCCGAGTTGGTCAAGGTATTGGGTGAGGCCCGCCGCCTTGTAATAGTCGGTGACCACTTTGGAGCCAGGCGCCAGGGAGGTTTTTACCCAGGGTTTGCTGGTGAGGCCTTTTTCCACGGCTTTTTTCGCCACCAGGCCTGCGGCCATCATCACGCTGGGGTTGGACGTGTTAGTGCATGAGGTAATCGCGGCAATCACCACGGCGCCGTTTTTCAGGCGATAGGTGTGGCCGTCGTACTCATAGTCGGTTTCGCCCACCAAGTCGGCGTTGCCCACGGCGACCCCGCCGCCGCCTTCGCTTTCCAGGCGGCCTTCTTCTTTGCTGGTCGGTTTGAATTGCAGGTCGAGGAAATCGCTGAAGGCCTGGCCTACATTCGGCAGAGACACACGGTCCTGCGGGCGTTTAGGCCCGGCGAGGCTGGCTTCGACGCTGCCCATGTCCAGCGCCAGGGTGTCGGTGAATACCGGCTCCTGGCCGGCGATGCGCCACAGGCCCTGGGCCTTGGTGTAGGCCTCCACCAGTTTGACCGTTTCGGCAGGGCGACCGGACAGGCGCAGGTAGTCCAGCGTCACCTCATCCACCGGGAAAAAACCGCAGGTGGCGCCGTATTCCGGCGCCATGTTGGCGATGGTGGCGCGGTCGGCCAGCGGCAGGTCGGCCAGGCCGTCGCCGTAGAACTCGACGAACTTACCCACCACGCCTTTTTTACGCAGCATCTGGGTGACGGTCAGCACCAGGTCGGTGGCGGTGATGCCTTCCTTGAGTTTGCCGGTGAGCTTGAAGCCGATCACTTCCGGAATCAGCATCGACACCGGCTGGCCGAGCATCGCCGCTTCTGCTTCGATGCCGCCCACGCCCCAGCCGAGTACGCCGAGGCCGTTGATCATGGTGGTGTGCGAGTCGGTGCCTACCAGCGTGTCCGGGAAGGCGTAGGTGCGGCCGTCTTCGTCCTTGGTCCACACGGTGCGGCCCAGGTATTCAAGGTTGACCTGGTGGCAGATGCCGGTGCCCGGTGGCACCACGCTGAAGTTGTCAAAGGCGCTTTGGCCCCAACGCAGGAAGGCGTAGCGTTCACCGTTGCGCTGCATTTCGATGTCGACGTTTTGCTCGAACGCGCTGGTGCTGCCGAATTTGTCGACCATCACCGAGTGGTCGATGACCAGGTCCACGGGGGAGAGCGGGTTGATGCGCTGCGGGTCGCCACCGGCCTTGGCCACGGCGGCGCGCATGGCGGCCAGGTCGACCACGGCGGGCACGCCGGTAAAGTCTTGCATCAGCACGCGGGCCGGGCGGTATTGGATTTCGCGGTCGGACTGGCGCTCTTTGAGCCAGGCGGCGATGGCCTTGAGGTCGGTGCCGGTGACGGTTTTGTCATCTTCCCAGCGCAGCAGGTTTTCCAGCAGCACCTTGAGGGACATCGGCAGCTTGTTCAGGTCACCCAGGCTCTTGGCGGCTTCGGGCAAGCTGAAGTAGTGGTAGGTCTTGTCGTCGATTTGCAGGGTTTTAAGGGTTCTCAGGCTATCAAGGGATGACATTACATGACTCCTTATGGTCCGCACGGCTACGGACCTGACGGGACGAACAGAGCTATCAACTTAGCCCTGTTTTCATTAGCAGGCTAATAACTGGACTCTATCGTTAAGTCCAAGGTTCCGAACTCGGCTATCATGCGCGCGTTTTCATGACAGGTAGTGCGATAGCGCAATGCCGGTTGATTCACCAGGAGAGTTGATGAACACCCTTTTTATGCACTGCCGGCCGGGTTTTGAAGGCGAAGTCTGTTCCGAGATCGCGGAACACGCCGCGCGCCTCAACGTTTCCGGCTATGCCAAGACCAAGACCGGCAGCGCGTGTGCCGAATTTGTCTGCACCATTGAGGACGGCGCCCAGCGCCTGATGCACGGCCAGCGCTTTGCCGAGCTGATCTTCCCAAGGCAGTGGGCGCGCGGGGTGTTCATCGACCTGCCGGAAACCGACCGTATCAGCGTGATCCTCGCGCACCTGCAAGGCTTCCCGGTGTGCGGCAGCCTGTGGCTGGAGATGGTCGACACCAACGACGGCAAGGAACTGTCGAACTTCTGCAAGAAATTCGAAGTGCACCTGCGCAAAGCCTTGCTGAATGCCGGCAAGCTGGTCGACGACCCGAGCAAGCCGCGCCTGCTGCTGACGTTCAAGAGCGGCCGCGAAGTGTTCATGGGCCTGGCCGAGTCGAACAACTCGGCGATGTGGCCGATGGGCATCCCGCGCCTCAAGTTCCCGCGTGAGGCGCCCAGTCGCTCGACCCTGAAGCTGGAAGAGGCCTGGCACCACTTCATCCCCCGCGACCAGTGGGATGAGCGCCTGCACAGCGACATGACCGGTGTCGACCTCGGCGCAGCGCCTGGCGGCTGGACCTGGCAATTGGTCAACCGTGGCATGTTGGTTACGGCCATCGACAACGGCCCAATGGCCGAAAGCCTGATGGACACGGGCCTGGTTCAGCACCTGATGGCCGACGGCTTTACCTTTGTGCCCAAGCAGCCGGTGGACTGGATGGTGTGCGATATCGTCGAGAAGCCGGCGCGTAACGCGGCCCTGCTGGAAACCTGGATTGGCGAAGGCTATTGCCGTGAGGCGGTGGTGAACCTGAAGTTGCCGATGAAGCAGCGTTACGCCGAGGTGAAGCGTTTGCTGGAACGCATTGAAGACGGCTTCAAGGCGCGTGGTATTCGTGTTGAGATCGGCTGCAAGCAGCTGTACCACGACCGTGAGGAAGTGACCTGCCACTTGCGTCGGCTGGTGGATGCAAAGAAACCTAAATCCCGCTGATTGTGTGTCTTGCTCAGTTTAAATGTGGGAGCGGGCTTGCTCGCGAAAGCGGTATAACAGTCGGAATTTATGTTGAATGTGCCCGCGTCTTCGCGAGCAAGCCCGCTCCCACATTGTTGAGCGGCGCCCGTTTCAGGAGTGATGTATGAATCAAACCCTCGACCTGCCTGTAGACGCCGTGCTCGACGCCACCGGCCTCAACTGCCCGGAGCCGGTGATGATGCTGCACCAGCACATCCGCGACTTGCCGCCCGGCGGCTTGCTCAAGGTGATTGCGACCGACCCGTCCACCCGCCGCGATATTCCCAAGTTCTGCGTATTCCTTGACCACGAACTGGTGGATCAGCAGGAACAGGCCGGTACGTACCTGTACTGGATTCGCAAGAAGGCCGATTAAACCAGGCGAATCCGCCGGCGCGCGCTGCGTGCCAGGCGGATCACCAGCATCGCGGCGGCGCAGCTCAAGCCCACGATCAATCCCTGCCACAAGCCACTGGGCCCACTGGCGGCGCCCAGCCAATCGGTCAGCCCCAGCGCGTAACCCACCGGCAACCCCACGCCCCAATACGCGAACAAGGTCAGCACCATGGTCACCCGTGTGTCCTGATAGCCCCGCAGCGCGCCGGCGGCCGTGACCTGGATCGCGTCCGAAAACTGGAACAGCGCCGCAAACACGATCAGCATCGACGCCACGTGGATCACCGAGGGATCCGGGGTGTAGATCGTGGCAATTTGCTCGCGAAACAGCAGCATCAGGCTGCACGACAGGCACGCGTAGGTCAGTGCCGTGCCCATGCCGACTCCAGCGGCGAAACGCGCCTCACGCGGCTCGCCACGGCCCAGGGCCTGGCCGACACGCACGGTCACGGCCATGCTCAGCGAGTAAGGGATCATGAACACCAGCGAGCTGAAGTTCAGCGCGATCTGATGGCCGGCTACCATGTTGGCACCCAGGCTGCCGATCAGCAGCGCGATCACCGCAAAAATGCTCGATTCGGCAAACACCGCGATGCCAATCGGCAGGCCGATGCCCAGCACGCGCTTGATCACCGCCCATTGCGGCCAGTCGAAACGCTTGAACAACTCGCTGCTTTGGTAGGCCGGTGCCCAGCGGGTCCAGGCGGCCAGGCCGAGCATCATCACCCACATCACGATCGCCGTGGCCCAGCCACAGCCTACGCCACCCATGGCCGGCACGCCGAAGTGGCCATAAATGAAAACGTAGTTCAGCGGAATATTCAGCGCCAGCCCGCACAGGCCCATGACCATGCTCGGGCGCGTGCGGCCCAGGCCATCGCTGAAGCAGCGCAGCACGTAATACAGGGCGATGGCCGGCATGCCGGAGGCGATGCCGTGCAAGTAGGCCATGCACGGTTTGATCAGCTCGGGGTCGACATTCATCGCATGCAGGATCGGCTCGGCGCTGACCAGCATCAGCAGCGCGGTGAGCCCTACCACCACGGCCAGCCACAGCGATTGACGCACCAGCGGGCCGATCTCGGTGTAGTGGCCGGCGCCGAAGCGCTGGGCGACCTTGGGCGTGGTGGCCAGCAAGGTGCCGGTCATCAGCAGGTACACCGGAATCCAGATCGAGTTGCCCAAGGCCACCGCTGCCAGGTCTCGCGGGCTTACGCGCCCGGCCATCACCGCGTCGACGAAGCCCATGGCGGTGGTCGCGAGTTGGCCGATCATGATCGGCAGGGCCAGGGTCAGCAGGCTGCGCACCTCGCGGCTGACGCGGGCGGGGCGGGAGAGGGCGGTAGTGGCGGTGTTCACGTGCGAGTGTCCAGTAAAAGTATTGCAAAGGACGGCGAAGTCTACGCGCTGACGCAACGGTCAGGAAAAAACCTGTGTTAGCGATTTGTAAGCGCTCCTGCGCCAGCCGCATTAATCCTGTGTGTGCTGGCTTTTGTGGGCGCTGGCTTGCCTGCGATGCAGACGCCTCGGTCCATCAGCTGTACCGAGGTGATGCTATCGCGGGCAAGCCCGGCGCCCACCTAAGCACTGCCCACCTGGCATCTGCGGTGTTACACAGATCGCATCCCTGTACACTGCTGGTCCGCGAAAGGAGCCTGCCATGCTGATTGTTGCCGACGAAAATATCCCGCTGCTCGATGCATTCTTCGAAGGGTTTGGCGAGATTCGCCGGGTGCCCGGCCGGTCCATCGACCGCGCCACGGTCGAGCAGGCCGACGTGCTGCTGGTGCGCTCGGTGACCAACGTCAATCGCGCGTTGCTGGAAGGCACACAGGTACGGTTTGTGGGCACTTGCACCATCGGCACCGACCATCTGGACCTGGATTACTTCAAGCAGGCCGGCATCACCTGGTCCAGCGCGCCGGGCTGCAATGCGCGTGGCGTGGTGGACTATGTGCTGGGCAGCCTGCAGACCCTGGCCGAAATCGAAGGCGCTGAACTCAATCAGCGCACCTATGGCGTTGTGGGTGCCGGTGAAGTCGGCGGGCGGTTGGTCAAGGTGCTCAAGGGCCTGGGCTGGAACGTGCTGGTGTGTGACCCGCCGCGCCAGATCGCTGAAGACGGCGATTACGTCAGCCTCGAACAGATCATCCAGCAGTGCGACGTCATCAGCCTGCACACGCCGCTGACCAAGTCCGGCAACGGCTCCACCTGGCATTTGTTTGACCGCGAGCGCCTCAACCGCCTCAAGCCTGGCGCCTGGCTGATCAATGCCAGCCGTGGTCCGGTGGTGGATAACGCGGCCCTGCGCGAAGTGTTGCTGGCGCGCGAGGACCTGCAGGCCGTGCTGGACGTGTGGGAGGGTGAGCCGGAAGTGGACGCCGACCTGGCTGACCTGTGTGTGCTGGCCACTCCGCATATCGCCGGGTACAGCCTCGACGGCAAGCAGCGCGGCACTGCACAGATTTATCAGGCGTTCTGCGCCCATCTGGGCCAGGCGCCGAGCATCCAGCTAAGTGATCTGCTGCCGCAGCCCTGGCTGGCCGAGGTGCACTTGAACGCTTCGACCGACCCGGCCTGGGCGTTGGCGACCTTGTGCCGCAGCGTGTACGACCCGCGCCGTGATGACGCGGATTTGCGCCGTAGCCTCGTAGGTTCTGTGGACCAGCAACGCAAGGCGTTCGACCTGCTGCGCAAGTATTATCCGCAGCGCCGTGAGATTGACGGCTTGAAGGTGCGAATCAATGGCGACTCTGCCGCGCTGTCGGCGATCGTCACCGCCCTGGGCGCCGAACTGCTTTAACGCAACGCGCCGGCAAAGGGCGTGCACATACGCAAGGCATAAAAAACCCGGCCACAGGGGCCGGGTTTGAAAGAGCTCGGGCGTATCAGCCTTGCTGCGCAGGCTTGACCAGGCGCTGTTCCAGTTCGCGGCACGCTTGCTGGATCATCTCTTCGGTAATCTGCACTTCGCGGCCTTGAGCGTCGATCACGGAGCAAGGCAGATGCTGCGGTTGGCGGATCACTTCAATCTTGGCATCGCTGCTGTTTTGCAAGGTCATTGCCTGTCTCCTCATCAGGTTGTGTACCTACTGTGTTTCTTACATTAAGCCCCCCGCGTGACCAAGCTATTACAACTCCTTACAAAGTCACCGGTTCGAACAACCAGTCCACCAGAAAGCGATACAAATTTCCAGCTGGGGGTTAGACCGATAACCTCTAGGGATCAGCATCGGCGGGCATAATTAACCTGACTCATTGTTATTTACTCAAGTTCCCCCAATGTTGTGGTGTAGATACTTATCTCCCCTGCGCAGGTGCTGCCCTCCATGTTCTCAGTCCGTCAACGCCGTGCGATCCGCTTGGCCAGCCGCTTTATCGCGCCCTACCGTTGGCAGGCGCTGGGTGCCTTGCTGGCGCTGATCGTCACGGCAGGCATCACCTTGTCCATGGGGCAGGGCATTCGCCTGCTGGTCGACCAGGGTTTCATGACGCAGTCGCCGCACCTGCTCAACCAATCCATTGGCCTGTTCATGATTCTGGTGCTGGGCCTGGCCGTGGGTACGTTTGCGCGGTTTTACCTGGTGTCGTGGATCGGCGAGCGGGTGGTGGCGGATATTCGCCGGCAAGTGTTCAACCATTTGATCTACCTGCACCCCGGCTTTTACGAAAACAATCGCAGCTCGGAAATCCAGTCGCGGTTGACCACCGACACCACCTTGTTGCAATCGGTGATCGGCTCCTCGCTGTCGCTGTTCCTGCGCAACGCCCTGATGGTCATCGGCGGCATCGTGCTGCTGTTTGTCACCAACCCCAAGCTCACCAGTATCGTGGTGATCGCGCTGCCGCTGGTGCTGGCGCCGATCCTGATTTTCGGCCGGCGTGTGCGTAGCCTCTCGCGCCTGAGCCAGGACCGCATCGCTGACGTCGGCAGTTATGTGTCCGAAACCCTCGGCCAGATCAAGACCGTGCAGGCCTACAACCATCAGGTCCAGGACGAGCAGCGTTTTGCCGTCACCGTGGAGGAGGCCTTTGCTACCGCGCGCAAACGTATCGTGCAACGCGCCTGGCTGATTACGCTGGTGATCATGCTGGTGCTCGGCGCCGTTGGCGTGATGCTGTGGGTCGGCGGGATGGACGTGATTGGCGGGCGCATTTCCGGCGGTGAGCTGGCCGCGTTCGTGTTTTACAGCCTGATCGTCGGCAGTGCGGTCGGCACGTTAAGCGAAGTACTTGGCGAACTGCAACGCGCCGCCGGTGCTGCCGAGCGGATTGGCGAGTTGTTGCAGTCGAGCAATGAAATCCAGGCGCCAGCCGATGGCACCGTACGGTTGCCGGAGCGCGTCAGCGGCGGCATGGAACTGCAAGACCTGCGCTTTTCCTACCCGTCGCGCCCGGACAGCTATGCCATCGATGGTTTGAGCCTGACCATTAATCCTGGCGAAACCCTGGCACTGGTCGGGCCGTCCGGCGCCGGTAAATCCACGATCTTCGACCTGCTGCTGCGTTTTTATGATCCCCAGCACGGCCGCATTCTGCTCGAAGGCCACGCGCTGACCGCGCTCGACCCGATGGACCTGCGCCGCCACTTCGCATTGGTGTCTCAAAGCCCGGCGCTGTTTTTCGGCAGCGTCGAAGAAAACATCCGCTACGGCAACCCGTCCGCCACCACCGCGCAGGTCGAGGCTGCGGCGCGCATTGCCCATGCCCACGACTTCATCCTGCAAATGCCCCAGGGCTATCAGACTCACCTTGGCGACGGCGGCATGGGCCTCTCCGGCGGCCAGCGCCAACGCCTGGCCATCGCCCGTGCGTTGTTGGTGGACGCGCCGATTCTGCTGTTGGACGAAGCCACCAGCGCACTGGATGCCCAGAGCGAGCATTTGATTCAGCAGGCATTGCCGCAACTGATGCAGGGCCGTACCACGTTAGTGATTGCGCATCGATTGGCAACGGTGAAAAACGCCGACCGCATTGCGGTGATGGACCAGGGCAAGCTGGTGGCGGTGGGCACGCATCAGCAACTGATCGCGAGCAATCCTTTGTATGCGCGGTTGGCGGCGTTGCAGTTCAATGATGGTGATGAGGTCGCGAAAAGCGAGGCATAGCCGGCCTGCATTGCGCTGTTCCTGTGGTGAGCAGGCCTGTTGTGGCTAGCAGGCCGGATGTGGCGAGCGGGCTTGTTGTGGCAAGTAGGCTTGTTGTGGCGAGCGGGCTTGCCCCGCGTTGGGCTGCGTAGCAGCCCCAAAACCTGTCTACCCGGTTTGAGCGGTTATGCCGAGGCGCCTGGATGGGGAGCGCTTCGCACTCCAGCGCAGGGCAAGCCTGCTCGCCACAACAAGCCTGCTGGCCACATTAAACCTGCTGGCCAAGCCGAGCCCCGCACCAGAAAAAACCGCCACAGGCTCTTCGTCAGTCAACCTTACTGATCGTCAAAATACCGCTCATGCCAATCCACCAACGGCTGCGGCGAGTTGAGCTTTTGCCCGTAGATCACCGAATAAGACAGCACGTTCTGCACGTACTGGCGGGTTTCGTCGAACGGGATGCTTTCCACCCACACATCAAAACTCAGGTGATCAGCACCGCGCAGCCATTGGCGTACACGCCCTGGGCCGGCGTTGTAGGCGGCGGAGGCAAGCACGCGGTTACCGTTGAACTGGCTGTGCACCTGGCTCAGGTAGGCGGCGCCAAGCTGGATGTTTTTGTCCGGGTCCAGCACCTGGGCCGGGGAGGCCAGTGGGATGCTGAACTTGCGCGCGGTTTCCTTGGCGGTGCCGGGCATCAGTTGCATCAGGCCGCTGGCGCCGACGCCGGAGCGCGCGTCGTCCATGAAGGCACTTTCCTGGCGGGTAATGGCAAACACCCAGCTGGAGTGCAGGCCGCGCACCTTGGCTTCGCGCACCAAGGTGTCACGGTGGGCCATCGGGAAGCGGATATCCAGGTCATCCCAGTACTGGGCCTGGCTGATGGTGCGGATCGCCGGGAAGTACCACTTCATGTCGTAGGCCAGCTTGGCCTGGGCGACCATTTCATCGCGGTTGAAGTGGCGGCTGACGTGGTACCACTCGCGGCGGCCATCGACAATCTGGCCACGTGCATAGAACTCCAGCGCGCGGCGTACGCCGGGCGTGTTACGGACCTTGTTGACCAGCGCCTGGCTCATCACCAGCGGCTTGTTTTTCAGCTGATACGGCGCTTTGGAGCGGTCGGCGGCAAGGAAACCGTAGAAATCCCGTTCTTGTGCAAGGTTTTTGTACAGCACCAGCGGCTGCGGGTTTTTCGGCTCGGCCAGCTCCAGGCTGCGCGCTTGCCAGTAACGCCAGCGGTTGGTGGTCGCCAGGTCTTGTGGGAGTTTGCGGGTCAACTGGTAGGCATCTTCCCAGCGTGCCAGACGCAGCAGCAGGCGCAGGCGCCATTCGGAGACGGTGTTGTCACGCAGCTCGGGGTCGTATTTGGTCATCACGTCCAGCGCGCGCGGGTCGTAGCGGCGTGCCAGGGTCAAGCCGATTTCGCGGGCGATCGACACTTTTTCGTCACGCGAGAAGTGCATGCTGCTGGCGTAGCCGTCGAGCAGCGCCATGGCCTTGTCCGGGTCCTGGCGGGCCAGGCGGCGCAGGCCCAGGCCGACGGCGTCAGACATCGCCTCGTTGGCCGGCAGGAAGCGTGACGGGTCGCTGAGCATGTCCGGCTTTTGCGCCACGTCGACCATCAGGCGGCCTTGGGCGCCGAGGGTCGGCAGGGTTTTCACCAGGCTGTTGGCCAGCGCGTAGTTGCGTGCTTCGGCGGCGAGCTTGGCGCGGTCCCAGATTTTCTGTTCAGTGAGTTGGCCATCGGCGGCCCACTGGCCGAACGTGGCGTCACACGCGGCGGGTTGGGATTTGCCGGTCAGCCAGAGTTTTTCGGTGGTCTTGTAGCCTTCGGCTTTCAAGTTATGGGTGAGCTGGTACTGACCATGCAGGCAGTCCAGTTCGACGAAATTGAGTTTGGCGTCGTAGTACTTTTCAAACGTCTGCCAGTCGCCACGGTCGGCCAGCCAGCGCAACCAGCGCAGCTTCATCCAGTTGGCCTGGGGCAGGTCACCGTTTTTAGCGAGGAACTGTTCGATTTCTTCGTTGCTCGCGGTTTTCAGGCGCGCGGTCAGCTCGTCATAGGCCAGGTACGGCGTGAGCGGGTAGTCGGCCAGGGCCTGGCTGTATTGCATGTACGGCCCGCTGTCGCCTTTGGCGAGGGCGCGTTTGGCTTCATCGTAATATTGACGTTGGGTGGTGAGGTCCACGGCCTGGGCGGATTGAACGGCGGTGGCGGAAAGAAGCAGACAAGATAAAAAGTTGAAAAGGCGACTGCGCATGAGACGTCCGTGCAGAGAAATCACGACTAGCACCGGCACCGCCGACACTGATTGCCCCTAGCTTAGCCTTTTGCCAGCGACCGGCGAAAGCTTTGCCGGCCGGCTGGCTGAAGTTCATCGTAAATGTCCTGCAGAACGTGTCGACAGCGAAAATGCCGACCGCATCCCACCTTCAAGTCAGGTAGAATGCGCGCCCAGTTTTTGGAGAAGCGTATGACCCTGCTCAAATTCAGCGATGTGTCCCTTGCTTTCGGCGCTATGCCGTTGTTGGACAAGGTGTCCTGGCAGATCGCCCGTGGTGAGCGGGTGTGCATCATCGGCCGCAACGGCACCGGCAAGTCCAGCATGATGAAGCTGGTTAAAGGCGATCAGAAGCCCGATGACGGCTCTGTTTGGCGCGCCCCGGGCCTGAAGATCGGCGAATTGCCGCAAGAATTGCCGGTGGCCGACGGACGGACAGTGTTCGACGTGGTTGCCGAAGGCCTGGACGGCGTCGGCGAGTTGCTCGCGCAATACCATCACCTGGCGCAGAACTGCGTCACCGAAGAAGACCTGGACAAGCTGATGCACGTCCAGCAAGACCTCGAAGCCCGTGACGGCTGGCGCTTGCAGCAACTGGTCGACAGTACCCTGAGCCGCCTGCAGCTGCCGGCCGACAAGACCCTCGCCGAGTTGTCCGGCGGCTGGCGTCGTCGCGTGCTGTTGGCCCAGGCGCTGGTGTCCGAGCCGGACCTGCTGTTGCTCGACGAACCAACCAACCATCTGGACATTGGCGCAATCGCCTGGCTGGAAGAAGCCATCAAGGACTTCCAGGGCGCCGTGCTGTTTATCACGCACGACCGTGCCTTTCTGCAGAGCCTGGCAACGCGCATTCTTGAACTGGACCGTGGCGGCCTGATCGACTGGAACGGCGACTACGCCAGTTTCCTGGTGCACAAGGAAGCCGCACTGTCCGCTGAAGAAACCGCCAACGCGCTGTTTGACAAAAAGCTGGCTCAGGAAGAAGTCTGGATCCGCCAGGGCATCAAGGCCCGTCGCACCCGTAACGAGGGCCGCGTACGCGCCTTGAAAGCCCTGCGTGTTGAGCGCAGCGAGCGCCGTGAACGCACCGGCAAGGCCAATATCCAGCTGGATACCGCCGACAAGTCGGGCAAGCAGGTGATGGTGCTGGAGAACGTCAGCTTCCATCACCCGGACGGCCCGTTCCTGATCAAGGACTTCTCGATGGTGCTGCAGCGCGGCGACCGTATCGGCCTGCTGGGCGCCAACGGCACCGGCAAGACCACCTTGCTCAAGCTGATGCTCAATGGTCTGCAACCGACCAGCGGCACGGTGGAAGAGGGTACGCGCATCGACGTGGCCTACTTCGACCAGTTGCGCCATCAGTTGGACCTGGAAAAAACCGTGATCGACAACGTCGCCGAAGGCCGCGACTTTATCGACATCGACGGCCAGAGCCGCCACGTGCTGAGCTACCTGGGCGACTTCCTGTTCAGCCCGCAACGCGCACGTACGCCGGTGAAAGCCTTGTCCGGTGGTGAACGTGCGCGCCTGCTGCTGGCCAAACTGTTCAGCAAGCCGGCCAACCTGCTGGTGCTCGACGAACCGACCAACGACCTCGACGTGGAAACCCTCGAACTGCTGGAAGAGGTCTTGCTGACCTTCAACGGCACCGTGCTGATGGTCAGCCACGACCGGGCATTCCTCGACAACGTGGTCACCAGCACCCTGGTCTTCGAAGGCGAAGGCAAGGTGCGTGAATACGTCGGTGGTTACCAGGACTGGCTGCGTCAGGGCGGCTCGCCGCGCCTGCTGGGCGTGACCGAGAGCAAGTCCGGCAAGGCCGACCTGACCTCCGCTGTCGTTGCGCCAGTGGCTGCCGCTGCTGCTCCGGCCCAGGATGCTGCACCGTCGACCAAGAAGAAGCTCAGCTACAAGCTGCAACGTGAGCTGGAAGCCTTGCCGGGCGATATCGACGCCAAGGAACAGCAGATTGCCGCAGTAGAAGCAGAAATGGCGGACGCAGGTTTCTACCTGCGTCCGGCGGCGGAAACTGCCAAGGTCATTGCTTCCCTGGAAACGTTGAACCAGGAGCTGGAAGTGTTGGTTGAGCGTTGGGCCGAGCTGGATGCCTGATTGATTCAAGCGCACTAAAAAAGCCCGGCGCCCATTTGTATGAACGCCGGGCTTTTTATATGGAGTGCGATTAGAAATGTGGGAGCGGGCTTGCTCGCGAAATCGGTACATCAGTCGCCGGATGCGTCAACTGACAGAATGCTTTCGCGAGCAAGCCCGCTCCCACAGTTGGTTAGCGCCGTGCTTACGTATTTTTTACCAGTTTTACTGCCAGCACATCACACGGCGCACCGTGCAGTACGTCATTGGCAGTCGAGCCCAGCAGCAGCGCCAGGCCATGACGGCCGTGGCTGCCGACCACGATCAGGTCACAGCCCTGTTCCTTGGCCAGGTGGTGGATTTCCTGACGAGGCTGACCGTAGGTGAGGTGGGAATTTTCCTTGGTTACTTCCGGGTACTTGAGGATCAACCGGTCCAGGCGCTCTTTGGCCTGGTCAAATTGTTGTTGCTGCAACTGGGAAAGGTCCATGGGCACGTCGCCACCAAACGCCATGGCCATAGGCTCGACAATATGCACGAGTGACAGCTTGGCGCCGTTGGCGATTGCTGAAGCCTGCGCGCGCTTGATCACTGGGTCGCACTCTTCGGTCAGATCGACAGCGACCAGGATATGTTTGTAGGAGTGTTCGTTGGGCATGGCGCGTTCCTCCAGGGGACTGCAATAAGTTCAGTATGGCTGCTTTCAAGCGGATGGGGTTGCGTCAGGTCAAATCCGCTCATCTAGAAATTCGGGAGTACACATATGACGGTCTGGATAGTGGTGTCAATCCTTCTCGTGGTGCTGAGCCCTCTGGCATGGTTGCGTCCCTCGCGCCATCAGAGTGGGCGCATGGCCCTGCGCATGGAGGCGCGCCGCATTGGCCTGGCCATGCAATTGGCGCCGCAGGACTGGCCGTACTGGCTCAAGCACGAGCCGCCAAGCCCTTGCGCGCAGTACTGCCGACCGCGCCGCGCCAGTGCGCCTGCCCTCTGGTGTTACTGGCAGCTGGAGCCCGGGGTTTGGGTCAATCAGTGGCGCGAAGTGTGCGTCGATGAAACGTTGTTGGCGCATTTTGCGACCCTGCCGGATAACGTCTACAAGGTCGAGGCGGACAAACAAATGATCGCCCTGTACTGGGGCGAGAAGGGCGAGGCGAGCGTGTTGAAGGATATTGATGCGTTGCTCAAGGCCCTGGCTTGATGCCTGTCGGATAAAACCCAGGCAATAAAAAGCCCGACATCATCATCGGGCTGGAGTTGGCCAGGCAGGCCGGTAAATCGGTAACGCATGCGTCGGATGTTCATCCAGGCGCATTAAGGTTGTCGCTAGCCTAGCGGCATATCCTGTTCTGTACAGCCTTTTCCCACATAATTTCCGTTATTGATTTCGTGAATAGTCGAATATTGGCGCGGCGCAAGCCGTGGGCCTGGGTTCTGAACTGACTGGAAAGTCGCGTTTTTCCTAGCCTTTCGAGCGATTGACAATTGCCCGGAATTGGATGAAGGTGACGTACCCAAATCAAACGGGCGTATGAATTGAGCGTTTGTCTGTCAGACCGCTCATACAGAACCCCGACTAGCGCGTTGGCGGGTGTGCCTGGCGGATTGGCATGAGCATTGACCCAATAATCAATGTCCAACCAGAGGCCAGCGTCCAATGTGTACTGTTCAGCTTCCATATCGTGGAGATCAGTTGATGATTTACGAAGGTAAAGCCATCACGGTTAAGGCTCTTGAAAGTGGCATCGTCGAATTGAAATTCGACCTCAAGGGTGAGTCCGTCAACAAGTTCAACCGTCTAACCCTGAACGAACTGCGTCAGGCCGTAGACACCATCAAAGCAGATGCTTCGGTCAAGGGCGTGATCGTCTCCAGCGGCAAGGACGTGTTTATCGTCGGCGCTGACATCACCGAATTCGTCGACAACTTCAAGCTGCCCGATGCCGAGCTGGTGGCTGGCAACCTCGAAGCCAACAAGATTTTCAGCGATTTCGAAGACCTCAACGTGCCAACCGTCGCCGCGATCAATGGCATCGCGTTGGGCGGCGGTCTGGAAATGTGCCTGGCCGCAGACTTCCGTGTCATGTCGGCCACCGCCAAAATCGGCCTGCCTGAAGTCAAACTGGGCATCTACCCAGGTTTTGGCGGCACCGTGCGCTTGCCGCGCATCATCGGTGCCGACAACGCCATCGAGTGGATTGCCGCCGGCAAGGAAAACAAAGCGGAAGACGCGCTGAAAGTCGGTGCCGTCGATGCTGTGGTTGCCCCGGACAAACTGGCCGAAGCAGCACTGAACCTGATCAAAGGCGCCATCAGCGGCGAATTTGACTACAAGGCCAAGCGTCAGCCGAAGCTTGAAAAACTCAAGCTCAACGCCATCGAACAAATGATGTCGTTCGAAACCGCCAAAGGTTTCGTGGCAGGCCAGGCCGGCCCGAACTACCCGGCGCCGGTTGAAGCGATCAAGACCATCCAGAAGGCCGCGAACTTCGGTCGCGACAAAGCCCTGGAAGTGGAAGCTGCAGGTTTCGTCAAACTGGCGAAAACCTCGGCAGCCCAGAGCCTGATCGGTCTGTTCCTGAACGATCAGGAACTGAAGAAAAAGGCCAAGGCCTACGACGAAATCGCCAAAGACGTGAAACAGGCTGCCGTACTCGGCGCCGGTATCATGGGCGGCGGTATCGCCTATCAGTCGGCCTCCAAAGGCACGCCGATCCTGATGAAAGACATCAACGAACACGGCATCGAGCAAGGCCTGGCGGAAGCCGCCAAGCTGCTGGTGGGCCGCGTTGATAAAGGTCGCATGACCGCAGCGAAGATGGCTGAAGTGCTTAACGGCATTCGTCCTACGCTGTCCTACGGTGATTTCGGCCACGTCGACCTGGTGGTCGAAGCGGTTGTCGAGAACCCGAAGGTCAAGCAAGCCGTACTGGCGGAAGTGGAAGCTCAGGTTAAAGAAGACACCATTCTGGCCTCGAACACTTCGACCATTTCCATCAGCTTGCTGGCCAAGGCCCTCAAGCGTCCGGAAAACTTCGTCGGCATGCACTTCTTCAACCCGGTGCACATGATGCCGCTGGTGGAAGTGATCCGTGGCGAGAAGTCCAGCGAGCTGGCGATTGCCACCACCGTTGCCTACGCCAAGAAAATGGGCAAGAACCCGATCGTCGTTAACGACTGCCCGGGCTTTTTGGTCAACCGCGTGCTGTTCCCCTACTTCGGCGGTTTCGCCAAGCTGGTCAGCGCCGGTGTGGACTTTGTGCGTATCGACAAGGTCATGGAAAAATTCGGCTGGCCAATGGGCCCGGCGTACCTGATGGACGTGGTCGGCATCGACACCGGCCACCACGGTCGTGACGTCATGGCTGAAGGCTTCCCGGACCGCATGAAAGACGACCGCCGTTCGGCGATCGACGCACTCTACGAAGCCAAGCGTCTGGGCCAGAAAAACGGCAAGGGCTTCTACGCCTACGAGGCTGACAAGAAGGGCAAGCAGAAGAAAGTGGCCGACCCTTCGGTTCACGAAGTACTCGCGCCGGTCATCTACGAGCAGCGTGAGGTGTCCGATGAGGACATCATCAACTGGATGATGATCGCCCTGTGCCTGGAAACCGTACGTTGCCTGGAAGACGGCATCGTTGAAACCGCCGCCGAAGCCGATATGGGCCTGGTGTACGGTATTGGTTTCCCTCCATTCCGTGGTGGTGCGCTGCGTTACATCGATTCGATCGGTGTGGCCGAGTTCGTTGCCCTGGCTGAAAAATACGCTGATCTGGGCCCGCTGTACCACCCGACCGCGAAGCTGCGTGAAATGGCCAAAAATGGCCAGAGCTTCTTCGGTTAAGCGCCCAGACGAATAGAGCGAGAATATTTATGAGCTTGAATCCAAGAGACGTGGTGATTGTCGACTTCGGTCGCACACCGATGGGCCGCTCCAAGGGCGGCATGCACCGCAACACCCGCGCCGAAGACATGTCGGCGCACCTGATCAGCAAGCTGCTGGAACGTAACGTCAAGGTTGACCCGAACGAAGTCGAAGACGTGATCTGGGGCTGCGTCAACCAGACCCTGGAGCAGGGCTGGAACATCGCGCGCATGGCGTCTTTGATGACCCAGATCCCGCACACTGCCGCTGGCCAGACCGTCAGCCGCCTGTGTGGCTCCTCGATGAGCGCGCTGCACACCGCTGCCCAAGCGATCATGACCGGCAACGGCGATGTGTTCGTGGTCGGCGGCGTGGAGCACATGGGTCACGTCAGCATGATGCACGGCGTCGACCCTAACCCGCACATGTCGCTGTACGCGGCAAAAGCCTCGGGCATGATGGGCCTCACCGCAGAAATGCTCGGCAAAATGCACGGCATTACCCGCGAAGCCCAGGACGCGTTCGGCCTGCGCTCCCACCAGCTCGCCCACAAGGCGACGGTGGAAGGCAAGTTCAAGGATGAAATCATCCCGATGAACGGCTATGACGAAAACGGTTTCCTGAAACTGTTCGACTACGACGAAACCATTCGTCCGGACACCACCCTGGAAAGCCTGGCAGCCTTGAAACCTGCCTTCAATCCAAAGGGCGGCACCGTGACAGCCGGTACTTCGTCGCAAATCACCGACGGTGCTTCGTGCATGATCGTGATGTCGGCGCAGCGTGCCCAGGACCTGGGTATCCAGCCGATGGCCGTGATCCGTTCGATGGCCGTGGCGGGTGTGGACCCGGCAATCATGGGCTATGGTCCAGTACCGGCCACACAAAAAGCCTTGAAGCGCGCGGGCCTGACCATCTCCGATATCGACTTCTTCGAGCTCAACGAAGCTTTCGCCGCACAGGCCCTGCCAGTGCTGAAAGATTTGAAAGTACTCGACAAGATGAACGAGAAGGTTAACCTGCACGGCGGTGCGATTGCCCTGGGCCACCCATTCGGTTGCTCCGGTGCACGTATTTCCGGCACTTTGCTTAACGTGATGAAGCAAAATGGCGGCAACCTTGGGGTTGCAACCATGTGCATTGGTCTCGGCCAAGGCATTTCCACCGTCTTCGAACGCGTCTAAGCGTTGCGTTGACGGAAGCCGGGGCCCAGTGCCCCGGTTTTTGTTTTTTGGGATTTTTAATATTTTTTTCAACAAATTTTGTAAGAGGGCCAGAGCATGAAAGTCGAACCAGGGCTCTACCAACATTATAAGGGGCCGCAGTACCGCGTTTTTAACGTGGCGCGGCACTCCGAGACCGAAGAAGAAGTGGTGTTTTACCAAGCACTGTATGGCGATTACGGCTTTTGGGTGCGCCCATTGAGCATGTTCCTGGAGACCGTCGAAGTTGACGGCGAGCAGGTCCCGCGCTTTGCTTTGGTCCAGGCCGAACCCAGTCTTTTTTCAGGGCAATAACGGCAGGTCGCGCAGAATGCTGCGCTTGACCTCACCTTGTTGCCACTATATATAGCGTTGCCGCGACAGGCGCCAACTGCCTTTCACTTCTCGAATTCAGGAATTTTCCGATCCATGGGCAAATCGCTGGTCATTGTGGAATCCCCGGCTAAGGCCAAGACCATCAACAAGTACTTGGGCAACGAGTACGTGGTGAAGTCGAGTATCGGCCATATCCGAGACCTGCCCACCAGCGGTTCGGCTAGCGCCAGCAAGGAGCCTGCCGCCAAGCGCGGCAAGGTGGCTGCGGGCGAAGGTCCGGTGCTCACGCCTAAAGAGAAAGCGCGCAAGCAGCTGGTCTCGCGCATGGGTGTAGACCCGGAACATGGCTGGAAGGCCAAGTACGAGATCCTTCCCGGCAAGGAAAAGGTCATCGAAGAGCTGCGCCGGCTCGCCAAGGATGCTGACACCATCTATCTCGCAACCGACTTGGACCGCGAAGGGGAAGCCATTGCCTGGCACCTGCGCGAAGCCATCGGCGGTGATGACAGCCGCTACAAGCGTGTGGTGTTCAACGAAATCACCAAGAAAGCCATCCAGGAAGCCTTCTCCAAGCCGGGCGAACTGGACATCGATCGTGTAAACGCTCAACAGGCCCGTCGTTTTCTCGACCGCGTGGTGGGTTATATGGTCTCGCCACTGCTGTGGGCCAAAATCGCCCGTGGCCTGTCGGCCGGTCGTGTGCAATCGGTGGCGGTAAAGCTGGTGGTGGAGCGTGAGCGCGAGATTCGTGCGTTCAACCCTGAAGAGTACTGGGAAGTGCACGCTGACCTCGGCACCGCCAAGGGTGCCAACGTGCGCTTTGAAGTGGCCCGCGAGAAAGGCGAGGCCTTCAAGCCGCTGAACGAAGCCCAGGCCATGGCCGCGCTGGAGAAGCTCAAGGCTTCCAGCTACAGCATCGTCAAGCGTGAAGACAAACCGACCAGCAGCAAGCCGTCGGCGCCGTTCATCACCTCCACCCTGCAACAGGCCGCGAGTAACCGCCTGGGCTTTGGTGTGAAGAAAACCATGATGATGGCTCAGCGTCTGTATGAAGCTGGCTACATCACGTATATGCGTACCGACTCCACCAACCTGTCGCAAGACGCGGTGGCGATGGCGCGTACTTATATTGAAACCGAATTCGGCAAGAAGTACCTGCCGGAGAAGCCGAACGTCTACAGCAGCAAGGAAGGCGCACAGGAGGCTCACGAAGCGATTCGTCCTTCCGACGCCAATACCGAGCCAAGCAAGCTGACCGGCATGGAGCGCGACGCTGAGCGCCTTTACGAGCTGATCTGGCGCCAGTTCCTGGCCTGCCAGATGCTGCCGGCGCAATACCTGTCCACCACCGTCAGTGTCGGTGCTGGCGACTTCGAGCTGCGTGCCAAGGGCCGTATCCTCAAGTTCGACGGCTACACCCGCGTGATGCCGCAAATCGCCAAGCCTGGCGATGACGATGTGCTGCCGGACATGGCCCAGGGCGACACGTTGAAGCTGATCAAGCTCGACCCGTCCCAGCACTTCACCAAGCCGCCGGCGCGTTATTCGGAAGCCAGCCTGGTAAAAGAGATGGAAAAACGCGGTATCGGTCGTCCTTCGACCTACGCGGCGATCATCTCGACCATCCAGGACCGCGGCTACGTCGCGCTGCACAACCGTCGCTTCTACTCGGAAAAGATGGGCGACATCGTTACCGAGCGCCTGTCCGAGAGCTTCTCCAACCTGATGGACTACGGCTTCACCGCCGGCATGGAAGAGAACCTCGATGACGTGGCCCAGGGCGAGCGCGACTGGAAAAACGTACTGGATGAGTTCTACGGCGACTTCAAGAAGAAGCTCGAAGTGGCCGAAAGCCCTGAAAGCGGCATGCGTGCCAACCAGCCGGTGATGACTGACATCCCGTGCCTGACCTGCGGCCGTCCGATGCAGATTCGTACTGCGTCCACCGGCGTGTTCCTCGGTTGCTCGGGCTACAGCCTGCCGCCGAAAGAGCGCTGCAAGGCCACCGTCAACCTGGTGCCGGGTGATGAAATCGCTGCTGACGACGAGGGTGAATCCGAGTCGCTGGTATTGCGTGGCAAGCACCGTTGCCCGATCTGCAGCACGGCAATGGATGCCTACTTGCTCGACGAGAAGCACAAGTTGCACATCTGCGGTAACAACCCGGATTGCGACGGCTACGAAATCGAAGAGGGCAGCTACCGCATCAAGGGCTACGAAGGCCCGAGCCTGGAATGCGACAAGTGCGGCAGTGAGATGCAGCTCAAGACCGGCCGTTTCGGCAAGTTCTTCGGTTGCACCAACCCGACGTGCAAGAACACTCGCAAACTGCTGAAAAGTGGTGACGCGGCGCCGCCGAAGATGGACCCGGTGAAGATGCCTGAACTCAAGTGCGAGAAGGTCAACGACACCTACATTCTGCGTGACGGCGCCTCGGGGTTGTTCCTGGCGGCCAGCCAGTTCCCGAAAAACCGCGAGACCCGAGCGCCGCTGGTGCTGGAAATCGTGCCGCACAAGGACGAGATCGATCCCAAGTACCACTTCCTGTGCGAAGCGCCGAAGAAGGATCCCGACGGTCGCCCGGCCGTGATCCGCTACAGCCGCAAAACCAAGGAGCAGTACGTGCAGACCGAAGTGGACGGCAAGCCTACGGGCTGGAAAGCGTTCTACGACGGCGGCAAGTGGAAGGTCGAGGACAAGCGCCAGGGCGCTTGATCGACTACGCTGCGAAATACGAAGGCCGCCTGCATGGGCGGCCTTTTTTTGCGCTTGCAGGAGTCTCGGCTGATCCGTGACACTGTTGAGCCAGCATCAGGCTTATTTCGTTGTGGAGACTGCCGTTATGGCCAACGAACTCTATACCCGTACCAATCAAAAAATTTACTTCGCGGGTTTGTCCCTGGAAGCCCTTGGCCGTGCCGAGGAAGGGAAGGAGATGAACGCCATCGCGCTGGTCCAGGCGGGGCGTGAGGCTGCATTGTTCCATCTCTACGGCGCCCTGTTGGGGCTGTGCCATGAAATCGCCGGGTTCTACCGTTTGCCCCAGGCCGGTTCGCCGCGTGCAGAGCTGATCATGAACCGCGAAGTGCTGGAGAGCATGGCCATTCCTGAGCTGGCCGAGTTGGTGGAAATGGCCCAAAGCCCCGAAAGCTGGGTGGCCCGCCTGCTCAAGGCACATGCCGACATGTTCCAGCCGCCACGTATTCCTCATGTGCCCAAGGGGGACGTGACGCAGCCGCTGATCGTCGCTGTTGCCCTGCAAGAGGATGAGCCCAAGCCGTTGAGTCGCGAAGAGCTGGAGAGCTGGCGTCAGGAGCTGAAGAAGATGGCGCTGCGGTTTCGTGAAGGCTTGAACGAGTGCTGAGACGGAGTCGCTGACTGAACACGGTCAAAAATGTGGGAGCGGGCTTGCTCGCGAAAACGGAGTGTCAGTCGACAGATTCATTACTGATCCGCCGCATTCGCGAGCAAGCCCGCTCCCACATTTGTACCGAGTTAGAGAGAAAGTCCGGTGCGGGGCTCAAAAAGCACCATTCATCAAGCCGTAGAGAAACCTGTTCAGATCCTCAGCGAGGCTGGGTGGATGACTGATATAATCCCGGCCTTTCGTGGAGAACAGACTTTTATGCCAACGTCCTTTCTGGAAATTGTTGAATTACCTGACGGCCGAATCGAGCTGCGTCGGGCTGAGGACGAGGGTTCTCTGGTTATCCTGGATTTTTCCGAAGACGCAAAAGCATTCCTGCAAGGCCAGCACGTGGAAGTGGCGAAAGCCATGTTGAGCGTTGGTGTGCAGATGGCGGGTCGCCTGGCAGAAGGCGAACCGGAGAAGGACGACGGGCCGCGAGTTCTGCACTGAGTTGCAGTTAAGTGCGCTTTTCGTTGTAGGCGGTCTTGTTGCAGTGAGCAGGTCGCTGCAGTAAGCAGGCCTCTGAGGCGAGTCAGCTTGCTGTGGTGAGCGGGCTTGTTGTGGCGAGCGGGCTTGCCCCGCGTTGGCGCGCGAAGCGGCCCTAATGGATTAACGCGGTATATCAGGTATTCCACGGTGCTTGGTTATGGGGCTGCTCCGCAGCCCAACGCGGGGCAAGCCCGCTCGCTACAGTAGCCCGCGCGGCACAGATACCTATCTGTCACCTACGCAATCAGCTAGCTCCCTGTCACCCCAATCGAATATTCAAGCTTTGCGCATCGCCCGTCCGTGCGGCGCTGATCAGTTGTTGCTTGGCTGCAGTATTCAACGGGTTCAACCAGCTCACCACCGTATGGCTACGTCCCAGACGCAAGGCTTCGCAGGTCAACTGTTGGGCGCTTTGCGCGCCACGTGGTTGCAGCAGCAGGATGCGCTCGCGGTTGAGGCCGGCGTCTCGCAGCCAGGCCTGGGTCAGGCTGGCAGGTGGAGCGATCAGCGTCAGCCAGCGTGCGTCCTGTTCCTCGCTCAGTTCACGCAGGATCGGCGCCAGCAGGCTCAGGCAGCTTCCAGCTGCACCGCGCAACGACAATTCACTGAACGCCTCAGGTTCGGAGCCCCACGGGGCCTCGACCGTTTCCTTGAGGATAGGCGCAAGGGGTTGGGCCATGAAGGCCTCGAACAGCGACAGTTGAGTGTGTTGTGGGGTGTGCACGAGCTGCATGGTGCCTCCTTTAGCGGCGAATGACGCCGACGCTCAAGCCTTCGATCACCAGATCCTGATCTTTCAGGTTCACTTCAATCGGGGCGAACTCAGGGTTTTCGGCCATCAGCCAGACCTTGCTGCCTTCGCGCTTGAAGCGTTTTACGGTGACTTCATCGCCGATACGCGCAACGACGATCTGGCCATTACGGGCTTCACGGGTGGTGTGGACGGCCAGCAGATCGCCGTCGAAAATGCCCACGTCCTTCATACTCATGCCGTGTACGCGCAACAGGTAGTCGGCGCGCGGATGGAAGAAGGTCGGGTTGATGTTGCAGGATTCCTCGACGTGCTGTTGCGCCAGAATCGGCGCACCGGCGGCGACGCGGCCAATGATCGGCAGGGTCGATTCGTCGGCCTTGGCTTCAAAGCCAGGGATGCGAATACCGCGAGAAGCCCCTGGGGTCATCTCGATCGCGCCTTTGCGAGCGAGGGCCTTGAGGTGTTCTTCAGCAGCGTTTGGGGATTTGAACCCCAGCTCCAGCGCAATTTCCGCTCGTGTCGGCGGGTAGCCGTTGTCATCGAGGCAGCGCTTGATAAAAGCCAGAATCTCAGCTTGGCGTGGCGTCAGTTTTAGCATGTTGATCGCTCTGTCTTTTTATACAGTGACTGGGATTATATACAGTGAACTGCGCTTGGCAATCATCCTTTTTGGGCACACCGCTGGACGGTCATTCGTCACCCTTCCTACAAGGCAGAGACAGCGCTGCCTACAGACCAGGAAGGATGTGATTAAATAGCGGTTAAATAGATGACTGCCCGGCCGGAAAACGGACTCGCAGGCTTGACAAGACACACCCTGAAACGTATGTTTCAAACAAGTGTTTGTCAGGCGGAGTAGCCATGGCCCAGTCGGAAACCGTTGAACGCATTCTCGATGCTGCCGAGCAATTGTTCGCGGAAAAAGGATTTGCTGAAACTTCATTGCGGCTGATCACCAGCAAGGCTGGGGTTAACCTGGCTGCAGTGAATTACCATTTCGGCTCGAAGAAAGCCCTGATCCAGGCGGTGTTTTCGCGCTTTCTGGGACCGTTCTGCGCCAGCCTCGACCGTGAGCTGGAGCGCCGCCAGACCAAGCCTGATAACAAGCCGAGCCTGGAAGACCTGCTGGAAATTCTGGTTGAGCAAGCGCTGGTGGTTCAACCGCGCAGCGGCAATGACCTGTCGATCTTCATGCGTTTGCTCGGCCTGGCATTCAGCCAGAGCCAGGGCCACTTGCGGCGTTATCTGGAAGACATGTACGGCAAGGTGTTCCGCCGCTACATGTTGCTGGTCAACGAAGCCGCGCCGCGTATTCCGCCGATCGAACTGTTCTGGCGCGTGCACTTCATGCTCGGTGCTGCCGCATTCAGCATGTCCGGCATCAAAGCCTTGCGCGCAATTGCCGAGACCGATTTCGGCGTGAATACCTCCATTGAACAAGTGATGCGCCTGATGGTGCCGTTCCTTGCCGCCGGCATGCGCGCCGAAACCGGTGTGACCGACCAGGCCATGGCGGCCGCGCAGTTGCGCCCACGCAGTAAATCCACGCCGGCCGTCGCCAAGGCGTGATTGCCGCGGGTGTGCGCGGCCGCTTGCATCCGCTAAGCTAGCCGCCATGCCGATTTCAGCTATTTACTCGCAACCCGTTGTGCTCACCGCGCTTATTGCGCCAGGTGAGGGCAACGGGTTGTGTGCGTTATTTAAGGAAGGTTTATGACTGCTGCCCTGCAAGGTTCTTTGATGGTTGATGTGGCCGGTACCTGGCTGACGGCCGAGGATCGTCACCTGTTGCGTCAGCCTGAAGTGGGCGGCCTGATCATTTTTACACGCAATATCGAGCACCCACGCCAGGTGCGCGAGTTGAGCGCGGCGATCCGTGCCGTGCGCCCCGACCTGCTGCTGGCCGTGGACCAGGAAGGCGGGCGCGTGCAGCGCCTGCGCCAGGGCTTTGTGCGTCTGCCGGCCATGCGTTTGTTGGCGGATAAGCCGAATGCCGAATACCTGGCCGAGCAGTGCGGCTGGATCATGGCCACTGAAGTACTGGCGGTTGGCCTTGATTTGAGCTTCGCCCCGGTGCTGGACCTGGACTACCAGCGCAGCGCCGTGGTCGGCACCCGCTCGTTTGAAGGCGACCCCGAGCGCGCCGCCGTGCTTGCCGGTGCCTTCATTCGCGGCATGAACAGCGCGGGTATGGCCGCCACCGGTAAACACTTTCCGGGCCACGGCTGGGCTGAGGCCGATTCCCACGTCGCCATTCCCAATGACGAGCGTAGCCTGGAACAGATTCGCGCAAATGACCTGGTGCCTTTCGCACGCCTGAGCAAGCAATTGGCAGCCGTCATGCCTGCGCACGTTATTTACCCGCAGGTGGATGCTCAACCCGCTGGTTTCTCGCGGCGCTGGTTGCAGGACATCCTGCGCGGCGAGTTGCAGTTCGATGGGGTGATTTTCAGTGATGACCTGTCCATGGCCGGGGCACATGTGGTCGGTGATGCGGCCAGCCGGATCGAAGCGGCGCTGACCGCCGGCTGCGACATGGGCTTGGTGTGCAACGATCGTGCGGCTGCCGAGCTGGCGCTGACGGCGGCGCAGCGCATGAAGGTTACGCCTTCGGCGCGAATTGCGCGGATGCGTGGGCAGGCGATTGCTTCGACGGACTACAAGCAGGACCCGCGTTGGCTGGCGGCGCTTACCGCGTTGCGGGGTGCTCAGTTGATCGGCTGAACACCGTGGTGCGCCTATCGCAGGCAAGCCAGCTCCCACATTTTGATTTGTGAACACATTCAAAGGTGGGAGCGGGCTTGCCCGCGATAGCAATCTGAAGGTCAGCGCTTCTCTTGCTTATTGGGCAGCGGCGCAAACAACGCTTCGATGTCCTCATTGCCCAACTGCCAATCTCCCGTCGTACGCCCATCCAGCACGCCCGCCGCCAGGTCGGACTTTTCCTTTTGCAGGTGTTGGATTTTCTCCTCCACCGTGCCCCGCGCAATCATTTTGTAGACGAACACCGGCTTCTCCTGACCGATGCGATACGCGCGGTCAGTCGCCTGGTTCTCCGTGGCCGGGTTCCACCACGGGTCATAGTGGATCACCGTATCGGCTTCTGTCAGGTTCAAGCCCACACCGCCAGCCTTCAAGCTGATCAGAAAAATCTGCAACTTGCCGCTCTGGAAATCCTTCACCGGTGTGCGTCGGTCGCGGGTCTGGCCGGTCAGCAGTGCGTAAGCCACGCCGCGCTTTTTCAGTTCGACTTCGATCAGGCTCAGCATCGAAGTGAACTGCGAGAACAGCAAAATCCGGCGTCCTTCGGCAAACAGCTCTTCGAGCATTTCCATCAAGCTGTCGAGCTTGCCCGAGCTGCTGCCGCGCGCGGGCAGGGCGGCGTCGTTGACCAGGCGCAGGTCGCAGCACACCTGGCGCAGCTTGAGCAGCGCTTCAAGAATAATGATCTGGCTACGCGCCACGCCCTTGCGGGTGATTTCGTCGCGCACCTTCTTGTCCATGGCCAGGCGCATGGTTTCGTACACATCACGCTGGGCTTCGTTGAGATCGACCCAATGGATGATCTCGGTCTTGGGCGGCAATTCCGTGGCCACCTGTTCCTTGGTACGGCGCAGCAGGAAGGGCTTGATTCGACCGTTGAGGTGCTGCAATCGCACATCACTGGCGCGCTTTTCAATGGGCACGCGGTAATCGCGGTTGAAGCTTTTTACGTCGCCCAGCCAGCCCGGCAGCAGGAAGTGGAACAGCGACCATAGCTCACCCAGGTGGTTTTCCAGCGGCGTGCCACTCAGGCACAGGCGCTGGCGCGCATTGAGCTCGCGCGCGGCCTGAGCGGCCTTGCTGTTGGGGTTCTTGATGTACTGGGCTTCGTCGAGGATCAGCACATGCAAGGGCAGGGCGGCGAGTTGCTCGATGTCTTTGGGCAGCAGCGCATAAGTCGTCAGCAGCAGGTCGTGGTCCTGCAGGTTGGCGAAGTGCTTTTTGCGTGTCGCGCCATACAGCGCCAATACCTTGAGTTGCGGCGTAAAGTGCGCGGCTTCATCGAGCCAATTGGGGATCAGGCTGGTAGGCATCACCACCATGCACGGCCGATCCAGGCGCCCGGCGATTTTTTCACTGAGAATATGCGCCAGCGTCTGTAGGGTTTTGCCCAGACCCATGTCATCCGCAAGAATCCCGCCCACATCGAGTTGGCGCAGCGACTGCATCCAGCTCAAGCCTTCGAGTTGATACGGGCGCAGTGTCGCGTTCAAGCCTTCGGGCGCCTCGCAGGTGAAATCCTTGATGTCGCGCAGACGCTGGGCGAAGTTGCGGATCTTCTCGCCGCCTTCCCATTGCAGCGGCAGGTCTTCCAGCGGGTTGAGGCGAATCGCATCGGCCTTGGCCAGGCGCAGGGTGGTGGTGCCCGATTCCTGCAGGTAAAACTCGCCAAGGGTGGCCAGCACCGGTTTCAAGCGGCCGTAGGGCAGCGCCACTTGCAGCGGCCCGTGGCCGTTGGGCAGGCCGGGGATGTTCACCAGGATCAGCTCGTCATCGCGGCGCCGGGCGAGCTTTTCCGGGTTGAGAATCTCGGTGTGCGAGCGCATCAGGTTCAACAGAATCGGCAGCAGGCTCAGGCGCTCGCCGTTGACGATGATGCCCAGCTCCAGGTCAAACCAGTCGCGTTCCGGGCCTTCATCGACGGTGGCGTACCAGTCATCGACGGCGCTCAAGTCGAAACCGAAATCCTCATCGATCTGCAACTCCCAGCCCTCGGCGCGCAAGGTCGGCGAGGCGTTGAGGGTGAAGTTGAGCCAGGCGCTGTCGTTGACCATCTCGAACAATTCGCCGGCGCTTTCCGGCAACGCCTTGCTCTGGCGCGTGGCGATCTTGAAGCCGAGCAGGCGCAGTTGCTCGCGGTACGGCTGCTCCAGCTCCGGATGGCGCTTGATGCGCAGGCTCTGGGTTTCCTGGCGCACCACGATGTCGGCATTTTTTTGCCCGCTGACATAGTTGCCCAGGTAGTTGAACGACAACGCCGCACGGTGCTGGATGTAACGCTGCATCTTGCCATTGCGCGGTTCAAACGCGCTGAACTCGACACTCGCCAGCCACAGGCGCGGCACCGGCCGCACATCTTCCATCACCACTTGCGGCAGTACCACGCGGTTATCCAGCACGGCCTGGAGTTTCTCCAGCAGCTCGGCATCTTGCGCAGCCGCCGGGTAAGCCAGGGTTTCCTGGACCTTGAGCAGCACCGCCGCGATGTGTTTGCAGTTGGTGTGCACCGGGCACGTGCAGCGGCTGTCCACCAGAATCAGCATGCCCTTGGCCGATTCGCGCAGCGAGATGGTCTGCCGGTAAACGTTACCGCCCGAGCCTTCGCAGCTGGCAACAATGGTGCTATCGCCGGACTCGACGATGCGCACGCGGTTTTCGAGGGCGTAGCGCCGCCCGCGCTCAAGGCTTTGCTCTTTAAAGCGATTGGCCCACGAAGGGGCCAGGGGTTTGGTCAGTGACGATGTCAGGGGCATGGCGCTGGATCAGTCCTGAGCGTCGGGCGGTGGTGCGCTGGGTGGTTTGGCGGTCAGCGAGGTGATCTTGATCAGCAGGGCCAAGTGGCCGCCGTCCAGGTAGTTGAGCTGGTTGTTCTTGGTGCGCACGCCTTGCTGGCTCAAGTGTTCGCTGGCGATGACGCTGCCGTTGGCGTCGAACTGGTTGATCCAGAAGTCTGCGTCGATATCGGTAAAGCGCCCCAGTTGCAGGTTAAGCGTGCCTTCGATGGGAAACTGGCCAAACTGCTCCTGGCCATCGCTGATGGCGAGCTTCACCGGCTGCTCGCCCAGGTTCTGGTCCCAGGCCCGGTGCAGCAGCACCGTGTAACCGGTGTCGCCACTGAGCTTGTCGACGATGTTGCCCAGCCGCGGCGGGCTGATTTTGTCCGCCGGCAGCCGTGGTGCCCCGGCGTCCCAGTTTTCCGGTGCCGCGCGGCTATTGATCACCGGCTCGGCGTTCTGGCGCACCAGAATCATTTCCACCAGATAGGGGCTGTCGGCAAACGCCGAAGGAGCAACGACCACCAACAACAGGCTCAAAATGCGGAACAGGCGCATTGGGGCGTCCTTCAAGCAGATTTCGGGATGAGGCGCTCAAACAGCGCCTCTAATGTATTAAAGCGTTCTTCGGCACGTTCCATCGGCACCATGAACTTGAACAGCGTAGCCCCTTCGAACTTGTAGCGGTTGGGCTGGCCCTGAATCAGCTTGATCAGCACCAGTGGGTCCACCGGCGTTTGCGCTTCGAACTCGATACGCCCGCCTTGCGGCCCGGCGTCGACCTTTTTGATGCCCAATTGCTCGGCCTGCAATTTGAGCAGGGTCAGGCGCACCAGGTTTTTGGTCGGCTCCGGCAACAGGCCGAAGCGGTCGATCATCTCCACCTGCAGGTCCTTGAGACCTTCTTCGTCGGTGGCAGAGGCGATGCGCTTGTACAGAATCAGCCGCGCGTGCACATCCGGCAGGTAGTCTTCGGGAATCAATGCCGGCAAGCGCAGATTGATTTCCGGGCCGCCACCCAAGGGTTGATCGAGGTTCGGTTGTTCGCCCTTGCGGATGGCTTTCACCGCGCGCTCAAGCATCTCCATATACAGGGTGAAACCGACGGCCTGGATCTGCCCGCTCTGGCCGTCGCCGAGCAGTTCGCCGGCGCCACGGATTTCCAGGTCGTTGGTGGCCAGCACAAAGCCGGCACCCAGGTCCTGGGTGTTGGCGATCGCCTCCAGGCGCTTCTCGGCGTCGGAGGTAATCTGCTGACGCGGCGGCGTCAACAGGTAGGCATAGGCCTGGTGGTGACTGCGCCCGACGCGGCCGCGCAATTGGTGCAGCTGCGCCAGGCCGAACTTGTCGGCGCGCTCGATGATGATGGTGTTGGCGCTCGGCACGTCGATGCCCGTCTCGATGATGGTCGAGGCGATCAGCACGTTGAAGCGCTTGTGGTAGAAGTCGCTCATCACCTGTTCGAGTTCGCGCTCGCGCATCTGGCCGTGGCCGATGGCGATGCGGGCTTCCGGCACCAGTTCGGCAAGGTCGGCGGCGCATTTCTCGATGGTTTTGACGTCGTTGTGCAGGTAGTACACCTGGCCGCCGCGCAGCAGTTCACGCAACAGCGCTTCCTTGACCGTGCTTTTGTTCTGTTCCATCACGAAGGTGCGCACCGACAGGCGACGTGCCGGCGGCGTGGCGATGATCGACAGGTCACGCATGCCCGACACGGCCATGTTCAGCGTGCGCGGAATCGGCGTGGCGGTGAGGGTGAGGATGTCGACTTCGCTGCGCAGGTTCTTCAGTTGTTCTTTCTGGCGCACTCCGAAGCGGTGCTCTTCGTCGATGATCACCAAACCGAGGTTTTTGATCTTCACGTCGTCCGACAGCAGCTTATGGGTGCCGATCACGATGTCGATCTTGCCCTCAGCCAAGTCGGCGACGGCGGCGTTCACCTCTTTGGCGGACTTGAAGCGGCTCATCACTTCCACGCTCACCGGCCAGTCGGCAAAGCGGTCGCGGAAGCTGTTGTAGTGTTGTTGGGCGAGCAGGGTGGTCGGCACCAGAATCGCCACCTGCTTGCCGCCATGCACGGCAATAAAGGCGGCGCGCATGGCTACCTCGGTTTTGCCGAAGCCCACGTCGCCGCACACCAGACGGTCCATCGGCTTGGGCGCGAGCATATCGGCGCGCACCGCTTCGATGGTGGTTTGCTGGTCCGGGGTTTCCTCGAAGGCGAAGCCGGCACTGAACGTGGCGTAGTCGGCTTTCGGGTCGGCAAACGCGTAGCCTTCGCGGGCTGCGCGGCGTGCATAGATGTCGAGCAGTTCGGCGGCGACGTCGCGCACCTGTTCAGCGGCTTTGCGCTTGGCTTTCTGCCAGGTCTCGGAGCCCAGGCGGTGCAACGGCGCCAGGGCGTCGTCGCTGCCGGTGTAGCGCGCGATCAGGTGCAGGCTGGCCACCGGCACGTAAAGCTTGGCGCCCTCGGCGTATTCCATGGTGAGGAATTCGGCGGCCTGGTTGTCGATCTCCAGGGTTTGCAGCCCGAGGTAGCGGCCCACGCCGTGGTCGATATGCACCACCGGCGCGCCTTCGCGCAGCTCGGTCAGGTTTTTGATCACTGCGTCGTTGTTGATGTCGGCGCGTTTTTCACGGCGGCGGCGCTGCATCACGCGCTGGCCGAACAGCGGGCTCTCGGCGATCAGCGCCAGTGCTGGGTCATCCAGCAACAAACCTTCATCCAGCGGCGCAATGGTGATCGCCAGGCGGTCTTTGCTCTTAACAAAGTCAGGCCAGCTGTCGACGGTTTTCGGGCGCAGCTTCAGGCGTTCGAGCAACTCCAGCAGCACTTCGCGGCGGCCGGCGGACTCGGCGGTAAACAGCACGCGGCCGGGGAAGTCGCCGAGGAAGTTGGATAACGCTTCCAGCGGCTGCGTGGCTTTGGCCTGAATCGCCAGGTCCGGCAGCGTGCTCGCCGGGAAGCGCTCGCGGCCGCTGCCGGCGTCTACGTCCTGTTGGCTGGCGACTACGCGCGGCCAGTTTTTCAAGCGGGCGAAGCAGTCTTCTACCGGCAGGAACAGCTCGGCAGGCGGCAATAAAGGCCGCGATGGATCGACGCGGCGCTCTTCATAGCGATTGCGCACATCGTTCCAGAAGTTTTCCGCTGCCTGCTCAATGCCTGGCAGCGAGAACACTTGGGTGTCCTGGGGCAGGTAATCGAACAGGGTGGAGGTTTCGTCAAAGAACAGCGGCAGGTAGTACTCGATACCGGCCGGTGTAATCCCGCTGCTCAGGTCCTGAAAGATCGGGCAGCGGCGGAAGTCCACGTCGAAGCGTTCGCGAAAGCGGGCCTTGAAGCGTGTGACGGCGTCTTTTTGCAGCGGGAATTCCCGCGCAGGCAGCAGTTTGATCGACTCGACTTTATCAATCGAGCGCTGGTTCTCCGGGTCGAAGGTGCGCAGGGTTTCGATTTCGTCGTCGAACAGGTCGATGCGGTACGGCAACTTGCTGCCCATCGGGAACAGGTCGATCAACGCCCCGCGCACGGCGAACTCGCCGTGTTCGTACACCGTGTCGACGCAGCGGTAGCCACTGGCTTCCAGGCGCGTGCGCATCTGTTCTACATCGAGCTTCTGGCCGATATCCAGCACCAGGCTGCTGCCCAGCAGAAACTTGGTTGGCGCCAGGCGATGCAGGGCCGTGGTGATCGGCACCACCAGCACGCCGTGGGCCAGTTCCGGCAAGCGGTACAGGCTGGCGATGCGCTGGGAAATGATGTCCTGGTGCGGCGAGAACAGGTCGTAGGGCAGGGTTTCCCAGTCGGGAAAGTGCAGCACCGGCAAATCGGGGGCGAAGAAGCTCAGCTCCTGCTCCAGTCGCTCGGCACTTTGGCTGTCGGCGGTGAGCAGCAGGGTAAAGCGCTTGGCTGCGCTGGCAGCCTCGGCGATGGCCAGGCTCAGGGCGGCACCGGGCAGGTTGCCCCAGTGCTGTTTACCTGCCGCGGCAGGGAGAATCGGTAGACGCAGAACGGGCACGGAAGGTTGAGCTCCAAGCGTTGCGACAAAGTCGGTAATTGTAACGGCCCGAGGTGCCGCCTGTCAGTTGCTGACTGAGCCTATTACGGTTTGCAGGAAATGTAGTGGCTAAGACAAACAATGGTGGGTTTTGACTCAATATGTAGTGCCAAAAAGTGCGGATGTTTCGGAGGGTTACGGACAAGTTGGCGGCGCGGCGTCATTGGTGGCCTTCTGGAACCCGCGTATTTACTGGGCTGTAGCGGGGTGGTGTTTTTTTGCAAGCGCTTTTTGTTGTGGTTGGCGCATTGCTGAACGGCCGGTCGGACGACATAATGTAGCCCCTTTTTTCTGCCCCTACATGTGGAAGGTTCCCGTGACTCAGAAGCCCGACCAGTGTCTTGGTGAATGGATCGACCGTGAAGCACTCGCTGAAGCGATGATTCCGCTTATCGGTCAGCTGTACCGCAATAACAATGTGGTGAGCTCGATCTATGGCCGCAGCCTGATCAACCAATCAGTCATCGCGATTCTCAAGGCGCATCGCTTTGCTCGCCATCGTTCCGCCGACGACAGCGAACTCTCCGTCCACGAAACATTCCCTCTGCTTAAAGCCATGAGCGAGCTCAAGCTCGGCGCGGCCTCGGTAGACCTGGGCAAGTTGGCTTACAAATTCCGCAAAGAAGGCGCTGGCCGCACCGCCGAGCAGTTCGTGCGTGAAGAGATGGCCGATGTGGTTGGCCAGCAAAACGCCGCTGCCCGCAAAGGCACTGACGTTGTGCTGTACGGCTTTGGCCGTATCGGCCGCCTGCTGGCGCGCATCCTGATCGAAAAAACCGGTGGCGGCGACGGCCTGCGCCTGCGTGCCATCGTTGTGCGCAAAGGCGCCGAGAACGACCTGACCAAACGCGCCAGCCTCTTGCGCCGCGACTCGGTACACGGTCCGTTCAACGGCACCATCGTCATCGACGAAGAAAACAACACCATCACCGCCAACGGTAACCTGATCCAGGTGATCTACGCGAAGAACCCGTCTGAGGTGGATTACACCCAGTACGGCATCAAGGACGCCCTGCTGGTGGACAACACCGGCGTATGGCGTGATGCCGAGGGCCTGGGCCAACACCTGGCCTGCCCGGGTATCGACCGCGTTGTGCTGACCGCGCCTGGCAAAGGCAAGCTGAAGAACATCGTTCACGGTATCAACCACGGCGAAATCACCGCTGACGACAAGATCGTGTCGGCTGCTTCCTGCACCACCAACGCCATCGTGCCGGTGCTGAAGGCTGTGAATGACAAGTTCGGCATCGTTAATGGTCACGTTGAAACAGTTCACTCGTACACCAACGACCAGAACCTGATCGACAACTTCCACAAAGGCGATCGCCGTGGCCGTAGCGCGGCGTTGAACATGGTGATCACCGAGACCGGTGCTGCCACCGCTGCTGCCAAGGCCCTGCCTGAGCTGGCCGGCAAGCTGACCGGTAACGCGATCCGCGTGCCGACGCCGAACGTGTCGATGGCCATTCTCAACCTGAACCTTGAGAAAGCCGCCACCCGTGAAGAAATGAACGAGTACCTGCGCTACATGGCGCTGCACTCGGACCTGCATAAGCAGATCGACTTCGTTAACTCGCAGGAAGTGGTGTCGACCGACTTCGTGGGCTCGCGCCACGCCGGTGTGGTGGATGCCGAGGCAACCATCACCCAGGACAACCGCGTTGTGCTGTACGTCTGGTACGACAACGAGTTCGGTTACAGCTGCCAAGTGGTTCGCGTGATGGAAGACATGGCTGGGGTCAACCCGCCTGCATTCCCGCGCTAAGCCTTTGCGGTAAATGAAAAAGCCCCGACTGGTTCGGGGCTTTTTTTATGGCTGCTGTTTTGTGGTGAATGTTCGGGCCTCATCGCGGGCAAGCCCGGCTCCCACAGGTTTGATGTGTGAATACAGTCAAAGGTGGGAGCTGGCTTGCCTGCGATAGCGGTCTATCAGGCGCCGCCCACCACTGACGCCTGCGCAGTGCGCAGTTCATGCCGGTTGCCCTTGAACAGTATCAATGTAGCGATCAAGCCGAGTATCGCCGCACCACTGAGCCAGATCCCAGGCGCTGCCTTATTGTCCAGCACGTGGATCAGGTAGGTGCAGGCCGCCGGTGTAAACCCACCAAAGGTCGCGGTTGCCAGGCTGTAGGCCAGGGAAAACCCGGTAGTGCGCACTTCCACCGGCATGATCTCGGTGAGCGCCACCACCATCGCACCGTTGTACGAGCCATACAGGAACGACAGCCACAGCAGCACGATCAGCAGATGGCTGAAGCTCGGATTGGCCACCAGCCACGACAACGCCGGATACGCGGTAAGAATCGCCAGAATCGTCGCGCCGAGCAGCAGGGGTTTGCGTCCGATCTTGTCGGACACCGCGCCCATCACCGGCAGCCAGATGAAATTGGAGATACCCACGCACACGGTCACCAGCAACGCATCGAAGTCCGACAGGTGCAGCTCGGCCTTGCCGAAGGTCGGGGTGTAGGCGGTGATCAGGTAGAACGACACGGTGGTCATCACCACCAGCGCCATGCCGGCGATGACGATGCCGAAGTTCTGACCGATCGAGCGCACAATTTCCTGCAGGGTAGGGCGGTGTTTACGCGCTTGGAACTCAGGGGTTTCTTCCAGCGAGCGGCGAATCACGAAGATCACCGGCACGATCAGGCAGCCGATCAGGAACGGCACGCGCCAGCCCCAGTCACCCATTTCTTCGGGGCTGAGCCAGTGGTTCAGGCCCACGCCGAGCAACCCGGCGAACACCACCGCGGCCTGCTGACTGGCTGACTGCCAGCTGACGAAGAAGCCCTTGCGCCCAGGTGTGGCGATTTCGGCCAGGTACACCGACACACCGCCCAGCTCGACGCCGGCGGAGAAACCTTGCAGCAAGCGACCAAACAGCACCAGCAACGGCGCCGCCACACCCAGGGTGGCATAGCCAGGGACGCAAGCGATGAGGACGGTGCCGGCGGCCATCATGGCCAGGGTGATGACCAGGCCTTTCTTACGGCCGTGGCGGTCGATGTAAGCGCCGAGGAAGATCGCGCCCAGGGGCCGCATCAGGAAGCCGGCGCCGAAGGTCGCCAGGGACAGCATCAAGGAAGCAAACGCGCTGTCGGTGGGAAAGAAGGTTTTGGCAATGGCCGTGGCGTAGAAGCCATAGACCATGAAGTCGAACATCTCGAGGAAGTTGCCGCTGACAACGCGAAAAATCGCCTTGCCTTTGCCCGTGGTAGTGGACATGTCATGCACTCATTTTGGCTATCTTATTAGTGATCCCTGGTCATCGCTCATCCTTGCTGCTTCTTTGTAACCATATGTGTATTGGCCACTACCCGCAATAAAAACTGATAGCAAGCTGACTAAATGCGCAGGTGTCTTGGCGGGTGTTGATCAGTTGAGGAGGGAGTTGCGCAAGCTGTCGGACAAGCCCTTCGGCGCCAGCCAAATGCCGAGATAGGCTTTCGCCAATTCCTCATCGCGGCTGCTGAACACCACCTTGTCGTTGATCTCCAGATTCAACCCACGCCCAGGCCGAACGTCGAGGGCATACCGGTCGCCACTGCGGATATCGCGGAAGCTCGCGTGCAGCCGATCCAGTTCCGGCTTCAAGCGGGCGAGGGTGGCGCTGCTTTGCTGGCGCTCCAAGGTCGTGGTGGCCGCCTTGATCACGTCGTTACGGTCGATGTCGCGAAAGTAATACAGCGCCAGGCGCAGATTCTTTTGCTGGTCCCAGGCGGCTTTGGCGCTGGTGTCGGCGGGGGCATACACCGCTGCTGCATACACATCCGCCCAGAGATACACCAGCACCGTCTGGTTTTTCAGCACCAGGTCATGAGATTGCGCAGGAAAACCGGCCTGCTTCAGGCGGTCCGCCTCACTGGCCTGCACTGCCACACAGAAAATCAGCAATAAACAGAAAACGACATGCCGCATAATGGCTCTTCCTGCAAAAGGTGCGTGTCAGCAGTCTAATTGCAATTTGCGGGTTCTGTAGTAAAGGCAAGACTGGCCTACGACGCGACCAAGGGTTAATGTTCGCGGCGTTGAGCCTTCTATAGACTGTGCCCCGGCTCACACACTTGAGCCAAATTGTCCTTCATGCCCGCTGGCCGCGGCATGATTTAGCCAGGCGTCCAACCGTACGCCTGGTCTGTTCTGAGGAGTACGCATGGCTGTCTACAACTACGACGTGGTGGTACTGGGTTCCGGCCCGGCTGGAGAAGGTGCGGCGATGAACGCCGCCAAAGCTGGGCGCAAGGTGGCGATGGTCGATAGCCGTCGCCAGGTCGGCGGTAACTGCACCCACCTGGGTACCATCCCGTCCAAGGCCTTGCGTCACTCGGTGCGCCAGATCATGCAGTTCAACACCAACCCGATGTTCCGGGCCATTGGTGAGCCGCGCTGGTTCTCGTTCCCGGACGTATTGAAAAGCGCCGAAAAAGTCATCTCCAAGCAAGTCGCGTCGCGCACCGGCTACTACGCCCGTAACCGCGTCGACCTGTTCTTCGGCACCGGCAGTTTTGCCGACGAGCAAACCGTCGAAGTGGTCTGCGCCAACGGCGTAGTCGAGAAGCTGGTGGCCAAGCACATCATCATCGCCACCGGTTCGCGCCCGTATCGCCCGGCCGATATCGATTTCCACCACCCGCGTATCTACGATAGCGACACCATCCTGAGCCTGGGCCACACCCCGCGCAAATTGATCATCTACGGCGCCGGCGTGATTGGCTGTGAATACGCCTCGATTTTCAGCGGCCTGGGCGTATTGGTGGAGCTGGTGGATAACCGCGACCAGTTGCTGAGCTTCCTCGACTCGGAAATTTCCCAAGCGTTGAGCTACCACTTCAGCAACAACAACATCACCGTGCGCCACAACGAAGAGTACGAGCGGGTCGAAGGCCTGGACAACGGTGTGATCCTGCACCTCAAATCCGGCAAGAAGATCAAGGCCGACGCCTTGCTGTGGTGCAACGGCCGTACCGGCAACACCGACAAGCTGGGCATGGAAAACATCGGCGTGAAGGTCAACAGCCGTGGCCAGATCGAAGTGGACGAGAACTACCGCACCTGCGTGACCAATATCTATGGCGCCGGTGACGTGATCGGCTGGCCAAGCCTGGCCAGTGCCGCGCATGACCAAGGCCGTTCAGCGGCCGGCAGCATTGTCGACAATGGCAGCTGGCGTTATGTGAACGACGTGCCGACCGGCATCTACACGATTCCGGAGATCAGCTCGATCGGCAAGAACGAACACGAACTGACCAAGGCCAAGGTGCCTTACGAAGTCGGCAAGGCGTTCTTCAAGAGCATGGCGCGTGCGCAGATTGCCGGTGAGCCGCAAGGCATGCTCAAGATCCTGTTCCACCGCGAGACCCTGGAAGTCCTCGGCGTGCATTGCTTCGGCTACCAGGCCTCGGAGATCGTGCACATCGGCCAGGCCATCATGAACCAGCCGGGCGAGCAAAATACCCTCAAGTATTTTGTGAACACCACGTTCAACTACCCGACCATGGCCGAAGCCTATCGGGTAGCGGCCTACGACGGCCTCAACCGGCTTTTTTGAGCGGCTCCGGCCGGTGGCCTGAGCCGGCCGGGGAGACCGATTTCAGTAATTCTCGAGGGTGGCAGTGGCCAAACCGGGAAAGTCTGTAATCAGGCTATCTACGCCGAAGTCAGCGAGCCTGCGCATCAGCGCCGGTTCGTTGACCGTCCACACGGACACGTGCAAACCCTGGCGTTGGGCTTTTTCCAGACGCTCGGGGGTGCACAGCGTCCAGTTCAATGCCAGGTATTCACAGCCGTAGTTTTGCGCGACCTTCAGCGGGTCGAGCCACGCGTATTCGGCGACCAGGCCGCGTGACAGGTCCGGGGTAAGCTCCACGGCCGCTTTCAAGACTTCCCGCGAACTTGAGGTCACGGTGACCTTGTCCATCAGGCCATGACGCACGGCCATCTCACGAATTGCCAGTACGGTCGTCGCGGCGCGGGTGCGCGAAGCGCTTTTGACTTCCAACTGCCAGTGATCGAAGTCGCATTTTTCGAACAGCTCTTCCAGGCGTGGGATCGGGCAGGGGCTGACCCAACCCGGGCCGCCTTTGCGCGCGTCCATCTTCACAAGGTCGGCTGCCGAATACTCGACGACTTTGCCGCGCCGGTCGGTGGTGCGTTTGAGGGTCGGGTCGTGGATGACCATCAACTCGCCGTCCATGGACAGGTGCAAATCCAGTTCGCAGCGGCGTACACCGTGCTTGAGGCACTCCTGAAAGCTGGTCAGGGTGTTTTCCGGTGCTTCGCCTTTGGCACCGCGGTGGCCATAAATCAGGGTCACAGTTGCTCCTTTGCGCCAGATAGCCCGGCGGGGTCATACGAAATTCAGGTGTCTTGGGCGTCGCTTTGTTCCCGCGCCAGGCGTCGTTCCTGGGCTTGTTTCTGCAGGATGTAGCGCGCCAGCAATTGGCGTTGGGCATCGGTCATCGATTCGAATTCCGTGCCCACGTCAAAGCCGTCGCCCTTGGCGTCGCAATGCGTCACGCGGGCACGCAGCAGCAAGCCGAGCGCCTGGGGCATCAATACAAGCTTGACCGCCAGGTGTGTGTCGGGCGCCAGCGGCGTTGGATGCTTGAAGTCGATGCCGCCTTCGGAAAGGATCACCGGCTGCGGCGCGCCCACCTCATCCAACAGGCCGCGCGCCATGATCTGACTGAGCAGGTCCACGCGTTTGTTCTGGACTTTGAGGAAGGCGGCCAGGCTGCGATCTTTCTCGCTGATCTGGCGCAGCAGGTGCTGGGCTTCGAATTCGCTGAGGTGCAATTCGCTGAGCAGGTTGAACAGCGGTGAATCATCCAGCAACACTTCCTTGCTCGCCGCTTCGGGGGCAGAGAGGATGCTGATTTGAAGTGCGATCATGTCGTCGATACGGTAGTATTCGCGGCGTTCTTCTTCATCTAATGTCGACATGGCGAACCCAAAGTAGCGGTAATGGTCTGAGTGTAAAGCTGCTTACCTGACCCCGCCACCGGGACGTCTTCTTTTCCTCCGAACAAGCCCCGACATGTTCAGACCTCTCTTCGTATTTATCGGCACGCGTTATACCCGTGCAAAGCGTCGCAATCATTTTGTGTCGTTCATTTCCCTGACCTCGATGATCGGGCTCGCCTTGGGCGTGGTCGTGATGATCGTGGTGCTGTCGGTGATGAATGGCTTCGATCATGAGATGCGCACCCGCGTGCTGGGCATGGTGCCCCACGCGACCATCGAGGGCGATTCGCCCATCAGCGACTGGCCCAGCCTTGCCGACAAGGTCAGGCAGAACCCCAAGGTGGTGGCCGTTGCGCCGTTTACCCAGATGCAGGGGTTGCTGACCAACGACGGCAAGGTGCAGAAAATCCTGCTCAATGGCATCGACCCGGCCCAGGAACGTAACGTGTCGATCATCGACAAGTTCATGTTGCAGGGCAAACTCGACGATCTGGCGCCCGGCAGCTTCGGCATCGTGATCGGCGACAAGGCGGCGGCCAAGCTCGGCGTGGGCGTCGGCGACAAGCTGACCTTCGTCGCTCCGGAAGTCACCGTGACCCCGGCCGGCATGTTCCCGCGCATGAAGCGCTTCACTGTGGTCGGCACCTTCCACGTCGGCGCCGGCGAAATCGATGGCTACCTCGGCCTGACCAACCTCACCGACCTGGCCCGCCTGCATCGCTGGAAGCCGGATCAGGTGCAGGGCCTGCGCCTCAAATTCAACGACCTGTTCGACGCCCCGCGCGGCGCCTGGGAAATCGCCCAGCATTTGGGTGAATCCCAGTACTACGCCCGCGACTGGACCCGCACCCACGGCAACCTCTACCAGGCCATCCGCATGGAAAAAGCCATGATCGGCCTGCTGTTGCTGCTGATTGTCGCCGTGGCCGCGTTCAACATCATTTCCACCCTGGTGATGGTGGTGAACGACAAGAAAGGTGACATCGCCATCCTGCGCACCCTGGGCGCCACGCCGGGGCAGATCATGGCGATCTTCATGGTGCAGGGCACCGTGATCGGCGTGGTCGGCACCTTGATCGGCACCGCGGTCGGCATCCTGGCCGCGCTGAACGTCAGCGCTGCCATCGCCGCGCTGGAAAAAGTCATCGGTCACAAGTTTCTCAACGCCGACGTCTACTTCATCGACTACTTGCCGTCCCAGGTTCAGGCCCAGGACGTGATGATGGTAGGCGGCGCCGCGTTGGTATTGAGCTTCCTTGCCACCCTGTATCCAGCCTGGCGCGCGGCACGTACCCAGCCAGCACAGGCATTACGTTATGAGTGAATCGGGCATGAGTGAAAAAGCAATCCTGAGCTGCCGCAACCTGGGCAAATCCTACGAGGAAGGTCCGGAATCGGTGGTGGTGTTGTCCAACCTGCAACTTGAACTGCACCCGGGCGAACGCGTGGCGATCGTCGGCAGTTCCGGCTCCGGCAAAAGTACCTTGCTCAACCTGTTGGGCGGCCTGGATACGCCGTCCCAGGGCAGCGTGTGGCTGGCTGGCGAAGAGCTGTCGGCCCTGGGTGAGAAGGCGCGTGGCCAATTGCGTAACCGCTCGTTGGGTTTCGTGTACCAGTTCCACCACCTGCTGCCGGAATTCACTGCGCTGGAAAACGTCTGCATGCCGCTGCTGATCGGCAAGACCGCTATTCCGCAAGCGCGCCAGCGCGCCAAGGCATTGCTGGAGCGCGTCGGCCTCGGTCATCGCCTGGAGCACAAGCCGGCCGAGTTGTCCGGTGGCGAGCGCCAGCGTGTAGCGATTGCCCGTGCCCTGGTCAACAACCCAGGCCTGGTGATGCTCGATGAGCCAACCGGCAACCTCGACTCCCACACCGCCCAGGGCATCAAGGATTTGATGCTCGAACTGAGCACCCAGATGCGCACCGCGTTCCTGGTGGTGACCCATGACATGAGCATGGCCCGCCAGATGGACCGCGTGCTGCACCTGCAGGAAGGTCACTTGGTCGCCATCTGACCCGTTTCAAGCCCGGCGCCTGGCGCTGGGCTTTTTCATTTTTTTAAACGGTGCCCGCGAATGTTCAGACCGTTATCGATTTTCATCGGCACGCGCTATACCCGCGCCAAGCGCCGCAACCGTTTTGTTTCGTTTATCTCGATGACCTCGATGATCGGCCTCGCCCTGGGCGTGTTGGCGATGATCGTGGTGTTGTCGGTGATGAACGGCTTCCAGCGCGAAATGAGCTCACGCATCCTCGGCATGGTGCCCCACGCGACCATCGTCGGCGTGAACCCGATTGATGACTGGCAGCCGGTGGCCGCCGCCGCCATGAAGAACCCGCAAGTGACTGCCGCCGTACCATTCACGCAGATGGACGGGATGTTCTCCTACAAGGGCGCGATGCAGCCGATCGAGATCAGCGGCGTCGACCCGGCCCAGGAAGGCAAAGTCTCGATCGTGGCCCAGCACATCGTGCGCGGCAAACTGGACGACCTGAAAGCCGGCGAGTTCGGTGTGGTCATCGGCGACATCACTGCACGGCGCTTCCGCCTGAACGTGGGTGACAAGCTGACCCTGATCGTGCCGGAAATCAGCACGGCGCCGGGTGGCATCACCCCGCGCATGCAGCGGCTCAACGTGGTCGGTATCTTCAAGGTCGGCGCCGAGCTGGATGGCTCCATGGCCCTGATCAACATGGCCGACGCCGCCGAAATCCAGCATTGGCAGCCGAACCAGGTGCAAAGCGTGCGCCTGGCGGTGAAAGACCTGTACGCGGCACCGAAGGTCTCGGCGGACATCGCCGCCAGCCTCGGCGCGGCCTACAAGCCGGATGACTGGACCCACACCCAGGGCAGCCTGTTCAGCGCGATGAAGATGGAAAAGACCATGATCGGCCTGTTGCTGCTGATGATCGTCGCCGTCGCCGCGTTCAACATCATCGCCACCTTGATCATGGTGGTGAACGACAAGGGCGCCGACATCGCGATCTTGCGCACCATTGGCGCCACGCCCCGGCAGATCATGGCGATCTTCATGGTGCAGGGCACCGTGATCGGCATCGTCGGCACTTTGATCGGCGGCGTGCTGGGGGTGATTGCGGCGCTGAACGTGAGCGAACTGGTGGGCTGGCTGGAGCGCGTGACCGGGCAACATATCTTCAGTTCGGACGTGTATTTCGTCAGCAACCTGCCTTCGGAACTGCAGGGTGGGGATGTACTGCTGATTTGCACGGCCGGGTTTGTGTTGAGCTTTTTGGCGACGATTTACCCGGCGTATCGGGCGGCGAAGATTGAGCCGGCGCATGCTTTGAGATATTCGTAACATTTAAGACCGCTTTCGCGAGCAAGCCCGCTCCCACATTTGTCCGCGTACATGCTTTGGAATGGGGTCGAATGTGGGAGCGGGCTTGCTCGCGAAGGGGCCGGCCCAGCTTGCATCAATCTCCCTTGGGCAACTCAATCACAAACCGCGTCCAGTCCGCCCCAGACTCGCAATAGATCCTCCCGCCATGTGCCCGCACAATCGACTGGGTAATCGCCAACCCCAGCCCCGCATGCTCGCTGCTGCCTTCTCGGCGCGCCGGGTCGGCCCGGTAGAACCGATCAAATAACTTCGGTAACAACGCCGCAGGAATACCTTCCCCGGTATTTTCCACGGCCAGCGTCACACCTCGCTCGGTCTCAACCATCCGCACCCGCACCTCGCCACCGGCCGGGGTAAACCTGAGCGCGTTATCGAGCAAATTCGATAACGCCCGGCGCAACATGCCGCGATCACCCGCCGTATGCGCCGTGCCCTCGCGCACCAGCCTGACGTGCGCGTCCTCGGCCAGCAACGTGAAGAACTCGATCAACGCTTCCACTTCATCGCCCAGCACCAAAGCCTCGCGCTTGGGCATGAGCAAGCCGTGGTCGGCCTTGGCCAGGTACAACATGTCATTCACCAGTTGGGCCATCCATTGCAGCTCTTCGAGGTTGCTGTGCAGTGCCTCGCGGTAATCCTCCAGCGGGCGCGGCTGGGTGAGGATCACTTGGGTGTGGGTCAGCAGGTTGGAGAGGGGCGTGCGCAGTTCGTGGGCAATATCGGCGGAGAAGGCCGAGAGGCGCTGGAAGGCGTCGTCCAGGCGCCCGAGCATGGCGTTGAAGGCCTGGGCCAGTTCAGCCAACTCCACCGGCATGTGCTGCTGGGGCAGGCGCTGGGTCAGGGAGTGCGCCGACACGCTGGCGGCCACTTCACCCATGCGCCGTAGCGGCCGCAACCCACTGCGCGCGGCCCAGGCGCCGAGCAGCGCGGTGGCCAGGGCCGAGAGGCCGACGGTCAGCCAGATCAGGTGCTGCATGCGTTGCAGGAAGTGCTGGTGATGGGTGATGTCGAGCATCAGCGTCAATTGCGGCGAGCCGGGTTGACCGGCGACCAGCGGCGCGTTGTAGACGCGATACTCAGTCCCGGCATTTTGCAGGCTGTGCAAGCCCGGCGCTTCAGGCAGGCTGATGCCGGGCGCGCCGTCAAACCAGCGCTGGCCCTGGGCAGTAACGCGCAGCGCCAGTTCGGGTTGGCGATTGAGCTCGGCGCGCAGTTGCGCTTCGCGTTGCGCAAAAAATTGTGGCGAGTCGACCCCCTGCAAAGTGCTGCGCAGCGCCACCAACTGGCTGTCGAGTTGTTGCTGGTCCAGCTCGATAAAGTGCGCCTCACTGGCGTGGTTGAACAGCACGCCGGCAAGCAACGACACCACGGCGGTGCACGCCGCAAACAGCAGCGCCAGACGGCTGGCCAGGGACAGGCGCTTGATCAATTGCACCGCTCCTCCAGCACATAACCCATGCCGCGCACGGTGTGGATCAGTTTGTTGGGGAAGTGGTCGTCGATTTTCAGGCGCAAGCGGCGGATGGCCACTTCGATAATGTTGGTGTCGCTGTCGAAGTTCATGTCCCACACCTGCGAGGCGATCAGCGATTTGGGCAGTACTTCGCCCTGGCGGCGCAGCAGCAGTTCCAGCAGGGAAAATTCCTTGGCGGTGAGGTCGATGCGCTGGCCGTCGCGTTCGACGCGGCGGCGGATCAGGTCCAGGCGCAGGTCGGCCAGTTGCAGTGCAGTTTCCTGTGGCGTGCTGCTGCCACGGCGTAACAGGCTGCGCACGCGGGCCAGCAGTTCGGAAAAGGCAAAAGGCTTGACCAGGTAATCGTCGGCGCCCAGTTCCAGGCCGTGCACGCGGTCTTCCACGGCATCGCGGGCGGTGAGGAACAGCACCGGAATGTCCAGGCCGGCGCTGCGTACCGCTTGCAGAATTTGCCAGCCGTCGCGGCCCGGCAGCATCACGTCGAGGATCAGCAGGTCGTAATCACCGGTCAGTGCCAAGTGCTGCCCGGTGGTGCCGTCGGCCACCAGTTCGGTGGTAAAGCCCGCCTCGCTCAGGCCCTGGCGCAGGTAATGGCCGGTTTTCGGTTGGTCTTCGACGATCAGCAGTTTCATGGGCGACTCTTGGCAGCGGTGAACAACGGGCTTTATACCGTGGGTGCCAGGGCAGGGGCGCAACCTGACAAAGTTGTAATCTAGCAGTCAGCTGGCTGGCAGCGGCGCCATCTTAGAGTGCTGACAGAGCTGTTCACACACTTTTGGAGAATCGACATGGCGCTGCGTACATCTCTGATATTGGCGGGTTGCCTGTTGGCATTGAGTTTTGATGCGCTGGCGGACACGGCCCACACTTTCGCCTTCGGCCAGCCAGCCGCCGCCGATAAAGCCACGCGCACGGTGGAAGTGGTGCTGCAGGACATTTCTTTTTCGCCCAAGGCGTTGGAGGTAAAAGCCGGTCAGACCGTGCGCTTTGTGCTGGTGAACAAAGGCCAGTTGCTTCACGAATTCAACCTGGGCGACGCGGCGATGCACGCCGAACACCAGAAAGAAATGCTCAAGATGCAAGCCAGCGGCATGCTCACCGCCACCGGCATGGGCAAGATGGACCACAGTGCGATGGGGCACGGCGATATGGCGGGCATGCGGCATGACGATCCCAACAGCGTGCTGGTCGAGCCGGGCAAGACCGCCGAGCTGACCTGGACCTTCACCAAGGCCACGGGCCTTGAGTTTGCCTGCAACATTCCGGGGCATTACCAGGCGGGCATGGTCGGCACACTGACCGTTGAGTGAGGCGATTCTTAAGGGCGGGGGCAAAGGCTGGTAGACTGGCGCGGTTTATTTAGCCAGGTTTCCGCCATGCATCCCGCAGCCGAACATTCGCCGCTGGGCAAGTCCAGTGAATACATCTCCACGTACACCCCATCGTTGCTGTTCCCGATCCCTCGCGCCGCAAAGTGGGCCGAGCTGGGCCTCAGCGCCGAAACCCTGCCGTATAAAGGGGTGGATTTCTGGAACTGCTTCGAGCTGTCCTGGCTGCTGCCATCGGGCAAGCCGGTAGTGGCTATCGCAGAGTTCAGCATCCCGGCCGACTCGCCGAACATCATCGAATCCAAGTCTTTCAAGCTGTATCTCAATTCGCTGAACCAGACCGCGTTTGCCGACACGGCCAGCCTGGAAGCGACACTGCGCACCGACCTCAGCGCTGCCGCCGGCAAGCCGGTCAGCGTGCGCATCCGCAGCCTGGCCGAGGTTGAAGCCGAAGGCGTGCAAGCCCTGCCGGGTGTGTGCATTGACGACCTCGACATCAGCGTCAGCAACTACGAACACCCGCGCCCGGAACTGCTGCGTTGCGATGACTCGCTCATTGTCGAGGAGAGCGTGCACAGCCACTTGCTCAAATCCAATTGCCCAGTCACCAGCCAGCCGGATTGGGGCAGTGTGGTGGTCGAGTACCGTGGCCACGCGTTGGATCACGCCAGCCTGCTCGAATACATCGTCAGCTTTCGCCAGCACTCAGACTTCCATGAACAATGTGTGGAGCGGATCTTTCTCGACCTGCAGCGTTTGCTCAAGCCGCAGAAGCTGACCGTGTATGCGCGCTATGTGCGCCGCGGCGGGTTGGATATCAACCCTTATCGCAGCACTGAGGCCATGCAGTTCCAGAATGTGCGTCTGGCGCGTCAGTAACCATCACACAAAACAAATGTGGGAGCGGGCTTGCTCGCGAAAGCGGTGTATCAGTTAAATATCTATCAACTGACACACTGCCTTCGCGAGCAAGCCCGCTCCCACATTTTGCTCTGTGTTGGGCTTGGGTTGGCGTTCGGGTTAGATCCCGATATTGCCCAGCGTCACCACAATATTGCGCAAGGTCCCGGCAATGCCTGGGTGGTCCAGCTCGAAGCGTTCTACCGCCAGGTTCACGCCGTCGGCAATGCTGGGGTCCTGAATCGCGCCTTCCAAAGGCTCTTGAACTTCAAGTTCGGCAATCAATGCTTCGAGTTCGTCGCGTTTCTCCGCTGACATCAGCGGGTCGCTATTCAATTGCTCGCGCAATTCTCTGACTTGGTCTTTCAGCTGTTCGCGGGCAGGCATGGCGTTCTTCCTTTTATCGATAGGCACTGGCATAGACCGCGGCACGCCGGGAAAGGTCTACGGGCTGAGCAGTAGATTAATCCACCGGCGCCGACCGTGCATGATCTCGATCAGGGCTTCTCGCCTTTGAGCTGGCGCAGGCTGATGTCCGCCAGGCAGGTACCGAGCTCGCCGAGGTGGTCGATCACCGAATGCACGCCCAAGCCATACAGCGCCACCGTGGCCTTGGCGCGCTTGTGCTCGCGTTGCTGCTCGGTCAGCGCCTGCCATTGTTCGGGCGCCAGGCCGCACAGTGAGCCGCAGGACGCCAGGCCAATGGTCCACAACCCGGCATTGAGCCCCGATTGCAGCAAGCGTGGTTCGCCGCTGACCAGCACGCAGCCTTCAAGGCGTTCGATGTTCAACTCCATCAAGGCCTGCCAGCACGCATGCGGCGCCGGCCAGCGAATCGAGGAGGGCGATGCGGCTTTGAGCCAATCAGGCAGCACGGCGGCCAGAGGGGTGGTTACCGCGCCAGGGAGTTCATCCAGCCAGGCGCAGGGCACGCCCTGGTCTTTGAGGCTGCGCAGGATTTTCAGCGCGCCAGGTGTGGCGTGAGAGTCGGGGCAAGGGCTATCGGTGCGCGCCAGGGAACCAAAATCCACCAGGCAGCCACTAAGGCCAAACAGTACGGCAGTCAAGGAGGGTGCGCTGGCGACGGCAATCTCGGCGTGAGGCATTTTCAACATCCCTGAAATAGCTGTGACGCTATCGGGGCTGGATGACAAGCGCGTGACATCGGCAGTAATTGTAGGAATTTTGTGCATTTCCTATGAGAGCGATCCTACTGGATGCCTTATTCGACACTTCCGTCATATACTGACGGCCTTATTCAGGGCATAGCGCCCATGACAGACCATTCAAGGAGCCAAAGCTATGCGCTGGAGCCACTATTTCGCTCAGCTATCTGTGTGTGCCACTGTTCTTTTGGCCCCGTTCGCCGCTAACGCTGCGTCGGAAGACGATCCATGGGAAGCCGTTAACCGTCCGATCTTCACCTTCAACGACACCGTTGACACTTACGCGCTCAAGCCATTGGCCCAGGGCTATCAGTTTGTCACCCCGCAATTCGTCCAGACCGGCATCCATAACTTCTTCCGCAACATCGGTGATGTCGGCAACTTTGCCAACGACGTTTTCCAGCTCAAGCCGCACGCGGCCGGTGTCGACACTGCCCGTTTGCTGATGAACACCACCTTTGGCGTGTTGGGCTTTATTGATGTTGGCACCAAAATGGGGCTGCAACGCAACGATGAAGACTTCGGCCAGACCCTCGGTTACTGGGGCGTCGGCAGCGGTCCTTACGTGATGCTGCCGCTGCTCGGCCCAAGCACCTTGCGTGATGCGCCGTCCAAGTACGTCGACAGCTACACCCAACCGTATCGCTACATGAACGACATCGGCTGGCGTAACAGCACCTTCGGCCTGAACATCGTCGATACCCGTGCCAGCCTGCTCGACAGCGAGAAGCTGATCACCGGTGACAAGTACACCTTCATCCGTAACGCTTACCTGCAGAACCGCGAGTTCAAGGTCAAAGACGGCAAGGTCGTCGACGATTTTTAAGCCGTGACGTTTTGAAATGAAAAAGGCGACCCGAGTGGTCGCCTTTTTTGTGCGCGGCTTTTAGTGCATTTTCAGGATCTTGAGGCCCAGGTGCTGGCGCTCGCCCTCGTTTTTGGCCCACACCACTTCGGTATCTGCCTCCAGGCCCGCGAGAGCGGCGTGCTCCGAGTCAATGCGCACGGTCAACGGGTCGCCCACCTGAAACTGGCGGGGTGCTTGAACCTGCATGCCGGAGCTGGAGAGGTCCACGCAGACCCCGGCAATCTCCTGTCCGGCGTGGATCAGCGACACATCGGCATCCACTCGCATGCGGATGAAATCGCGTTTTTCGGCGTAGTCGCGCTCGTGTTCGCTCACGGGTTCCATCCTTACTTTGTGTTGTGGTCGTGGGTGTTCTTATAACTCCCGGTGATTTGCGGTGTAAAGACGCCCGGCGACCATCGGCATGAGCTTGAAACCCCTGACGGATGGGAGTACCGTCTGCGCCTTAGAAGGGCACCTCTGCTTTACCGTTGTGCATGGGCGAAATCCCAATGCTTTGTAGGACAGAGTGGCTAGAAAGCGAATCCAGTACGTGAGCCCGGCCATTGCCGAGCCGCCTACGCCAACCTAATTCTGGCGCCGTTTGCCCACATGCAAAAAACCAGTGCCACGCTGCTGATAATCGATGACGACGAAGTAGTGCGCGCGAGCCTCGCGGCCTATTTGGAAGACAGTGGCTTCAGCGTCCTGCAGGCCAGCAATGGCCAACAGGGTCTCCAGGTATTCGAGCGCGACAAGCCCGACCTTGTGATCTGCGACCTGCGCATGCCCCAGATGGGCGGCCTCGAGCTGATTCGCCAGGTGACTGAGCTCGCCCCGCAGACGCCGGTGATTGTCGTGTCCGGTGCCGGCGTGATGAACGATGCCGTCGAGGCCCTGCGCCTGGGCGCCGCCGATTACCTGATCAAGCCCCTGGAAGACCTGGCCGTGCTGGAGCACTCGGTGCGCCGCGCACTGGACCGTGCCCGCCTGCTGCTCGAAAACCAGCGCTACCGCGAAAAGCTCGAAACCGCCAACCGCGAACTCGAAGCCAGCCTCAACCTGCTTCAGGAAGACCAGAACGCCGGTCGCCAGGTGCAGATGAACATGCTGCCGGTGAGCCCCTGGACCATTGATGAGTTCAAGTTCGCGCACCAGATCATCCCGTCGCTGTACCTGTCGGGTGATTTTGTCGATTATTTCCGTGTGGATGAGCGGCGTGTGGCGTTCTACCTGGCCGACGTTTCCGGCCACGGTGCATCCTCAGCTTTTGTCACCGTGTTGTTGAAGTTCATGACCACACGGCTGTTGTTCGAATCCAAGCGCAATGGCACCTTGCCGGAGTTCACCCCCTCCGAGGTGCTGGGCCACATCAACCGAGGCCTGATCAGCTGCAAGCTGGGCAAGCACGTAACGATGGTCGGCGGCGTTATAGATGAAGAAACCGGTCTTTTGACCTACAGCATCGGCGGTCACCTGCCGATGCCGGTTTTATACACTCCAGACAGTGTGCGTTACCTGGAAGGCCGTGGTCTGCCGGTGGGCTTGTTCAATGAAGCCACCTACGAAGACCACATCCTGGAACTGCCGCCGACCTTCAGCCTGACGCTGATGTCCGACGGCATCCTGGACCTGCTTCCAGAGCCTACACTCAAAGAGAAAGAAGCCGCCTTGCCTGAAAAGGTCAAGTCGGCGGGCGGCAGCCTGGATGGCCTGCGGCAGGTTTTTGGATTGGCCACGCTAGGGGAGATGCCGGATGATATCGCCCTATTGGTGTTGAGCAGGAATCTTTGATGAGTACCGGAAGAATCCAATTCGCCGAGCAAGACGGGACCTTCGTCCTGAAGTTTGTCGGTGAAGTGCGCCTGACCTTGTGTTCGGCGCTGGATGCAACGATTGAGCGGATTTTCACTGCCCTGAATTTCTCGGCGATCGTGATCGATCTGACCGAAACCCGCAGCATCGACAGCACCACCCTGGGCCTGCTGGCCAAGTTGTCCATTCTGTCTCGGCAGAAGGTCGGCCTGTTGCCGACTGTGGTCACCACCCACGAAGACATCACCCGGCTGCTGCAGTCCATGGGCTTCGACCAGGTGTTCAACATCGTTGACCGCCCGATCCCGTGCCCGGAATGCCTGACCGACCTGCCGTCGCAAGACCAGTCTGAAGAAGTGGTACGGGTCAAGGTGCTCGAAGCGCACAAGATCCTGATGGGCCTGAACGAGTCCAACCGCGAAGCCTTCCACGACCTCGTGAACGCCCTGGAACGCCACTAGGCTCCCAGTTGAAACCCAATCCAACTGTGGGAGCGGGCTTGCTCGCGAAAGCGGTGTGTCAGTCAGTAAATTTTTAGCTGAACGACCGCATTCGCGAGCAAGCCCGCTCCCACAGTTGAGCTGCGCTTGGCTTGAGACCAGCGAAAGGCACAAAAAAGGGCGGCACCCGCGAGGGTGCCGCCCTTTTTGCTACCGCCGCTTTTACAGCTTGGCAGTCAACAGCGCCTCAAGCTTCTCCTGGTCCCGAGCAAACTGACGAATCCCCTCCGCCAGCTTCTCAGTCGCCATGGCATCCTCGTTGGACTCCCAACGGAACTGCGCTTCAGTCAAATGCACCCGCGCTTCACCGGCATGGCCTGGCGCCAACTTGCGCTCCAGTTTGCCTTCATCGGCCGCCAGCTTCTCCAGCAGGTCCGGGCTGATGGTCAGGCGATCACAGCCGGCCAGTTCTTCAATCTGGCTCAGGTTACGGAAGCTCGCACCCATCACCACGGTTTTGTAGCCATTGGCCTTGTAGTAGTTGTAGATGCGCGTCACCGACTGCACGCCCGGATCATCGGAACCGGTGTAGTCGTTACCGTTAGCCTTCTTGTACCAGTCGTAGATACGGCCCACGAACGGCGAAATCAGGAACACGCCAGCCTCGGCACAGGCGACGGCCTGGGCAAACGAGAACAGCAGCGTCAGGTTGGTTTGAATGCCTTCTTTTTCCAGCTTCTCCGCCGCGCGGATGCCTTCCCAGGTGGAAGCGATCTTGATCAGCACACGGTCACGGCTGACGCCGGCTTTGTCGTACAGGTCGATCAGACGGTGCGCACGCTTGAGAATGGCGGCTTCGTCGAACGACAGGCGCGCATCCACCTCAGTGGAAATACGGCCCGGCACGACTTTCAGAATCTCTTGACCTACCGCCACCGCAAAACGGTCGCTGGCCAGGCCCACGTCGCCGTTGCAGTCCTTCACGCACTCATCCAGCAGCTTGGCATAGCCTGGGATCGAAGCGGCCTTGAGCAGCAGGGAAGGGTTGGTAGTGGCGTCTTGCGGCTTGAGCTTGGCGAGGGTGGAAAAGTCGCCGGTATCGGCTACAACGGTGGTGAATTGCTTGAGTTGTTCCAGCTTGGAAGTCATGGGCGTGCTCTGTCCTGTGGGTCTGATGACATTACCCGAGCGCCGGCAGGCGCTCAAGGGCGCAAATGCGTTCGATCGTTTGCGAGGGCAACAACCTGAAAACAGCCGTTTGAATCACCGGCCGTACTGCTAAATAGGAGACCAAAACCGCCGACAGGTTCAACCCAACTGCCCGATGACCACCCCGTTCAAAATGTGGGAGCTGGCTTACCTGCGATAACGCCCGCCCAGCCACCAAACATCCCCTGACACCCATCACCCAAAACTGTGGGAGCGGGCTTGCTCGCGAAAGCGGCCTGTCAGCCCCAAATAACCCACTGACACCCAAAAACCATCACCGCCCCTCCAACAATTCCCCCGCCTGATCCAACAACGCCAACGGATCACTCGCCTTATGAATATCCACCGACAACATCTGCCGAAACTTACGCGCCCCAGGGAAACCCGTCCCCAACCCCAACACATGCCGAGTAATGTGATGCATCACCCCGCCACTGGCCAAATGCTCCGCAATATAAGGCCGCAACAGCGCCAACGCCTCCGCCCGACCAACCACCGGCGCCGCACTCCCAAACAACTGCTGATCCACCTCCGCCAGCAAGTACGGATTGTGATAAGCCTCCCGCCCCAACATCACCCCATCAAACACCTGCAAATGCGCCTGGCACTGCTCCAGCGTCTTGATCCCACCGTTCAGCACAATCTCCAGCTCCGGGAAATCCTGCTTCAACTGCGCCGCCACGTCATAGCGCAACGGCGGAATGTCGCGATTCTCCTTAGGCGACAATCCCTCCAGAATCGCAATCCGCGCATGCACCGTAAAACTGGTGCACCCGGCATCCCTCACCGTCCCGACGAAATCACACAGCTGGGCATAACTGTCGCGCCCATTAATCCCTATCCGATGCTTCACCGTCACCGGAATCGACACCGCATCCCGCATCGCCTTCACGCAATCCGCCACCAGGGCAGGGTGCGCCATCAGGATCGCGCCGATCATATTGTTCTGCACCCGATCACTCGGGCAGCCGACGTTCAAGTTCACTTCATCGTAACCGGCAGCCTCAGCCATGCGTGCGCATGCGGCCAGGTCAGCGGGTACACTGCCACCCAACTGCAGCGCGAGTGGGTGCTCGGCTTCGTTGTGGCGCAGGAAGCGGTCGTGGTCGCCGTGCAGGATCGCGCCGGTGGTGACCATCTCGGTGTAGAGCAGGGCGTGCTTGGAGAGCAGGCGCAGGAAGAACCGGCAGTGGCGGTCGGTCCAATCCATCATGGGGGCGACGGAGAAGCGGCGGGAGAGTGGGGCGGTTTGTAGGGGCATGGGGGAATCTGAGTTAGCGAGGCGAATGGGGCGCAGTTTATCAGGGATGGGTGTGGGGTGTGGGAGGGGCGTGTGCTGCGCCTTTCATCACCTCGCGTTGCACATTGCTTCGTGTTGAGCGTTTCGAGGATCTGCGGGAGCCAGTACGTTAGATCTCGTGGTCTGACCCCGGTATCCCAGAGTTGGGAGGACTATTTTAATTAACAAGGTATAAAGCCAGGACAGCCGATGCCCCATAGATGTAAGAGTTCTGTGAGTTTGATTAGGAAATCAACCATCGCCGTTAGCAGTATCAAGACATTCATGTTTTCTTCTCTCGCGGGGGCAGCGCCGCGATAAGTGCGGTGTTGCGATCGTTGGGGAGCGGTTGCTGCTAGAAAAGATACTGCTTGATGAGTGAGGTCGTCAATAAGTTAGAGGGGTGTTGGTTGAGTTATTTTTACTTCGTGTCTGTGTATGGCTGTTTATATGCTGCGGTATTGTCTGGAGGCCTTGTGTTTTATGGGTTGTAGTCTGGTGTCGGGTACGTAGTAGGAATGGGTGGTTTGTTAATTCCTTGCTTGGGAAGTGAGTTGAGAAGCTATCGTGGATATAGAACTTAAACTCCTAGGTTAGGAAATGAGTTGGAAGCTATCGTAGATGCAGAAGTTAAAAGCCTAGGTTAGGAAGTGAGTTGGAAAGCTATCGTAGATACAGAAGTTGAAAGCTTAGGTTAGGAAGTGAGTTGGAAAGCTATCGTAGATACAGAAGTTAAAAGCCTAGGTTGGGAAGTGAGTTGGGAAGTCATCGTAGATACAGAAGTTAAAAGTCTAGGTTAGGAAGTGAGTTGGCAAACCATCGTAGAAACAGGAGTTAAAAGCCTAGCTGAGGAAGAGAGTTGAAAAGTACTGTCCTGTAGACGCTATGCAAAAGGTTCAGCATTCTGGCCCAGAAGACCAGCCGCGGGCTAGGTGGAATGTCTTTCCTTGAATTTGACCAGCCCGATCCGCCAAAGCACCAGATATCGGGGGCCTGCCGCGATACCTTTCCTTGAGATATTTCCCACGCTTTTCTCAGCTTGTTCGTCAGACCCACCATCGCTAACCTCCGCAAGCCGCTGCAAACCCAGCGGCCGGAGGTGGAAGTCCGTATTGCTAAGGCGTTTTAACTCCCGAAAATATTTGGAGCTTCGCCCATGCCTAAAAAATCACGCAATCCTTATGTCGATCAAAGCACTACGCCCGTCGATGCCAAGCTACAAACGGCTGCCCAGCGAGCAATTCACCATTACCTGCCGCCATCTGACGATACCGCTCCCGCCGATCTCCCAACCACCAACCTATTCCTAGTCAGCCCCAACATCGACACCGAAACCCTCTTAGCCAACGCCGCCGAAAACCTCGAATCCGCCAACCAAATGGCCGCAACCCTGGCCTTCGACCTCGAAGACCCCCACCGCGCCATAATCCTCGGCATCCAACAACTCATCGACCTAAGCGCTCTACTCGTCGCCCGAGCCCAAGACCAAGTCGCGCCTGCCGCCACCGCCTGACCCCCAACCCCGCCGCCTCACCCAAGGCGGCAACCTGAACCCATCCTGTCACCCAGCAAAGTTTCATAATTCCCCGCACCGTTGAGGACTACGCTCCCACTTAGAGAGGCCCCCCCGCACCTCCAGCCCACAGGGAACTGAAAACATGATCTCGAACCTGGTTAAAGTCGCGCTGATTGCTGGCACGTTGCTGTTGGGCGCTTGTTCGACGGGGTCGTCGGGCGGGAGTGGTGACCCTTGTTTTTCGGGGGGATGTCAGGCGTTTGGGGACCATAGCCCGAGCAAGGCGGCCAAGATGAATTTTGGCGGGAGCGGGTTGGGGAGTAGTTATGGGGAGTATGGGTCGGGGCTGTTGCATGATGATTGATGGGGTGGTGGGGCAATCAGAGGTGTGTTGACTGGCCCACCGCTATCGGGGGCAAGCCCCCTCCCACATTGGTGCAGGGCTCCCACATTCGTACAAGGGTGGCCTGAGATGTATCAGTGGCCGCCTTTCATGCGGCGGGCGATGAGGTAGATGCCCAGGCCTACCAGCGCTGTGGCGGCGCCGATGTAGCCGGTGCTCGTCCAGCCATACCCTGCGGTAATCGCCATCCCGCCAAACCACGGCCCCAGCGCGTTCGCCAGGTTGAATGCTGCGTGGTTGGACGCCGCCGCCAGGCTTGGGGCTTCGTGGGCGATGTCCATCAGGCGGATTTGCAGCGGCGCGGCCATGGCAATCATGGTGCCGACCAGGCCGATACCGAGTAGCACGCTCCACAGCGCACTGGCGGCGAAGGTGAAGAAGATCAGCACGGCCATCGACCACACCATAATCCAGCCCACGGCGCGAAATTGCATGCGGTCGAACAGTTTGCCGCCGGCGATGTTGCCGATGATGCCGCCGACGCCAAACGCGGCGAGGCCGAAGGGAATCCACTGGGGCGAGACTTTGGTCACTTCGAGCATGGTCGGGGCGAGGTAGCTGAACACGCAGAACATGCCGGCAAAGCCAATCGCGCCGATGGACAGGGCCATCCACACTTGCGGTTTGGTGAAGGCGCGCAGTTCTTTGCGCGGGTCGCTGCGTGGTTCGTCGTGGCGGTCGGGGACGAATTGCCAGACGAGGGCGATGGTGCATACGGCGATGGCGCTGACCAGGGCGAACGCCGAGCGCCAGCCCAGGTGTTGGCCCAGGAACGTGGCGATGGGGTTGCCGAGCAGCATGGCCAAGGTCAGGCCCATCATCACCCGGGCCACGGCGCCGGCGCGTTTGTCGTTGGGCACCATGCTCGAGGCGACGACGGCGGCGATGCCGAAGTAGGCGCCGTGGGGCAGGCCGCTGATGAAGCGGAAGGCCACCAGCGAGCCGAAGGTCGGGGTGAAGGCGGTGGCGAGGTTGCCCAGCGCGTACAGGCCCATCAGCAATAAGAGCATGTGTTTGCGCAGCAGCTTGGCGCCGAGGATGGCCAGCAGTGGCGCGCCGACCATGACGCCGAGGGCGTAGGCGCTGATGGCGTGGCCGACTTGGGGTTCGCTCAAATTCAAGTTGTGGGCGATGTCGGGCATCAGGCCCATGATGGCGAATTCGCCAGTGCCGATCGCGAAGGCGCCCACGGCCATGGCAGCTTCCATTTTGGCGGCGCTGCGCGCGGGCAGTACGTGCCCGGGTGTTTGCTGGATAGTCATGGGTAACTCTGTTTGGAAGGATTGCACGAAGGACTGCCGCCGATGCTACGCAAGCAACGGCGGAGGTGTCTAGAACAGCCGTTTGCAGCAGAGTTCAGTTTCATCTGGCCACCTGTGACGCCACGTCGCGCCTGCCAGGCTTGACACTGACGGGTTAAAACCCGCGATTTAGAGCTGTCAATTGGCCAAACGGCGCATAAACGCCCTGTGGCGTGATATTCTGCGCGCCGTCTTGGTCTGGTCTTTCCCCGGCACGTACACCCGTATACGTCCCGGCGGTTGGCTGTCGTCCAGGTAGCTGAAGCCAATAATGATAAAAAGTCAGCGCAGAAGGGACATAAACAGTGAGGTCGATACGTCGGCCTTGTGTGCCCACCCTGCGGCTCTCTCGTAAATGTGCAAACCCCGCGGCGCGCTGCCTGGCGCGGCGTGATAGAGGGTTGCCCATGCTCAGGGGCGGTAGGGCGGATGGCGTTTTATCATAGGTGCTACTGATGTTTAAAAAAGTAAACACTGCCCTGCTGGGGCTGGCTTTGTCGATGGGGATCACCTCCGTTCACGCGGAAGAGGCAAAGAAAGTCGATGTGCTGCTGATCGGCGGCGGCATCATGAGTGCGACCCTGGGTGTTTGGCTCAACGAGCTGCAGCCGGACTGGTCGATGGAGATGGTCGAGCGCCTGGATGGCGTGGCCGAAGAAAGCTCCAACGGCTGGAACAACGCCGGTACCGGTCACTCGGCCCTGGCTGAGCTGAACTACACCCCGGAAAACAAGGACGGCACCGTTGAGATCCCGAAAGCGGTCGAGATCAACGAAGCGTTCCAGATCTCCCGTCAGTTCTGGTCCTGGCAGGTCCAGCAGGGCGTGTTGAAGAACCCACGTTCGTTCATCAACTCCACACCGCACATGAGCTTCGTGTGGGGCGATGACAACATCAAGTTCCTGAAAAAACGCTACGAAGCCCTGCAAGCAAGCCCGCTGTTCGCTGGCATGCAGTACTCCGAAGACCCGGCGCAGATCGCCAAGTGGGTTCCGCTGATGATGGAAGGGCGTGACCCGAACCAGAAAATCGCGGCCACCTGGACCCCGATCGGCACCGACGTGAACTTCGGCGAGATCACCCGCCAGTTCGTTGCCCACCTGCAAACCACGCCGAAGTTTGATCTGAAACTGTCGAGCGAAGTGCAGGACATCACCAAGAACGCCGACGGTTCGTGGCGTGTGAGCTACAAAAACCTGAAAGACGGCACCAAGACTGAAACCGACGCCAAGTTCGTGTTCATCGGCGCCGGCGGCGGTGCACTGCACCTGCTGCAGAAGTCGGGCATTCCTGAAGCCAAGGAATACGCGGGCTTCCCGGTGGGCGGTTCGTTCCTGGTGACCGATAACCCAGCGATTGCCGAGCAGCACCTGGCCAAGGCCTACGGTAAGGCTTCGGTTGGCGCGCCACCGATGTCGGTTCCGCACCTGGACACCCGCGTGCTGGATGGCAAGCGTGTAATCCTGTTTGGCCCATTCGCGACCTTCTCGACCAAGTTCCTGAAAGAAGGCTCGTACCTGGACCTGCTGACCAGCACCACTACCCACAACATCTGGCCAATGACCAAAGTCGGTATTCGTGAATACCCACTGGTCGAGTACCTTGCCGGCCAACTGATGCTGTCGGATGACGACCGCTACAACGCCCTGAAAGAGTACTTCCCGAACGCCAAGAAAGAAGACTGGCGCCTGTGGCAAGCCGGTCAGCGCGTGCAGATCATCAAGCGTGACGAAGAGCAGGGCGGCGTCCTGAAACTCGGCACCGAAGTGGTCAGCTCCGCCGACAACACCATCGCCGGCCTGTTGGGTGCATCGCCAGGCGCGTCGACCGCGGCTCCGATCATGCTCACCGTGCTGCAGAAAGTGTTCAAGGACAAGGTCGCGACCCCTGAGTGGCAGGCAAAACTGCACCAGATCGTACCGAGCTACGGCACCAAGCTGAATGACAGCCCTGAGGCTGTTGCGAAGGAGTGGGCTTACACTGCCAGCATCCTGCAACTGACCCCACCGCCTGCGATTCCGCAGTTGAACGCGCCAAAGGCAACCGAAGCCACCGAGGCTGCCAAGTCTGCGGCTGAGCCGAGCAAGCCGGCGTCTGACCTGGCGCTGTAAGCCAAAGGTTAAACCGCTGTAAGAAGCCCGCTGAACCGGTCACGGTCAGCGGGCTTTTTTGTGCGCGCGTGTTCAGGCACGCACGCGTTCGACCGGCGGCAGTTCCACCGTGCGTTCAGCAGCTGCTAGCGCCGCAGTTAAACCCGCTTGGTCCAGCGGCACGCAGTACGCAGGTTTTGCCCGCTCAAAACGCCAGCTTTCATCCAGCCCTCCTGCGTCTACGGCGTCGAAACCGAGCTCGTCGAGCAGCTTGATGACCTGCGCCTTCGCTGCGGCGTCATCGGCGGCCACCGGCAGTGCACGGCGGTCGGGCGCGCCGTGGGGGCGGGCGTCTTGCGTCAGGTCGGGGGCAAAAATCGCATTGAACACCTTGACCACGTGGGAATGCGGTAGATGTTCGGCGAGCAGCCGACTGGTGGTGGTTTCAAAGCGGTCCAGCACGGCGATATGCCCGTCGCGGTTGGGGTAGTAATTGTTGGCGTCCAGCACCGTTTTGCCTTCCAGCCATTGCGCGGGCACGCTGCGGTAGTGTTCAAACGGAATGGCCACCAGCACGACATCGCCAAACCGGGCGGCGTCCTCGGCACTGCCCACCTCAACGCCGAGCAGGCCGCTGAGCACACTGCTCATGGTCTGCGGGCCACGAGAATTACTCAGCATCACCTCATGCCCGGCGGCCAGCGCCAGCTGTGCCACGGCCCGCCCGATGAAACCTGCTCCAATCACGCCGATCTTCATGGTCTTGCTCCTCGTAAGTCATCGAGCAGCTATGATGATTAGCAACTGGCTGGCGATAAATAAGCGTTTTGGCGTGGGTGTTGTTACTGGGAGTAGGCAATGATGGACCGTCTTTCAAGCATGCATGCCTTTGTGATGGCCGCCGAGTTGGGCTCCTACGCCCGCGCCGCCGAGCGCTTGAACATGTCCGCGCAAATGGTTGCCAAGCATGTTGCCGCCCTGGAGCAACGCCTCGGCGCGCGCTTGCTTAACCGCACCACGCGTCGGCAAAGCCTGACGGAGCTGGGGCACGCGTACTACGAACGCTGCAAACATATCCTGACGGAGGCCGAGGCTGCCGATTCGCTCGCCCAGATCATGAATGACACGCCGCGCGGCAAGCTGAGAGTCACCGCCCCGGTCACCTTCGGTTCCTACAGCCTGATGCCGCTGATTACCGCGTTTTTGCGTGACAACCCGGACGTAGAAATTGACCTGCACCTGACGGATCGTTTCGTCGATTTGGTGGAGGAAGGCTATGAGGCGGCGTTTCGTATTGGCCCTTTGGCCACCACCGGTTTAACGGCCCGGCCCTTGGCACCTTATCGCTTGGTGGTGTGTGCGGCGCCAGCGTATCTGGCGGTGCGAGGGACGCCACAGTGCCCGGCGGACCTGGCGCAACATGAATGCCTGGGCTACGCCTTTTGGTCACGCCCGGCGGACCGTGAATGGGTCTTCCACCAGGGCGCGACGCCCTACACGGTGCAGGTCGCCAGCCGCCTTCAAATCAACGAAAGCCGGGCATTGATGTCGGCGGCACTGGATGGCTTCGGCATTGTGCTGGGCGCCGAAGACTTCCTGCGTCCGGCCTTGGCCCGGGGCGAGTTGGTGCGGGTACTGCCGGCATTTGAGGCGCCCAGCCGCCCCATGCACCTGGTTTACACCGCCAACCGACAGCGCACCGCCAAGTTGCGGCGGTTTGTCGAGGCGGTGCTGGCACGCTTCGGCCAGGCGTGAGGGCTCAAATGTGGAAGCCCTGTTTTACCTGCGCATACAGATGCAGGGCCAGCGCATTGCTGCTATCGCACAGCAGGTACGGATGATGCACCGGCAGTGGGGGTAACTCGAACCCTGCAATCTTTTGCGTCAGCCCGCTGCCCATGCGGCTTTCTTCGATCAACCCCACCGCCACGCCGCTGCGGATACAGGCCTCGACCGCCGTGGAATTGGGGCTCTCCAGCAATACCCGGTGGTAAATCCCGTGATCCTTCAGCGCCTGCAACGCCGCCGCACGGTACGGGCAGCCGGCAACCGGCACGGTGATCGGCAGCGCCGCATTCGGCGCGCAACTGAAGCCCTCGGCCGCCACCCACAACGGCTGCACTGGCCCCAGGCGTTCGCCCTGAGCCAGCGGTTGTGCGCTGACGGTGATGGCCAGGTCGAGCTGATTGGCCATAAACATATTCAGCAGTTCACCGCTGGTGCGCGCTTCGACTTCCAGCTCCAGCAAGGGGTTGTCGGCGATCAAGCGCGGCAAAAACGCCTGCATGAACGCCGGCGCATAGGTATCGGGAATGCCCAGACGAATCTTGCCCTGCATGCGCTGTGGCATCAGCGCGATCAGCAGGCGGTCATGGCTCTTGAGAAACTCGGTGGTTTCGCCGAGCAGTTTCTGGCCATACAGGGTCAGCTCCACGCCCTGGTTGCTGCGGCTAAACAGGCGCTGGCCGATTTGCTCCTCGAGCTTTTGAATTTGCGTAGTCACGGTCGACGCGCTGCGGTGCACATGTTCGGCCGCCTCGTTGAAGCGCCGAAAGCGCGCCACGGCGTGAAAAGTGCGTAACAAGTCGATGTTCAGTTGTTTGGCCATGATTCCACTATTGCGAATTTATGGTGCAAGTAATTCAAATATACAGAAGCATGCGCGGCCCTTAGCCTTTGAGTCAACGTGCACTGACGGGAGGCCTCATGACGCGATCAACCTTGAAACGGCTGCTCTTGCAGGTGGCGTTTGTGCTGTCCTGGAGCTCCGGCTACATCGGCGCCAAGTTGGGTACGCAAGGCAGCGGGGCATTCAACTTGCTGTTCTGGCGCTTCCTGCTGGTGTCGGTGTGCCTGGGGCTGTTTTTGAACGTGAAGCTGTTGAAGGTGACCTGGGCTCAGATTCGCCATTACGCCGTGATCGGCTTTCTCTCGCAGTTCCTCTACCTGAGCTGCCTGTATGTGGCGATCCAAAACGGATTGCCGCCCGGCATTGCGGCCATCATCGCGGCGCTGCAGCCGTTGATGACGGCGGCATTGTCGACCGGAAGCGCTGCCGAGCGCAGCGGTGGCTGGCAGTGGGTCGGGTTGACGATCAGCTTTGCCGGGGTCTCCATCGTGATCGCCGGGCAGTACAGCAGTGGCGGGCAGAGCGTCGGCTTTGTCATGTACTTGTTGCCACTGGCCGCAGCGCTGGGGCTGACGCTGGCGACCTTGTACGAGCGCCGTACCGCGCAGCGCCAGGACGCGGGGTTGGTGTTGCCGCTGTTCATCCAGTCGTTGCTCACGCTGATCGGCTTTTCCGGCGCCGTGCTCTATACCGGCACCTTCAGTGTTCCTCATGACTCGGACGTGTTGATCTCTATCGCCTGGCTGACGGTGTTTTCCACATTCGTCGCGTATTTGAGCTTGTGGATGTTGTTGCGGGTAATGACAGCGACCCACGTGGCAGCGCTGGTCTATCTGGAGCCACCGGTCACCCTGGTGTGGGCGGCGTTGATGTTCGGCGATGCCATCCAGGGCTCAACCTACGCCGGCATTGCAGTGGTGGTGGCGGGGCTGGTGCTGGTGCGTCTGAAACAACCGACCGTCGCCTGTACTTCCTGAGGTCCGCAGGTTCAGCAAGCCGACAGACATCACCTGTTAAAAAGAACCCATAGCCAAGCAGGAGCGCGGCTGAAACATGGGGGCATTTTTTACTGGTGCAGGTGCTGGGCGTACGCGCCCGAGGATTTTGTATGTTGCTACGTTATGCGGCATTGGCGGCAGTTGTCGTCGCAGCGTCCGGGTGTGTGCAAGAGCGTGTGGTGCATGAGCGCGGGCCGGTACAGCGTGAGTATGTCGAAGTGGTCGCGCCGCAACCGCCGCCGGTTCAAGTGATCGAGGTCGAACCGGCGCCGCGCTACGGTTATGTCTGGTCACGCGGCTACTGGCGCTGGGCCGGCGGGCGATACGTCGCGGTGCACGGCCATTGGGAGCAAGTGCGCGAAGGCTATCGTTATGTGCATCCGCATTGGGTGCAGCGCAATGACGGTTACCACTGGCAGGGTGGTGGCTGGGTTCGCTGAACCCTGGCCGAACGCCTTGCCGCAGGCGTGAGCGGGTTCGCGCCTGTAAAAAATCGCTAGGTCGGCTTTTGGGTGCCCAGCAGCCGAACCTCCCGCAGTAACGCGGCACCGAGCTGATCGGTGCCCAATTCCTTGTAGCCCACCGCCTTGATCTCGCCGTTTTCTTCTGCCTGGATGATGATCACCGGCGTTTCCTTGCCGGTGGCTTCGTCCACATGCAGGGCGTACTGGGGAATATCCAGCTTGATCGGCGTGCCCGCTGCCTTGCCTTGCACATTGATCAGGAACGCCGCGCAGCCTGTGTCGACATCCACACTGGTGGCGGGGCGGCCGCTGACGAAGCAGGTCTGCGGCAGGTCGGGCCAGGCGATGGTGTCGGCCAGGGTAAAGGTCGGCGTCAGGGCCAAGGCTGCGAGCAAAAGCGTGCGCACGTTGGGTTTCTCTCGATCAAGGGTAGAGGCGGTTTTTACCAAAGCCCGCAATTCACTGCAACGCTGCCTCAGGTCAGGCGTTTCATCCCGGTGGCCTTGGCCGCGTTGAGGTCAAAGGTGGCGGTGTATTCACAGCCTGCCGCATGGGCACAGCGCTCTATCAGGTAGTCGGCAAACTCGGCTTTGCCTGCCGTGAATCGTCGCAGCGCCTGCCAGATGATCTCGGCATGTTCGACGGTCAATTCACGCGTACGCAGCAGCGTTTCCAGAACCGTCACCACGTCACTCTTGGCCGATTGGTAGCAGCTTTGTAACACCCATACCAGTTCCACCACGCACACCAGGCTGACAAAACCCGGCGAAAGCGTGGTGAGCGATTCGATCAGCTCGGACGCCTTCGGGGATTGAACGGGATCATCCTGGGTGACATACCGCACCAGCACATTGGTATCCAGGCCGATCATTGCGCTTTTGCTCCCTGCGCAGCGATGGCGCGGTTCATGTCGTCAATCGACACGGCCTGGGCGGGCTTGCGGATCAACCCCTTGAGGTCCTGAACGGTTTTGCTCGCGGCGATGATGGAAAACTTGCCGTCTTCCGTTTCGACAAATTCAACCCGGTCGCCGGTTTCCAGGCCGAGTGCGGTCCTGACTTGGACAGGGATGGTGATTTGCCCTTTTGAAGTAAGTGTGGCGGTCGCCATAGTGAAGATCTCCATCGTAATGTTCCTTACCCTAAGGTAAGGATTGATGAAGGACAAGATCCGTTGGTCCATAGGTCGCTCTGCTGGTAGGCGTGGGTGGGAACAGGTAAAACCCTAGTTCGAAGTTTTCACGTTCACACGCTTTTTAGAGCCCTCAAGAGATACAAGCTATGACCGACCGCCACCGCATCATCCCGCCCGCCATGCAACCCATCGTAGAGCGCGCGGGCTACGTGCCTGCCGTAAAAGTTGGCAACACTTTGTATTGCGCAGGCCAGGTCGGCCGCACGCCGGAATTGGCCGTGATAGAAGACCCCGAGGCGCAATTCATCGCCGCCTGGGAGAACCTGCGGCAAGTGTTGGAGGAGGGCGGCTGCCGTTTTGAAGACGTGGTCGACATGACCACGTATCACGTTGATATGAGCCAGCACATGGCGGTTTTTCGCGAGGTGAAAAACCGCCTGTTCCCACGCGGGCATTGCGCCTGGACGACCATTGGCGTGTCAGAACTGGCGCATCCCGGGTTACTGGTGGAAATCAAATGTGTGGCGGTACAGCGCTAATTCATTGCACAACGCGATAGCACGGCACATACGCGGCACCGCCCGGCAGCTTCATGCGGTGCTGGGCGACAAACGCCTGTAGCAGCTCGTCCAGCGGTTTCATGATGGCCGGGTCGCCGTGGATTTCGTACGGGCCGTGCTGCTCGATCAGGCGAATGCCCTTGTCCTTGACGTTACCGGCCACGATCCCCGAGAACGCACGGCGCAGGTTGGCGGCCAGTTCGTGGGGCGCCAGGGCGTGGCTCAGTTGCAGGCTGGCCATGTTTTCGTGGGTCGGGTCGAATGGGCGCTGGAAACCTTCGTCGATCTTCAGCAGCCAGTTGAAGTGGAAGGCGTCGTTGCGCTCGCGGCGGAACTGCTTCACGGCCTTGAGCCCGGCCGTCATCTGGCGCGCGACTTCGGCTGGGTCGTCGATGATGATCTGGTAGTGCGCCTGCGCCGCTTCGCCGAGGGTGGCACCGACGAAGGCATGCAGTTGTTGCAGGTACGGCGCCGCATGTTTCGGCCCGGTGAGGATGACCGGGAACGGCACGTCGCGGTTGTCCGGGTGCATCAGGATGCCCAGCAGGTACAGGAACTCTTCAGCCGTGCCGGCGCCGCCCGGGAAGATGATGATGCCGTGGCCTACGCGCACGAAGGCTTCCAGGCGTTTTTCGATGTCCGGCAGGATCACCAGCTCGTTAACGATCGGGTTTGGCGCTTCGGCAGCGATGATGCCCGGCTCGGTCAGGCCCAGGTAGCGGCCGCCGGTGATGCGCTGTTTGGCGTGGGAAATGGTCGCGCCTTTCATCGGACCTTTCATCACGCCGGGGCCGCAGCCGGTGCACACGTCGAGGCTGCGCAGGCCCAGTTCGTGGCCGACTTTCTTGGTGTATTTGTATTCTTCGGTATTGATCGAGTGGCCGCCCCAACACACCACGATTTTCGGCTCGACACCCGGGCGCAACGTACGGGCGTTGCGCAGCAGGTGGAACACGTAGTCGGTGATGCCCTGGGAATTGCTCAGGTCGATGCGCTGGCTGTCCAGCTCGTTCTCGGTGTAGACGATGTCGCGCAGGGCGCTGAACAGCATTTCGCGGGTGCTGGCGATCATTTCTCCGTCGACGAAGGCGTCGGCCGGCGCATTCAACAGTTCCAGGCGTACGCCGCGATCCTGTTGATGGATACGCACTTCAAAGTCTTTGTAGGCGTCGAGGATGGTCTTGGCGTTGTCGATGTGCGCGCCGGTGTTAAGGATGGCCAAAGCGCACTGGCGGAACAACGTGTAGATGCTGCCGGTGCCGGCTTCGCTCAGTTGCTGGACTTCACGCTGGGACAGGGTTTCGAGGCTGCCCTTGGGGCTGACGGAGGCATTGATGACTTGACGTTGGGGCATTCTGATTCCTTGAAAGCACAGCCACCGCACCCGCCAGGGGTGGCGATGGCTGGAGAATGGTGAGCGCCGAACTCGGTCGCACGAGACGCACAGTTTGGCAGGCATGAGGCCGTGCGCAAACTCCGTCCAGCACCATCATGCCGCAGAACTTACTGAATCAGCTTCCAGTTTTTGTAGAAAACCCGACGCAGGGTGAACACCAGCCCGGCAAAGCCCGAGATCACGGCGTTGAGCACGGAGGGCAGCAAGGTCGGCCGCACAATATCGATGAACAGGCAGTAACGCTTGGCGTCGTTCTTGTTGAAGGACGCGTGCATCAGCGTGTCATCGAAGATAAACAGTGGGTCGTCGTGCCAGTAATGCTTGTGTTTGCCCACCTGGATGTAAACACCCTCGTGGTGCGGCGCCGGCGCCATGTTGTAGAGCACTCGGAACATCATGCGCAGCGGGCCGAAGTGGAACGACGTCGAGCGGTTTTCGTTGAACACCGACACCCCGATGGTCTTCACGAACGGCAGTTTTTTGCGCAGCTGCGGGATGTCCAGCGTGGTTTCGATCGGGCGGCCGTACCATTGGAAAAACAACATGCCGCGCTTTTTCTCGGCCATGCGTTCGTCCAGGTAACCGATGATTTCGTCCTTGTGGGCCATGGCGTCGTCGATTACCTGTTGCAGGTCTTCACGCCAGGCGGGCGGCAGGTCGTTCATGGTGTAGACGTGGCGGTTGCGCAGGCTGAAGAGGTCGAACAGGGTATTGAACGGCGCCAATATCCAGGTGTTGCGGCCGTTGCCAACGAAGTATTTCTTGATCGTGTCGCGGTCGTACAGGCCGTTGCGCAGGAAGTCATAAATGCCGCAGAACAGCACCAGCAACAGAAATACCAGGGTGGTGCGCGGGAAGCAGTACATGAACAACAGAACGCCCAGCACCCAGGCGGCTGAGACCAGCTTTTTTTGAACAGCACTTTTACTCATGAAGCGTGGCTCCGAACCTGAAACAAAGCGAAACAATGTTGCCATGATAGTGGGTTCCGGCGGCGCTGGGCGTTTTAAATATTGCGAAATTGTGAAGGCCTGGCACAGTTTTTAACCCGCGCGGTGGCGTATCCGGCCTTTTGTTGATTGGATTTTGTAAACAGAAGATTTGCGACTATCGTGACGCTTCGGTTTTTTGGACGTCATAGACCGGTACGATTAAGTTGAATGGCCACCATTGGCCTTCGGCACCTTGGAAGAGGCAGAAATTTTATGATCATCAAACCGCGGGTTCGTGGCTTTATCTGTGTGACCGCTCACCCTGTTGGCTGTGAAGCGAACGTCAAAGAGCAGATCGACTACGTCACCCAGCATGGCGTCATCGAGGGCGGCCCAAAGAAGGTGCTGGTCCTCGGCGCCTCCACCGGTTACGGCCTGGCCGCGCGCATCAGTGCTGCGTTTGGCTGCGGCGCCGATACCCTGGGTGTGTTTTTTGAGAAAGAAGGCGAAGAAGGCAAGCTGAGCTCCGCCGGCTGGTACAACAGCGCAGCGTTCGAGAAGTTTGCCGTTGAAAAAGGCCTGTACGCCAAGAGCATCAACGGCGACGCGTTCTCCGACGAGATCAAGCGCCTGACCATCGAAACCATCAAGAAAGACCTCGGCAAAATCGACCTGGTGGTGTACAGCCTGGCCGCGCCACGCCGTACCGACCCGCAAGGCGTGGTGCACACCTCCACCCTCAAGCCGATCGGCAAGGCCGTGACCCTGCGCGGTATCAATACCGACAAAGGCGTTGTGGTCGATACCACGCTTGAGCCTGCGACCCAGGAAGAAATCGACGGCACCGTGAAAGTCATGGGCGGCGAGGACTGGCAGCTGTGGATCGACGCGCTGCGTGACGCCGACGTGCTGGCTGAAGGCGCCAAGACCACCGCCTTCACCTACCTCGGTGAAAAGCTGACCCAGGACATCTACTGGAACGGCTCCATCGGCGAAGCCAAGAAAGACCTCGACAAGAAAGTCCTGACCCTGCGCGACAACCTCGCCGCACTCAAGGGCGACGCCCGTGTGTCGGTGCTCAAGGCGGTGGTCACCCAGGCCAGTTCGGCGATCCCGATCATGCCGCTGTACCTGTCGCTGCTGTTCAAAGTGATGAAAGAGCAGGGCACCCACGAAGGCTGCATCGAGCAGGTCTACGGCCTGTTCAAGGACAGCCTGTACGGCAAAGAGCCGAAACTGGATGCCGACGGCCGCCTGCGTGCCGACCTGGCTGAGCTGGAGCCCAAAGTCCAGGACGCCGTGGCGGCGCTGTGGAACCAGGTAACAGACGACAACGTTAACGAAATCAGCGACTTTGCCGGTTACAAGGCTGAGTTCCTGCGTTTGTTCGGTTTTGAAATCGACGGCGTTGATTACGAAGCTGATGTGAACCCGACCGTGAAGATCAAAGGCCTGATCCAAGCCTAAACACGGTCAAAAATGTGGGAGCGGGCTTGCTCGCGAATGCGGTATGTCAGTATCAGATACAGGGGCTGACACACCGCTTTCGCGAGCAAGCCCGCTCCCACATTTGCTTTGTGTGAACTCAAACCCCTCCTACACGCCATCGCGCTCCCGCCACTGCCCTTAATCTGCCAGACTCCTGCGGCTATCAAGCCACGCTAACGGAGGATCTGATGACGATTCGTGCAGTAGTTTTTGATTTCGGCGGTGTCCTGTTCGACTGGAACCCGCACCACCTGTACCGCCAGCTGATTGCCGACGATCACGAGCGGCAACACTTTCTCGACACCATTTGCACTCAAGCCTGGAACACCGAGCAGGACGCCGGTCGCAGCCTGGCCGAAGGCACGCGCCACCTGATCGAGCAGTACCCGGAGCATGCACCCTTGATTCAGGCCTATTACGACCGTTGGCACGAAATGCTGCGCGGCGCGTTGCCCGAAGGTGTGGCGATTCTCGAGGCGTTGCATCAAGCCGATATGCCGCTGTTCGGGCTGACCAACTGGTCGGCTGAAACCTTTCCCTATGCGCGGGCCAACTACCCGTTCCTGCAGTATTTGCGCGACATTGTGGTCTCCGGCGAGTTGAAGCAAATCAAGCCGGACGCGGCGATCTATCACGCGAGCCTCGGCCAGGTGCGCGCCCATCTGCCGGATATCCAGCCGGGCGAGGTGGTGTTTATCGACGACGTGGCGGGCAATGTCGAGGCCGCCGTCGCCCTCGGTTGGCAAGGTATTCATCACGTGTCGGCCGAGCGTACTGCGGCGCGCCTGCGGGCGTTGGGCGTGGACTTCTAGCGCGCCCATTTTTCCATGGCGAAATCCACAAAGGCGCGCAGCTTGGGCAGGCGGTAGCGGTCCTGTCTGTAAAGCAGGTGCATGGGGCGGCGGGGTAGCGTGTAGGACGTTAACAAGGCTACCAGCTTGCCGCTCTCCAGGTCCGGTTGTACAAGGGCATCGGCCAACATGATGATGCCCATGCCGTTTAGGGCCGCCTGGCGCAGGCCTTGCGAGCTGTTGATGGTCAATGACCCGGACACCGGCACCTCCACCTCGCCTTCCCCGCCAGTCAAGCGCCAGAGTTTGTCGGAGTCGCGCCAGTTGTCGGTCGCGGGGTAGGCGAACGCCAGGCAGTCATGGTGCTGCAGGTCACTGGGTGTCTGCGGCGTGCCGCGGCGTGCCAGGTAATCCGGTGAAGCGCAGAGGGTGAGGGTGTAGGCCTGCATGGGCCGGGCGATCAGGCTGGAGGTTTCCAGCTCGCCAAGGCGGATTGCTACGTCGAAGCCGCTGTCGACCAGGTCCATCCGCTCGTTGCTGAGCACCACGTAGAGGTTGATCAGCGGGTAGCGCTGAGAAAATTCGCTCAGGGCGGGCGTCAGGCGTTCGGTGCCGAATACCGGTGGCGCGGTAATGCGCAGGTTGCCCTTGGGCGTTTCGCTGTGGGCCTGCTCCGCCAACACTTCAGAGTCGGCAACCAGCCCCAGTACCTCCAGGCAGCGCTGGTAATACTGCCCGCCAAACTCGGTGAGGCTTTGCTTGCGCGTGGTGCGCTTGAGCAGGCTGACGCCCAGGCGCTGCTCCAGGGCGCGGAGGTGATTGCCGACCATGGTGGTCGACATCCCGCATTCCTGCGCGGCGGCCGTCATGCTGCCGCTCTCCACCACCTTGACGTACACCGACATTGCCTGGAACAGATCCATTATCAAGCCTTGGTTTAAAGTCATTACAGGAATGCGCAGTTTATCCAGCTCGAGTGGCTAACGATACTGGTGCCATCACTATGATGCACTGGAGCTTGCCACCATGACCGCCGCCTGCCTGATGACCACGTATCAACCCTTGGCCCTGAGCTTCACCCGTGGCCTGGGCACGCGCCTGTGGGACCAGCAGGGCCGTGAATACCTCGACGCGGTCGCCGGCGTGGCGGTGACCAATGTCGGGCATTCCCACCCTCGGCTGGTGACGGCGATCAGTGAACAGGCGGGCCTGTTGCTGCACACCTCCAACCTCTACAACATTGATTGGCAGCTACGGCTGGCCCAGCGCCTGGCACAGTTGTCTGGCCTTGACCGTGCGTTCTTCAACAACTCCGGCGCAGAAGCCAACGAAACGGCGCTGAAACTCGCTCGGCTGTATGGCTGGAAAAAGGGCATCGAAGAGCCGCTGGTGGTCGTGATGGAAAATGCGTTTCACGGGCGCACCCTTGGCACCATGGCTGCCAGCGACGGGCCGTCGGTGCGCCTGGGGTTTCAGCGCTTGCCGGGGGATTTTCTCAAGGTCGGGTTTGGCGACCTGGCGGCGCTGGAAGCCATCACGCAACAATTCGGCCCGCGCATTGCCGCGGTGCTGCTGGAACCGATCCAGGGCGAGAGTGGCGTGCTGCCAGCGCCGCCCGGCTACCTGAAAGCCCTGCGCGAGCATTGCACGCGCCACGGCTGGCTGATGATGCTCGATGAAATCCAGACCGGCATCGGCCGCACCGGCGCATGGTTTGCGTTCCAGCATGAAGGCATCGTGCCGGACGTGATGACGCTGGCCAAAGGCCTTGGCAATGGCGTGCCCATCGGCGCCTGCCTGGCCCGGGCCGCTGTGGCCCAGCTGTTCACACCCGGCAGCCACGGCAGCACATTCGGCGGCAACCCGCTGGCCTGCCGCGTGGGCTGCACGGTGCTGGACATTATTGAAGAGCAAGGCCTGCTGCAGAACGCCGCGCAACAGGGCGAGCGGCTGTTGGCGCGGCTGCGTGTGGAGTTGAGCGAGCATCCGCAGGTGCTGGCGATTCGCGGGCAAGGCCTGATGGTCGGGATCGAACTGGCACAGCCTTATCGCGATCTGGCCTATCGCGCAGCGCACGAGCACGGCCTGCTGATCAATGTGACGCGCGGCAAGATCATCCGCCTGCTGCCGCCGCTGACGCTGGAGGCCAAGGAGGTAGAGATGATCGTAAGGGCCATCGCCCGCTTATTGGACTGAAACCCGATAAAAGTGTGGGAGCTGGCTTGCCTGCGATAGCATCACCTCGGTCTGACATTAAGACCGAGGCGCTTGCATCGCAGGCAAGCCAGCTCCCACACATGCCCACATTGAATCCGTGTGACTTTCACAGATCTGGGCCGTTGAGCCACTCCTGATTCATGGTGTCGGTATCGCCCAGGTACTCCAGCAACCAACTCATCGCCGGCGACAATTTGCTCTGCGCCCAGGCCACGCACGATGGGCTGGCCGGGAACGGCCGACGCAATTGCAGCGCGACCAGCTCGCCACGTTCGATCCACGACAACACCTGATGCGCCGGCGCCATGCCGACGCACAGGCCATCGCGCAGGCAATCAAGCGCCGAGGACCAGTTGGGTACCACCAGCCGGCGTTGGTTATCCAGGGTCCAGGTGTCGCGCTTGGGCAGGTTGCGCGAGGTGTCGGTCATGCACAGCGAGGCGAACGGCCGCAGTTGATCGTCACTGAGCAAGCCGTCCAGCGCCGCCAGCGGATGCCTGGCGCTGACCACACACAGCCAGTTCAGCAGGCCCATGTCGCGAAAGGTGAAGTGGCTGGCCACCGGCACCGCGCTGGTGGCGCCGATCACAATGTCGGTGCGTTCATCGGCCAGGGCATCCCATACGCCGTTGTACACCTCGTATTCCAACAGCAATTCCACCTCGGGAAACTGCCGATAGAAGTCCAGCACCAGTTGCCGGCAGCGCTGGGGTTTGACGATGGAATCCACCGCAACCTTCAATTGGCCGCTCCAGCCATTCGCCACCTGCTGGCACAAACGCCGTGTACCGAGCATTTTTTTCATCACGCCGCGGGCTTCGTCTATAAATAGACGGCCGGCCGGGGTCAGCTCCACGTCACGATGGCGACGCACAAACAGCGGCACCGCCAGCCATTCCTCGAGCTGACGCACCGTATAGCTGATGGCCGAAGGCACGCGGTGCAGTTCCTGGGCGGCCGCGCTGAAGCTGCCGTGGCGCGCCACGGCATCCACCACGTCCAGCGAGTATTCGGACCACATGATGGTTGCCTTCAAAATATTTGATAGAGGTGTCCAATTATTATCGCTTCACACCCACACTGTCAGCTTCATAATGGGCGCCAGTCAGCAAATAGTTTGATGGCAAGTTCAGCAAGGCTTCAATGAAAAATTCTTTTGGTTTCACGTGGTACCTGGCGGGGCTGAGCATGCTCGGTTATCTCGCCATGGATATGTACTTGCCGGCGTTCGGCGCCATGGGCGAGCAGTTGCAGATCAGTGCGGGCGCCGTGGGCGCCAGCTTGAGTATTTTCCTCGCCGGTTTTGCGGTGGGGCAGTTGTTGTGGGGGCCGTTGTCCGACCGCCTCGGGCGCAAGCCGATACTGCTGGCGGGCCTGAGCCTGTTTGTAGTGGGTTGCCTGGGCATGTTCTGGGTCGAAACCGCGCCGCAACTGCTGGCGTTGCGTTTTATGCAAGCGATTGGCGTGTGTTCTGCGGCGGTGAGCTGGCAGGCACTGGTGATCGACCGATACCCGGCCGATAAGGCGCATCGCGTGTTCGCCAGCATCATGCCGCTGATGTCGCTGTCACCGGCCCTGGCGCCGTTGCTGGGCGCCATGGTGTTGAATCACTTCGGCTGGCAGGCGATCTTCGGTGTACTGCTGGGCGTGTCGCTGCTGTTGCTGCTGCCGACGTTGTTGCTGCGCAAAATGCCCAAGCGTCGGGCAGAGGAGGGCGAGCCTTCGCGCCTCGGTTATGGGCAGTTGCTGACCTCCCGCGTGTTCACCGGCAACGTGATGATCTTCGCTGCCTGCTCGGCCAGTTTCTTTGCCTGGTTGACGGCTTCGCCCTTCATTTTGGGCGACATGGGTTACAGCCCGAATGACATTGGCCTGAGCTACGTGCTGCCGACGTTGGCGTTTCTGATTGGTGGTTACAGCTGCCGCAGCGCATTGCAGCGCTATCAGGGCAAAACTCTGCTGCCCTGGTTACTGGTGGCTTACTGCATCAGCATGGTGGCGTTGTACCTGGTCGCCACGTTGACCGTGCCCACCCTGACCACCTTGCTGATTCCGTTCTGCCTGATGGCGCTGGTCAACGGCGCCAGTTACCCGATCGTGGTGGCGAATGCGCTGATGCCGTTTGCGGAAAATTCCGGCAAGGCAGCGGCACTGCAAAACACCTTGCAGCTGGGGCTGTGCTTTCTCAGCAGCCTGCTGGTGTCGTCGATGATTGACCAGCCGTTGCTGATCACCGTGATCGTGATGCTCGCAACGGCGCCGTTGGCGGTGCTGGGGTATTGGCTGGCGCGGCCGAAGACGGATAACTCGGAACTCGCAAACGCTTAAATCTGCACTGCGATCAAAAATGTGGGAGCTGGCTTGCCTGCGATAGCATCGACTCGGTGATTCCGAAGTACCCAGGTGCCTGCATCGCAGGCAAGCCAGCTCCCACAGTTGATTGGGTTTCTTCAGGGGTTAGAACGTGACTTCCATGTTCAGCGTTGGCGTGGAAGTCCGAGTCCCCCGGCCGCCGTCCACGCCGAACTTGTTGTGCCAGTACTCATAGCCCACCCCGAGATACAGGTTCGGCTTCACACTTTTACCCGGCCTTACCGCCACCATCAGCGCGGTGCGCATCAGCGTTTCTGGCGCGGTGTCGCGGCCATGGTAGTCCTCGCCTTTTTCCCCGACGTAATTGATAAAACCCTGGAATTTCGCCGCATGGTTGGCGATGTCGAACGGGCGCATCCACGTCAGGTTGAGCATGTAGGTGTCGTCAAACGTATGGTTTGACTCCTGCGCGCCGGGGATGCCGGTGTGGTTCTTTTCCTTGTAGTACATCAGGCTCAGGTCCAACACACCAACCGTGTTGAACTTCAGCGTCGGGCCGATCACCAGTGCGCGCTTTTTGGCTGAGGCGACGTTGTTGTTGCGGTTGGCATCAAAGCCCAGCGTCAGCGCGTAATCCTTGATCAACCCAGTGCCGAGCGGCACATCAAACACCCGCGATGCATACAGTTGATGCCGGTAAACGGCATAGACCTCACTGCCGCCATGGTCGGTGCCCTTGCGTGGGTCGTGGCTGTCGGACAGGAACACATCCAGGTTCAGGTAGTTGCTGCCGTATTGGTAGCCACTGGCGTGGGTAAAGCTGTAGATGCGTTTGCTGAAGTCATCGGGGTTGTTCGGATTGGTGAAGTGTTGGCCGTAGCGAAATCCTACGCTGTTGTTCATCCATTCCACCGCGACAGCCTCCCCACCGCCGAGAAGGGTCAATGCAACGGTTGCGCCCTGTAATGCCTTTTTCATTGTTTTAGGTCCTTTGGCGTTCTGGCTCATGACGGCCGGATTGTTTTTGTAACGCCGATGGAGGGTATCTTGTTCGATTGATTGTATACAACTCTATGGACATACAGTCCAAACATTGCATACAGTGTTCGCACAACAAAAACAGAGAACCCCTCACCATGACTATCCCGAAGGCGTCACCGCAGCGGCCAGAAGATGAGAATCTTGGCACCGCCGCCAACATGGCTTACGGCCTGCAGCATGTGCTCACCATGTACGGCGGCATCGTTGCCGTGCCGTTGATCGTCGGCCAGGCGGCCGGTTTGTCGCCGGCGGATATCGGCCTGTTGATCGCCGCGTCGCTGTTTGCCGGTGGCCTGGCCACGCTGTTGCAGACCCTGGGCCTGCCATTTTTTGGCTGCCAGCTGCCGCTGGTGCAGGGCGTGTCCTTTGCCGGTGTGGCGACCATGGTGGCGATAGTCGGCAGTGATGGCGCCGGCGGACTACCGGCGATTCTCGGCGCGGTGATGGCCGCGTCGTTTATCGGCTTGCTGATCACGCCGGTGTTCTCACGGATCACCAAGTTTTTTCCGCCGTTGGTCACCGGCATTGTGATCACCACCATTGGCCTCACACTGATGCCCGTGGCGGCACGCTGGGCCATGGGCGGCAACAGCCGCGCGGCGGATTTCGGCAGCATGGCCAATATCGGCCTCGCCGCGTTGACCCTGGTGCTGGTGTTGCTGCTGAGCAAGATCGGCAGCGCGGCCATTTCGCGGCTGTCGATTCTGTTGGCGATGGTGATCGGCACTGTGATCGCGGTGTTTCTGGGCATGGCGGATTTCTCCGGTGTGGCCCAGGGGCCCATGTTCGGTTTCCCCACGCCGTTCCATTTCGGCATGCCGACCTTTCAGGTGGCGGCAATCATTTCCATGTGCATCGTGGTGATGGTCACCCTGGTGGAAACCTCGGCGGACATCCTCGCGGTGGGCGAGATCATCGACACCAAGGTCGATTCCAAGCGCCTGGGTAATGGTTTGCGCGCCGACATGCTGTCGAGCATGTTCGCGCCGATCTTCGGTTCATTCACCCAAAGCGCGTTCGCCCAGAACGTCGGCCTGGTGGCGGTGACCGGGGTAAAGAGCCGCTTTGTGGTGGCCACGGGTGGGGTGTTTCTGGTGGTGCTGGGGCTGTTGCCGTTTATGGGCCGGGTGATCGCGGCCGTGCCGACATCGGTGCTCGGCGGCGCCGGGATCGTGCTGTTCGGCACCGTGGCGGCCAGTGGTATTCGCACGCTGTCCAAGGTGGATTACCGCAACAACATGAACCTGATCATCGTGGCCACGTCTATCGGCTTCGGCATGATCCCCATCGCGGCGCCGAACTTCTACGACCACTTCCCCACCTGGTTCGCGACCATTTTCCACTCGGGCATCAGTTCGTCGGCGATCATGGCGATCCTGCTGAACCTGGCGTTCAACCACTTCACTGCGGGTAACTCGGACCAGCAGTCGGTGTTCGTGGCGGGCACTGAGCGCAGTTTGTGCTTCCACGATGTGGCGGCATTGCGCGATGGGGATTACTTCAGCGGCGGCAAGTTGTTTGATGCTGAAGGGAAAGAGATTCCGGTGGTGGCTGACGTGCCAAGGAAGGCCGTAAAACCTGAAACCACCGAAGTCTAAAAATGTGGGAGCGGGCTTGCTCGCGAATGCGCTGGATCAGTCGAAACCTTCCTTGGCTGACACCCAGCATTCGCGAGCAAGCCCGCTCCCACAGTGGGAATTAGCCCGCCTTGAGGACGTTGTGCGGCACTGAGCACACCTCATCCAGAAACTTCACCACGGTCCCCATGCACGCCTGGCGCTCTTCCACGTGGGGCATGTGGCTGGAATCTTCAAACAGCGCCCAGCGCACATCCGCGATCTCATCCAGAAACGGCTTGACCACCAGTGGCGTCGCCTCGTCGTGTCGGCCGGAAATCACCAGGGTCGGCACATTGATCGCCGACAGGCGGCCAATCACATTCCAGTCCTTGAGGCTGCCAATCACGTGAAACTCGGTCGGGCCGCTCATGGCGTGGTACACCGTCGGGTCGGCGTCCACCGCTGCGAAGGTGCGGGCCACTTCTTCCGGCCACGGGATGACGCGGCACACGTGCTGGTCATAAAAAATCCGCGAGGCGGCGAGGTATTCCGGGTCCTGGTAGGTGCCGGCCTGTTCGTGTTTGAGCAGGGTTTCGTGCACGCCTTCAGGCAGCAGTTGGCGCAGGCGGTTGGCTTCGCTGACCCACGTGCGCATGCAGGTGGGCGAGTTGGCCGGGATAAACGCGCGCAAGCCCTTCGGCTGCAGAATCGCGTGCTCGCTGCCGAGCATGCCGCCCCAGGATTGCCCGAGGATCGCGTAGTTGTCGCTGATCTGCAGGTGGTCCAGCAGGTTGTTCAACTCTTCAAGGAACAGGCCGATGGTCCAGAACGACGGGTCTTTGTCCGGCAAATGGGTGGAGCGGCCATTGCCCAACTGGTCGTAGTGAATCACCGCATGGCCGCTGGCAGCCACGTCTTTGAAGGCGTCGACATAGTCATGGGTGCAGCCGGGGCCGCCGTGGATGATCACCAACGGTGTACGGCCGGTGGTCAGGTCGCCAGTGACGCGGTACCAGGTCTGGTAGGCGCCGAATGCCGCATAACCTTCGCGGACTTTCTCGATGAATTCCATTTCGTACCCTGCTCTGAAAAAAAGGATCAGGGATACGATAGTCCGCACACGAGGTTTAAGTAACTAGCAAAACAGCTAGGTTTTGCCGAAGGTTCAGTCTTCCAGCAAGCGGTAATGCGTGGCGCGAACCACCGCCTGCACGCGGTTCTTGGCCCCCAATTTATGCATCGCCGACGCCAGGTGCAGGGTGACCACCGCCAGCGAGCGGCTCAACTGGGTGGCGATTTCGGCAGCGGTCAGGCCATCGGCAGCCCATTTCAGGCATTCACGCTCGCGTTTGGTCAGGTGAATATGCGGGTAAGTGCGCAGCTCTTTGCTGAACAGCGGGTAGGCCGCTTCCTGCAGGGCATGGGTGATCAGGCTGAAGTCCGCCAGGGTCTGCTGCGCATCCTTCAACACCGTGCTGGCCTTGCCGGTGCGCAAGCCGGTGAGTGACGCGAAACCGCCGCGAGGCAGGTGAATCGGCACGCTGACGCCGCAGGTCAGTTGGCGTTCATGCAGGTAAGAAGACACGGGGGCGTGGCAGGGGTCGATGATTTTCTGCAGTGCGGTCTGGGCTTTTGCCTCGTAGGACCATACGAACGGGGACACCGTGCTCAGGGCCAGGTGTTGCACCGGGTCGATCTGGTAAAACCCTTCGCTGCACCACAACGCATGCCAGTCGGGCGGCGTGTTGCGCAGCTCCAGCACCGAGGGTGTGATCAGCGAGCCGTCCTGGTCGATGGGCACCGGCGTGTAGTCGTACACCAGCGCGTCGAAGCCCAGTTGCTGGGCCAGGATAAAGGTATTGTCCATATGTTCATCCAGGCTCCTGCCCGGCATCAGACGATTATTGAAGGCAGTCAGCCTGGTCAGCATCCGTTCTGCTCCCGAATTCATTTGAATCTCGACTTGCGGCAAGTAGAATGCCACGCCCCGGCGAAGGACTGCCAGGCCAAACCTATAAGAAATACTAGGTTATGGACGCACGGCATCCTCGGTAGTGTTGGCCTGATAAACGGCCGCTACCCGCCAGGCCGATACAACACAAGGAATGTATGCATGTGGCGTGAAATTGCCCCCGACCAGCAGTACAACGTGCAAGTCGACGGCCATAACCTCGTGGTCTACAGCTTTGGCGCTGGCGATGAGGTGCTCTTGTGCCTCAATGGCGGCCCGGGCCTGCCGTGTGACTACTTGCGCGACGCCCATGGCTGGCTCAAAGCGCATAACCTGCGAGTGGTTGCATTCGACCAGCTTGGCACCGGCGCATCAGCCAGACCGACTGATGTTTCCTTGTGGGAAATCAGCCGTTATGTCGAAGAAGTCGAAACCGTGCGCCAGGCCCTCGACCTGGGCCGCGTGCACCTGCTCGGGCATTCCTGGGGCGGCTGGCTGGGCATCGAATACGCCATCCATTACCCCGATGCGCTGAAAAGCCTGATCCTCGAAAACACTGTCGGCGACATCCCGCACCTGTCCCAGGAACTCGAACGCCTGCGCGGCGCCCTCGGCAGCGAAACCGTGGCCATGATGCAGCGTCATGAAGCCATGGGCACCCTGGACCACCCGCAGTACCAGGCCGCCATCACCTTGCTCAACTACCGCCACGTCTGCCGCCTGGATGAATGGCCGGAGCCGGTCAAGCGCTCGCTCGGCGACTGGAACATGGGCCCGTACGAAACCATGCAAGGCCCCAACGAATTCCTCTACATCGGCAACCTCAAGGACTGGAACCGCATCCCCGAGATGGCCGAGTTCAAGATGCCGATCCTGATCACCACCGGCCAGCACGATGAGCTCACGCCCGCCTGCGCGCATCGCATGAAGCTGGCCGCCAGGCATGCCGAGTTGCACGTGTTCCCCAACAGCAGCCACATGCCTTTTTATGAGGAGCCCCACGCGTACTTCCCGGTGCTGCTGGACTTCCTCGCGCGTCACCGGGGCTGACGGATGAACCTGGCGCGCTACCGTTTTGTGCTGTCCCGGCCGCTGCAATTGCTGCCGGTGCTGTTTGGCATCAGCCTGATCACCTTTGTGCTGGTGCGCTCGATCCCGGGCGACCCGGCCCGGGCCTTGCTCGGCTCGCGCAGTACGCCGGATGCCTTGCTGAAAATCCGCGCCCAATACGGCCTGGATCAGCCGTTGTGGCTGCAATACTTCTACTTCCTCAAGAACCTGCTCAAGGGCGACCTCGGCCAATCGCTGCTGTACAAAGTCGATGCCTTGAAGCTGATCGTCACCCGCATCGAGCCGACCCTGGTGCTGGTGCTTGGCAGCGTGCTGCTGGCGCTGTTGATTGCGCTGCCGCTGGCGACATGGGCGGCGCGTAATAAGGGCGGATGGGCGGACAACCTGATTCGTGTGTTCACCACCGTCGGCCTGGGCATGCCGGCGTTCTGGCTGGGCTTGATGTTGATTCTGTTGCTGAGTGTGAAGTGGGGCCTGTTCCCGGTGTCTGGCTACGGCCGCACCTGGCTGGACAAGGCCCACCATATGCTGCTGCCGTGCCTGACCATCGCCCTGGCGCTGTCGGCGGTGCTGGTGCGCAACCTGCGCGCGAGCATGTTGATGGAATTGCAGGCCGATCACGTCACCGCCGCGCGGGCGCGTGGGCTGTCGGAGGCCGCCGTGTTCCGTCGGCATGTGTTGCCCAATTCGCTGGTGCCGGCGGTCAACCTGCTGGCGGTGAACATCGGCTGGCTGATCAGCGGCACGGTGGTGATCGAAAGCCTGTTCGCGATTCCCGGTATCGGCCAATTGCTGGTGCGCGGCATTTTCACCCGTGACTACATGGTGGTGCAGGGCGTGGCCATGGTGCTGGCCTGTGCGACGGTGGTGGTCAACTTCGTTGCCGACGTGGTGACGGTGGCCCTCGATCCACGGGTGAAGATGCAATGAGCAGCCGCCCACTGATTGCTCCGTGGCGTTTGCGCCTGCGTTTTGGTTTTCGCAATGGCCGGCTGACGGCGGCGTGGGGCCTGCTGATCCTGCTGGTGTGGTTGGCCCTGGCGCTGTTTGCACCGTGGGTCGCACCCTTTGACCCGATTGCGCAGAACACTGACATCAGTTTGCTCGGGCCTAGCCTGGCGCACCCGTTCGGCACGGATAACTACGGCCGGGACATCCTTTCGCGCGTGATCTGGGGCGCGCGCATCGACCTGCAACTGGCCATTGTCGGGGTGATTTTCCCGTTCATGATCGGCACCTTTGTCGGCGCGGTTTCGGGCTACATCGGCGGGCGTTTCGACAGCTTCTGCATGCGCGTGATCGACGTGATCCTGGCATTCCCGTTTCTTGTGCTGATGCTGGCGATCATGGCGATTCTCGGCCCAGGCTTGAAAAGCTTTTATATCGCCATGGCGCTGGTGGGCTGGGTGTCGTATGCGCGGCTGATCCGCTCGCAGATCCTGGTGCTCAAGGAAAGCGAGTTTGCGCTGGCCGCCAAAAGCCTGGGCTTTGGCCATGGGCGCATTCTGTTCCGGCATTTGCTGCCCAACGCCATGTTCGGTTCGATTGTGTTTTCCATGTCTGACGCCGTGCTGGTGCTGCTCAATGGCGCCGCCGTGAGTTACCTGGGCCTGGGCGTGCAACCGCCGACCGCCGAGTGGGGCACGATGGTGGCCGAAGGGCAGGCGTTTATCACTACGGCCTGGTGGATTTGCACCTTTCCGGGCCTGGCCATCGTCACGCTGGCCATGGGCTTCAGCCTGCTCGCCGATGGCGTGGCGCAAGTGTTGGGGGATCGCGCATGAGCCTGCTGCAAGTGCGTGACCTCAGCGTGATCGCCAACAATGCCGGGCGCGATGTCACCTTGGTCGACCGCGTGTCCTTTGATTTGGCCGAGGGTGAAATCCTTGGCCTGGTGGGCGAGAGCGGCTCGGGCAAGACCCTGGCCTGTCGCGGGTTGATGCGCCTGCTGCCGTCGCCCAACTTGCGCGTGCAAGGCGCTGCTGTGCGCCTGGCCGGGCAGGACCTGTTGACGCTGGACGAGGCCGGCATGCGCGCCGTGCGTGGCGGGCAACTGGGCATGATTTTCCAGAACCCCAGCAGCCATCTGGACCCGTTGATGCGCATCGGCGAGCAGATCGCCGAGGGCATTCGCCTGCACCAGGGCGCGTCGAAAAAAGACGCGCGCCTGCAAGCCATCGACGTGCTGCGCCAGGTCGGCATTCCCGATCCCAAGGCACGGGTCGACAACTACCCCCACGAGTTTTCCGGCGGCATGCGCCAGCGCGCGATGATCGCTGTGGCGTTGGGCTGTAATCCTGAAGTGCTGATTGCCGACGAGCCGACCACCGCCCTCGATGTCACCGTACAGGCGCAAATCCTGCGCCTGTTACTGGAGCTGCGCGATCAGCGCGGCCTGTCGATCATCATGATCACCCACGACCTCGGTGTGGTGGCGCAAACCTGTGATTCCATCGCGGTGATGTACGCCGGGCGCCTGTGCGAGCACGGCAGCAAATACGAGTTGCTGGCCAACCCGCAGCACCCGTACACCGCCGGCTTGATTGATTGTCAGCCTGCCCACAGCAGTGGGCACGCGTTGCTGCGCACGATTCCCGGCCAGCCGCCGTTGCTGGACGCATTGCCGCAAGGGTGTCGCTTCAACCCGCGCTGTGCGCAGGCGGGCGCCTTGTGCACGCAGTTGTTGCCCCAAGGTGCGCGGGTGGCGTGCCACTATCCCTTGGGAGACCGATCATGAGCCTGTTGCAGATCAAGGACCTTGAGGTGCGTTTCGCGGCGCCCGGTACGGGCCTGTTTGGCCTGCATAAACAGTGGGTGAGGGCGGTCAATGGTGTCTCGCTGAACCTGGCCGCCGGTGAAACCCTGGGGCTGGTTGGCGAGTCCGGCAGCGGCAAGAGCACGCTCGGCCGGGCGATCCTGCACCTCAACCCGATCAGCGCCGGCCAGGTGCTGTTCGATGGCGTCGACATGGCCCATGGCAGCGCTATTGATATCGCCCGCCTGCGCCATGAAACCGCGATGATTTTCCAGGACCCGTACGCCGCGCTGAACCCGCGCCACACCATCGGCGAAACCCTTGCCGAAGTGTTGCGCGTACAGCGCAAAGTGGCGCCGCAGCAGATACCGGCCCGCGTGAATGAACTGCTCGATCTGGTCGGCCTGCGCCCCGAATTGGCCAGCCGCAAACCCGGCTCTTTAAGCGGCGGCCAGTGCCAGCGTGTCGGTATCGCGCGGGCGCTGGCGGTGGAACCGCGCTTGATCATCGCCGATGAATGCGTGGCGGCGCTGGATGTGTCGATCCAGGGCCAGATCATCAACCTGTTGCTGGAACTGCAGCAGCGCATGAACCTGGCGATCCTGTTTATCGCCCATGACCTGGCCATCGTGCGGCGCCTGTGCGACCGCGTGGCGGTGATGTACCTGGGCAAAATCGTCGAGGAAGGCCCGGTGGAAGCGGTGTTTACCGCACCGCGCCATCCGTACACGGCGGCGCTGATCGAGGCGATCCCCGAGATCGATCCGCATCGGCCGTTGCCTGCAGAACCGTTGCCCGGTGAGCCACCGAGCCCGCTGAATTTGCCCACAGGCTGCGCCTTTCACCCGCGTTGCCGGTTCGCCCGAACGATGTGTTCCGTGGTGTTGCCGCCGACGCATTTCCTGCACGAGCATCGATACAGTTGCGTGCTTGAAGCGCCACTCACCCCTTCTGCCATTCATGAACAAGGAGTTATGACATGCAATCGCGCCACTTGAAGTTGCTCGCCGCTGCTACGTTGACCGCGTGGTCCCTTACTGCCGGCCTGGCCCAGGCTGCCGGTGTGCTGACCATCGGCTGCCGTGAAGACAGCACCACGTTTGACCCGATCAAAAGCGCGCAAAACCGCGACACCTGGGTGTTCGCCAACGTCTACGACACGCTGGTGCGCGTGGATAACCTGGGCACCAAGATGGAGCCAGGCCTGGCAGAAAGCTGGGACATTTCCAAGGACGGCCTGACCTACACCTTCAAACTGCGCGAGGCGAAGTTCTCCGACGGCTCGCCGATCACCGCCGACGACGCAGCGTTCAGCCTGCTGCGTATCCGCGACAACAAGGCCTCGTTGTGGAGCGACCCGTTCAGCCTGATCAACACGGCCAAGGCGTCGGACCCGCACACCCTGGTCGTCACCCTGAAAACTCCGGCTGTAGCCTTCCTCTCGCAATTGGCGTCGCCGACGGTGTCGATCCTGTCGGAAAAAGCCATGACCAAGATGGGCGAAGACGCTTACTCGGAAAACCCGGTGACGTCCGGCGCGTTTACCGTGGACGAGTGGCGCAAGGGCGACCGGGTGATTCTGAAAAAGAACCCGAACTTCTGGCAGGCCAACAACGTGAGCCTGGATGGCGTTGAGTGGGTATCGGTCACCGACGACAACACACGCATGCGCATGGTGCAGAACAACGAGCTCGACACAGCGATCTTCGTACCGTTCTCCCGCGTGGAAGAGCTGAAAAAAGACAAGAACGTGGTGATCCACTCAGATCCGTCGACCCGCGAAGACCACTTGCTGATCAACCACGCCCACGGCTTGCTGGCCAAACCGCAAGTGCGCGAGGCGCTGGACATGGCCATCGACAAACAATCGCTGGTCAAGACCGCCACTTACGGTCAGGGCACCGTGGCCTATTCCTACATCCCCAAAGGCTCGCTGTACCACTACGCCAACAACCTGCAACGCCCGTATGACCCGACCGCCGCCAAAAAGCTGCTGGAGGCGGCCGGTGCCAAGGACTTGAAGCTCAACTACGTGGTCAACGCCGGCAACGAAGCCGACGAGCAGATCGCGGTGATCATCAAGGACCAATTGGCCAAGGTCGGCGTGACCGCCAACCTGCAGAAAGTTGACCCGACTCAAAGCTGGCAGATGCTGGTGGACGGTGAGTACGATATTTCGGTGATGTACTGGACCAACGACATCCTCGACCCGGACCAGAAAACCACTTTCGTGCTGGGCCACGACACCAACCAGAACTACATGACCCGCTACAAGAACGACAAGGTCAAGGAGCTGGTGGCGACTGCGCGGATCGAGGCTGATCCGGTCAAGCGTGAGCAGATGTACATCGAGTTGCAGAAACTGGCAAAACAGGATGTGAACTGGATCGACCTGTACTACAGCCCGTACATCAACATCTCACGCAAGAATGTGAGCAACTTCCTGCAGAACCCGCTGGGGCGCTTCACCCTGGAAGAAGTAGTGAAAAACTAACCCTCCCAGATACACCGCAAAACAATGTGGGAGCTGGCTTGCCTGCGATGGCATCCACTCGGTATGTCAGATACACCGCGGTGAGGCCATCGCAGGCAAGCCAGCTCCCACTTAAACCCGGTTCCACAGTTTGATTTGTGCTGTGTCAGGTTTTACTGCGCATCAAACGCCTGCCCATTGACGCCCGCACTGTCCGGCCCCATCAGGTACAGGTACACCGGCATGATGTCTTCCGGCGCCGGCCTTTCCATCGGGTTTTCCCCTGGATACGCCTGTGCACGCATGCTGGTGCGCGTGCCACCTGGGTTGATGCTGTTGGAGCGCACCGACGCGACATCCTCCAACTCATCGGCCAGGGTTTGCATCAAGCCTTCAGTCGCGAACTTCGACACGCCGTACGCGCCCCAGTAGGCACGGCCCTTGCGCCCGACGCTGCTGGAGGTGAACACCACCGACGCATCCTGGGACAGCTTGAGCAGCGGCAGCAGCGTGCTGGTCAGCATGAACATTGCGTTGACGTTGACGTGCATCACCCGCATGAAATTCTCACCGGACAGCTGCTCGATCGGCGTGCGTGGGCCGATGATCGAGGCGTTGTGCAGCAGGCCGTCGAGGTGGCCGAACTCCTTTTCGATCATCGCGGCCAGCTCATCGTATTGATGGGGCAGGGCCGTCTCGAGGTTGAACGGGATCACCACCGGTTGCGGATGGCCTGCCGCTTCGATTTCGTCATACACCTGAGCCAGGTTGGCTTCGGTTTTGCCCAGCAACAGCACGGTAGCGCCATGGGCGGCGTAGGTTTTTGCCGCCGCCGCGCCAATCCCGCGACCGGCGCCGGTCACCAGGATCACCCGGCCTTTGAGCAATTCTGGACGTGCGCAGTAATCAAACATAAATAGCCTCGACAGAATTCAAGATGTTGCCAGCACCAAGCTTGAGAACAGTGGAGATCCCTGTGGGAGCGGGCTTGCTCGCGAAAGCGGTGAGTCAGTTAACACATTCATTGACTGGCACGCCGCCTTCGCGAGCAAGCCCGCTCCCACATTTGGATTTTCATCGTTCAGAACAGTCGGTGAACAATCAGCAACTGCACAGTGCGTTATCCAGCACCTTGCGCAGCTCCAACGGGTGGTCCACGACCACGTCGGCGCCCCAGTTGCGGGGGTTGTCGTCCGGGTGGATGTAGCCGAACGTGACCGCTGCGGTGCGGGTGCCGGCGTCGCGGCCGGACTCGATATCGCGCAGGTCATCGCCCACGAACAGCACGCTGGCAGGGTCCAGGTCGAGCATCTTGCACGCCAGGATCAGCGGCTCCGGGTCTGGCTTGCTGTTCTTCACGTGGTCCGGGCAGATCAGCAGCGCCGAACGCTCGGCCAGGCCCAGTTGCTGCATGATCGGTTCGGCAAAGCGCAGCGGCTTGTTGGTGACCACGCCCCAGACCAGGTTGGATTTTTCGATGTCCTGCAGCAGTTCTTCCATGCCGTCGAAGAGCTTGCTGTGGATCGCGCAGCCCTTGAGGTAGCGCTCCAGAAACTCCAGGCGCAGGGCTTCAAAACCTGGGGATTCCGGGTCCATCGAGAAGGTCACGGCAACCATCGCCCGCGCGCCGCCGGAGATTTCATCGCGGATGTGCTGGTCGTTGATCGGCGCCAGGCCGCGGTCGGCGCGCATCGCCTGGCAGATCGCGATGAAGTCCGGCGCGGTGTCCAGCAACGTACCGTCCATATCGAAGAGAACCGCTCGCAACTTCACAGGCTTACTCCTCGCGCAGGGTCTGGATCATGTAGTTGACGTCAACGTCGTTGGCCAGCTTGTAGTGCTTGGTCAGCGGGTTGTAGGTCAGGCCGATGATGTCTTTGACGGTCAGCCCGGCCTGGCGGCTCCAGGCGCCCAGCTCGGAAGGGCGGATGAATTTCTTGAAGTCGTGGGTGCCGCGCGGCAGCAACTTCATGATGTATTCGGCGCCGATGATCGCGAACAGGTAGGCCTTGGGGTTGCGGTTGATGGTGGAGAAGAACACCTGGCCGCCTGGCTTGACCATGCGGAAACAGGCGCGGATCACCGAGGAGGGGTCTGGCACGTGCTCGAGCATCTCAAGGCAGGTGACCACGTCGAACTGCTCGGGCATTTCCTCGGCCAGGGCTTCGGCGGTGATCTGGCGGTATTCCACGCTCACGCCGGATTCCAGCTGGTGCAGTTGCGCGACGGCCAGTGGGGCTTCGCCCATGTCGATGCCCATCACGGTGGCGCCACGCTGGGCCATCGCTTCGCTGAGGATGCCGCCGCCACAACCGACGTCGAGTACCTTTTTGCCGGCCAGGTTGACGCGTTCGTCAATCCAGTTGACCCGCAGCGGGTTGATGTCATGCAGGGGTTTGAACTCGCTTTCGCGGTCCCACCAGCGGTGAGCCAGGGCTTCGAATTTGGCGATTTCGGCGTGGTCGACGTTGCTCATGGTGAATCCTCTAAATCTGATAAATCGGTTTGCAGGTGTTCAAGCGTAGGTGCAAACGCTGCGTTATTCGCTGTGCCCGCTGATGCGTTGGCCCCAGGCAATGGCCGTGGCGGTCAACTGTTGTTCATCCATGCGGGTCAATTGCCGGTCGTCGAGCAACTGCTTGCCGGCGACCCAAAGGTGTTTCACGCAATCGCGTCCGGTGGCATAGATAAGCTGTGAGACCGGATCGTAGATCGGTTGTTGCGCCAGCCCCGAAAGATCAAAGGCCACGATGTCGGCAGCCTTGCCGACCTCCAGCGAGCCAATCTCGCTTTCCAGGCCCATGGCGCGCGCGCCGTTGAGCGTGGCCATGCGCAGGGCGCGGTGGGCGTCCAGGGCGGTGGCCGAACCGGCGACGGCTTTGGCCAGCATGGCGGCGGTGCGGGTTTCGCCCAGCAGGTCGAGGTCATTGTTGCTGGCGGCGCCGTCGGTGCCGATCGCCACGTTGACGCCAGCCTGCCACAGACGCTCCACCGGGCAAAAGCCGCTGGCCAGTTTCAGGTTCGATTCCGGGCAATGGATGACGCTGGTGTTGCTTTCTACCAGCAAAGCCAGGTCGTCCTCGCTGATTTGGGTCATATGAACGGCCTGGAAGCGCGGACCGAGCAGGCCGAGGCGGCCCAGGCGCGCCAGCGGGCGTTCGCCGGTCTGCTCGACGGCTTGCTGCACTTCGAAGGCGGTTTCGTGCACGTGCATGTGGATCGAGGCGTCCAGCTCTTCGGCAATTATCCGGATTTTTTCCAGGTTTTCATCGCACACGGTGTACGGCGCGTGGGGACCGAAGGTGATCCGGATGCGCGGATGATGCTTGAGGTCGCCGAACAGCTCGACGCCCTGGCGAATCGCCTCGTCGGCCGTGCTGGCGCCGGGAATCGGGAAGTCGAGGATCGGAATCGCGATCTGCGCGCGCATGCCGCTGTTGTGCACGCAGTCGCTGGCGACCTTGGGGTAGAAATACATGTCGCAGAAGCAGGTGATGCCGCCCTTGAGCTGCTCGGCGATGGCCAGGTCGGTGCCGTCGCGCACGAAGGCTTCATCGACCCACTTGGCTTCGGCGGGCCAGATGTGTTTTTCCAGCCAGGTCATTAGCGGCAGATCGTCGGCCAGCCCGCGAAACAGGCTCATCGCCGCATGGCCGTGGGCGTTGATCAAGCCCGGGCTGAGCAGCATGCCCGGCAGCTCGCGCACCTCGGTGGCGGCCAGCTTCAATGCCGCGGCCCGTGGCCCGATAAAGGCGATGCGACCATCGCGGATGCCCAGGCCATGTTCCTTGAGCACCACGCCGGCAGGTTCGACAGGTACCAGCCAAGTCGGCAGCAGCAATAAGTCGAGCGGGGCGGCAGTGGAGGTCATCGCAGGCTTCTTCCCGGGCAGCTATAAAAGAAGGGCGAAGTATACCCGAGCGTCCTGGCTGGCGGATCGCTATAATCGGCGGCTTTTGTTCATGAGTGCGGGGTAAGGGATGCGCGACCGACTGTTAGCAGCGGAGAAAGTGAAGGCCATCGAATGGCGTGATGGCGCGCTGCACCTGCTCGATCAGCGTGCCTTGCCGTCTCGGGAGTCCTGGGTTGCCTGCACCACTGTGGTTGAAGTGGCCGATGCCATACGCACGATGGTGGTGCGCGGCGCGCCGGCCATTGGTATCAGCGCCGCCTATGGCCTGGTGCTCGCCGCGCGTGAACGCATCGCTGAAGGCGGCGACTGGCAGGCCGCGTGGGAAGAAGACTACGCACTGTTGGCTGACAGCCGTCCGACAGCGGCGAACCTGTTCTGGGCCTTGAAGCGCATGCGCGATCGCCTGGACCGCATCAAGAAGCACGCCGAGCCGCTGGCGGCGCTGGAAGCGGAAGCGATTGCGATCCATGAAAGTGATCGAGAGGCCAATGTGGTCATGGCCCAGTTGGGCCTCGAGCGGATTCGCAAGCACCAGGGCAACGCCCAGGCGATCCTGACCCACGGCAATGCCGGCGCACTGGCCACAGGCGGGGTCGGCACGGCCTTGGGGGTGATACGCGCCGCGTTTCTGGAAGGGTTGGTCGAGCATGTCTATGTCAACGAGACGCGCCCCTGGCTGCAAGGTTCGCGGCTGACGGCGTGGGAGCTGGCAGGCGAGGGTATTGCGGTCACGGTGAATGCTGACTCGGCTGGCGCGCATATCCTCAAAACCAAGGGCGTGACGTGGGTGGTGGTCGGCGCCGACTGCATTGCCGCCAACGGTGATGTGGTCGGCACGATCGGCACGTATCAGTTGGCCGTATGCGCGATGCACCATGGCGTGCGCTTTATGGTGGTGGCGCCCAGCTCGACACTCGATTTGATGATGGCCACGGGCGAAGACGTCGCCCTGGAGGAGCGTGATCCCGGTGAGTTGCTGGACGTCATGGGGCAACAGTTGGATGTGGCAGCTTTGAATCCCGTGTTCGACGTCACCCCGGCTGATCTGATTGATGTGATCGTGACCGAAAAAGGCATCGTCGAGCGCCCGGACACCGCCAAGCTGGCCAAGTTGATGTGCCGTAAGCGCCTGCATTGAGGGGGGTTGGTGACTGTCAGGCTGCTATCGGGGGCAAGCCCCCTCCCACATTTTGACTGTGTTCACACTTCGAGTGTGGGAGGGCGCTTGCCCCTGATTGGCCTTATAAGTCAATAAAACCCTTGGATCTGCCCTCAAAAAACAGCACCACCCCACCTCTGAGCCCCTCTCGTCGCCCTCAGGCCCGTCATCCGTCAACTTACTATGCTCCATGCGCATCTGGGGGATAGGTGCGTGGCGGCGATTGTGATAACATCCGGCGGTTTCCAGGGCTGCCTCAAGGGGCTGCCCATAACGTGCAGATCCGTGTCATAACTCGTTGATTTGTCGTAAGTCGTTGTCAGGCACTCTGCCGGCAGCGGCGAGCTTCGTTCGTCCCATAGGATGTGACGAGGTTTCACCCGAAAAAGGAATCAGGCTTCTCATGGGCGAACTGGCCAAAGAAATCCTCCCGGTCAATATCGAAGACGAGCTGAAACAGTCCTACCTCGACTACGCGATGAGCGTAATTGTCGGTCGGGCACTGCCTGATGCGCGCGATGGCTTGAAGCCCGTGCACCGGCGTGTGCTGTTCGCGATGAGCGAGCTGGGTAACGACTGGAACAAGCCGTACAAGAAATCTGCCCGTGTTGTCGGTGACGTGATCGGTAAGTATCACCCTCACGGCGACACTGCGGTGTACGACACCATCGTTCGGATGGCGCAGCCGTTTTCCCTGCGCTACCTGCTGGTAGACGGCCAGGGCAACTTCGGTTCGGTCGACGGCGACAACGCTGCGGCCATGCGATACACCGAAGTGCGCATGACCAAGCTGGCGCACGAGCTGCTGGCCGACCTGCACAAAGAAACCGTGGACTGGGTGCCGAACTACGACGGCACCGAAATGATCCCGGCCGTCATGCCGACCAAGATCCCCAACCTGCTGGTCAACGGCTCCAGCGGTATCGCCGTGGGCATGGCGACCAACATCCCGCCACACAACCTCGGTGAAGTCATCGACGGTTGCCTGGCGCTTATCGACAACCCCGAGCTGACCGTCGATGAGCTGATGCAATACATCCCCGGTCCGGACTTCCCGACCGCCGCGATCATCAACGGTCGCGCCGGCATCATCGAAGCCTACCGCACCGGTCGCGGCCGCATTTACATGCGCGCCCGCTCGATCATCGAAGACATCGACAAGGTCGGTGGCCGTCAACAGATCGTCATCACCGAGCTGCCTTACCAGTTGAACAAGGCGCGTCTGATCGAAAAGATCGCCGAGCTGGTTAAAGAGAAGAAGCTCGAAGGCATCACCGAGCTGCGCGACGAGTCCGACAAAGACGGTATGCGCGTGGTGATCGAGCTGCGTCGTGGCGAAGTGCCTGAGGTGATCCTCAACAACCTCTACGCCCAGACCCAGCTGCAAAGCGTGTTTGGCATCAACGTGGTTGCACTGATCGACGGCCGTCCGCGCATCCTGAACCTCAAGGATCTGCTGGAAGCCTTCGTGCGTCACCGCCGCGAAGTGGTTACCCGCCGTACCGTGTTCGAACTGCGTAAAGCGCGCGAACGTGGTCACATCCTCGAAGGCCAGGCCGTTGCCCTGTCGAACATCGACCCGGTCATCGCCCTGATCAAGGCTTCGCCGACGCCGTCGGAAGCTAAAGAAGCGCTGATCAAGATGCCGTGGGAATCCAGCGCCGTTGTGGCGATGGTTGAGCGCGCCGGCGCCGACTCGTGCCGCCCTGAGACCCTCGACCCGCAATACGGTCTGCGTGACGGCAAGTATTTCCTGTCGCCGGAACAGGCCCAGGCCATTCTGGAACTGCGCCTGCACCGCCTGACCGGTCTGGAGCACGAGAAGCTGCTGGCCGAGTACCAGGAAATCCTCAACCAGATCGGCGAGTTGATCCGCATCCTCAGCAGCGCCGTGCGCCTGATGGAAGTGATCCGCGAAGAACTGGAAGTGATCCGCGCCGAATACGGCGATGTGCGTCGCACCGAAATCCTTGATGCCCGCCTCGACCTGACCCTGGGTGACATGATCCCGGAAGAAGAGCGCGTGGTGACCATCTCCCACGGTGGCTATGCCAAGACCCAGCCGTTGGCTGCGTACCAGGCCCAGCGTCGTGGCGGTAAAGGCAAATCGGCTACCGGCGTGAAGGATGAGGACTACATTGCTCACCTGCTGGTCGCCAACAGCCACACCACGCTGCTGCTGTTTTCCAGCAAAGGCAAAGTGTACTGGCTGAAAACCTACGAAATCCCGGAAGCCTCGCGTGCCGCCCGTGGTCGCCCGTTGGTCAACCTGCTGCCGCTGGACAGTGACGAATACATCACCACCATGCTGCCGGTCGATGAGTACACCGAAGGTCACTTCATCTTCATGGCCACCGCCAAAGGCACCGTGAAGAAGACCCCGCTGGAATCCTTCAGCCGTCAGCGCAGCGTGGGCCTGATCGCCCTGGAACTGGACGAAGGCGACGTGCTGATCTCCGCTGCCATCACCGACGGCGAGCGTGAAGTCATGCTGTTCTCGGACGGCGGCAAAGTAACGCGCTTCAAGGAATCCGACGTGCGTGCCATGGGCCGTACCGCCCGCGGTGTGCGCGGCATGCGTCTGCCAGAAGGGCAGAAGCTGATTTCGATGCTGATTCCGGAAGAAGGCAGCCAGATCCTCACCGCGTCGGCGCGTGGTTATGGCAAGCGCACCGCGATTACCGAGTTCCCGGAGTACAAGCGTGGCGGCCAGGGCGTTATCGCCATGGTCAGCAACGATCGCAACGGCCGTCTGGTCGGCGCGGTGCAGGTGCTCGATGGCGAGGAAATCATGCTGATTTCCGACCAGGGCACCCTGGTGCGTACCCGTGTGGCCGAAGTGTCGAGCCTGGGCCGTAACACCCAGGGTGTGACCCTGATCAAGCTGGCCAAGGATGAAAAACTGGTCGGCCTGGAGCGTGTGCAGGAACCGTCGGAAGTTGAAGGCGAAGAGCTGGAAGAAGGTGAGGAATTCGACGGCGAGGTGATCGCAGCTGGCGATGACAACGTCGACGAGCCAACCCTCGATGCTGCCGCAGACGAAGAAGAACCGCAGGAATAAGCGGACACACAGGGGGCGGATGAAGATTCGCCCCCTTGTTGTTTGTCCGAACGGAAATATCGACAGCTGTGGAGATCGAGTGTGGGAGCGGGCTTGCTCGCGAAAGCGGACTGACATTCACCAGAGATGTCGCCTGTTGGATCGCTTTCGCGAGCAAGCCCGCTCCCACATTGGATTGGGTGTCGGCTGATATGTTTGTGTGACTACCACCAGATCAGAGTGAGATTGGATGTGAGCAAGAGAGCCTATAACTTCTGTGCCGGTCCCGCGGCGCTTCCTGAAGCAGTCCTGCAGCGCGCGCAGGGTGAACTCCTCGACTGGCATGGAAAAGGCCTCTCCGTGATGGAAATGAGCCATCGCAGCGATGAGTTCGTGTCCATTGCCACCAAGGCCGAGCAGGATCTACGCGACTTGCTGGACATCCCTTCAAACTACAAAGTGCTGTTCCTGCAAGGCGGCGCGAGCCAGCAGTTTGCTCAACTGCCGCTGAACCTGCTGCCCGAAGGCGGCACGGCCGACTATATCGACACCGGTATCTGGGGGCAGAAGGCCATTGAAGAGGCCTCACGTTACGGCCACGTCAATGTCGCAGGCACCGCCAAGCCTTACGATTACTTCGCCATCCCGGGTCAGAACGAGTGGAAGCTGTCTGCGGATGCGGCCTACGTTCACTACGTCGCCAACGAAACCATCGGCGGCCTGGAGTTTGACTGGGTGCCGGAAGTGGGCGATGTGCCGTTGGTGTGCGACATGTCCTCGGACATCCTCTCGCGCCCGATCGATGTGTCCAAGTACGGCATGATCTACGCCGGGGCGCAGAAGAACATCGGCCCGAGCGGCATCCTGGTCAACATCATCCGTGAAGACTTGCTGGGTCGCGCCCGTTCGGTGTGCCCGACCATGCTCAATTACAAGGTCGCGGCTGACAACGGCTCGATGTACAACACGCCGCCGGCATTTGCCTGGTACCTCTCGGGCCTGGTGTTCGAGTGGCTCAAGGAGCAGGGCGGTGTCGCCGCCATGGGCAAGCTCAACGAAGAGAAGAAGCGCACCCTGTACGACTTCATTGACGCCAGCGGCCTGTACAGCAACCCAATCAACCTCACTGACCGCTCGTGGATGAACGTGCCGTTCCGTCTGGCTGATGACCGCCTGGACAAGCCGTTCCTGGCCGGTGCCGACGCACGTGGCCTGCTGAACCTCAAGGGCCACCGTTCGGTCGGTGGCATGCGCGCCTCCATCTACAACGCTGTCGACATCAACGCGATCAACGCGCTGGTTGCCTACATGGCAGAGTTCGAAAAGGAACACGGCTAATGTCTGAGCAAGAACTCAAGGCCCTGCGTGTACGCATTGACAGCCTGGACGAGAAAGTACTGGAGCTGATCAGTGAGCGCGCGCGGTGCGCCCAGGAAGTGGCACGGGTAAAAATGGCATCCTTGGCTGAAGGCGAAGTGCCGGTTTTCTACCGGCCTGAGCGCGAAGCCCAGGTGCTCAAGCGCGTGATGGAACGCAACAAGGGGCCGTTGGGCAACGAAGAAATGGCGCGGTTGTTCCGTGAAATCATGTCCTCGTGCCTGGCCCTCGAGCAGCCGTTGAAAGTCGCGTACCTCGGACCGGAAGGCACTTTCACGCAAGCGGCGGCCATGAAGCATTTCGGCCACGCGGTGATCAGCAAGCCGATGGCAGCGATTGACGAAGTGTTCCGTGAAGTGGCGGCCGGTGCGGTGAACTTTGGCGTGGTGCCCGTGGAAAACTCCACCGAAGGCGCGGTCAACCACACGCTGGACAGCTTCCTTGAGCACGACATGGTGATCTGCGGAGAGGTCGAGCTGCGTATTCACCACCACTTGTTGGTGGGCGAGAACACCAAGACCGACAGCATCAGCCGCATCTATTCCCACGCCCAGTCACTGGCCCAGTGCCGCAAGTGGCTGGACGCGCATTACCCGAATGTCGAGCGCGTAGCGGTGTCCAGCAACGCCGAAGCGGCAAAGCGGGTCAAGGGCGAGTGGAATTCGGCCGCGATTGCCGGTGACATGGCTGCGGGCCTGTATGGCCTGACGCGCCTGGCCGAGAAAATCGAGGACCGCCCGGACAACTCCACGCGCTTCCTGATGATTGGCAGCCAGGAAGTGCCGCCGACCGGCGACGACAAGACCTCTATCATTGTCTCCATGAGCAACAAGCCCGGTGCGCTGCATGAGCTGCTGGTGCCGTTCCACGACAACGGGATTGACCTGACGCGAATCGAGACACGTCCTTCGCGCAGCGGTAAATGGACTTATGTGTTCTTTATCGACTTCATCGGCCATCACCGCGACCCATTGGTTAAAGGTGTGCTGGAGAAAATCAGTCAGGAAGCCGTGGCACTCAAGGTGCTGGGCTCTTACCCGAAAGCGGTTTTGTGAGGCTTTAACATGAGTGGCAACTTCCTCGCCCTGGCTCAGCCGGGCGTGCAACAACTGTCGCCTTACGTTCCCGGCAAGCCTGTGGACGAGCTGGCGCGTGAGTTGAACCTGGACCCGTCGAAGATCGTCAAGCTGGCCAGCAACGAAAACCCGCTGGGCCCGAGCCCCAAGGTGCTGGCGGCGATTCGTAAGGAGTTGGCCGAGCTGACCCGCTACCCGGACGGTAATGGCTTTGCCCTTAAGTCCCTGCTGGCGGAAAACTGCCGGGTCGAGTTGAACCAGGTGACCCTGGGTAACGGCTCCAACGACATCCTTGAATTGGTCGGCCGTGCCTACCTGGCGCCTGGCCTGAATGCCGTGTTCAGCGAGCACGCGTTTGCCGTCTACCCGATCGTCACTCAGGCGGTCGGCGCCGACGCGCGGGTTATTCCGGCCAAGGACTGGGGTCACGACCTGCCGGCCATGCTGGCGGCCATCGACGCCCAGACCCGCGTGGTGTTTATCGCCAACCCGAATAACCCGACCGGCACCTGGTTCGATGCGCAGGCGTTGAACGACTTCCTGCAAGACGTGCCGGCGCATGTGCTGGTGGTGCTGGACGAGGCCTACATCGAGTACGCCGAAGGCAGCGACCTGCCGGATGGCCTGGATTTTCTCGCGGCTTACCCGAACCTGCTGGTATCGCGCACCTTCTCCAAAGCCTATGGCCTGGCCTCGCTGCGGGTTGGCTACGGCTTGTCGACGGCGGTGGTGGCCGACGTGCTGAACCGCGTGCGCCAACCGTTCAACGTCAACAGCCTTGCCCTGGCGGCGGCGTGTGCGGCGGTGAAAGATGCCGAGTACCTGGAAGAAGGTCGTCGCATCAACGAAAGCGGCATGCTGCAACTGCAGGAAGGTTTTCGTGAGTTGGGCCTGGGCTGGATTCCGTCCAAGGGCAACTTCATTTGCGTCGATCTTGCTCAAGTCGCCGCCCCGGTATTCCAGGGGCTGCTGCGCGAAGGCGTGATCGTGCGTCCGGTGGCCAACTACGGCATGCCGAACCACCTGCGTATCACCATCGGTTTGCCGGCGGAAAACAGCCGCTTCCTGGAGGCATTGGCCAAGGTTCTGGCTCGTGGTTGATGTCACTGCATTGCAACCTGCTGTGCCTATGATCGGTCGCCTGGTGGTGGTCGGTCTGGGGTTGATCGGTGGCTCGTTTGCCAAAGGCCTGCGCGAAAGCGGGCTGTGTGGCGAAGTGGTCGGGGTGGACCTGGACCCGCAATCGCGCAAGTTGGCGGTTGAGTTGGGCGTGGTGGATCGCTGTGAAGCAGACCTGGCGCTGGCGTGCCAGGGGGCGGACGTGATCCAGCTCGCGGTGCCGATTCTGGCGATGGAGAAGCTGCTGGCCTTGCTGGCCGGCATGGACTTGGGGCAGGCGATTCTAACGGATGTCGGCAGTGCCAAAGGCAATGTGGTGCGCGCGGCGCAACGGGCGTTTGGCGGCATGCCGGCGCGGTTTGTACCGGGCCACCCGATTGCCGGTTCCGAGCAGAGTGGTGTCGAGGCGTCCAATGCGCAGTTGTTCCGTCGTCATAAAGTGATCCTGACGCCGCTTGAGCAAACCGACCCGGCAGCCTTGGCTGTGGTCGATCGCTTATGGCGCGAGCTGGGTGCTGATGTGGAGCACATGCAGGTCGAGCGTCACGACGAGGTGCTGGCGGCGACCAGTCATTTGCCGCATCTGCTGGCTTTTGGTCTGGTGGACTCGCTGGCTAAACGTAACGAAAATCTCGATATTTTCCGCTACGCCGCGGGTGGTTTCCGCGATTTCACGCGTATCGCCGGCAGTGATCCGGTGATGTGGCATGACATCTTCCTTGCCAATCGCGAGGCGGTGTTGCGCACCCTGGACACCTTCCGCAGCGACCTCGACGCCTTGCGCGACGCGGTCGATGCCGGGGATGGCCATCAATTATTGGGCGTGTTTACCCGTGCGCGGGTGGCGCGTGAACATTTCAGCAAAATTCTGGCGCGCCGGGCCTATATGGAAACTGCTGTGAACGCCGATGAGCAGACCTTCCTCGCCAGCCCGGGTGGTCGCTTGAGCGGACAGATTCGGGTGCCGGGCGACAAGTCGATCTCTCATCGCTCGATCATGCTCGGCTCATTGGCCGATGGCGTCACCGAGGTTGAGGGTTTCCTTGAGGGCGAAGATGCCCTGGCGACCTTGCAGGCGTTTCGCGACATGGGCGTGGTGATTGAGGGGCCACACCATGGGCGCGTGATCATCCATGGTGTTGGCCTGCATGGCTTGAAACCGGCGCCGGGGCCGATCTACCTGGGCAACTCCGGAACATCGATGCGCCTGTTGTCCGGCTTGCTGGCGGCGCAGCGCTTTGACAGTGTGTTGACCGGCGATGCCTCGCTGTCCAAGCGCCCGATGAGCCGCGTGGCCAAGCCACTGCGCGAAATGGGCGCGGTGATTGAAACCGGGCCGGAAGGGCGTCCGCCGTTGACTATTCGTGGAGGTCAGGCATTAAAAGGTCTGACCTATACGCTGCCAATGGCCAGTGCACAGGTCAAATCCTGCCTGTTGCTGGCAGGTTTGTATGCCGAGGGTAAAACCTCGGTGACCGAGCCTGCGCCGACCCGTGACCACACCGAGCGCATGCTGCGCGGCTTCGGGTACCCGGTGCAGGTGCAGGGCGCTACGGTGTCGGTCGAGTCGGGCCATGCGTTGACCGCCACGCATATTGAGGTGCCAGGGGACATTTCTTCTTCTGCATTCTTTCTGGTCGCGGCGTCGATTGCCGAAGGCTCCGAGCTGTTGCTGGAGCATGTGGGGATCAATCCGACACGGACCGGCGTGATCGATATCCTGCGTCTGATGGGCGCGGACATCACGCTGGAAAACCTGCGTGAGGTCGGCGGTGAGCCGGTCGCCGATCTGCGCGTGCGTGCTGCTGCGCTGAACGGCATCGAGATTCCTGAGGCGTTGGTGCCGCTGGCGATTGATGAGTTTCCGGTGTTGTTCATCGCGGCGGCCTGTGCTCAGGGCCGTACCGTGTTGCGCGGCGCTGCAGAATTGCGCGTGAAGGAATCCGACCGTATCCAGGTAATGGCCGACGGTCTGCTGGCATTGGGCGTGAAGTGTGAACCGACACCTGATGGGATTATCATTGACGGTGGCCTGATAGGCGGCGGCGAGGTGCATTCCCATGGCGATCACCGGATTGCCATGGCCTTCAGTGTGGCGTCGCTGCGGGCGACAGCGCCGATTCGTATCCGTGACTGTGCCAATGTGGCTACATCTTTTCCGAACTTTCTTACACTGTGTGCCCATGTCGGCATTCGTGTTGCCCAAGAGGCTCAATTGTGAATATCAAAGCACCGGTGATTACCATCGACGGGCCAAGCGGCTCGGGCAAAGGCACGATTGCCGGCATTCTGGCCAAGCGCCTGGGCTGGTGCCTGCTGGACTCCGGCGCGCTGTACCGTTTGCTGGCCTTTGCCGCGCGTAACCACGGCGTCGACCTGACCAACGAAGAATCCCTGAAGCTGCTGGCGGCGCATCTTGATGTGCAGTTCGTCGGCGCGACGGAAGGTCATCCGCAACGCATCATCCTCGAAGGCGATGATGTGACCGATGATCTGCGTAATGAACAAGTTGGCTCCTGGGCCTCCCAGGTTGCCGCGCTGCCGGCCGTGCGGGACGCGCTGCTGCAGCGCCAGCGGGCGTTTCAGGAGCCGCCGGGCCTGGTCGCGGATGGTCGCGACATGGGCACCGTGGTGTTTCCAGATGCGCCGTTGAAGATTTTCCTGACCGCCAGCGCCGAAGAGCGGGCGCGCCGCCGTTACTTGCAGTTGAAGGGCAAAGTCGATGGTGTTAGTCTGTCGAGTCTGCTAGATGAGATCCGTGCACGCGATGAGCGTGATACCCAGCGTGCGGTAGCCCCGCTCAAGCCGGCGGCTGACGCCATACAGCTGGATTCCACGGAGTTATCCATCGAGCAGGTGCTGGAACGCATCTTGAGTGAAATCGCCATTCGCGATATCGCCGGGTGACCAAGAAGGCTGCAGGGGACCAGTCATAGTCCTGCGGTGCTTCTTTTAATTGAAACTGACCCACACCGTCTGGGGTGTGGAGATGGGCGTATTCTTCGCCCTTATCAACAGGAATTAAAATGAGCGAAAGCTTTGCGGAACTCTTTGAAGAAAGCCTAAAAACCCTGAACCTTCAGGCAGGCTCCATCATCACCGGTGTTATCGTTGATATCGATTACCAAGCTCGCTGGGTAACCGTTCACGCTGGTCTGAAGTCTGAAGCTCTGATCCCGCTGGAACAGTTCTACAACGATGCTGGTGACCTGACTATCAATGTCGGTGACGAAGTTCACGTTGCTCTGGACTCGGTTGAAGACGGTTTCGGTGAAACCAAGCTGTCCCGTGAAAAAGCCAAGCGCGCTGAATGCTGGATTGTTCTCGAAGCAGCCTTCGCAGCTGAAGAAGTGGTCAAGGGCGTCATCAACGGTAAGGTTAAAGGCGGCTTCACTGTCGACGTTAACGGCATCCGTGCGTTCCTGCCAGGTTCTTTGGTCGACGTTCGTCCAGTGCGCGACACCACGCACCTGGAAGGCAAAGAACTCGAATTCAAGGTCATCAAACTCGACCAGAAGCGCAACAACGTTGTCGTTTCCCGTCGCAGCGTCCTGGAAGCAGAGAACTCCGCCGAGCGTGAAGCTCTGCTGGAATCCCTGCAGGAAGGCCAACAAGTCAAAGGTATCGTCAAGAACCTCACCGATTACGGCGCATTCGTCGATCTGGGTGGCGTCGATGGCCTGCTGCACATTACCGACATGGCTTGGAAGCGTATCAAGCATCCTTCCGAAATCGTCAACGTTGGCGACGAGATCGATGTCAAGGTTCTGAAGTACGATCGTGAGCGTAACCGCGTTTCCCTGGGCTTGAAGCAGCTGGGCGAAGATCCATGGGTTGCTATCAAAGCTCGTTACCCAGAAAGCACCCGCGTAACCGCGCGTGTTACCAACCTGACCGACTACGGCTGCTTCGCAGAGCTGGAAGAAGGCGTGGAAGGCCTGGTACACGTTTCCGAAATGGACTGGACCAACAAAAACATCCACCCTTCGAAAGTCGTACAAGTCGGCGACGAAGTGGAAGTTATGGTTCTGGACATCGACGAAGAGCGTCGTCGTATCTCCCTGGGCATCAAGCAGTGCAAATCTAACCCATGGGAAGATTTCTCTGGCCAGTTCAACAAGGGCGATAAAATCTCCGGCACCATCAAGTCGATCACCGATTTCGGTATCTTCATTGGTCTGGACGGCGGCATCGACGGCCTGGTTCACCTGTCCGACATCTCCTGGAACGAAGTTGGCGAAGAAGCTGTTCGTCGTTTCAAGAAGGGCGACGAGCTGGACACCGTTATCCTGTCGGTTGACCCAGAGCGCGAGCGCATCTCCCTGGGTATCAAGCAACTGGAAAGCGATCCGTTCTCCGAGTACGTTCAAGAGAACGACAAAGGCGCAATCGTTAAAGGCACTGTGAAAGAAGTTGACGCTAAAGGCGCCATCATCACTCTGGCCGACGATATCGAAGCGACTCTGAAAGCCTCCGAAATCAGCCGTGACCGCGTTGAAGACGCACGTAACGTTCTGAAAGAAGGCCAGGAAGTAGAAGCCAAGATCATCAGCGTTGACCGCAAGAGCCGCGTAATCCAGCTCTCCATCAAGTCGAAAGACGAGATCGAAGAGAAAGAAGCCATTCAGAGCCTGCGCGACAAGCCAGCCTCTTCTGAGCCTTCTGCTGGTCCTACCACTCTGGGCGACCTGCTGCGTGCACAGATGGAAAAACAGAACTAAGTTCTGTCAGACCATAGAAAAAGGGCGACTTCGGTCGCCCTTTTTTGTGCCTGAAATTCGTTGAATCAATACTGAGAACCAAGGTGCGCTGCATAGTGTCAGAACTGGCTATAGTTTTATTAAAAGCACGGTTGTCAGTGATGTTGTTTCAATAAGGATTTGGATGAACAAGTTTATTTTAATCTTCGCCGTAGTCATGCTTGCTGGCTGCTCTACCACCAGCGCCAAAACTCATGTCAAGCGTGGTGTCAGCGGTATCGAGGTCGACTGTTCGGGCCTTGGTGGCAATTGGAGCAAGTGCGAGAAGCGCGCTGCCCGCGAGTGCAAGATGCAAGGCTATAAGGTCATCACCCGATCCAGCGATGCCAAGGACGAAGAGGGCGACTACCTGTTCGGCTGGAATCCCGCCGGCGCTGTAACTCGCACTATGCTGGTGATCTGTAATTGAGGCTCAAAGGCGCATGTTGCGGGTGTCCGCCTATGCAGCAGATAAGTTGTCGAGTGGGCTGTTCAAATTCATCAAGTCATGCTAAAACCTTTGAAGCGCTTTTCCTAGCTGCTTGAAAAAGAAGGGAAAAATATGACGAAGTCGGAGTTGATCGAACGAATTGTCACCCATCAAGGGCTGCTTTCATCCAAGGATGTAGAGCTGGCTATCAAGACTATGCTTGAGCAAATGTCCCAATGTTTGGCTACTGGGGATCGGATTGAGATCCGTGGTTTTGGCAGCTTCTCCTTGCATTACCGCGCACCGCGCGTCGGCCGTAACCCTAAAACCGGGCAGTCAGTCAGCCTTGATGGCAAGTTTGTGCCTCACTTCAAGCCAGGAAAGGAATTGCGGGACCGGGTGAACGAAGACGAAGAAGAAGGCGTCTGAGTCTTTTTGGGGTAGGAGAAGTTTATGCGTGGAGCAAAGCGCGTTGTTTTTGTGCTGGTAGCGTTGATTGTTGCGCTAGTGATTTTAGGCTTTGTGCTGGAAAACCAGCAGAGCGTGGCCCTTTCATTCCTGGGCTGGACGACTGTACAGATGCCAGTGTCGGTATTTGTAGTAGTCGCGTTAATCATCGGGATGTTGATCGGTCCACTGCTAGGCGTTGGGTTGGCGCGTAGTCGGCGCCACAGGTCGATCTCGGCAGCGCGTGGTTAACAGTCTATCCTGATCCCAAGACGTGCGGTGAGGCCGTTGTTTAACAGCTAAAGCTCTAGCGTGTAGGGCTTCGACTGTAAGGTGTCTGATGGCGGCGTATGGATGTAATAGGGTTGGCCAGCGTTTTTAGCGCCGCAGTTGGATATCCAGAGGTTAGCCGTTCCAATGTTTCTTGTTTGAGTCTTCAGGTGCCGCACTCTGAGTGCTCGGATATGTACTACACGTATGTCTGACGTGTTAGGTGTTAGGTGTCAGATTTTAGATTCAGGCTAAGCGGGAAAATGCTGCTGAAAGATAGCGCGTAATGCGCCCTATTTGGTTGCAGTGTCAGGTTCGTAGATAGATTAACAACGTGTAAAATTAAAAATTTCTGTATACCCATCTTGCAAAACTGCCCTCTGCGCAGCTTCAACTCGTTTTACCTCAAAGCAAATTTCTGTCATTAGTGTCTCGGATGGCAGCGTCCGCGGTCGCCCGTATTGCTTGTGATTACCCTCCAATACAACGCAAGTAGGGATTATTGCTCTGGAACGATTGACCCTCCGCTTTGAATCGAGCAGCGAACAAATCAGCAAACGCTGGTGCGACGACTCAGTAAGGGCGCCGTTTGGCGTGCGTATTTTCTGTAGGCTCATTATGCGAAAGCTGTTGAAGGTCTTATACACCGAATAAGTTAGCGAGCTATTTAATAGTTGCGCACTAATGGGGCGTGGCAGATTAGTATCATTTTGGGCAGCCCTTTCAACGTTAGTCGCTTTTTCATCATTCAGTTTTGTTGAATTAGAGAATAGGCGCTGTATCATCAACGCCCCAGCGTCGATAACACATACGCGCACAGTTAAAGATGGAAAATTTCGCGGAGCCGATCAATCAAGCGTGACGCTTGGAGCGATCAGGCATCGCAGCCCGGATTTCCGATCCTAGTCGGATCAAAGAGGGCATGAATTTGCGGTGGCGCAGAGGCCTTCTGTGCCCTCACGCACCTAATAATGAAGCACCTACGTCAGGTATTTTTGATGATTCAATTTCTCGATCTAAAGTCATTGAACAACGCTCTCCGTGAAGAGCTCGTTGAGGCGGCTACGCGTGTCATCGACTCGGGCTGGTACATTCAAGGTGAGTTTCTCAAGCGCTTCGAGGAAGAGTTTTCCACTTATACCGGTGCCAGCCATACCGTCGGCGTTGCCAACGGCCTTGATGCTTTGACACTGACCATTCGTGCCTGGAAAGAGCTGGGCAAGCTCAAGGACGGCGATGAAGTCATCGTTCCGGCCAACACCTACATCGCAACGCTGCTGGCCGTGACGGAAAACAACCTGAAACCGGTTTTGGTCGAGCCTGACGAAAATACATACAATCTTTGTCCTGAGAAGGTCGAGCGTGCGCTGACGGCGAAAACTCGATTGATCCTGCCGGTCCATCTCTATGGGCAACTGGCCGATATGCGCGCGATCAATAGGATTGCCGAGCGTGAGAATCTACTGGTACTCGAGGACTGTGCCCAGGCGCATGGTGCGCAGATCGACGGCAGAAGTGCTGGTAACTGGGGTGACGCGTCCGGTTTCAGTTTCTACCCAGGTAAAAACCTGGGGGCGTTGGGTGACGCAGGCGCCATCACGTCTAACGATGCTGAGTTAGTCAGCATGATTCAGGCTCTGCGAAATTACGGTTCACACGAAAAGTATAAGAATTTGGTGCAAGGCGTAAATAGCCGCCTGGATGAGATTCAAGCCGCAATGTTGAGCGTCAAGCTCAAGTACCTGCAGGCACAGACCGAGGCTCGTCGGCGTGTGGCAAGCCTTTATATGAATGGCATTAAAAATCCCTTGATTAAACTGCCCTTGGGCAGCGACGTCGATGTACTGAAGCATTTTTCTCACGTCTGGCACCTGTTCGTGGTGCGCTCCGAGGTGCGGGAAAAACTGATACATCATCTCAACGCGTCGGGTATTCAAACATTAATTCACTATCCGATTCCGCCTCATCAGCAGCAGGCCTATGCAAGCGCCGAGTTTTATAATAAATCGCTTCCTACCACAGAGCGCATTCATCGCGAAGTATTGAGCTTGCCGATGAGCCCGATCATGACCGATTCAGAAGTCCAAAGTGTCGTTGAGGCCTGCAACGCTTTCTCTATAGACGCCTGAATATGACGCTGCTCAGAACAAGCTTCCTCAACGGTATCGCGGTCGTTATCAAGATGCTCACCTTGCTGGGCATCAATAAAATGTTGGCCATCTATGTGGGCCCGTCGGGCTACGCTGCCCTGGGGCAGTTTCAGAACGCCGTGCAAATGGTAACGACGTTCTCGACAGGGGCCATCAGTACTGGCGTCACGAAGTACACGGCTGAATATCAAAACGATGAAGATGCCCAGCGCCGGGTTTGGCGCACGGCGGGTACGATTGCCTGTATGGGATCTGTATTGACATCAGTGCTTATCGTTATATTCAGCAAGCCGTTGGCTGTGTGGTGTTTTAATGATGAGGCCTTGTACAGCGTATTTATCTGGTGTGCGGCTACCGTTATATTCTTTTCATTTAATACATTATTGCTTGCGATCCTTAATGGTAAAAAGGAAATTAATCGATACATACTGGCTAATATCGGTGGAAGCCTCCTTTCTCTACTAGTTATTATTATTATGGTGAGACAGTTTGGTCTATATGGTGCGCTGATTTCATTGGTGCTGTATCAGTCTATCGCCTTCCTCGTGACATGCCTGCTGTGTTACAGAACCGAATGGTTTCAATTTTCCAATCTGCTCGGAAAGTTAGACAGGCAAATTGCGATAAACCTGACAAAGTTTACCGCCATGGCGCTCACGACTGCTGCATGCGTGCCCGTTAGCCATATTCTGGTGCGTAATTATCTAGGCGCGGAGTTTGGCTGGGAAACCGCTGGGTATTGGGAAGCCATGTGGCGTCTGAGTACCGCTTATCTTCTATTAGTGACAACAACGCTGGGCTTGTATTTTTTACCCAAGTTGTCAGAACTGATCAACCCGCTGGATATCAAGAGAGAGATTCTTCAAGGTTATAAACTGATTCTTCCTGTGGCGATGGTGTGCGGGGTAGTGATCTACAGTTTGAGGGATTTTATTATCGGCTTACTGTTTACCCAGGCGTTCAGTCCGATGCGGGATTTTTTCGCATGGCAGATGCTGGGAGACACGCTTAAAATTGCCAGCTGGATTCTCGCTTACCTGATGCTGGGTAAGGCAATGGTTAAAATGTATATTCTTACAGAGGTATTTTTTGCACTCAGTTTTTACGTGCTTACGGTGTTGCTGACCAAGGTGGGCGGTCCGGTGGGTGTGACGTGGGCTCACGCAGCTAATTACGGTATGTACTTGATAGTCATGTACTTTCTTATTTATAGAAAGTTGAATAAAAATAACGCAGGATGAGGATGTGTTGCCCATGAGTCGCTTGCTATCTTCAATCCGCGATTTGATTCTAATGCAAACAGACGTCAACAAGAGCGTCGATTTGGCGGAAGTGTATGGGGCGATACTATGGGCGGCCGATAAAGGTATTTATGACGACCCCGAACTGGAAGAAATATTAACTGCTCGATGCATGAGTAGGCTGTCAGTGGACGAAATTCACTCGCCGTTGAAGGATTGTATTCATCTGATCTCGGAGCCCTATCTGATTGGCGGGCACACGCGGCTTATGGAGCAACTTTCGACAATGCATGCGGAAAAGCCTGCTCTGCTGATAACGCGTAAAAGTGCCCAGAGTGCGATCGAACGAACTCAAGGTTTTTTTTCCGAAAGCACCCTGACCAGTGCTTCCACACCCATCGAGAAAATTGCTGAGATTATTCAGTGCCTCAAACCGTATAAAAGAGTGGTGATGCATATTCACCCAGATGATATGGTTTCTGTCATCGCATGCAAGATTCTAAAGACTGTCAGCACGGCGAAGATTTATTTTGTAAATCATGCTGATCATGTGTTTACTTACGGCAGCTCGGTGGCAGATGTCTACTTTGAACTAAGCACGTTTGGCCGTCGTCGAGACCTGAAAAAAACGATCTCTAGCAGTAAGTCTTTTCTAGGGATTCCGTTGACAAGTAAGTTGGTACCAAAGCATCACAGCCTACCCAATAAAAATAGCACGTTAAATTTTTTCAGTGCGGCGTCGCCCTTCAAGTTCAAACCGGTCAAAGGCTATGATCTTAGGCCTGCCATACGCAAGGTGCTGACTGAGTTTAAACATTCCACCTTCTGGATCGTCGGTGCCAACCCGCTTACCAATACGTGGTGGTGGCCAATAAAGTTGCGATACTGGAACAGGTTTAAAGTGGTTTCCTCGCTGCCATACGAAAGCTACCTGGCGCTCTTGGAACGTGCAGATTTTTACGTCGACAGTTATCCAACGCCGGGTGGGACTGCCTTCGCGGAGCAACTTTTCAATGGGCGCCGTTGTGTCGGGTTACGCGCGCCTATACAAGGTTATTCACCCGCCGATAATTTGAAGAGTGAGAGTGTAGAGGGGTTTATCGACAGTGTTTTTCAGGGGGGTAATGATAGAGCTGTCATTGCGTCAGTGCTGGCCGTTAATGGGTATGAGGCAGTTAAGTCACGGTATCTGGATTGTCTCTACGAAGATATCATGTGCGCCAATGAGATGGAGAAGCACGTGGCGTGGACGGGGGATATTAGCGTCTACGAGCAGCCGGGAAAAATAACCTCGGCAATTCCGCCGGAGGTCGTTTCCAGATTAATCGAATTTGATAAAAAATTTATGCGTGTTCTGTTTCTCGAGCTCAGCGCCACGCAGAAAATCAAAGTGGCCCTTAAACTTGCGCGTTTGAAAGTCAGCGAGCTTCTCCCTAAAAAAAGCCGGTCGGGTAAAGCATGAGGGCATTAGCGTTACGCTTACTTCTAATAATGCTCATACTCTCGGACTATGTCATTTTAACGCTCCACGCTCCCAGTGCCGTTGGAGCCTGGCGCGAAGGGCTTGTACTGGCGTATGTGCTTCTGACCGGGTTAATCACATTTTTCCAAATCGGAACACGTTATACAATTCCCGCGCGGTATAAAGAACAGCTGTTGATTATTCTGTTTTTTATAATATTTTATTGTATCTGCGGCGAGCTTTCCGAAGCATCATTTCGGATGTTCCGGTCGTTTGCTATGCCGATCCTCTTTGCCCTCATGATCAATGCGGTGTGCCTGGGCCTGGCGCTAGAAACGAAGTTGCGTATTATATTTGCAACACTCGTCGTAATGACGTTTGTCTCAGGCGGTTATGCCATTTATCAATACCTGACAATCAGCGATCCGGAACAATTCTGGTATTGGTCGCTATTGTCCGAGAAAGGTTTCGAATTGGAGACTTATAATTCCATGAGAGACGGAAATCCGAGAATGTCGGGTTTCTTTACGGGCACCCTTGAGTTTGCGGCCTTTAATTTGAACACCACGCTCTTTGCGTGTTGTCTGCTTGTGCAAGCCTTTAGGGAGAAGACCTATGACCGACGCTTTTTCCTGTATCTGTTGGTGGCCCTTTTTTCCACTGCGCTGATTATTTATGGTTCGGTGAGGACGGCAGCTATCGGTATGGTTTCAGCTGTGTTTTTCCTGGCAGTGTTACAGTTATTGCGTCGAAGCTTTTTTATCGGCTTTCTCGGATATAGTTATTTTATCTGCGTGACGGGCTCTATTTTTCTATACCTTGCACTGGGGTATACGGAAGATCTTTCTGCCCTTGACCGGGTTCGGCAGTGGTTGGTGGTGCTTGAATCACTCAATACAATGCCACTGGGTCTGGGTTTCGGTGCTATTGGACCAGGTCAACTATATTGGTTTGATTCACTGTGGTTGAATCTGCTGGCGTCCTCTGGTTATCTGGGCGTCGCTTTGATGCTCGGTTTGATCTGTTTCTACAGCAGGATTGTCATCGCTACCCAACAGCTGCGTATTGGGGGTAATGTATTTATGAGGGGGGTGGCTGATTATATGGTAATCAGTTACCCGTTTTTCCTGAGCAGCTTTTTCTTTCAGTCATATACGAATAGTGTAGTACTGTACCTTTTTGCGTCGATTGCAGTGGTGGTGATGTATGAGTCGAAATATCGTGCAAGCTAAAATGTCGATATTGATCGTTCTTTATAAAAGGCATTATAGAGAATCTGCTGCCATCACGACGTTATTGAGTAATGTCGCACCTTTTTGTGCGCAAGGTATCGACGTTGAATTTTTTGTATGGAATAACACGCCTGAATGCTCTCCGGCGTTATCGGCTGAAAATTTGACGTGGCTTGAAGGTAATAATGACGGTTTAGCTTACATTTATAATCGCGTTGCAGACATGGCGTTTGCAGGGGGAGCGACGCATTTCATGATCTCGGATGACGATACGGATTACTCAAGCCAGAATTACGTAGAGGCGATTTCCCGCGCGCTTGAATTCGAAGCCACTTCGGCAGCTGATTTGTTTGGCGTCATGGTGCCGAAAGTTTACTCAAGAGAAAAATTGGTAAGTCCGGGACTTCGCTTCTGGTTCTTCGGCCGATTATCCGACGACGTTGACAGTGGCATAAACTCATCGCGTAATAAACTAGCTATCAATAGTGGTGTGATTTTCAATAAGTTTTGTTATGAGAAAATGTTACCGCTGTTTGATGAACGTCTTAAGTTTTATGCGACGGATACCGCATTCTTTGTAAGGTATGAATCTTTTTATCCTCATTTTTATGTGTTGGACACGTGTTTGCAGCACGACCTTTCCGAACATACATCGGACAGCGCCGAACGAGCCATTTTTCGCTTTCAGGAAATGATCTTGGGCTTACGCGTCATCTTCGAGCATAAGGGATACCTCTTTCATGGCTTGATGGAGGCGTATTTGCTCGTGTCCTCGTTAAGAAAAAGCCTCTCCTATAAAAACACAGGATTTTTCCGTTCCTATTACACGTCGTTTAAAGGAAAAAATAATGCTGATAGAATTAGTTGAATTTCTTTCTTTAAAAGTGAGAAAACGTGGCATCACAATTGATAAGCGCATTTCTGATGCCTATCTGTTGAATCTCGTTTTGTCAAAAGTGGTAATGGCGATAAACGGGTTTTTAAAATTTAGAAGGTTGTCAGTTATTCTTGTAGGAAAAGGCGTTACTCTAAAAGCCAGATCAATGATCACTACAGGTAAAGGCTTGGTTATTGATGAGGGATGCTTTGTCGACGCATTGGCGGTCAAGGGTATTGTCTTCGGGCGGGGGGTTTCCTTAAAGAAAAATGTTACAATCGAGTGCACGGGTAGTTTGACTAAATTAGGCGAAGGGCTCTCGGTGGGTAACGATGTGGGCATTGGCAGCGGTAGTTTTTTAGGCTGCGCCGGTGGCGTTACTATAGGGAGTGACACAATCATCGGGAATTATGTTTCGTTTCATTCGGAGAATCACAATTTTTCCGACCCCGAAATACCGATTCGTCTTCAGGGCGTTAACAATGAAGGAATCCACATCGGCAATAATTGTTGGATAGGGGCTAAAGTGACTGTTCTGGATGGTGTTGTTCTTGAGGACGGGTGCGTTGTAGCCGCAGGAGCAGTCTTGAAGGCGGGACGATACGCTGCCAACTCCATATACGCGGGCGTTCCGGCAAAGCGCATAAAAGAACGCAGCTAAAGGATTTGCAGTGAAAAAAATTATATTTTTCCATTTGTTGAATGACTACAGCGGGAGCCCTAAGGTTCTTTTGCAGGTTATTGAGGCAGTGGCAAAGAAAGGCTTTGAGGCCGAATTATATGTGGGAGGGGGCGCTGAAGGCGGTTTTCTCTCTTCGGCGCCATGCGTGCAAAAACGCTATTTTTATAAGAGATTTGAAAATAAATATTTGACGCTGTTGAGCTATAGTCTTTCGCAGCTGATTCTGTTTATAAAATTATTACGCTATCGTCACGCCTCTGCGATTTTCTATGTCAATACGTTACTTCCCTTCGGCGCGGCGTTAGCAGGGAGAGTGCTCGGCATCCAGGTTATTTATCATATTCATGAAACGTCAATCCGCCCTAGACCCCTAAAGCTCTTTCTGCGGTGGATGGTTGAAAGGTGCTCCAGCGAAAATATTTTCGTCTCGCACTTTTTAGCCAAGGCTGAGTCTTTTACGAACATAGAAAGTCGTGTGATTTATAATTCGATTCCGCAGAATATGGTCAGTAGTGGTGCGAATCACGTATATCCTTACGCGTCGGGTAATAAATTCAATGTGCTGATGATCTGCTCCTTAAAAGCTTACAAAGGTGTGAATGAATTCGTACGTATTGCTGATCTGTTAAGCGGTCAACAGGATATCGAATTTAATTTGGTGCTCGGTGCCAGTGATTCTGAGGTGGATGATTTTTTTTCGTCCGTCACGTTGCCTGATAACTTGACCATTATTTCCCGGTGCAAGGATGTTATTCCTTATTATCAGAGGGCAAGTGTTTTACTGAGCCTTTCGAAGCCGGAAGAGTGGGTGGAGACGTTTGGCTTGACGATTCTCGAGGCGCTTTCGTTTGGTGTACCTTGTATTGTTCCTCCGGTAGGTGGACCTGTCGAACTGGTGTCGGAGGACAAGGAAGGTTATCTCATTGATTCAAACCGTGTGGAGGACATCGCCGCCAAACTGGCGTTTCTCCATAAAAATCCTGAGGTGTGCTTTCGCTTGTCTGAGGCTGCAAGAGTGAAGTCACTTAGTTTCTCAGTTGATAACTTTGAAAGTGATGTGATTGAGGTGTTTAATGGGGTTTAAAATAGCAGTGATCGGCACGGTCGGTCTCCCAGCCCAGTATGGTGGGTGGGAAACGTTATCGGAGCAATTGGTCACTTACCTTGACCGAGAATATGGGATCTCGGTCTATTGCAGCGCACGGTCATATCCAACTCGGCCTGCAAAGTATCGCAATGCCGACTTGATTTACCTTCCGTTAAAAGCTAACGGCGTGCAAAGTATTCCTTATGATATTGTCAGTATGCTGCATGCCTACCGAAAGAATGATATTTTGGTGGTGCTGGGTGTGTCGGGTTGTATTGCGCTTCCTTTTTTAAAGCTGCTTACCAAGAAAAAGATTGTAGTCAATATTGACGGCTACGAGTGGAAACGCGCTAAGTGGTCAATGCTGGCGAAGAAATTCCTGAAGTTCTCAGAGGCCATGGCGGTTAAATACGCCGATGCTATTGTTACCGATAATAAAGTGCTTCAGGACTATGTCCGCGATGAGTACTCACGTGAAAGTACTCTTATTGCCTACGGTGGCGATCAGGCGGCTACCAGTGCACTGAGAGAGGCGGACTTTGAGCATTATCCATTCCTTCGTAAGCCTTACGCGTTCTCAGTCTGTAGGATCGAGCCGGAGAATAATATTCATATTATTCTCGAGGCCTTCAGTACGGGTAGTTTGCCGTTGGTGATTGTGGGGAACTGGAAACAAAGCGAATACGGTGTGGCCCTGCAGGATAAATACGCGAGCGTCGGGCATCTTCACTTATTGGATCCTATCTACAAAAGTGAAGAACTGAGCCCGTTGCGCAGTAACGCGACCGTCTACATTCACGGTCATAGTGCGGGTGGCACCAACCCGTCCCTGGTTGAGGCCATGTGGCTGAGTTTGCCTGTGATTGCATTCGACGTATCTTTCAATCGTGCGTCTACTGAGGACGGTGCACAGTTTTTTTCGTCCAGCCAGGCACTTGTCGATTGCGCGTCACGTCTTTTTGCCAATGAAACCGAGCGCGCTGAGCTGGGTGGAAAAATGCATGAGATTGCGGTGCGTCGTTATCGTTGGGAAGGCGTCTCTTCTCAATACGACAAATTATTCAAAACGCTTCTTTCATCTGAGAGGACTTAACAATGCTGGATGAAATTAGCGTTAGTTACGCTCCAGGTGCGCCCACTGTACTTCTTACGGGCGGAACGGGATTTGTAGGGCGCTCAGTGCTGGATGCGTTGGTTAAGGCTCAGTATCAAGTGGTGAATGTAACCCGCAAGACGGTCCCTTCGCCGCTCCCTGGCGTGCAGGATTTTATTATTGATTCGCTGACAGGGGGCATCGACTGGACAGCGCCACTGTCGGGTGTGGACGTGGTCATTCACTCTGCCGGTCGAGCGCACATCATGAACGAAACCCATAGCAATCCATTGCAGGCGTTTCGGGAAGTTAATGTGAACGCTACGCTCAACCTGGCTCGGCAAGCCGCTGACGCCGGCGTTCAGAGATTCATTTATATAAGCTCGGTTAAAGTCAATGGTGAAGAAACCAGCGCTGGCCGTGCGTTTACGCCAAATGATGTCCCTGCGCCGCTCGACGATTATGGAGTGTCCAAGCTGGAGGCAGAGCAAGCGCTCTTGGAGCTGGCGCGTCATACCTCAATGGACGTCGTCATCATTCGGCCCGTCCTGGTGTATGGGCCAGGCGTGAAAGCCAACTTTGAACGAATGCTCTCTGTCGTTGACAGGAAGCTGCCACTTCCTTTTCGCACGATTGATAACCGAAGAAGCCTTGTCTTCATTGATAATTTGGTCGATCTGATTTGCGTGTGCATCAAACATCCTGCCGCTTCGAACCGCGTGTTCCTGGTAAGCGATGGTGACGATCTGTCTATTGGACAGATTCTGAAAAAGCTCGCCATGGCGATGAACAAGCCATCCTATGTGTTTGCTTTTCCTTACGCGTTATTGAATGTTGCAGCAGCGATAATCGGCAAGAAAGATTTTTTGCAGCGGTTGTGCGGTTCGCTTCAAGTCGATATCACAGACACGCGGGAATGCTTAAACTGGACACCTCCAGTCACTATTGACGAGGCTTTTGCAATCACGGCTCGGCATTATCAAAAAAAGCAGAATGGGCCATCGCATGGGTAATTTGGCTGAGATGCTTAAGTCCAGGGATAATAATTTTAATTTTATCCGGATGGTTGCGGCATTTTTTGTGTTGGTGTCACACTCGTTTCCGCTATCCCGTGGCGCTACCGAAGTTGAGCCGTTGATGGCTCAGCTTGGAATAACACTCGGTGGTTTAGGCGTATTTACTTTTTTTTGCATATCCGGATTTTTCATATCGCTGAGTTATGAGCGGTCCAAGACCAAAATCGATTTTATCGTGGCCAGATTTTTGAGGTTGTATCCTGCGCTGTTGGTTGTACTGGTGTTAAGCGCCTGGGTAATTGGTCCGTTGTTCACTGACTTTAGTTTGCATGATTATTTTTCTTCTAAAGAAGTACATAAATACATCACAGGGAATTTGAAACTGAAAGATATTCACTTTCAGTTGCCAGGCTTGTTTCAGGATAATCCCTATCCCGGAATCAATGGTTCGCTATGGACGTTGTATTACGAGGTGCTGCTGTACGCAATGGTGTTTGCGCTCGGTGTTGTCGGTTGTTTGACTCATACTCGTCGGGTTTCGATATTTTTTGTGCTGTATTTTGTCTTTTATACAGTATTCAACCTGTTGCAAAAAAATGAGTACCTGATTGCAGGTTTCCAGCTTCGCACGTGGGTGCAGTGGAGCTTCGCATTTGTCATCGGGATGGTATTTTATGCCTACCGAACCAAGGTTCGGCTGAGCGTCTGGATGTTAACCCTTGGCTGGTTGGCCGCGCTGTGTTCCTACAGGTCTCCCTTGTTCGTAGAAGTGTTCGTGATCGCATGGAGTTATTCCGTCTTTTTCGTGGCCTTCAACACCCAGTGGTTCGCACGCCAATACAATAAGCTCGGGGATTACTCTTACGGTTTGTACATATATGCTTTTCCTACTCAGGAGATCCTTGCGCACACGTGGAAAGGAATATCGCCCGTTGAAATGATTCTTGTGGCGCTTCCCGTTGCACTGGTTCCGGCTGTCCTGTCGTGGCATTTGATAGAACACCCTTGTATTCTGCGCAAAAAAGCGCTGGCGTCCTGGTTGTCCCTTTCAATCGCCAAATATTCGGAAAAGTTTGCTAAGTATTCGTCTAAACGGTTGTGAATTGAAAGGTTGGTGAAAACATGAAGCGTTTTTTTGATCTGGTACTGAGCCTCTTTGCCTTGCTCATACTCTTGATCCCGATCTTGCTTGTTACGGTGGCAGTTAAATTGACGTCAAAGGGGCCTGCACTGTATTGGTCTGACCGCGTAGGGGTGAACAACGTATTGTTCAGGATGCCAAAGTTTCGCTCAATGCGAATTGGTACGCCTGCTGTCGCCACGCATTTGCTGCTCGATCCGTCTAAATACTTGACGCCGATTGGCAACTTTCTTAGAAAGTCCAGCCTTGATGAGTTGCCCCAGCTGTGGAGTATCATTGCAGGTGATATGAGTTTTGTAGGACCAAGGCCCGCGCTTTTTAATCAGGCCGATCTGATTGAGCTGCGTACCGAGCAAGGCGTACACCTCATCCGTCCAGGTCTCACGGGGTGGGCGCAGGTCAACGGCCGTGATGAGTTGCCCATCCCGGTTAAGGTTGGCTATGATGCTTTTTACGCGAAAAACATGAGCGTTCTTTTCGACCTTAAAATCTTGTTTTTAACAGCTTTGAAGGTCATTAAACGTGATGGTGTTTCACATTAATACCGTACCAAGTGTTTGATTGGCCGATTCAGGTTGATTATGCAAAGTATGTTTTTTGTTCTGCGTTGGAACGCGATCAACAAAAAATTTTTGATCTGACGCATAGGCGATAGGTGAGTCATGATAAACCGGTTGCGTACGTGGCTATTAAAATTGCCTCGTCATCAAAAACGACTGATTCAGGTATTGGCAGACGTCATACTCGTATTTTTGGCGCTGTGGATGGCGTTTTTAGTCCGTCTCGGAATCGACGAGATGGTCAACCCGGTCAAAATGCACTTATGGTTGTTTCTGGCGGCGCCGGTGGTTGCGATACCTCTGTTCATTCGCTTCGGTATGTACCGCGCTGTCATGCGTTATTTTGGCAATGATGCGTTGGTCGCAATCATCAAGGCCGTCAGTCTTTCTTCTTTAATCCTGGGTGTTGTTGTTTATTGGTATAGCAATCATCAGAACGTGGTGCCCCGGTCGATCATTTTCAACTATTGGTGGTTGAGCCTGATCATGGTCGGTGGCTTGCGTTTGACCATGCGTCAGTACTTTTTAGGCGATTGGTTTGCCGCTGCCCAACATGTCCCGTTTACCAGCCGGGACGACGGTCTTTCACGCGTCGCAATCTATGGTGCCGGCGCAGCGGGGAATCAACTGGTGGCAGCGCTTCGTATGGGGCGAGTGATGCGCCCGGTTGCGTTCATTGACGATGACGCGTCTATTTCGGACCGTGTCATCTCGGGCCTCCAAGTCTATAAGCCCAAGCATATCCAGAGGATGATCGACGCCACGGGCGCACAAGAAATTCTCTTGGCAATCCCGTCCTCCAATCGCGGTCGGCGCCGGGAGATTCTCGGTTTTCTCGAAGGTTTTCCGCTCCACGTTCGTAGCGTCCCGGGGTTTATGGACCTGGCCAGTGGAAGGGTCAAGGTTGACGATATTCAAGAGGTCGATATTGCGGACTTACTGGGTCGTGATTCGGTGCCTGCGCAAGGCGATTTGCTTGAGCATTGCATCAAGGGGCAGAGTGTCCTTGTCACGGGTGCGGGTGGCTCGATCGGTTCAGAGCTCTGTCGGCAAATTCTGGAGCTTAAGCCTAAAACCTTGCTCTTGTTTGAGCACAGCGAGTTCAATCTCTACAGTATTCTTTCAGAGTTGGAACAGCGTATTACTCGTAAATCGCTACCGGTAAAGCTGCTACCCATTCTGGGTTCAGTAAGGGACCCGTCAAAACTGCTGGATGTCATGAAGGCCTGGCGGGTGGATACCGTTTACCACGCGGCCGCCTATAAGCATGTACCCATTGTTGAGCACAACATCGCAGAGGGTGTGCTCAACAATGTTATCGGCACGCTGAACGCGGCGCAGGCGGCGGTTCAAGCGGGCGCATCGAATTTTGTTTTGATTTCCACCGACAAGGCAGTGCGCCCAACAAACGTGATGGGCAGCACCAAGCGACTTGCCGAGTTGACGTTGCAGGCGTTGAGCCGCGAGCCTGCCCCCGTGCTGTTTGGGGACAAGTCCAACGTGTCGCGGGTGAATAAAACCCGTTTTACGATGGTTCGATTTGGCAATGTATTAGGCTCCTCCGGTTCGGTGATCCCGCTGTTTCACAAGCAGATAAAGTCTGGCGGACCGCTGACGGTCACGCACCCGAAGATTACCCGCTACTTCATGACCATTCCTGAAGCGGCTCAGTTGGTCATCCAAGCGGGTTCCATGGGGCTGGGCGGAGACGTGTTCGTGCTGGATATGGGTGAGCCGGTCAAGATCGTCGAACTGGCTGAAAAAATGATCCATCTGTCAGGGCTGAGTGTGCGGTCCGACAAAAATCCTCACGGCGATATTGCCATTGAGTTTTCCGGTTTGCGGCCGGGCGAGAAGTTATACGAAGAGTTGCTTATCGGAGACAATGTTGTTGCAACGCAACATCCGATGATCATGAGCGCTAACGAGGACTACTTGCCGTGGGAAGTGTTGAAGGTCAAGCTTTCTGAGTTACTGGCCGCAGTCGATCAAGACGATTTCGGCCGGGTTCGCCAGTTGTTGCGCGACACCGTCAGTGGTTATACGCCGGATGGGGAAATTGTTGACTGGATATATCAGCAGCGTCGGCTTGAGCCATGAGTTTAAAAGTTACAACTTTACGGGTGAGTCACTCTGCCCGAATAGAAAAACACACGCTGTAACCGACTCACTTTTGACTCTCTCCAAACATCACCTAAGTTAGAAAGGCAGCTTCGGAAAGCTGCTTTTCTTCTACCGATGTCATGGAGCGTCACCTATGCAAAACACCTATATCTCTTCCCTGATCTTTGCCTTCCTCGCGAGTGTCTCCGTCGCCACCACCGCAGCCCCATCCGCCAAACCCGAAGCCCCAACGCCTATCGTCGCCCAGATGGCCAAAGTTGAAGAAACGACCAAGGTCAATCTGAACACGGCCGACGCCGAAGTCCTGCGCCGCGATCTGTTCGGCATTGGCGCCGCCAAGGCCAAGGCGATTGTCGCCTATCGCGACAGCAATGGGCCTTTCACTGCGGTAGACGAGTTGCTGGAAGTCAAAGGTATCGGTAAGGCATTGTTGGAGAAGAACCGCGACAGGTTGGCCATTAATTAAGGCTGTAAACCTTGCTCAAAAGGCCGGTCATTGACCGGCCTTTTCTCTGTCTGAGATTTGAGCTTTCAAGTTCTCGCGCACAACTTTCATGATCCGCGTCGCCAACGCTTGGCTCTCTACGCTCCTGGCCAGCACCAATGCCCCTACCAACGTCGACATCAGTACCAGGCTTCGTTCGTTGGCATTCGCGTGATCCAACGTTGATTCAACCTGCCTTAATCGCGCTTCAAGCACAGCGTCTGTGGTCGGGCTCTGCTGCCCCCTCAGGCCCAATTCCGAAGACATGGTCGGTAGCGGGCAACCTTCAGCGGGAGAGGTCTGGTGCCATTCAGACAGGTAGTTGTCTATGAATGCATCCAGCGGCCGTGCCTGGCTGAACAGTGTTTCGCAATGCGCGTCCAGTTCTGCAGCCGCAGCCTGCAGGGCCTTTTCCACCAGATCATCCTTGGACTTGAAATGCGCGTAAAAGCCACCGTGCGTCAGATCGAGTGCCTTCATCAGGGGTTGCAGGCCGGTCGCGCTGATGCCGTCGCGGCGAAAGCGCACTGAGGCTTCCTTGATGATGCGTTGATGGGTCTGGGCTTTATGGTCTGCTGAATAACGCATGGGACGGCCTCGTGGACGAGCGGGCATGTTAACGGAGTTAAGCTTTTTTACCCATCTACACATCGTTCAGCGGTACTGGCATGAAAAGTGATTACATCTGGTTCAGGGATTGTTCAACAATCGTGAGGTGGTGATGACGCTCAGCTTGTCTCTGGCCGATCAGATTGCACGCGAACTGCGTGCCGACATCATTGGCGGGCGGCTGTTGCCCGGCATGGCGCTGGTCGAGGTGGATCTGGTCAAAATTTATAACGCATCGCGCAATACCATTCGCGAGGCCTTGCACCGTTTGGGGCAGGAAGGGCTTACCCGTTATGTGCGCAACAAAGGCGTGATGGTGCGGCGACTGGAACGAGATGAAGTGCGTGACCTGTTCGTTGTACGTCGAACCCTCGAATTGCAGGCTATCGCCCAGAGCGGGGTGCTGACGGATGCTCAGTCCGAGCACATGCAAAACGCAATCGAAGCCACCTCCCTGGCCAGGGAGCGTGAAGACTGGCGCGCGGTGGCGACTCACAGCCTGGCGTTCCACCAACGGATTGTCGGGTTGATGCGCAGCCCGCTGTTTGATGAGTTTTTCGCCCAGGTGATTGCTCAATTGCGCCTGGTGTTTTGCGCGGCACCCGATGAGCAGCGTTTCCAGTCGCCCTGGCTGGAGCGTGACCAGGAGATCTACGCGTTGCTGGCGGGCGGCAACAAAGCGGCTGCACAGGAGGCGATGAGCCTGTATCTGGACGATTCCGAACGCCTTTCCCTGGCCTTGTTTGATCACCCCTGATGGAGGATTGCCCCATGTATAAAGACTATCCGGCCGCGTACCAGGTCAGCAAAGGTTCTGCGCTGCAGGTTGATACCGCGTTCTATGAGCGCATTCGTGAGCGTGCGGACCAACGCACATTGATCGAGCAGTTCGTAGTGCCGATTCGCACGGGCAGGGCGTGGAAGGTGCCGGCCGGGCATGTGTTCCGTGTTACCACGCCGGTTGGGCCACAAGTGGGTGACTTCAATGTGTGGAATGCCAACGATCCTCGCGAACGTCTTTGGGCCGCACGCACCCGCCAGTTACAAGGCGCACATGTCAGCACTCATGATCGACTGTGGTCGAACCTGCCGTTTCTGCGGCCGCTGGTGACCATCACCGATGACAGCCAGGCGAGTTATGGCATCGACGAGCATGGCGGACGCCTGCACGATTTGCTCGGCACGCGCTGCGATCCGTATGTGAATCGCATGCTTACCGGCGAAGACTTTCATCACCATTGCCACTCAAACCTGACGCGCGCGGTGCTGCCCCACGGCCTGACGGAGTTCGACGTGCATGACGTGCTGAACATTTTCCAATGCACCGGCCTCAATCACGACGACATGTACTTCATGAAAGCCTGCCCGGCGCAGAAGGGCGACTACCTGGAGTTTTTTGCCGAGATTGACTTGCTCTGCGCTTTATCGACGTGCCCAGGCGGGGATTTGTCGCTGCCGATGTGGGGGCCGGACGCGCAGGATCCGTTAACGGTGTGTCGCCCGTTGGGTGTGGAGATTTATCGCCTGGAGGAGGAGTTGCTCAATGGCTGGAGCCAGCCTGAGCGTGCTGCCTACAAGGGGCAGCACGGATTGCATATTGCCAAGGCGGCGTGGGAGTAGCGGCAGCTTCAGCGGTCCTGGGCGTCCTTTGAGTCTGCCTGGGCGTTGCGCTCGGCCACGCGTTTGCGTTGTTCGTCGGTGAGTTCCACCTTGTTGGCGCTGTCACGCAGCATCAATAAACCACCGACGATCGAACCGATCGCGACCACTAAAATCAACCAGGCATACCACGGCATAGGGCTCTCCTTGAGGCAGCAAACCGTGGGGAAATTTCCCACGGTAATAGCTGCTTTGAGTAACGGGCTTTCTTAGTAGTTCATTGTAGGCCCGTTATGCTCCAGTAGCCTCAGAGCCCCGTCAACATCGCATCGGCCGGTGCGTCGGCACGGTCTTGCGCAGTCAGCTGGAAGTAGATGAATCCCACCAGCATAAAGCCCAGGAAAATCAGCCCGATCAGCGCGTTGAACCAGGCCATGGCCACCAGGCAGACCACCGCCAACACCAGCGCTATGCCGGGCACGATCGGATAGCCCGGCGCACGGAAGGTGCGCTCCAGCAGTGGCTCGGTCTTGCGCAGTTTGAACAGGCTGAGCATGCTCATGATGTACATCACGATGGCACCGAACACCGCCATGGTGATCATCGCGGCGGTCAGCGTCATACCGCCCAGGTTGATCAGGCCGTCGCTGTAGATGGCGGCGATGCCGACCACACCGCCGGCGATAATTGCCCGGTGCGGTGTCTGAAAACGCGACAGTTTGGCGAGGAAGGAAGGCAGGTAGCCGGCGCGCGCGAGGGCGAAGAACTGGCGCGAGTAGCCCAGGATGATGCCGTGAAAACTTGCCACCAGGCCGAACAGGCCGATCCACACCAACATGTGCAGCCAGCCGGAGCTGTCGCCCACCACGGTTTTCATCGCTTGCGGCAACGGGTCATTGATATTCGACAGCGTGCGCCAGTCGCCCACGCCGCCGGCAAAGAACATCACACCCATGGCCAGCACCACCAGCGTCAGGATGCCGCTGATGTAGGCTTTTGGGATGGTGCGCTTGGGGTCCTTCGCTTCCTCGGCAGCCATCGCTGCACCTTCGATGGCAAGGAAGAACCAGATGGCGAAAGGAATGGCCGCAAACATCCCGGCTATCGCCGGCGCGCCGAAGGTGTCGGACCCGGCCCAGCCATTGAGGGCGAAGTTGCTGAAGCTGAACGCCGGCGCTACCACGCCCATGAACACCAACAGTTCGGCGACGGCGAGCACGCATACCACCAACTCGAAGGTGGCCGCGAGTTTCACCCCAAGAATATTCAGGCCCATGAAGACGATATAGGCACCGACGGCCGCGTGTTTGGGGTCGAGTGCCGGAAACTGCACATTCAGATAGGCGCCGATGGCCAAGGCAATCGCAGGCGGGGCGAAGACAAATTCGATCAACGTCGCCAGGCCTGCGATCAAGCCGCCTTTCTCACCGAATGCGCGACGGCTGTAGGCAAATGGGCCACCTGCGTGAGGAATCGCCGTAGTGAGTTCGGTGAAGCTGAATATAAAGCAGGTGTACATGGCGGCGACCATCAGCGAGGTCACCAGAAAGCCCAACGTACCGGCGACGCCCCAGCCGTAGCTCCAGCCGAAGTACTCGCCGGAAATCACCAAGCCGACGGCAATGCCCCACAGATGCAGGGTGCCCAAGGTGGGTTTGAGTTGTGTATTCATCGTGTTGCTCTCCCTGAACCGTTTGGAATGATTCAAGGTGTTGCAGCGGCCATGCCAGTGCGTCATTCATTGTCGTAAAGACGCCGAACTGTCGTCGAGGAGACGGTTTGGCGTTTGAAATCTTCTGCCATTGCACCAGTTGAGTGCAGGGGCGTTTGAGCTGCCGTCATCGCGGGCAAGCCCGGCTCCCACAGGTAACCGCAATCCCCTGTGGGCGCCGGGCTTGCCCGCGATGAGGCCCCAACAGCCTCCACCGACCTCTGTAAACCCCGCATAAACCCACTCTTTACGCCGTCTTTACGCCCGGCCCCCAGCGTCGCTCTCGTTCCTTTACGCCACTCCTGCGGACAATTGCCTCACACGCGGCAATCGCCGCAAAACGGAGAGACTTCCATGAGCGTTCTGGACGGGGTGTCACTGCTATTGGCCGTGGCGCTGTTCATTTATCTGCTGGTTGCGCTGTTACGCGCGGATCGGAACTAGGAGCAGGCTATGCACAGTTATGACTATTGGCTGATCATCGCCTTCTTTGCCGTGGTGCTGGTGCCGGCACCGTTCCTGGGAAGGTTCTATTACAAGGTGATGGAAGGCCAGCGCACCTGGCTCACGCCGGTGCTCGGCCCGGTTGAGCGCGCGTGTTATCGCCTGTCCGGCGTGGACGAGCATCAGGAACAGAGCTGGCAGAAGTACACGCTGGCGCTGTTGGCGTTCAATCTGGCCGGTTTCGTGTTGCTGTTCGCTGTGCTGTTGTTCCAGGAATACCTGCCACTGAACCCGCAGAAATTGCCGGGTCAGGAATGGACGCTGGCCTTCAACACCGCGGTCAGTTTCATGACCAACACCAACTGGCAGAACTACAGCGGTGAAGCCTCCCTGAGCTACCTCAGCCAGATGATCGGCCTCACCGTGCAGAACTTCGTCAGCGCCGCCACCGGCCTGGCTGTGCTGGTCGCGCTGTGCCGTGGTATCGGGCGCAAATCCACCAAGACCCTGGGTAACTTCTGGGTCGACATGACCCGCGCTACCCTCTACGGCCTGTTGCCGTTGTGCCTGGTGTTCGCGTTGTTCCTGGTGTGGCAGGGCGTGCCGCAAACCTTCGCGCACTACGTGAATGCCGTGACGATGCAGGGCGTGGACCAAGTGATCCCACTCGGCCCGGCGGCCAGCCAGATTGCAATCAAGCAGTTGGGCACCAACGGCGGCGGGTTCTTCGGTGTCAACTCGGCGCATCCGTTTGAAGACCCGACGGCGTGGGCCAACCTGTTCGAGCTGTCGGCAATCATCCTGATCCCGGTGGCGTTGGTGTTCACCTTCGGTCACTACGTGAAGGACCTGCGTCAGAGCCGCGCGATTCTGGGCTGCATGCTGGCGCTGTTCCTGATCGGCGGCGCGACGTCGATGTGGGCCGAATACCAGCCCAACCCGACTCTGAACAACCCAGCGGTTGAACAAACCGCACCGCTGGAAGGCAAAGAGGCGCGCTTCGGCACCACCGGCACAGTGTTGTGGTCGGTGGCCACCACGGCGGCGTCCAACGGTTCGGTCAACGGCATGCAAGACAGCCTCAACCCGCTGACCGGCATGGTGGCACTGGTCAATATGATGGTCGGCGAAGTGATCTTCGGCGGCGTCGGCGCCGGTATGTACGGCATGTTGCTCAACGTGTTGATCGCGGTGTTCCTCGCCGGCTTGATGATCGGCCGCACCCCGGAATACCTCGGCAAGAAGCTGCAGGCCAAGGAAGTGCAATTGCTGGTCGTGACCTTGCTGGTGATGCCAATCGGCACGCTGGTGCTGGGCGCCATCGCTGCCAGCCTGCCAGGTCCGGCGGGTGCCATCAGCAACCCCGGCCCGCACGGTTTCAGTCAGCTGCTGTATGCCTACACCTCGGCCAGTGCCAACAACGGTTCGGCGTTCGGCGGTTTCAGTGCCAACACCGCGTTCCACAACCTGATGTTGAGCCTGTCGATGTTGCTGGGGCGTTTCGGTTACATCCTCCCGGTACTGGCCCTGGCCGGCAGCCTGGCGATGAAAAAGACCGCTCCGATTGGCCAGAACAGCTTCCCTACGCATGGCCCGCTGTTCGTGACCCTGTTGACCGTGACCATTTTGCTGGTGGGCGGCCTGACTTTCCTGCCGACACTGGCACTGGGCCCAATCGCTGAACATCTGAGCATGGGCTTCTGAGGGATATGAAAATGAATATGCCTGCAAAAAATGCGGCCCCGGTGCACACCCAGGAGCCCGCCAAAACCGCCATCTCTGCCTTGTGGCGCCCGGCGCTGGGCCAGGCGTTCGTCAAGCTGGACCCGCGCCAGCTGCAACGTTCGCCGGTGATGCTGGTGGTCGAACTGACCGCCATCCTCACCACCGTGTTGTGCTTCGTGCCCGACACCGCCGTGCCGACGTTTGTCGCCGTGCAGATCGCCGTGTGGTTGTGGTTCACCGTGTTGTTCGCCAACTTCGCCGAAGCCTTGGCCGAAGGTCGCGGCAAGGCCCGCGCCGACAGCCTCAAGGCTGGCAGTGAAGGCCTCAGCGCACGTCGCAAGGAGGCCGACGGCAGCTTCAAGGTCGTGCCGGCCACCAGCTTGCGCAAAGGCGACGTCGTACGCGTCGCCGCCGGAGAAATGATCCCCGGTGACGGTGAGGTCATCGAAGGCATTGCGGCGGTCAACGAGGCGGCGATCACCGGCGAGTCCGCGCCAGTGATCCGCGAGTCCGGCGGCGACCGTTCGGCTGTCACCGGCAACACGCGGCTGGTGTCGGACTGGTTGCTGATCCGCATCACCGTCAACCCGGGCGAGTCCACGCTGGACCGCATGATCGCCCTGGTGGAAGGCGCCAAACGCCAGAAAACTCCCAACGAAGTCGCGCTGGATATCCTGCTGATCGGCCTGACCCTGATCTTCCTGCTGGTGGTGGTCACCCTGCAGCCGTTCGCGCACTTCGCCAATGGCAGCTTGCCGCTGGTGTTCCTGGTCGCACTGTTGGTGACGCTGATTCCTACGACCATCGGCGGCCTGTTGTCGGCCATCGGTATCGCCGGCATGGACCGTCTGGTGCGCCTCAATGTGATCGCCAAATCCGGGCGCGCGGTGGAAGCGGCGGGTGACGTGCATGTGTTGCTGCTGGATAAAACCGGCACCATCACCTTTGGCAACCGTCGCTGCGCGGCAGTGATCGCCGCGCCTGGCGTCAGTGGTCGGGATTTGGCCGAGGGTGCGCTGCTGGCATCGCTGGCGGACGACACCGCAGAGGGCAAATCCATCGTCGAATACCTGCGCGCCTTGCACCCGCAGGCTGAGCCGACCCTGGAGCAACTGACCTCGGTGCCCTTCAGTGCTGAAACGCGTTTGTCCGGTGTCGATTACGAAGGCCGTGTGTTCCGCAAGGGCGCGGTGGATTCGCTGCTGGCGTTTATCGGCCAACAACGCCGCGACCTGCAACCGGCACTCTCGCGGGAAATCGACAAGATCGCCCAAAGCGGCGGCACACCTTTGCTGGTGTGCGCCGACGGCAAATTGCTCGGTGCGATCCACCTCAAGGACGTGGTCAAGCCTGGCATCCGCGAGCGGTTTGCCGAGCTGCGCAAACTGGGGATTCGCACCGTGATGGTGACGGGCGATAACCCGCTGACCGCTGCGGCGATTGCTGCCGAAGCCGGCGTGGACGATGTGCTGGCCGAAGCCACGCCAGAGAAAAAACTCGCGCGCATTCGCCACGAACAGAACGACGGTCGTCTGGTTGCCATGTGTGGTGACGGCGCCAACGACGCCCCGGCACTGGCCCAGGCCGACGTCGGCATGGCGATGAACGACGGTACCCAGGCGGCGCGCGAGGCGGCCAACATGGTCGACCTCGACAGCGACCCGACCAAGCTGCTGGACGTGGTGCAGATCGGCAAGGAACTGCTGGTGACGCGCGGCGCGCTGACCACGTTTTCCATCGCCAACGACGTGGCCAAGTACTTTGCGATCCTGCCGGCACTGTTCGCCTCGATCTACCCGCAATTGGGCGTGCTCAACGTGATGCATTTGCAGAGCCCGCAGAGCGCGATTCTCTCGGCCATTGTGTTTAACGCGTTGATCATTGTGGTGCTGATCCCGCTGGCGCTGCGCGGTGTGCGCGTGCAGGCGGCGAGTGCGGCGGCGTTGCTGCGTCGCAACCTGCTGATCTATGGGCTGGGCGGGATTGTGGTGCCGTTCGTGGGCATCAAGGCGATCGACATGCTGCTGACCGCGCTGCACCTGGTTTGACCCGATTCCTGGGGGCGCCACGTCGGCGCCCACAGGCTGCAATGACTCACGTGAGGAATCTGAAATGTCCACCATGATCCGCCCGGCCTTGAGCCTGCTGGTACTCATGACCCTGATCACCGGCGTCGCCTACCCATTGGTGGTGACCGGTGTGGCGCAAGTTGCTTTTCCTGACCAGGCCAACGGCAGCCTGGTGCGCGATGCCGACGGCAAAGTGCGCGGTTCCAGCCTGATCGCCCAGGATTTTACCGGTGATCAGTGGTTCCATCCGCGCCCGTCGGCCGGCGCATTTGCGACGGTTTCCAGCAGCGCGAGCAACCTGGGCCCAAGCAACCCGGCGTTGGCCACGCGGGTTTTCGATGATGCCAATAAACAACTAGTGCCAGGCCAGGGGCCGGTGCCGTTGGCATCGCTGACTACCTCTGGCAGCGGTCTTGATCCACACTTGCCTCCACCGGCGATTGCCTATCAACTGGCGCGGGTGGCAGCCGCACGAAATGTGCCGGTGGCAACCCTGCAGCGCTTGCTGGATGAGCACATCGAAAGCCCGTTGGTGGGGCCGCCGGTGGTGAATGTGTTGGCGCTGAACATGGCGCTGGAAAAGTTGTAAGTAGTGGTGCCGCCATCGCGGGCAAGCCCGGCTCCCACAGGGGAATACATTCCTACTGTGGCAGCGGGCTTGCCCGCGATGGCGGCCTGAAGGACTCCAGATAAACACCTGAAGGAACCGCAAAGCATGAGCGACTCCGGCCGCGCCGACGCCCTCTTAGCCGATCTGCCCCGGGACGGCCGTGGCCGGCTCAAAGTCTTTCTCGGCGCTGCGCCGGGCGTGGGCAAGACCTACGCCATGCTCCAGGCCGCCCACACCCAGCTGCGCCAAGGCGTGCGGCTGATCGCCGGGGTGGTCGAAACCCACGGCCGCGCCGAGACCGAGGCCTTGCTCAGCGGCTTGCCGCAGCAACCGTTGGTGCGTACCGAATACCGCGGCGTGATGCTCGAAGAAATGGACCTGGATGGCCTGCTCGCCGCCAAGCCCAAGCTGGTGCTGGTCGACGAACTGGCCCACAGCAACGCCCCCGGCAGCCGGCATGAAAAACGCTGGCAGGACATTCAGGAGCTGCTCGGCGCCGGCATCAACGTGTTCACCACGGTCAACGTCCAGCACCTGGAAAGCCTCAACGACCAAGTGCGCGGGATCACCGGCGTGCAAGTGCGCGAAACCCTGCCGGACTGGGTGCTGCAAGAGGCAGACGAGTTGCTGCTGATCGACCTGCCATCGCGCGAGCTGCTGGAGCGTCTGCGCGACGGCAAGGTGTACGTGCCGGAGCAGGCCCGTGCGGCCATCGACGCGTTTTTTACCCAGACCAACCTGATGGCCCTGCGCGAGCTGGCGATGCAGACCGCCGCCGCCCACGTCGATGACGACCTGGCCCAAGGCTATCGGCAACTGGGCCAGGCTGCGCCGGCGGTGCGCGGCCGCTTGCTGGTGGGCGTGGATGGCGATGCGCAGGCCGAACGCCTGGTGCGTCACGCCAGCCGCGTCGCTCAACGCCGACATTTGCCCTGGAGCCTGGTGCATATCGACAACGGCCGCGCGCGCGATGAGCAAGCGCGCCTGCGCCTGCAAAACGCCCAGCAACTGGCCGAGCGCCTCGGCGGCGAAGTGGTGTTGTTGCGCGCGGGCGAGGTGGCGAAGACGCTGATCCAGCATGCCGCCGAACGCCGCGCGAGCCTGCTGCTGGTAGGGCAGTCGCGCATGCGTTGGCGGCGTCGGTTGTTCGGCGGTGGGCTGGCGGCACGCTTGCTGCGCAATGCGCGCGGTCTGGAAATCAACGTGCTCGACAGCGACGACATGCCCGCACCGCCGCGACTGCCGGATGTGCGCGGGTTGGTATGGTTCGACTATGGCCTGGCAGTCGTTGCGACGATTGTGGCGGCGGCGTTGGCCTGGGCGGTGGCCAGCGTGTTGCCGCTGCCGAACATCTCGCTGGTGTTTCTCGCGGCGGTATTGCTGGTGGGCGTGCGCAGCAGCCTGGGGCCGTCGCTGGTGTGTGCGGCGCTGTCGTTTCTGACCTACGATTTTCTGTTTATTCCGCCGAATTTCTCCTTCGCCATCCAGCGCGAGGAGGACGTGTTGACCCTGCTGTTCTTTCTGCTGATGGCGGCGTTGACCGGCAACCTGGCCGCACGTCAGCGTCGGCAGTTGCAGGCCTTGCGCGATACTCAGGAAGAGACCAGCGAACTGCTCGACCTGTCACGCAAACTCACCGCCGCCACCGATCGCCAGGCGGTGATCAGTGCGGCGGCCCATCATCTGGAAGGCTGGAGCGATCTGGAGCTTTGCCTGGTCAACCGGGACGCGCATGGCGACTGGCAGGTCGAGACCGGTTCCGCGCTGAACCTCACCGAATCCGAACGCGCCGCCGCCGATTGGGCCTGGCAGCACGATCAACCGGCCGGCATGGGCACCGGCACGTTGCCGTTCGGGCGCTGGTGGTGGTGGCCGCTGTCGGGCGAGGAGGGGCCGCTGGGCTTGCTTGGCGTGAGCCCCAAACCGGGCCTGGAGCTGAGCGGGCAGCGTCGTCGCCTGCTCACCGCATTGAGCCAGCCGCTGGCCCAGGCGTTGGCGCGGGCGCAACTGGCGCAGGAGCTGGAATCGGCGCGTCTGCACGGCGAAACCGAGCAACTGCGCAGCGCCTTGCTGGCCTCTGTATCCCACGACCTGCGTACGCCGTTGACGTCGATGCGCGGCAGCATCGACAGCCTGTTGGCGCTCGGCGAGGCGATTCCTCTGGAGGATCGCCGTGAATTGCTTGAGGGCACCCGCGATGAAGCCGAGCGCCTGGACCGCTATATCCAGAATTTGCTGGACATGACGCGCCTGGGCCACGGTGCGCTGAAACTGGCGCGTGATTGGGTTTCGCCCGGCGATATCGTCGGCAGCGCCCTTGGCCGTTTGCGCGCGGTGCTGGCGCCGCTGCAGGTCAAGACTGACGTGCCGGCCGAGCTGCCGTTGCTGTATGTGCACGCCGCCTTGATCGAACAAGCGCTGGTCAACGTGCTGGAAAACGCCGCGCGTTTCTCACCCGCCCAAGGCCGTTTGGAGGTGAGCGCGGGCGTGGCGGATGACCAATTGTTTTTTGCGGTAGCCGATGAAGGGCCGGGGATTCCCGAAGACGAGCGCGCGAAGATTTTCGATATGTTCTATACCGCCGCCCGCGGTGATCGCGGCGGGCAGGGCACGGGCCTGGGCCTGGCGATTTGCCAGGGCATGGTCGGCGCACACGGTGGGCGTATCAGCGTCGCCGAGGGCATTGAAGGGCGGGGCACGTGCATCACCTTGTTCCTGCCATTGCCGACTCAGCCTGGCCTGGAACGCGAGGCTTGAGCTACCCTCTTTTTTTCACGGATTTTGATTGGACACCATGAGCCAGACCGCGACGATTTTAGTCATTGATGACGAACCGCAGATTCGCAAATTCCTGCGCATCAGCCTGGCCTCCCAGGGCTACAAGGTGATCGAGGCCGGCACCGGTAACGAGGGCCTGGCCCAAGCGGCGTTGAGCAAACCGGATTTGCTGGTGCTCGACCTCGGCCTGCCTGACATGGACGGCCAACAAGTGCTGCGCGAGTTTCGCGAGTGGTCGACGGTGCCGGTGCTGGTGCTGTCGGTGCGCGCCAGTGAAGTGCAGAAGGTTGAAGCGCTGGATGGCGGCGCGAATGATTACGTGACCAAGCCTTTTGGTATCCAGGAGTTTCTCGCCCGCGTTCGCGCGCTGCTGCGCCAGGCACCGGCGGGGGAGGCTCAGGAAGCGGCCTTGAGTTTTGGCCCGCTGACGGTGGACCTGGCCTATCGCCGCGTGCTGCTGGACGGTGCCGAAGTGGCGCTGACCCGCAAGGAGTACGCGGTGCTGGCGCAACTGGCGCGGCATCCGGGGCGGGTAATCACCCAGCAACAATTGCTCAAGGATATCTGGGGGCCGACCCACACTGAAGACAGTCACTACCTGCGCATTGTGGTAGGGCATTTGCGCCAGAAGTTGGCGGATGACCCGACTCAGCCACGGTTTATCGTGACTGAGGCGGGGGTGGGGTATCGGTTGTTGAATGCCTGAGTTTCGCGGCGTCCGCGCAGGCGTCATCGCAGGCAAGCCAGCTCCCACCATTGAATGTGTGCACAGATCACAATGTGGGAGCGGGCTTGCCCGCGATAGGGCCATCAGCCACAGCACACATTTCAACTCTGCTCACTCTCATATTTGTCCAGCGTATCCCTGGCAATCTCCCGCCCCAAAGCGATCAACTCCGGCGCCTTGTAGAACTCGAAAAACCGACACACACGCTTCGGCACGTTGATCAGAACGTCCGGCGGGTAACCGGCGATCTTGTACTGCGCCAGCGATGTCTGCATCACCTCGAAACTCTGGTTGATCAGGTCCAGCAGCGACGCCGGCCCGACGTTGTCGATGATGAACGAACCGGTTGCTGACTTTGGCGCCCCGGCCTTCTCCGGTGCAGCCGCAGGTTGCTGGGATTCGGGCTCGGCCGATTCCAGCCATGGGTTGATCTCTGCTGTCTGGGCGTGCAAAGCCTCCTGCTCAAGCTTCATCAACTGTTCGGCTTGTTTGCGGCGAAACGGCAGGTGTGAACCCAATGACTTGGCCAAGCTGTTGAAACGACTTTTGAACGCCGGCGGACGCTGGATCACGGGCAGTTGGTAATGTTTTTGATTGGTGGCGTTGAGGTTGACCGCGATGATCAAGTCGCAGTGGCTCGACACCACCGGCACGATCGGCAGCGGGTTGAGCAGACCGCCGTCCACCAGCATTCGGTTGCCCTGCATCACGGGCGTGAACAGGCTTGGAATCGCCGCGGAGGCGCGCATGGCCTGGTGCAGGCAACCTTCCTGAAACCAGATTTCCTGTTGGTTGGTCAGGTCTGTCGCTACGGCGGTGTAGGGAATGCGCAGTTCTTCGATATTGATCTCGCCGACAATCTTGCGGATCTGGCCGAAGACTTTTTCGCCACGAATCGCACCCAGGCGAAAGCTTACGTCGACCAGGCGCAGTACATCGAGGTAGTCGAGGCTTTCGATCCAGTTGCGGTACTCGTCAAGCTTGCCGGCCGCATAGATTCCACCCACCACGGCGCCCATGGAGCAGCCGGCGATACAGGCAATGTCGTAGCCGCGCCGTTCGATCTCCTCGATCACGCCGATATGGGCATAACCGCGGGCTCCACCGGAGCCCAGCACCAAGGCCACACGCTTCTTCATGGTCCATGTCCTTCCCAAGGCAGGTGCCCACAATGCACCCATTGAGGGGCAAGCTTCAATCTTCGCCGGGGGCTGTAATATTTTTCCAGGATAAGCGCAGTGCTCGGGTATGCTCTGACGATAGGCGCTCTGATTTCAGGCTGCGGACAAGGCACTTTTCCCTGTGGGCAACGTCTACACCCTACGACTGTTTTTCTTTATTTGAGGTGTCATCGATGAAAGCCTGGATGTGTGTGCCTGTGATTGTGTTGGCCCTGGCCGGCTGTGCCGGGAAAACCGCATACCGCGACAGCTGTGGCACGCAACTGGATGCCGCGTGGCATGAGCTGGACCTGGCCAAGGCTGAAGGTTTTGCCGGCACCGTGAGCTACTCCAAGGCATTGTCCTTGTTGACTGGCGCCAAGACCCAGCAGCAATTCGAAGCGTTTGAAGGCTGCTCCAACAAGGCCGAAAAGGCGCGGTTCTATATTCGTGAGTCGCGCGCCGGACGTTAAGTCCTAGCGGCAACAGGATATTCATCGTCAAGGGAGGGAGGCATGTCAGCTTTGGTCGATCAGTTAGTCGCTCAGGTCATTGGCCTGGAAGTAGGGTTGCTGAGCTGCCAGGCTCGCCTCGCCGCCGTCACCGACGATGAAGCCCTGCATGACCTGCGCACCACCGTGCGGCGCCTGCGCAGTTTGTTGCGCCCGCTGCGCGGGTTGCCGGGAGTCGAACAACTCGAATTGGCCGCCAGCACAGTCGGCCAGATGACTACGCCGCTACGCGACCGCGAGGTCCTGGCGGCGTATCTGCATCAGCACGGCTATCACCAGGCCGCTGAACGGCGCCTGCGCCTGCAACCCGACGCCTATCGCCATGTGGCGCAGAGCCCGGAAGTGGCGCACTTGCTGCAGATTCTCGACGCTTTCCCACGCTTTATCCGGGCTTCGCAGCACCAGAAACTGCTCAAGGGCCTGCGCCCGCGCATCGAGAAGCGCTTGGGCAAGCAATGGCACAAACTCGGTGATGCCCTCAAAGACCCAACCCATGATCGCCACCGCCTGCGGTTGCTGATCAAGCGGGTGCGTTACGCCGCCGACGCCTACCCCGAACTGGACAAACTGCCTGCCAAAGCCATGTCGCGCCTCAAGCTAGCCCAAGGCGCTCTGGGCGATTGGCACGACTGCTGGCAGTGGCTGGCGCAGGCCGGGCACCAAGCGGATTTGCAACCCTGCGTGCCAATGTGGCATCGCACCATGAGCAAGGCAGAAGGCGAGGCGGATCGGGTGCTGGACAAACTCAGCGCGGATTGTTTTTAGGCCGGTCCGGTTTTTGGCCGGAATGAGCGCTGTACCTTGTCAGCCCGATGGTTAACATCGCCCCATCGGTTTTCTTGATGTGAGGTCGCCATGCGCTTTAGTGATTTGCTCGACGCAGCCCGTAACAACCCGTTGGACGTGACCATCCCCGCCGAATGGGCTCAGGGCCGCGCGACCTTTGGTGGCCTGGTGGCTGCGTTGCAATACGAAGCCTTGCGCGCCCAAGTCCCGGCAGACCGGCCCCTGCGCTCTTTGGCCATCACCTTTGTCGGCCCCGTTGCGCCGGATGTGCCGGCCAGTTATCAAGTCGAAGTGTTGCGCGAAGGCAAGGCGGTCAGCCAGTTGCTTGGCCGCGTGGTGCAGAACGGTGAAGTGGCGACGCTGGTGCAGGCCAGCTTTGGTGCGCCGCGTGAGTCAGTGATAGATGTCGCGAGCGAGGCGCCGCCTAGTTTCAAACACTGGGATGAATGCCAGGAGCTGCCCTATATCAAGGGCGTGACCCCCGAATTCATGCGCCACTTGGCCATGCGCTGGAGCGTCGGTGGGTTGCCGTTCACCGGTAACAAATCGCGCGACATGGGCGGTTGGGTGCGCCTGCGCGGTGATGTAAAGGAAGAGCCGCTGACCGAGTCGCACATCCTCGCCCTGGTCGACGCATGGCCCCCGGCCTTGCTTCCGCACCTGACCCAGCCGGCGCCGGGCAGCACGCTGACCTGGACCATTGAATTTATCCAGCCGCTGCAAGACCTGACCACCCTCGACTGGTGCCAGTACTACGTCAACATCGAACACGCCCGCGACGGCTACGGGCATGCCGCGGCCGCACTCTGGAGCCCGACCGGCGAGTTGATCGCCATCAGCCGCCAGACCGTGGTGGTCTTCGCCTGAACCTCAGAACCGCTGGCTGCCTTGCGCTTCCAGTCTGCGACCGTGGCGCTGAAGCGCCACGCCTGCCAACACGCCGATCACGCCAACGGCAAAACTGGCCAGGCTCAGGCTGAAAACGCCGGATGCCATCAACAGAAAACCGATGATCAGCAGGGGTACGGCAATTAATTGCAGCCCCAGGTTGGTCGGGTGCTGATGAGTTTCTGGGTGAATGCGCCATTGCCAGGCGGGGAAGTTAGGATGACGTTTGCCCATGATGGTGAATCCTCTGTCCGTTGAAGTAGCTTGGACAGAGTTTATGTAGGGGAGGGCGGGGTGGCGAATTGGGGCTGGCTATCGGCCTCATAGCTTAGATGTTGGTGTCACCATTTTAATAACAGGCGGAATTAGGGTCATTTATGCAGACGGAGGGTCCGCAGAGAGACGGATATCGCGTTTTGAATTCAATCAACGACTTTTCAGACTCAGCTTTTACAAGAAAAAAATCCTCATACTTCCGGACTGTTATTTTCAATGTGTCGAGCGTGGGGATATTTTTTATGGTGACGTCACTAAGTCCGCCACAGCTAAGGCCAATGCGACATGTGTTGAAACCCTCGATGGTCCATTTTTCGGGCGGTCTGTCCGGTATTTCAGGTATGTCAAAGGCTAGATTTATATGAGGTCTATCGTTATCTATGTCTATAGAGAATAAGACTATCTTTCCTATTGGTATTGGTCTGGAGAATACCTTGTTAAAAAAGACACTTCTATCGAAGTCATTCCAGAACTTCATTTTTCAACCTCAAAATTATAGTGGTCATTCGAACTTTTGGTTTTCGTGTGTCCGTGTTTCCAAAGGGGCGTAAATTGGTGGGGCGCTTTGGTTTTCTAACTTGAAATGGATAAGGATACGTTTTTCTAATTTGTGTTTCGCGGTTTTTAGGTATTAAAAATAGTAATCATTCGGGCCGTTTGTATATACATTAGGGTCGCTAAGTGAAATAAATCTGGCTTTGAATTCTATTGAGGCATTTCAGCGGGTTGCGCGAAATTCGAAGTGGTCATTGTGCTTTTCTATTTTCACATTGAATACCTCGTGGACGGGTATGTTTTGTACTTTTAGCTCTTTAATGTTGTGACAAGTTAATCCTGTTCTGCACGTGTTGTATCCTTTGTTCTTCCATTTTTCCGGTAGCTTGTCCGGAAAATCGGGTATGTCAAACCCTAGGCCAACACAAGGTTGATCGTTATCAATCCTTACAGAGAAAATGGCGATCCTGTCAATTGCTATCGGTTGGCTAAAAATCTTTCCGAAAAATATACTTCCGTCTAATTCATTCCAGTACTTCATTTTTTCTTCCTAAATGGATGGTGTTCTTTCGCTCCGGGTATACTGCCTTTTCGAGGTTTATCAATTGGTCGTAAGTTGAAGTGTGCGGAATGGTCTCCTATTCCATCTGCTCTTCCAAAATTATGCCCTGCTCAGTGGTCTTGTATAAGAACTTCTGAACAGTCTTCCTTGCTCAGAGGTATTTCCAGCCCGGCTATCACCGCCTGATAAGACGCGTACAGCGCCTTGACGTGATTCCGGAAAACGTTGGGGTAAAAGGTGATTTGGTACTGCTGATCGCGGGTATATTCTTTGACTTCAAGAATGCCGCTTGGGCCAATGGTGTGATGGATCGGCGGCCCAACCGGGCTGCCATCCGCTGCAATGGCTTGCAGCATCACCGGCGTATTGCCGATGGGCACGAACTGCGTGCTTTCGAACATATGCACCAAGGTCAACGAACCCTGGGCCTTGCACATCGCAACGGTGGGACTTGGCGCTTTGGAAGAGACCGGTGTTACCAGTGCGACGTCTTCTGCCATTTTGAAAATCTGCTCGACCTCGAGTGTCGAACCACTCCAGAAGCGTTCGGCCCAGTCGTCAAAGGTGTTCAGGCAATCTCTGAAATCACGAAAGAAGCTTTCAACATCCGGCGCTTTGGCGTCCATGGGGACCAGGACAAACCTGGCAATCACCGGGATCAAAAGGCAGCCCCTTCGGGCCAGGTCGTAACGGAGAGGTACATCGGCGGTCCCTCGCACTGAATAGTCAGGCGAGAGACTTTGAAGAGGTTCGTCAGGTGAATATGTCGGCGCTATTCGCCGGGGAGGCTAGGAGGTTTCGGCAAAATTTCGGGTAAACGCGAGGGCGATCGTAGGAGTCGGATTACAGGTTAAAAAGTCCTATAGCTTCAACTGCCCAATCGCTTTGCTCAACTCCCCGGCCAGCGTCGCCAGCTCATTGCTGGTGGTCGCTGAATCCACGGTCTGCTGCACCGTGTTTTCGGTCACATCGCGAATGCTCACCACGGCGCGGTTCATCTCTTCGGCGACATGGCTTTGCTGTTCGGCCGCCACGGCGATCTGGGTGTTGCTTTCGCGCATCTGCGCCACGGCGCCGGTGATTTCGGCGAGGGCTGCGCCGGCCTCCTGGGCTTGCTGTACGCAGTCGTCGGCCTTGAACGAGCTTTCCTGCATGAAGTCCACCGCATCGCGGGTGCCGGCCTGCAGCGCCGAGACCATGCGAGTGATTTCGTCGGTGGAGCTTTGTACGCGTTTGGCCAGGTTGCGCACTTCGTCGGCGACCACGGCGAAACCACGGCCCATTTCGCCGGCGCGGGCGGCTTCGATGGCGGCGTTGAGGGCGAGCAGGTTGGTTTGTTCGGCGATGCTGTGGATTACGCCGACCACGCCGTTGATTTTCTGGCTGTCCTCGGCAAGCTTCTGGATCATCTCGGCAGTCTGTTGCACGCCGGTGGAAAGCCCGGCAATCGAACGCTGTACCCGGCTGACCACTTCCTGGCCGCTGCCGGCCAGGGTGTCGGCGGTTTGGGACAGGTCGCGAGTGGCGCCGGCGTGCTGGGCGATGTGGTAGACGGTGGCGGTCATCTCATTGATCGCGGTGGCGGCCTGATCGGTTTCGCTCTGCTGGCCGAGCATGCCGTGCTGCACCTCGTTCATGCTGCTGGCCAGGCGCGCGGCGCCATCATCCAATTGCTGCGCGGTGCGTGCCACGGTGCTGACCACCCGCTGGTAGCCGGCTTGCATGGCGTTGAAGGCGCTGGCCATCTGGCCGACTTCGTCCTTGCAGGCCAGGGGTACGCGGGCCGACAGGTCGCCGGTTTTCTCGACGTGCAGCATCACGTCCTTGAGGGTGTTGAGTTGGCTGAGCAGAAAGCGGATCAGCAGTTGCGAGGCGCCGAGCATCGCCAGCATCAGGATCAACACCGCCAACGCGTAGTTGGCGAAGCGTTCGCCGAACACTTGGCTCAGGCTGCGTCCGTAGGCCAGCACGGCGACCTGCTGGCCGTCGGCACGTGCGATCACCTCGGCGCCGATCAGCGGTTTTTCACCGAACAACGGCATGTGATTAAGCTCGACCCAACCGCTGGCATTGCCCAGGGCTGACAGATCCTGATTGGCCAGCTGTGGGACTTGTCCACGGGTAAACGTCAGCCAATGCTCGCCCTTGGGCAATGGCTTGTCGGCGGGCCAGGCACTCAACAACCGCGCCTGCGCCTGTGCCGCAGCCTGGGAGGCATCGCTGCGCGCCTGTTGCTCGAGTTGCACGGCGTAGAGCACGAGCAACAAGGTGGTGATGAAGGCGACCGCGTTGACGGCCCAGAACTTGTATTTCAGCGAGATATTGCTAAGCCAGGCACCCATGGAAGGTTTTCTCTGATAGCGGAAACAGCATTGGCAAGGTGCCATTATTGTGCCGCTACTCAGGAAGCCGGTTTTGACATGGGTCAATGCGCCGCATTAATCCACTTCAGGCAAACCAAAAAATGCGCGCGAACAGGCGGTGCTGTGTGCAGCCAAGTCTTCCAGGGTTTCGTTGCGGTGCAGGGCGACTTCGCGCAGCACTTCTGGCAGGTAGGCCGGTTCATTGCGGCCGTTTTTCGGCTTGGGTCGCAACGTGCGCGGCAGCAGGTAGGGCGCGTCGCTTTCCAGCATCAGACGGCCACGTGGGATTTCCCTGACCAGCGGGTGCAGATGTGTCCCACGGCGCTCGTCGCAGATCCAGCCGGTGATGCCGATATGCAAGTCGAGGTCGAGGTAGCTGAACAGCGCCGATTGTTCGCCGGTGAAGCAATGCACCACGGCAGCGCTCAGGTGGTCGCGGTAATCCTTGAGGATCTCCAGCAAGCGCTGGTTGGCGTCGCGCTCGTGAAGAAACACTGGCAGTTTCAACTCGACGGCGAGTGCCAGGTGTTCTTCGAGGACTTTTTCCTGTTGTGGGCGCGGGGAAAAATCGCGGTTGAAATCCAACCCGCATTCGCCCACTGCACGCACGCGGCTTTCGCTGAGCAAACCCCGCAATTGCCGCGCGCTGTCGCCGTTCCAATCGCTGGCGCAGTGGGGATGAATGCCGGCGGTGCTGAACAGGCGCTGGCCGCTTTCATCGAGTTTTATGCAGAGTTCCAAAGCCTGCTCGCTGCCCTCGATACTGGTGCCGGTGAGCACCAATTGCTGCACGCCGGCGGCATAGGCACGGTCGAGAACGGCCTGGTGCCTCTCGTCGAAACTGGGGTTGGTCAGGTTGACGCCGATATCAATGAGTTGCATGGTGCTATCTCCGCCTGCGGCCGGAAAGCATATCAGAGCTGTAGATTTATAAGAAAAACGAAGAACTACAACGAGTTATAGCTGTCTTTGAACGTCGCAAGTGACATTGTGGTCGGTCGTACGCCGTCCTCCATGCCACCGTTGCGCGCCTTGCCAGCGCATAAAGCGCTCTGTTTCTGACCTCCAGCCTTTCGCCTTTCGCGAGGGTGCTGGCCAGTATTCTTTCCGGAGAGCGGATGATCCGACCCTCGGCGTTGCTTATGTTGTGCCTGACGTTACTGCTGCCCATGGCGGCGGTCGCACGTCTGGATGGGCCGCTGGAAGTGACCAAGCCCGGCAAGGTACGCGACCTGGCGCAGATTCGCTCCAGTCGCACGCTGCGTGTGCTGGTCAATCAGAGCCGTAACAGTTCCGGTGAGGTCCAGGGCCAGGCGATCGGTGTTGAATACCATCGCCTGCGCGCCTTCGAGCAGTACTTGAACGGCCACGCCCGTGACGGGGAAGAAATCACTCTCAAAATTATTCCAAAAGCCAAGGACCAACTGCTTGGCGCGTTGGCCCGGGGTGAAGGCGACCTGGTGGCTCCCGGTGAATTGCTTGATGTGAAGGCTGCGCACAAGATCAGCACCAGCGACCCCATTGCCAGTGATGTACCGTTGTGGCTGGTTGGCGTGAAGGGCGAGCGACGCTTTACCAAGCTGGAGCAGTTGTCCGGTCGCACGCTGGCCCTGACGACCGGCAGTGCAGCGGCGGATGCGATCAATCAGGTCAACCAGCAACTGGCCCTGCACAAGCGACCGCCGGTGAAGGTGGAATGGGTCGATCCGACCTTGGCGGTGGAAGATGTATTGGAGATGGTCCAGGCCGGGATTTTCCATCTCACCATCGTCGAGAAACCCATTGCCGAACGTTGGTCGAAAATCCTGCCCAAGTTGCGCTTTGATCGGCAAGTGGCTATCAGCGAGCCGGGCGATGAGTACTGGTTTGTGCGCCAGGATGCCTCAATGCTGCGGGCCAGTATTGACCGTTTCCTCAAGACCTACCGAACCCCTTCCGACCAGGACGTGGCGTTCCAGCGTATCTACCGACGCCTGTATCAGGTGCGCAATCCATTGGCTCGGGCCGACCGCCAGCGCTTGGAAAAACTGCGCCCGGTCCTGCAAAAGCATGCCCGCGAGCAGGGCATGGACTGGTTGAACCTGGCGGCGCTGGCGTTCAAGGAGTCGGCCCTGGACCCCGGCGCGCGCAACAGTGGCGGCCCGACCGGGCTGATGCAGATCACACCTTCGGCGGCGCAGCGGGTGGGCGTCAACAATATCGAGAGTCTGGACAGTAATGTGCAAGCAGGCGCCCGGTATCTGGCGATGATCCGTCGCAAGTTCTTCGCCAGCCCCAAGCTTAACGAGCGCGAGCGTATGGCCTTCGTGCTGGCGGCTTACAACATGGGGCCGGAGCGGGTGCAAGGCATGCGGGCCGAGGCCCGGCGCCGCGGTCTGAACCCCAATCAATGGTTTTTCCAGGTCGAGCGTATTGCCATGGAGCAAGTGGGCATGGCTGGCGTCAGCTATGTTAATAGCGTGAACAAGTACTACCTGGCGTTTGATCGAGAGCGAGAGTCTCTGGAGCCGACAGCGCCAAAACTTGCTTCACGCAAATGATCGGATTTATAGATGATTATTAGGTGATTTTTGCGCTTTTATGATTGCCTTATCCGATTAATATAGCGGCCAACCACCCCCTACCTGGAAAAGGATTAGCACCATGAGCCCATTGATCAACCGTATCCTGTCTACCCGCGCTGGTTATGGCCTGACCATCCTGCGAATTTTTGTTGGCATCATCTTCGCTGCCCATGGTTCGCAAAAACTCTTTGGCTGGTTTGGTGGCTACGGCCTGGCGGGCACTGCGCAATATATGGAAAGCCTTGGGCTGACTCCCGGCACCTTGATGGCGGTGCTGTCGGGCGGCACGGAATTCTTCGCCGGCCTGGCATTGATCATCGGTTTGCTGGCGCGCCCGGCGGCCTTGGGCCTGACCTTCCTGTCGCTGGTGGCAATCTTCTCGGTGCATATTCATAACGGTCTGTTCATGGCCAACAACGGTTATGAGTTTGCCCTTGCCTTGCTCGGCGGCGCTTTGGCGGTGCTGCTGGAAGGGGCGGGCAAACTGTCTGCCGACCGCGCCATCGCCCGCTGATACCCAGATAAAACCCGGAAAAAGCCCGCCCTGTGCGGGCTTTTTCGTTGCTCGGGATTCTTGACACTGCCCCACCGGCTTCTCTAGGATGCTGCTCATGCGCCGATTTAAACAGCTAATTGCGGGGCGCCACTGGGCTCGATACAGCCCGACAGAAGCATGCACTCATCGAGAGTCAGGCTTTGAAATACCGCTAAAGCGCTGGTTCGGTGTTGCCTCTCACCTGCCCGCAGACTTTTGAGGCAGAGACACGACACGATGAATGCACTTCGCCCCCTCATACGCCTGGCCCCGATCACCGCGGACCTGACTCAGCGCAATCCGAAAATCCTCTTGGGTGGCAAGCACCAGCCTACGCTGCTGCGTTACCTCGATGGCTGGCCGCGTCGCACCGGGCGGCCTTCGGCGTTCCTGATCCAGTTTGTGGAAGATGGCGACTCCCTGGCCCGCTTTGCCACCAACAGTTTCGACCTTGCGGTAATTCAGGCGCCTAGCGCCGCTGATGCCGATGAAGTCATCCGTCAGCTGACGCGCATTGCCCGCCAAGGACTGATCGCTCGTCGTTGAAGGCTTAGAGCTGGATGGCGGTCACGGCCGATCGACGTCGCCGGTTGTAAAGCGACACCATCCACGCGATAAGGCACAACAGCAGCGGTACGGCGCTGATCAGCAGCAGTTTCAGGGTTAGCTCCACTTTATGCACCGATGCGTAAGCCTCGACCTTGAGCGCCTGTAACTCCATGGGCAGTCGCAGGCGTTCCTTGTTCAGTGCCTGCAGCTGGGCATTGGTATTCACCGCTTGGGTGCCGAAGCCGGTGTCTGGCGGTTTCAGGCGTTGCCATTCGTGCTCGGTTCGCTCAAGCCGTCGTTCAAGTTCCCCCGCCTTTTGGGCGTAGGCCTGTGCAGCGGCTTCGCGCATGTCTGAAAGCGGGCTGGGCGATTGGCTGGCCATTGCACGGGGCCGAATGCTCGCGAGAACATCAGGAGCCGCCAGGTTATCCAAGGTATTCAAGACAAACGTAACGTTGCTGTTGGCGGCCGAGCTGATGACAGAGTCCATGAGTAAATCAGTGTCGGCGACCACCACCACCTGAATGTCTGCGGCCTTTTGCAAACCGGCAGACTGCCCGTCGACACCGTCTGGAAATGCGGAATAGGCGGGGCCGCCGAGGCGAGCCGCTATCACTTGGCGTTGGCCGACAGCAGACGGTTGTTCGATCAGTGAGTCGAGTGCGGTGGTTGATGCAAAGCGCGCAGCGTCCAATAGCGCAGACTGCGTGGAGCTTTGCAGCAGCGGGGTGAGCAGCGTGCGGCTTTTCCTGATGCGAGAAAGTGCGCCACTGCTCGAGACAATCACCGTATCCAGTTTCCACGCGCTGACGTCGTCCGCCGTCATCGCCTGGCGCGGCAGGCTCAACCTGGCCGGATGGAAGACGGTCGGCTTGCCAGCGCCGGGGGACGCCGACGAGGCATAGAGATTATCCACCAGCAGCTTGTCCGCCGGCATTTGTACGCCCCATGCGGCAAGCAGGCCGTCCAGCATGGGATTTGCCGGCGCGGCGTCTGACACGCTCTCGCTCAGTGGGTCGAGAAAGATCATCAGTTTTCCGCCCCTGAGGACAAACTGTTCGATCGCGTACAGGGTTCGCTCCGGCAGCGCGCGCGGGTGGATGACCATCAGCGTCCCGATCGATTCAGGCACTTGGGGAATGTTCGCTGCCAGGCTTTCGAGGGTGAAGTGCTGATGCATTTTCGCCAGTAACAGCCCGCCGGAATCGTCCAACGCCAACCCTGTCAGCACGCCAATAACGGGTGGCGCTGGGTGCCCCAGTGTGTAGATCAAGTGGCTTATTTCATATTCGAGCATCGGTTCGTCATCCAGGTTGAATGCGTCGATACGTTGTGCAGCCTGGCCTGCGCGCACACCTATCAGACCGAGAAACCCGTGTGTGTCGTCCAGCCCGAACAGGCCCGCTTTATAGGCCTCTTCTGAATAAGGCCCCGGATCAATAACGTGCAAGTTAATCCTGCCCCTGGCGGCTTTTTCGAACTCCTCAAGCAGGTCTCCCACCCGTTCGCCATAGCGTTTCAACGCTTGGCTTTTTCGCGGGTCATGGCGTGAGTTGAAGTAATACAAATCCAGTGGGTCCTCAAGTGAGGCGAGCAGTTGCCGGGCCTGCGGCGACAACGTATGGATTTTGTGTTGTGAAAAGTCCCAACGGATATCGGGAAGGTTGTTTACCCAGACCAGATTAAAGGCCAGAAAGAGTAATGATATGACCGTAAGTGTCATACCCGTGCGAATAGCGGATCGCATGCGGTGCTTTCCTTCTCAACGGGTTTTGTAATTGAGTGTGACTGCTGTTGCCGCAAGAAAGGCAAGGATCATGCTGACGAAGTACAGGCTGTCATGGAGTGTCAGTTTGCCGTTGTCGAGAGTGCCGAAGCGTAAGATCGGGTCAAGCGCGATCAGACTGTCTACCACCCAAATAGGCGCCTGGTGCTCAAGGGCATCCAGTGCCGAAGAAAGCATGCTGACTGTAAGCAGCAAGCCGAGCGAAAGTAGGAAAATAACGATGCGCCGATGAGTCAGTGCGCAGATAAAGCATCCCACCGATAGATAACTTCCCGCGAGCAACCCGCTCGCCAGAAATTGTGAGGTGATAACGGCGTTGTCCGCAGCGCCCAGGTAGTTGGCGACAACCACCAAAGGGAAGGTCAGGGCCAAGGCAATGCCACACACGACCCATGCGGCCAGAAATTTTCCCAACACCCGTTCGACGGTCGTGATGGGCAGCGTTTTCATCATGTTGCGCATGCCAGGGTTATGTTCGTCCGACCACAGCTGCGTTGACAAGCTTGGAATCAGCAGCAGGTAGAGCCAAGGGTGTAACTGGAAAAACACCTGTAAGTCAGCACCGCCTTCTTCGAGCCATGGGCTCGTATTCAACCCCAGTGCCGCGCACAGCAGTACAAACGCAGCAACACTCAGGTACGTGCCTGGCGTACGGGCATAGCTGACGAGTTGACGCTTGAAAATCACCGGCAGCAGTTTCAAAGAGATACCTCATGACTCAAATGGCGAACGACTTCGTTCAGGCGCCCTGTTTCCAGTTTCAATGACGTGATGTTCCAGCCGCGATGGGCGATAAGTGCGTTGATATGGGGATAGATGCTGTGACCGGGCAGGGCCAGAACGGTCACGGTGCCGGGTGTATGCCGGTCTTCTTCTATGCCGGCGACGCCGGGTAAGACGGCCAGTGCGAGTAAATCCAGCGGGGTTTCTGCGGCCAGGGTGACTGCCCGGTAGTGTCGGGATTTGCGCTGAAACTCGGACAGCGGCGTGTCAGCCACCAACTGGCCGCGCGCGATAACCAGTGCCCGCGTGCACAGGCTGGCCAGCTCGTCGCAATGCCGGGAGGCGATAATCACCGCCATTTCTTCGGTCAGGGACTGGACCAGTGTTCTGAATTTGACCCGTTGATTCGGCGCCAGACCCTCGGTCGGTTCATCCAGCAGAAGCAGGCTGGGTGTATGCAGGATGGCTTGCGCGATGGCTACCTTGCGCTTCAAACCTACGCAAAGCGCACCGACAGGAACGTTGAGCACACGCGACAATTCCAGGCGCATGGCTGCTCGATCCACCCGGCTGCGTTTTTCAGCGCCGCTGAACCCTCGAACGTCGGCAATGAAGTTGAGAAAGCCTTTAACGGACATCGTCTGATGGCTGAGCCCGGCCTGGAGCTGATAGCCGAGGACTTTGCGTGCTTGAAGTGGATGGGTCAGGGTGTTGAACCCATGGACGGTGATGGACCCGGAGGAGGGATTGGCGATGCCGGCGATCAAGTTCAGCAAGGTTGTTTTGCCGGCGCCGTCTTCCCCGAACAGACCAATACATTCCTGGCGCTGAGCAAACAATGAGAAGTTGTTGATTACTTTACTTTTGCCCAAGTGCTTAGTCAGGCTGCTTATCTCGAGCATTTTTTTACCGATTAAGTTTGGCTGAGCGTATGGGACGTGCGCGTCGTGGATAGTTGAGCGTTAAAAAGGTTACGTTTAATCAATACGCTTGGGAACGCGCGGGCGAAGTTATAAGAAAAGTCCTACGTCAAGCCGGATAACTTACTGAAACAATTGCGCTGTTTCGAGAATGGTTAACGGTCGGATTCTTTATCTGGCGTTTATGTAAGGTTTGCTCTTTTGTAACGAGACCTGATTATCATGATGCTTCTACGTACTCTTGTTCTAGAACGCAGTGGCCAGGACGCGCCGGTTAACGGTGCGCTGCTCTGCGGGTTTGCTGTTGCCCAGATCGACTGCAACTTTCTCGTCTATAGCCTTGATGAAGAGACTGAGCCGGGCAACTCCAGGGTTTACATCGCCGCGTTACGGAAAAAACTCGACCGGCATTTTCTGGGCAGTGTCGAGTCCAAGGAAGACCTGCAAGTGGCTATGCAAGTCTTCAAGCAAATCCTGATGGCCGCGGCAGCCTCCGGCACTAAAGCCAGCGCAGTGAACGACAGTTCGATCGCTTTCCATTTCATTGATTTGAAAGGCTGCAAATTACCGCCGGCCAGACCGGAGGATCATCATTCGATGATCATCAAGAAGGCATTGGTAATGAAGGTGATTACCTTGGGCATGTCTGCGCCTGTCTTGCCTGCGATCGAAAGTGCTTCCTTGATCGTGCCGTGCATTCGCTTCTCATCACAAATGATCCCGCCCGCCAGAACTTCAAGCCCACCCACGCCCGTCGAGCCGCCGGTGCTTGAGCCTGTGGTTGCTGAGGCGTTGGATATCCCCGTCGCAACTGCGCAGAAGGTAGCGCTGGCAGAGCCCGTTGCGCAGCCGGCTCAACTGGCACCGAGTGAACCCGCGCCAGTGCAGCGCCCCGTTGAAATGGAACATGCATTGATGCCTGAGCTGGACAGCACGCTGACCAATCTTGCCAAGGTCGCCCAGGACCTGACGCAACAAAAAAACGCGGTCATTGAGCGAGAAAAAGTGCTTGAGCAGTGGCGGGCCCGGCTGCAACAAAAGCAGGGCGAACTGGATGAAAAGGATCGTGAGTTGGAGCAGCACGCGGCGCAATTGCAGGAGCAGCAAGCAGACGTCAGCCAGAAAGCCCAGAAGCTGGCGCTGGCGATGTCGCAGGTGTCGGGTATGCGACAGCGGTTGCAGGGTGTGCTGCTTGAACTGGATCAAACCCTGGAAGGCTAGAATTGAAGCAATGTACTTGCTGATCTGGCTACTTTTCCTAGTTCATTTATCATCACCCCTGCCAGTCGACGCCAAGGCATGATGCTGTGGCGTTTCGGCACCATTGGACAATGTCTGGGGATGCAAGCGTTTGAGTACCAAGCTGATTACCAAAGAAGGTCATGAGGCGCTAAAAAAAGAGCTGGATTATCTGTGGCGTGAAAAACGTCCGGACACCACGCGTAAAGTGACTTGGGCGGCGTCTCTGGGGGATCGCAGCGAAAACGCGGACTACCAGTACAACAAGAAGCTGCTGCGCGAAATTGACCGGCGGGTGCGCTACTTGCGCAAGCGGCTGGAAGATATGCGCGTGGTGGAATACATGCCTGAGCAGGAAGGCAAGGTATTCTTCGGCGCCTGGGTTGATATCGAAAACGAGCAGGGCGAGACCAAGCGTTTTCGTATCGTTGGCTATGACGAGATTTATGAGCGCATGGACTACATCTCCATCGACTCACCGATGGCCCGGGCGTTGCTCCGTAAGGAAGTCGACGATGAGGCCATCGTGCAAACCCCGACCGGCGAGGTGTGCTGGTGGATTACCGGTATCGAGTATGTGAAATAAACGCTGCTGGCCCGTATTCCGAATAGCGTACGGGCCATCAATGTTTCAACCTTCGCGCAATACCGTCAGTGGGCTGGCATTCAACGCACGACGCGTGCCGAATACGCCGGCACCGCCGATCAGTACGGCACCGATCACCGGCAGCAGTAACAGCCACGGGTGAGGGTGCCAGGCCAGGTCGAACGCGTAGCGGTACAACACCCCTGTCACCAACTCCGTACCCAGCGCTGCCAGCAGGCCACTGACTGCGCCGAGCAAGCCGAACTCGATGCGGCGTGCCTTGACCAGCAACTTGCGCTCTGCGCCCAGTGCGCGCAGCAATGCCCCCTGGCGAATGCGCTCATCCAGGGTGGCCTGCAAACCGGAAAACAGCACCGCCATGCCGGCCGCCAGTACAAACAACAATACGTATTCCACCGCCAGGGTCACTTGGGCGAGGATGCTGCGTAACTGCTCCAGCAAGGCCTCGACCTGCAGGATGGTGACGGCCGGGAACGCCCGTGACAGGTCAACGATCTGCTGATCATGGCCTGGCGCCAGGTAGAAGCTGGTCAAGTAAGTTGCGGGCAGGTCCTTCAAGGTGCCCGGCTGGAAGATCATGAAAAAATTGGGCTGGAAGTTATCCCAGTTGATGGTCCGCAAGCTGGTGACCCGCGCTTCACGATTTTCTCCGCCGACGGTAAAGACCAGATGATCGTTGAGTTTGAGCTTCAGGCTTTCAGCCACCTTGGCTTCCACCGAAACCCCGGGGACCTCATCGCCCGGTTGCTGTGACCACCAGGAGCCGGCTGTCAGCACATTGCCCGGTGGCAAGTCGGCCGCCCAGGTCAGGCTCAAGTCACGCTGCACCGCTCGGTCGCCGCTCGAGTCTTTGCTGACAATTTCCTGCACCGGTTCGCCATTGATGCTGATCAGCCGGCCCGGCACCACGGGGTACAACGGCGCCGATTGCGCTTGCACATCCAGGAGTCGGGCGCTGAAGGCGTCCTTGTCGGCCGGCAGGATGTTCAGGGCGAAATAGTTGGGCGCATCCTTGGGCAACTGGTTTTGCCAGGTGTCCAGCAACTCGCCACGCAGCAGGGCGATCAAGCCCATGGACAGCAGGATCAGACCAAACGCCAGCGACTGCCCGGCCGCCGCCAACGGATGACGCAGCAACTGCCCCAGGCCCAGACGCCAGGGCAGCGTGGCGCGGGCCAACAAGCGCCGCAGGCTTTGCAGCAATAACAGCAGCAAGCCGCCGAGGATCAGCGCAGCCACCACGCCGCCGCCCAGCAAGGCGAAGGTCAGCACCAGGTCGAGGCTGAGGCGCCACATAATCAGGCCGAGCGCGAACAGCGCCGCACCATACACCATCCAGGTACTGGACGGGATCGGCAGCAGGTCACGGCGCAAAACCCGCAGCGGTGGCACACGCCCCAGCGCCGCCAGGGGCGGCAAGGCGAAGCCGGCGAGGGCGACCAGCCCGGTGCCGATGCCCGCGACCGCCGGCAGCAGCCCGCCGGGCGGCACGTCCGCCGGCAGCAAGTCGTGCAGGAAATAGAACAGACCAAACTGCGCCAGCCAGCCCAGCAGGGCGCCGGCCAGGCTTGCCGCCACGCCCAGCACGCTCAGTTGCAGGGTGAACAGCAACATCGCCTCGCGGCGCGACAGCCCAAGGCAGCGCAACAGTGCACTGGCATCGAAGCGTCGGCTGGCGAAGCGATTGGCCGACAACGCCACCGCCACGCCAGCCAGCAAGACCGCCACCAGGCTGGCCATGTTCAGGTAGCGCTCGGCCTTGCCCAGCGCGCCGCCGATTTGCTGGTTGCCGTCTCGCGAATCCTGCAGGCGCTGGTTGGCGGCGAGGCCTGGCTTGACCAGGTCGCGATAGGTTTGCAGCGCCGTGCTGCCTTGAGGCGCGCGCCACAGTTCACGGTAACTCACGCGGCTGCCGGGCTGCACCACGCCGGTGGCATCGAGGTCGGCAAGGTTGATCATGACGCGGGGTGTAAGGCTGTAGAAGTTACCAGCGCGGTCTGGCTCGTAAGTCAGTATGCGCGTCAGCCGCAGGGTCTTCATGCCGACATCGATGCTGTCGCCGACTTTCAGGTCCAGCGCCGTCAGCAGCCTTGCTTCCACCCAGGCTTCACCGGGCTTGGGCCCGCCGCCTGGCGTTTCAGTGCCGAACGGTTCAGCCGCACTTTTGAGCTCGCCACGCAGCGGGTACTGCTCGTTGACCGCCTTGATGCTGGAAAGCTGAATGCCATTATCCGTGGCGATGACGCTGGAGAACTCAACGATGCGAGCATGATCCAGGCCCAGTTCGGTCCCGGATTTGATTTGCTCGGGACGGGCTGGCGAGCTGCCTTCGAGCACCAGGTCGGCGCCGAGGAACTCGGTGGCACGCAACAGCATGGCGCCATTGAGGCGTGCACCGAAGTAGCCGATGGCGGTGCTGGCCGCCACGGCCACCACCAGCGCGAAGAACAATACGCGCAACTCGCCGGCGCGGGCATCGCGCAGCAATTGACGCATGGCAAGGCTGAACAGGCGCAACAGCGGCAAACGTGCCATCAAGGCTCCAGGGGCGCGACCATCAGGCCGGCTTCAAGGCGGATCAGGCGTCGGCAACGGTGGGCCAGGCGCTCGTCGTGGGTGACGAGTACCAGGGTCGTGCCGCTTTCTTTATTAAGCTCGAACAGCAGGTCGCTGATACGTTCGCCGGTGTGGCTGTCGAGGTTGCCGGTGGGTTCGTCGGCAAACAGCACATCCGGTTCGGCGGCGAAGGCTCGTGCGATGGCAACCCGTTGTTGCTCGCCACCGGAAAGCTGGCGCGGCGAGTGGGTCAGACGCTGGCCCAACCCGACGCGCTCGAGCAGGTGTCTGGCGCGCTCGCGGGCGTCCTTGCGGCCGTCGAGCTCCAGCGGCAGCATGACGTTTTCCAGGGCATTGAGACTGTCGAGCAGCTGGAATGACTGGAACACGAAGCCGACGTGCTCGGCGCGGATGCGCGCGCGCTGGTCTTCATCCAGGGTGCTCAAGGCTTGGCCTGCCAGTGTGACTTCGCCACTGCTGGGCAGGTCGAGGCCGGCCAACAGGCCCAGGAGGGTGGATTTGCCGGAGCCGGAGCTGCCGACGATAGCCAGGCTATCGCCCTTGTTCAGTTCCAGGCTAAGTTCGTGCAGGATAGTCAGTTCACCTTCCGCGCTGAGAACCACTTTGCTAAGGTTCCGCGCGGTGAGAATGCTTGCGCCCATGGAGAATCCGATGCGAATGTGGTTTTTGAGTGCTGGCCTGGCCTTGATGTGCATGGCCCAGAACGCAGCGGCGGGTACAGTCCTGATCGTTGGCGATAGTATCAGTGCCGGTTTCGGCCTGGATACCAGCAAAGGGTGGGTGGCCTTGCTGGAGCAGCGGCTCAAGCAGGAAGGTTTTGACGACAAAGTGGTCAATGCGTCCATCAGCGGCGACACCAGCGCAGGTGGTCTCGCGCGGCTGCCGGCGGCGCTTGCAGAGCATAAGCCGGACCTGGTGATCCTCGAGCTGGGCGGTAACGATGGCCTGCGCGGCCAGCCGCCAGCGCAATTGAAACAAAATCTTGCGTCGATGATTGACCAGTCCAAGGCTGGCGGCGCCAAGGTGCTGCTGCTGGGCATGCAGCTGCCGCCCAACTACGGTCCCAAATACACCACGGCGTTTGCCGAAGTGTATGGCGCCTTGGCCAAGGAAAAAAGTATCCCGCTGGTGCCGTTTTTCCTTGAAGGTGTGGGTGGTCATCCAGAGTTGATGCAGGCCGATCAGCTGCACCCGGCGGTCGGTGCCCAGGGCAAGTTGCTGGAAAATGTCTGGCCAACGCTAAAACCGCTGCTATGACGCTTTTATACCGGCAGGCTTTCGGCTAAGGTGGCGCCCCCCCGATCTGGAGCCCCCGATGTCGCGCCCTGCCTGGTCCCTGTTCAATTACCAACTGATCGAGCCTGACGAGCAGCTGGACCTGTTCGCCTGCCAGGAAGTTCGGGTGCATCTGGTCGCGCGTCAATTGGAGTTGGGCGGCTCGATCGATCGCACGCTTTGCGGGACTTTATTGCCCGCACAACCGCGTTGGTCCTCGGTCGACCGTTCGATCTTTCAAGACCAGCGACTGTGCCCCCTGTGCCGAGCCATCCTCGAATCGCAGAAGCGTGGCACACCGCCGATCTGGCCGGAGCTGCGTTTCGAGCTGTAAAGGCTTGCGCACGGTCGCAGGCCCTCTGCCTTACCCTCTGACACCCGTGTACAATCAGTTTTTTCCTACCCGTCGTTCTGCGAAGGATTTTCCGGATGTTGTCGCGCCTTTCCGTCGTTTCCTGCTGCCTGTCCCTCGCTGCGCTCTGTGCAGTCGGCTCGGCATCAGCGCTGCAGTTGCCCTTGCCGCCGCCAGGTGAAGACATTGTCGGTCAGGTTCAGGTGATCAAGGCCAAGTACGAAGACACCTTTGCCGACCTGGGCACCACCTACGACTTGGGTTATTCGGAAATGGTCGCGGCCAACCCTGGCGTCGACGCCTGGTTGCCGGGGGCGGGCACGGAGATCGTGCTGCCGACGCGTTTCATCCTGCCGCCGGGTCCTCGTGAAGGCATTGTGATCAACCTGGCGGAATACCGGCTTTACTATTACCCCAAGGGCCAGAATGTGGTTTACACGTTCCCCTTGGGCATCGGCCGTGAAGGCTGGGGTTCGCCGGTCGCGCACACCACCATCACCGGCAAGATCCCCAACCCGACCTGGACGCCGCCCGCGTCGATCAAGGCCGAGCACGCTGCCAATGGTGACCCGCTGCCTAACGTGGTGCCTGCCGGTCCGGACAACCCACTGGGCCCGTTCAAGTTCACCTTGGGCACGCCGGGTTACTTGATTCACGGTTCCAACATGAAATTTGGTATCGGCACGCGTACAAGCCACGGCTGCTTCCGCATGTTCAACAACAATGTGCTGGAAATGGCCGACATGGTGCCGGTCGGCACATCGGTGCGCATCATCAATGATGCCTACAAGTTCGGCAGCAGCGGCGGCAAGGTCTACCTTGAGGCGCATACACCGCTGAACGATGACGGCACGCCGTCCGTGGTCGACAAGCACACGGCGGTCATCAATGCCCTGCTCAAGCGCGAAGACCTGGCCAATAATCTGCGGGTGAACTGGGATCAGGTGCGCGATGTGGTGGCGGCCGAAGACGGTCTGCCAACGGAGATTGGTGTACCGGGCGCCAATGCGCCAGTGGCGTCCAGTACGCCGGTCGATCTGCAGCAGTAAGCCTGCTCGACCCCAGGCCCGCCTCAGCCTTGCGCTGCGGCGGGCTTTTTATTGCGCGGGTTTCGGGGCCGAATCCCAGGCAATAAAAAGCCGACCCAAGAATGGATCGGCTTGATAACAACCCCGAAGGATTATTACTTGCGGCTTGCTTTTTCAAGCATGCGCAGAGCGCGCTCGTTAGCTTCGTCAGCAGTCTGTTGTGCTTTTTGAGCAGCAGCCAGAGCTTCATCAGCTTTACGGTAGGCTTCGTCTGCACGAGCCTGGGAGCGAGCTGCTGCGTCTTCAGTTGCAGTCAGACGAGCTTCGGTTTCTTTGGAGACGCTGCTGCAACCGGTAGCCAGAACTGCGGCCAGAGCCAGAGCAGAGAATTTCAGAACGTTGTTCATCGTGTTCCCCTTCAAGGACTTTCTATTAAATGGCTACTTTCTCAGAGTGAGCGGATAGCCGGCGTACATACTACTCATTACTTGTAGTAAGTAAACTGACGTAGCGCAAGAAGCAAAAAAAATTCTTGCGCCGAATCTGTTTTGGCTAATCTTTGGGAGGATTGTATAAAAAGCCTCCAGATTTTTTCATTTCCCTGGGAACTCGATCCAGGCTGAGAGGTCCGGCCCGCATGTGCCGGGTCCGGTAAACAGGCAAAGATTTATATATCGACGTTGACACTTTTTTTCAGTTGGCCGTTACCGCCTCGTGCATCTTTTGCGTATGTAGAGGTGACTTTAAGAGCGGCAGTTCGTCTCAAGATTCAACTGCCGGCAATGTTCAGGCTATCGATCACTCATTGATCGAGGCCCTTTCTGTAACCGCCAGCGGCAAGGGATGACGAGTGCGCCTTGAGCTATTGCAGCATTGGTGACTACTATTCCCTACGTGCTGGTTGTGAGCGCTATAGGTTTTCTCGTTGTCGAAACCGGCACGGGGTGGCGTAGATGTTCCTTCGCCGGAAAAACATCGGTAAGGTAGGGGTCAAAATCCAAGACCCGCGAGGAGTAGTGATGAGCGAGGCGTTGTCCATCCACCATGACCAGGCAGGTCATCAGTTCGAGACCAATGTGGACGGTCATCGTGCCTATCTGACCTATATGGACCTCGGTAAACAGACCCTGGATATCTATCGCACTTTCGTGCCCAACGCGTTGCGGGGCCGTGGCATTGCTGCGGCGTTGACCGAAGAAGCGTTGAAGTTCGCCGAAGAGGCCGGCTACACGGTGATCCCCTCGTGCTCTTATGTAGAGCGCTACATGGAGCGCCACCAGCGCCATGCCGCGAAGCTGTAACTGAGCGACCGCACCACGAAAAACGCCGGGCTAAGCCCGGCGTTTTTGTGTGCGCAATTCAGCGTTTCAAGTGCGTTTGCGTTTCGGCAATACGTCCTTGAGCTTGGCGTGCATGCTGCGCAGGGTGGTTTCGGTGGCGGACCAGTCGATGCAGGCATCGGTGATCGACACGCCGTACTGCAAGTCGGCCAGGTCTTTTGGGATGGCCTGACAACCCCAGTTCAGATGGCTCTCGACCATCAGGCCGATAATCGACTGGTTGCCTTCGAGGATCTGGTTGGCGACGTTTTCCATCACCAGCGGCTGCAGGGCCGGGTCCTTGTTGGAGTTGGCGTGGCTGCAGTCGACCATGATGTTCGGCTTGATCTTGGCCTTGTTCAGCGCCTGCTCGCACAGCGCAACGCTGACCGAATCATAGTTGGGCTTGCCGTTGCCGCCGCGCAGGACCACGTGCCCGTAGGCATTGCCCTTGGTGGTGACGATGGACACGCCACCTTCCTGGTTGATCCCCAGGAAGCGGTGCGGGCTGGACACCGATTGCAGCGCATTGATCGCGACGGTCAGGCCGCCGTCGGTGCCGTTTTTGAAACCGACGGCCGAAGACAGCCCGGACGCCATTTCGCGGTGAGTCTGGGATTCGGTAGTGCGCGCGCCGATGGCCGACCAGCTGATCAGGTCCTGCAGGTACTGCGGGGAGATCGGGTCGAGGGCTTCGGTGGCGGTGGGCAGGCCCATTTCTGCCAGGTCCAGCAGCAATTGACGACCAATGTGCAAGCCGTCCTGAATCTTGAACGAGTCATCCAGGTACGGGTCGTTGATCAAACCTTTCCAGCCGACGGTAGTGCGCGGTTTTTCGAAGTAGACGCGCATCACCAGGTACAAGGTGTCGGACACTTCAGCCGCCAGCACTTTGAGGCGCTCGGCGTATTCGTGGGCAGCCTTGAGGTCGTGGATCGAGCAAGGGCCGATCACCACAAAGAGGCGGTGGTCGGTGCCGTCGAGAATGTCACGGATGACTTCGCGGCCCTTGGTGACGGTCTGCAGGGCAGCGTCGCTCAGAGGGATTTCGCGCTTGAGCTGATCGGGCGTGATCAGGGTCTCGTTGGATTCGACGTTAAGGTCGTTGATCGGTAAATCAGCCATCGTGTTACTCGTCAGGGTCACGGGTGCCGGCCGCCAGCCATCCCCGTGCGGCGGAGCACAGCATGATTTGAATGCAGGGGGGAGGAACCTTAGCGCGTAACACGGGCCCGCGACAATGGGCAAAACCGGCTTTAATCCAGCGCCGGCGCCACAAAAGTCTCGCGGGAGAACTCACCGGCATGACGCGAGACCCACTCCCGAGCCATGGCTTCGAGTTGCGCAGGCGTCGGCTCGGCGTCTTCATGCAAGCGGCAGTAGCGTTCGATCTGGCACACTTGCTCGCCCATTCGCGCACCGAACAATGCGTGCTCATCGGTAAAAGAGATGCCGATGCGATAGCCTTTTTCGAGCTTGCGACACCAGGCTACATAGCCCGGATAACGGGCGCTGGCGCCCAGGGAAGGGATGCGCAGATCAACCGCCGTGCCCTGGCGCCAGGCACGCGGGCAATTGCAGGCGACGCCGCCCAGGCCGATAGTGTGCAGGCGTTGGCGGGGAATGGCGGGAGCGGGGCGTTGGATTAACTCGACGGCGACATCATCAGGGTGAGGTAAAAAACGACCCATGTACACGGACTCCGAGCACCGTCCAGTTGACGGCGGTGGCAGCAGTATAGTGAAGGAACTGGAATTGACCGACCTGGATATTGACCAGCAACTGCTGGGATTGCCAGGTATTTCGCTGGTGGTATTTACCAGTGTCGGTTGTTCCAGTTGCCGCTGGGCACGTCAGCAGCTGCCGGGCTGGCGTTTGCCGGTCGACCGCGTGTGCTGGGTGGATGCCGGGCACAACGGCGGTGCGGTCGAGCGCTATCAGATCTTTCATTTGCCCGCCTTGTTCCTCGTGTGCGAGGGTCAATTCCTTGGGCAGTTACACACCCGTCTTGCACTTGCCGACCTTACCGAGGCAGTGGATCAAGCACTCACCCGCACACCAGAGGATTTGCCATGACCGCAGTTGCATCCCCGTCACCACGCATTGGCATTATCGGCACCGGTGCTATCGGTGGGTTCTACGGCGTGATGCTGGCGCGTGCCGGGTTCGACGTGCACTTCCTGTTGCGCAGCGAATACGCGGCGGTCAGCGAGCACGGCCTGCACCTCAACAGTACGCTGCATGGCAAGTTGCACCTGCACCCGGTGCAGGCCTACGCCCGCGCTGCGGATATGCCGGCGTGCGACTGGCTGCTGGTGGGCACCAAATCCACCGGCAATGTGGACCTCGCGCCGACCATCGCCCAGGTCGCCGCCCCGGACGCCAGGGTGGTGCTGTTGCAAAATGGCCTCGACGTCGAGGACAGCCTGCGCGAACACCTGCCGCCGTCGCTGCACTTGCTGGGTGGCCTGTGCTACATCGGCGTGCACCGTTCTGCGCCGGGCGTCGTCGAGCATCAGGCCTTGGGCCGGGTCAATCTTGGTTACCACAGCGGCACCGCGGCCAACGATGAGTCGCGCCAGCGGGCGATTGTCGAAGAGGGCGCCGCGCTGTTTCACCAGGCCGGTATCGAGTCCCAGGCCATGGCCAATGTGCACCAGGCCCGCTGGCACAAACTGGTGTGGAATGTGCCTTATAACGGCCTCTCCGTGTTGCTGGGCACTGGCACCACCGCGCTGATGGCCGATGAATCGAGCCGCGAGTTGATCCAGGCATTGATGGCTGAAGTGGTCAAAGGCGCGCACGCCTGCGGCCATGAAATCCCTGCCAGTTACGCCGAGCAGATGTTCGCCATGACCGAAACCATGGACGACTACCTGCCCAGCATGTATCACGACCATGTGCACAAACGTCCGCTGGAATTGGCGGCGATCTACGCCCGGCCATTGGCCGCGGCAAAAGCGGCGGGCTGCGAATTGCCACGCATGCAGGCGCTTTACCAGGCCTTGAGTTTTATTGATCGGCACAACCGCTGATTCGGGGGAAACACCATGGCGAAGGGATTGGGCGACAAACTGGTGCTGGCGATTTCGTCGCGCGCACTGTTCGACCTGAGTGACAGTCACAAGGTCTACCTGGCCGAAGGGGTAGAGGCTTACCGCAAGTACCAGATCGAGCACGAGGAAGAAACCCTCGAGCCCGGCGATGCCTTCCCTTTGGTCAAGAAGCTCTTGAGCCTTAACGCCAGCCTGGGCCGGGCCCGCGTCGAAGTGGTGCTGGTGTCGCGCAACAGTGCCGACACCGGCTTGCGCGTGTTCAATTCGATCCAGCATTACGGCCTGGATATTTCCCGCGCCGCGTTCGTCGGCGGGCGCAGTCCCTATCCATACCTGGCCGCATTTGGTTGCCACCTGTTTCTGTCGACCCATCCCGACGATGTGCGCAGTGCACTGGATGCCGGCTTTGCCGCGGCGACAATTCTGTCGGGCGGCCCGCATCGGGCCTCAAGTGAAGAATTGCGGATTGCGTTCGACGGTGATGCGGTGCTGTTTTCCGATGAGTCCGAGCGTGTCTATCAGTCAGGCGGGCTGGAGGCATTTCTGGCCAGCGAGCGCGAGTCGGCGCGCCAGCCGTTGCACGGTGGTCCGTTCAAGGGGTTCCTGGCGGCGCTTAACGTGTTGCAGAGCGAGTTCGCAGACGAGGCGTGCCCGATTCGCACGGCGTTGGTCACCGCGCGTTCGGCGCCGTCCCACGAGCGGGTGATTCGCACCCTGCGCGAATGGGATATCCGTCTGGACGAGTCGTTGTTCCTCGGTGGCCTGGAGAAGTCCGCGTTTCTGGAGGCGTTCGCCGCCGATGTGTTTTTCGATGACCAGGCCGGTCATTGCGAGAAGGCCAGGGAAGTGGTGGCCACCGGGCATGTGCCCCATGGCATCAGCAATGAGTTGAAAATCCACACCGAGAGCTGAGCCCCAGTCCCGCAGGCGCTGCTAAGCTCATTCAATCCCCGCCATCCTGGCCGTCCAGGAGGTTCTATGATTCGTTCGATGCTGTACGCCACGGACCTCGGTCTGTATGCGCCCTATGTCATGCAGCATGCGCTGGCACTGGCCCGAACGTTCAAGGCGGATTTGTATGTGATTCATGTGGTCGAGCCGATCGGGCTGTTCGCCGAATCGGTGCTGCAAAGCTACCTGGATGAGAAAGCCCTGAGCGAATGGCAGAGCCAGGGGCTGACCACGGTGATGGCAACCATCGAGCAGCGGGTGCTGGACAGTTTTCGCGAGGAGCTCGGGGAAGGGGAGCAGGACCTGAAATTGATTCGCTCGGTGCGCGTGATCCAGGGGGACCCGTGCGAGGTCATTCTCGACCAGCTGCAAAAACTTTCCGTCGACTTGTTGATCGTAGGAAGTCACAGCCACGCAACGGCCGCTGCCACGCCGCTTGGGCGCACGGCCGCCAGGGTGCTGCAGTTGGCGACAGTGCCGGTTTATATGGTGCCGTCGCTGCAGCGCCGACGCAGTGACGATGCCTGATCGGTAAAAACGATAAAAAGTTCTAGATTTATGCATCTAACCTTTAATATAGTTATATACCGTCGCTGATACCCGTGGCGTCTATCTGCTTTGAGGGACACATATGAAGCTTCAACAACTGCGCTACATCTGGGAAGTGGCGCACCACGACCTCAACGTTTCCGCTACCGCTCAAAGCCTTTACACCTCGCAACCCGGTATCAGCAAGCAGATCCGCCTGCTCGAAGACGAGCTGGGCGTCGAAGTGTTCGCGCGCAGCGGCAAGCACTTGACCCGCGTCACCCCGGCCGGCGAGCGCATCATCACCACCGCCGGCGAGATCCTGCGTAAAGTCGAAAGCATCAAGCAGATCGCCCAGGAATTCTCCAACGAGAAAAAAGGCACCCTGTCGATCGCCACCACGCACACCCAGGCGCGTTATGCCTTGCCGCCGGTGATCCGCGATTTCATCAAGCAATACCCGGACGTCGCCCTGCACATGCACCAGGGTTCGCCGATGCAGATCGCCGAGATGGCCGCTGACGGCACCGTCGATTTCGCCATCGCTACCGAAGCCCTCGAGCTGTTCGGCGACCTGGTGATGATGCCGTGCTACCGCTGGAACCGTTGCGTGGTCGTGCCCCAGGGCCACCCATTGGCCAAGCTGCCGAAGTTGACCCTCGAAGCCCTGGCCGAATACCCGATCGTGACGTACGTGTTCGGTTTCACCGGCCGCTCCAAGCTCGACGAAGCCTTCAGCCATCGCGGCCTTACGCCGAAAGTAGTGTTTACCGCAGCCGACGCCGACGTGATCAAGACTTACGTCCGACTGGGCCTGGGCGTGGGTATCGTGGCCAAGATGGCGGTCGATACCAACCTAGACAAAGACCTGGTGGTGCTCGACGCCAGTGAGCTGTTCGAGTCCAGCGTGACCAAGATCGGTTTCCGTCGTGGCACGTTCCTGCGTGGCTTCATGTGCGATTTCATCGAGAAATTCGCGCCGCACCTGACCCGCGAAGTCATGGCCAAGGCGATCCAGTGCCACAACAAGCAAGAACTGGAAGAGCTGTTTGACGGCGTAGAACTGCCCGTCCACTGAGTGGCTTATCGGGCCTCGGTAACCGTGAAGTGTTGCCGGGCGCCCGCCACCAGAATCTCCACCTCATCCCCTTCGAACTTGCCCAGCAGGCTGTTGCCCAGCGGCGAGCGTGGGGTGATGACGGTCACCGGTTGCCCCACCACGTCGACCTTCAAGCCCGCCGCATCCGGCGCCAGGAACAGCCACTGCTGGCGACCGTTCTCGTCTTCCAAACCCAGCAGCGCACCGACTTCTATGCCGCGTTGATCATAGTAAGCACGCAACTGCAGGTTCTGGCACAGCGCGAGCGATTGCTTGATTTCTTCGACGCGCTTGGCTTGCCCGGCCGCGAGGTAAGACGCTTCCAGCCCCAGCGTGTCGTACTTGTTCTCGGCGATGTTCTCTTCGTGGGTCGCGGTCTCGTAGGCGGTCTGCGCGGCGCGCTGGGCAATGTCGAGGTCGACGGTGAGTTTTTCCAGGATCAACTGGAGGACGGCGTGCTTATTCATGGGCATCAATCGCAGAATTGCAGGACATTCGCCTTGCTCTTTTCATTGGGCGCGTTCTGGTCCTGTTGCAGCCAGAACTGGCATTTGGGGTTGGACAGGTTGCGCGCGTTGTTGCGCGCCTGGTCCAGGGTTTGCTGTTGTTCCTGCTTGCGAAGGTTTTCCTGGTACTGCTCGAACATACGGTTCGGCGGTTCTGGCGCAACAACGGTGGCGGGCTTGCCCAGTTGCTCAACGGCCTGAGCCACCGGCGCCAGGCTTTGCGGGAACACGTAGCGCGACGCCAGCCAGGTGGTCAGCACAATGGCGATAAACCCCAGCCACAGGCCGAACGCCACGGCGATACTGAGCTTGAACAGCGACAACGAACGATCAGACATAGTGGCCTCCTGGCGGGCATTTGCGGCGTGGCGGCGATTGTCGCACAGCCACTGTGCAGAATAATCGCGATCAAGCCTTCTGCATCGACGCATTTATGCGGACAATCGAGCCTTTGAGTGTTGGAGCCCGGAATGAAAGCCCGCTGGGATATTTTTTGCAGCGTCGTCGACAACTACGGCGACATTGGCGTGACCTGGCGCCTGGCCCGGCAACTGGTGGTGGAGCACGCCTGCGACGTGCGCTTGTGGGTCGATGACTTGCGTGCTTTTGAACGCATGTGCCCAGAGATTGATGTGCAACTGAACCCGCAATGGCAGGAAGGCGTAGAGGTGTGCCATTGGCCGGCACAATGGCGCGACACGCCTTGCGCCGATGTAGTGATCGCAGCCTTTGCCTGCCAGTTGCCCCCTGAGTACATGGAAGCCATGGCCGCGCGCGACCGCACGCCGTTGTGGATGAACCTGGACTACCTCAGCGCTGAAGACTGGGTGGTGGGGTGCCATCGCCTGCCGTCGGTGAAGTTCAAGGGCGTGCAGAAGTATTTCTTCTTTCCTGGCTTTCGGCCGGGCACTGGCGGGCTTTTACGCGAAGGCGGCTTGCTGGAGCAGCGTCAGGCTTTTCAAGAGGATCGCGCCGCGCAGCGGCAATTCCTGCAAGCGCTGGGCGTATTTCCGGCAGATGGCGTGCGTTTGATGTCGCTGTTCGCCTACGAAAACGCCGGGCTCGACCGTTGGCTGGACGTGCTGGCGACGGACGAGCGTGCCACTCATCTGTTGGTGCCCGAAGGGCGCATCCTTGGCGATGTGCAGCGCTGGCTCGGCGTGGAAGGCCTTGCGGTGGGGGCGGTGCATCAGCGCGATGCCCTGACGGTGCAAGTGTTGCCGTTCGTACGCCAGGAGCAATATGACCGTCTGCTGTGGTGCTGCGACTTCAACGCCGTGCGCGGCGAAGACTCGTTCGTACGCGCCCAATGGGCCGGGCGGCCGATGCTGTGGCACATCTATCGCCAGGACGAAGACATCCATCTGGACAAGCTTGATGCCTTCCTGCAGCTGTACACCGGGGCCTTGTCGCCCGCCGCCAAGGCAGCGGTGGTTGCCCTTTGGCAAGCCTGGAACGCTGATGGCGATATGGCACAACCGTGGAAAATGCTGCTGGAGCACTGGCCAGAGGTGAGTCAGAACGCCCAGGCGTGGTGTCTGGAACAAGGCTTGCAGGCTGATCTTGCGACGGCGCTGGTACAGTTTTATGAAAGTTGGATATGATACGCGACCTTGATTTTTGTAAATCCCATCCAAATTTCGGATATACGCAATGAAAACTGGTAAAGAACTGAAACCCGGTACAGTGATCCGTCTCGAAAACGACCCTTGGCTGGTTCAGAAAGCTGAGTTCACCAAGTCTGGTCGTAACAGCGCAATCATGAAGACCAAGCTGAAGAACCTGCTGACCGGTTACAAGACCGAGATCGTTTACAGCGCCGACGACAAACTGGACGACGTGATCCTCGACCGCAAAGAAGCGACTCTGTCCTTCATCAGCGGCGACACCTACACGTTCATGGACACCACCGACTACACCATGTACGAGCTGAACGCTGAAGATATCGAAGCTGTTCTGCCGTTCGTGGAAGAAGGCATGGAAGACGTTTGCGAAGCGATCTTCTTCGAAGACCGCCTGGTTTCCGTAGAGCTGCCGACCACTATCGTGCGTAAAGTTGCCTACACCGAAGGTTCCGCTCGCGGCGACACGTCGGGCAAGGTCATGAAGCCTGCCAAACTGGCTAACGGTACCGAGCTGCAAGTGGCTGATTTCATCGAAATCGACGACCTGATCGAGATCGACACCCGTGAAGGTGGTTCGTACAAAGGTCGCGCCAAGAAGTAATTCTGGCCCCACCGATACGAAAAAAAGCCCGACCTTGAGTCGGGCTTTTTCATGGACGCCTGTTTACTTCAGGTGTTGCTTGAGCTCTTGCGAGGCCTGCAGCAAGGCTGAACGGACTTCCGGCACCTGGCTGACCACGTTGAGTAAACCGTAGTCGTGGATCATGCCGTTGTAGCGCACGGCGGTCACCGGTACACCGGCCTGGTCCAGCTTGCGTGCGTAGGCTTCACCTTCGTCACGCAGCACATCGGCGCCAGCGGTCTGGATCAGCGCAGGCGGCAAGCCCTTGAGTTGATCCGTGGTGGCCCGCAGCGGCGACGCGTAGATCTGCGCGCGCTGATTGGCGTCGGTGGTGTAGTTGTCCCAGAACCACTTCATCATGTTTCGGGTGAGGAAGTGCCCCTCGGCAAATTGGTTGTAGGAACCGGTGTCGAAGTTGGCGTCGGTCACCGGCCACAGCAACAGTTGGAACTTGATTGCCGGCGTGCCTTTGTCCTTGGCCATCAGGCTGACGACTGCCGCCATATTGCCGCCGACGCTGTTGCCTGCGACCGCCAGGCGCTTGCCGTCGACATTGATCTCCTTGCCGTGCTCGGCCACCCATTGGGTCGCGCCGTAGGCCTGGTTGATCGCCACCGGGTAATGCGCTTCCGGCGAAGGCGAGTAGTTAACGAACACCGCCACCGCGCCGGAACCCACCACCAGATCGCGCACCAGTCGCTCGTGGGTTGGGTAATCGCCCAGCACCCAGCCGCCACCGTGGAAGAACATAAACACTGGCAATGCGCCTTTAACCCCGGCTGGCCGCACGATGGTCAGGTCCAGCGGCTTGCCATCAACCCGAATGGTTTTCTGACTCACATCGGCGCTGGGCAGCGTCAACTTCACACCCGCCTGGGCGCCGGTCAGCACGGCCCGCGCGTCTTTGGGTGTCAACTGTTCCATTGGCTGACCGGTGCCTGCGTTGAGCACATCCAGGAAGGCCTGGGTGGTGTGCTCAACGTCGCCGGGGGCGGCGAACGCGGTGTTGATCGACAGCGCGAGCAGGGTACCGGTGAGGGCTTTACCCATTGTGTTCATGTGCTTCTCCAGTGGCGGCAAAGGGCGTCAGACAGTCACGTGCAGGCGTACATCGACGTTGCCGCGGGTGGCGTTGGAGTACGGGCAGACTTGGTGAGCCGCGTCGACCAGGCTTTGTGCGTCATCCTGCGCCAGGCCCGGCAGGCTCACGTGCAGGTCGATGTCCAGGCCGAAACCGCCGGGGATTTGACCGATGCCGACGTGGGCAGTAATCGAAGCGTCATCCGGGATTTTGCGTTTGGTCTGACTGGCGACGAACTTCAGTGCGCCGATGAAGCAGGCCGAGTAGCCGGCCGCGAACAGCTGTTCAGGGTTGGTGGCTTGGCCGCCAGCGCCGCCCAGCTCTTTGGGCGTGGAGAGTTTGACGTCGAGGATGTTGTCGCTGGAAACAGCACGACCATCACGGCCGCCGGTGGCGGTGGCTACTGCGGTATAGAGAGTTTGCATGGTGTCGTCCTCTTGGGTTTTTAGCGCTAAATGTTTGTGCGCTAAGTAGTTGGTGAGGCGAATGTATAGCGCTAATGTTTAGCGCGCAAGATAAATTTACAAAAATATTTCCCGGACATTATTTTCTGGGGCAACCCAAACAAATGTGGGAGCTGTCTTGCCTGCGATTGCGCAGTGTCAGCCACTGCATTCATGACTGATGTACCGCGATCGCAGGCAAGCCAGCTCCCACCTTTTTACTGCGTGAATGCCTTTAAATTGCGTCTTGCAGATTGCCCCGCAAGGCAATCAAGTCACTTTGCAACTTGCGCAACTGCTCCAGCTGTAACCCGCTGGCGCCGAGGATGCACTGCGGGATGCCCATGGCTTTTTCCTGCAACGCGCGGCCTGCCGGGGTCAATTCCACCACCACCACACGTTCATCTTCGCGGCTGCGGGTCCGGCTGAGCAGGCCTTCGGCTTCCAGCCGCTTGAGCAGCGGCGTCAGCGAACCCGGATCGGTCAGCAGCCGAGTGCTGATTTCGCCGACGGTCAAACCATCCTCTTCCCACAGCACCATCATCGCCAGGTACTGCGGGTAGGTCAGGCCGAGGGCTTGTAGCAGCGGCTTGTAGACCTTGGTCATCAGCAACGAAGTGGAGTGCAGGGCGAAACACAGCTGGTTATCCAGCATGAGGGATTCGCAAGGGTCGGGATTTTTGCGCATGACAGTGCCTCGAAAAAGCGTATATGGGCTGGAATCTAGCGATCAAACCTTTAATGCGCCAGATAATTCTGCCTGTGGGGTCAGACCAGGCCGCTTTGTAATGCCAGATCCCAGGGCGGTACTGGGCTGAAGCGGGACTTGAGGTATTCCAGCAGCAGGCGGCTGCGTGCATTGGCCTGCTGTTCCAGACGCAGCGCGTAAATGCCGGTGGTTTCCGGGCTGGGCAGGCCGTTTTCGCAAAACAGCGGTAACAACTCACCACGCACCAGGTATTCACTGGCCAGCCACGTCGGCAAGTGCGCGATGCCCAGCCCGGCGAGCGCGCCGCACAGCAGGGCTTCGGCATTATTGGCACTCAGGCGGATGCGTTGCGGGCGATAGGTGGCGCGGCGGCCGTCAAGCTCGAAGCGCCAGGCGAACATCGGCGCCAGGCCGTCCCAGTCGAGGCCATCGTGCTCGCTCAGCTCCCGAGGATGAGTCGGCGTGCCACGGCTTTTGAGGTAAGCCGGGCTGGCGCAGGCGATGCGCACGATGCTGGCCAATGGCGTGGCGATCAAGCGGGTGTCGACGATGTGCCCGGCGCGCAGCACCAGGTCGACCTTGCCCAAGTGGGCGCCCTGCATGTCGACAAAGCTGTCGATCAAATGCAGGTGCACGTCCAGCCCCGGATACACATTCAGAAAGTCGGCAATCACCGGCGCCAAGTGCCGTCGGCCGAAGGCTGCCGGCGCGTCCACGCGGATCAGGCCCTCCGGCGCATGGCTCAACGACACCGCCTCGGCCCGGGCCAGCTGCAACTCGCTGACAATCCGTCGCGCCCGTTCGGCAAACGCCAGGCCTGCCGGGGTTGGCACCACGGCATGGGTGCTGCGCTGAAACAAGCGGCTGCCGACCGAGCTTTCCAGGCTGTCAATGCGCCGAGCCACTGCTGAAGGGGTCAGCGGATGGCGGCGAGCGGCAGCGGAAAAACTTCCGGTTTCCAGTACATCAAGAAACAGGCTCAGTTGATCGGTCAAGGTATTGGGGTTCATGAATAGGCGCTTATGCGAGTTCGGCACAGCCATTGTGCGTTGCTGTGCGTTTCCACGCCATAGGCGACTGCGTAGCATGCGTCGCCTGGGGCTTTTGGAGTGATGCGCAGTGTTGGATTTAGCGATGTACCTGGTATTGGGCGCAGCCCTGGGCACGGTCGGCGGGCTGTTCGGCATCGGTGGCGGGCTGATTGCCATCCCGGTGTTGGGCGTGTTGTTTGGGCTGGATCAACAGCTTGCCCAAGGCACTGCGCTGGTGATGGTGGTGCCCAATGTGATGCTGGCGCTTTGGCGTTATCACCAGCGTAACCGTATCGAATTGCGCCACGCATTGCCGTTGGGCGTCATGGGTTTCTGCTTTGCCTGGCTGGGTTCGATCTGGGCGGTGGGTCTGGACGCCGGCGCGATGCGCATCGGTTTTATTGCATTCCTGCTGACGCTCTCCGCTTACAACCTGCTGCGCATGTTCACTCGCAATGCGCCGCCGACTGCGCAGATGCGTTATTCCTGGCCTTGGCTCGGCGTGCTCGGCGCCGCCTCGGGTTCCATGGGCGGTTTGTTTGGCGTGGGTGGTGCGGTGGTGGCGACGCCGGTGCTGACCAGCCTTTTTGGCACCACCCAAGTGGTCGCTCAAGGCCTGTCGCTGGCGTTGGCGCTGCCCAGCACCAGCGTGACCCTGGTCACCTACGCCTGGCATCAGGAGGTGGATTGGATGATCGGCGTGCCGTTGGCGGTCGGAGGCCTGCTCAGTATCAGTTGGGGGGTAAAAGTCGCCCACGCGCTGCCCGAACGGGTATTGCGCGGCCTGTTCTGCGGCTTTCTGGCGGTGTGCGCGGTGATGCTGACGTTTAAAGTCTGAAGCCTTCGAGGATGTACTCGGCCAGGCATTCGGTGATGGGCGAGGCCATCGCCGGGTTGCGCAGCAGGCGCAGGCTCATCGACGGCAGAGGCGGAAAGCCTTCATCGCTGCCCAGGATCCGTAAGTCGTCGGTCACCAGGCCTTCCATGCTGACCATCACCGCCAGCCCCGAGCCGACCACGGCTTGAATCGCCGCGACGTTGGAGCTGTGGTACGCCAGGCGATAGTCGATGCCGGCAGCATCCAGCGCGGCGCGGGTCCATTGGGTGCAAAAGCTGTCGACGCCGGAAATAGCCAGGGGCAGGGTCTCGTGCTCATCCACGCAGAAGCACGGCGCCGCCACCCAGACCATGCGCTCACTGCGCAGCAATTCGCCGATTTCATTGCCGGGCTCGCGGCTGATCACGGTCAGCGCCAGGTCGCGCCGCTGCATCAACACCGCTGACGACTCGCAGTGCATTTCGATCTGGATCAGCGGGTAGGCCTTGGAAAACCGTTTGAGAATCCCCGGCAGGAAACGCATCACGTAATCGTCCGGTGTGCCGATGCGCACCAGCCCGACCATGTGAGGTTCGCGCAGGGTGTTGAAGACCTCACTGTGCAGCTTCAGGATGCGCCGTGCATAACCCAGCAACACCTGGCCTTCCGCCGTCAACCGCACTTGGCGACCGTCGCGCTCGAACAGCTTGCGCTGCAGCACGTCTTCTTCGAGACGCTTCATTTGCATGCTCACCGCCGACTGTGTGCGGTTGACCAGTTCACCGGCGCGGGTAAAGCCGCCCTGATCGGCGATGGCGACGAAAGTGCGCAGCACTTCAGTGTCGATGCTTGGGTAGCCGGACAATTGATCAATCTCCGAGATGTATTACATAAGAAACATTCGTTGGATTGATCATAGTGCCAGGCACACACTCTCGTCATCCCCATTGGAGGGCGAGAAGATGAAAGGTCAGAAAGGTTTTGTGTTGATGACGAAACGTCCGTTTTCCGGATTTTTTCAGCGGGTTGCCCGTTGGCAGGCACTGCACCATGAGCGTCAGGCGCTGGCGAGTTTGAGCGACGATGCGCTCAAGGACATCGGGCTTAATCGGGGCGATGTGGAGCAGGACAGTCACCTGCATTTCTGGCAAGACCCGCTGCGAAAGTAATCTGCAATGCAGTAGGGTAGTCGGCGAGCCCACACGGAGAGACTCATGCCCGCCGACCTGTCTTTTTCACTCAAGCACGCTCGACGCATGGCGCTGGCGGCCCAGGGTTTTTCCGGGCGCCAGGCGCCGGCACTGATCAAGGCCACGCACCTCAATCGTTTGATCGAGCGCTTGGGTGTGCTGCAGATCGATTCGGTCAATGCCGTGGTGCGCTCGCATTACCTGCCGCTGTTTTCCCGCCTTGGCCAGTACTCCCCGCTGATCCTCGAACAAGCTGCCTGGAGCCAGGGGCGGCGGCGCTCGCTCTTCGAGTATTGGGGCCATGAGGCCTCGTTGCTGCCCATGGCGCTGTACCCGTTGATGCGCTGGCGCATGGAGCGGGCCAGGCAGGGCCAGGGGATTTATGCGCAAATGGCGCGGTTCGGGCGTGAGCAGCAGGCCACTGTCCAGCGCGTGCTGCAGACCGTCGAGCAACAGGGCGCGGTGGGTGCTGGCAGCTTGTCCACCCGTGAGGAGCGCGCTGGCCCCTGGTGGGATTGGAGTGATGAAAAGCACGCACTGGAATGGTTGTTTGCCGCGGGGTTGGTCACGGTGGCGGGGCGGCGTGGGTTTGAGCGACTCTATGACTTGCCCGAGCGCGTCATCCCTGCCGACATCCTTCTGGCCACGGTGAGCGAGGCCGAGGCCCAGCGCGGTTTGCTGTTGCACAGCGCGACTGCCTTGGGCGTCGGTACCGAAAAAGATCTGCGCGATTATTTCCGCCTGGACCCTGCCGACAGCCGTGGCCGGTTGGCCGAGCTGGTTGAGGATGGGCTATTGCGGATGTGTGAGGTGCAGGGCTGGAAGCAACCGGCCTACTGCCTGCCGGAACCGAAGGTGCCGCGCAAGGTACCGGCCAGCGCCTTGTTGTCGCCGTTCGACTCGCTGATCTGGGAACGCAGCCGCACCGAGCGATTGTTTGATTTTCGCTACCGTCTGGAGATCTACACCCCGCAAGACAAGCGGGTGTACGGCTATTACGTGCTGCCGTTTTTGCACAATGAGCGGATCGCCGCGCGTGTCGACCTGCGCGCCGAACGCGCCCATGGGCGGCTCGCCGTGCATGCAGTGCACGAAGAAGAGCCGGGGCTGGACGAGGAGGGGATGCAGGCGTTGGCCTTGAACCTGCGGCAGATGGCTGATTGGCTGGGGCTGGAACAGGTCCAGCTCAACTGCCAGCGGCCAAGTGCCGCCCGCTTAAGAGTGGCAATGCTGCAAACCTGAGGGGTGGAAGGCTTTTGAGCTGAATCGGGTTTCTGTGTCGAGCGGGCTTGCCCCGCGTTGAGTGGCGAAGCCGCCCCAGTACGGCCGCTGCGGTATGCCTGGGCGGGTGGGGTGGCTGGTTTTGGGGCGGCTTCGCCACCCAACGCGGGGCAAGCCCGCTCGCCACAACAGGCCCGCTCGCCCAAGTCTCAGCGTTTGACCTGTTTCAAAGTCTCGGCAATCAAAAACGCCAATTCCAGCGACTGATCGGCATTCATCCGCGGGTCGCAGTGGGTGTGATAGCGGTCCGACAAGCCATCTTCGGTGATCGGCCGCGCGCCGCCGATGCATTCGGTGACGTTCTGCCCGGTCATTTCGATGTGAATCCCGCCGGCGTACGAGCCTTCGGCTTGATGCACCTGGAAGAACTCTTTCACCTCGCCCAGAATCTGCGCAAAGTCGCGGGTCTTGTAGCCACTGCTGGCCTTGATGGTGTTGCCATGCATCGGGTCCGAGCTCCACAGCACCTGCTTGCCCTCGCGCTGTACGGCGCGGATCAGGTTGGGCAGGTGGTCGCCCACCTTGCCGGCACCCATGCGCGCGATCAGGTTGAGGCGGCCGGGGTCATTGTCCGGGTTAAGAATGTCGATCAGGCGGATCAAGTCGTCGGGGTTCATGCTCGGGCCGACCTTCACGCCAATCGGGTTGTTCACCCCGCGCAGGAATTCGACGTGGGCACCGTCCAGCTGACGGGTGCGGTCGCCGATCCAGAGCATGTGCGCCGAGCAGTCGTAGTAGTCGTTGGTCAGGCTGTCGCGGCGCACGAAGGCTTGCTCGTAGTTGAGCAGCAGCGCTTCGTGGGCGGTGAAGAAGCTGGTTTCGCGCAGTTGCGGCGAGCTGTCCATGCCGCAGGCGCGCATGAAGGCCAGGGTTTCGTCGATACGGTCGGCCAGCTGGCTGTATTTTTCGGCCAGTGCGGAGTTGGCAATGAAGTCCAGGTTCCACTTGTGCACTTGATGCAGGTCGGCAAATCCGCCCTGGGCAAACGCGCGCAGCAAATTCAGCGTGGCGGTGGACTGGTGGTAAGACTGCAGCAGACGGTCCGGGTCCGGCACGCGGCTTTTTTCGTCAAAGCCGATGCCATTGACGATGTCGCCACGGTAGGCGGGCAGGGTGACGCCGTCGATGGTTTCATCGTTGGCCGAGCGCGGCTTGGCGAACTGGCCGGCCATGCGCCCGACTTTCACCACCGGGCAGCCGGCGGCGAAGGTCATCACGATTGCCATCTGCAGCAGCACCTTGAAGGTGTCGCGGATCTTTGCCGCAGAGAACTCGGCAAAGCTTTCGGCGCAGTCACCGCCCTGCAGCAGGAACGCGCGGCCCTGGGTCACTTCGGCAAACTGACGGCGCAACTCGCGGGCTTCCCCGGCAAACACCAGCGGCGGGTAGCTGGCCAGGTTCTGCTCCACTTGCAGCAAGTGCGCAGCGTCCGGGTACTGGGGTTGTTGCTGGATCGGCAGGGCGCGCCAGCTGTCGGGGCTCCAGGGTTGGCTCATCGTGAACTCGATTGGTTGATTGACGGTGGGGCGCCAATGTTATCAGCAATTAGTGCGTGACCTGTTGCCGCCGGTTGGCCGACAATCGCGCCTTTGCCGTGCGGTAAACCCTTTAGGAGTAGTGATGACCGAGGAGCGTGTCGAGCGCCTGCTGGCCGAAGTCCATGATGACTTCGGCATGATCCGCGTGCTTGAAGTGGCCGATTACCGCTTTCTCGAGTTTGGCGACGCCATCGAGCAAAGCTGCGTATTCACCGCCGACCCGAGTTGGCTGGAGTACGACTACACCCGCGCGATGCTGATTGGCGCGTTGTGCCACGAGCAACCGGAGAGTGCGCTGTTCCTCGGGCTGGGCGCCGGCACGCTGACCCAGGCGTGCCTCAAGTTCCTGCCGCTGGAAGACGTCGAGGCCATTGAGCTGCGTCCGGACGTGCCGCGCCTGGCCATTGAGTACCTGGGGCTGGATGACGATCCGCGCCTGTACATCCGCATTGGCGACGCGTTGCAGTTGCTCGATAGCGCCGAATCGGCCGACCTGATTTTCGTCGACCTCTACACCGATGTCGGCCCGGGCGTGGGGCACCTGGCCTGGACCTTCCTGGAAAACTGCCAGAAGAAACTCAACCCCGGCGGCTGGCTGGTCATCAACCAGTGGGCAACCGATGATGGCAAGCCACTGGGTGCGGCGTTGTTGCGCGGGTTGTATCACCGGCATTACTGGGAGCTGCCGGTGAAGGAGGGCAATGTGATTCTGCTGGTGCCTTCGGAGCTGGATCAGGCACTGGACCTGGGTGCGCTGACGGCGCGTGCCGACGCTTTGGCGCCGCGGTTGGGGTACTCGTTGCAGGCGTTGATCAAGGCTATTCGGCCGGCAACGTAGTTGCCTGTTCTGGCCTCTTCGCGAGCAAGCCCGCTCCCACATTCGACCGCATTCCAAAGGATGTCCGCGTACAAATGTGGGAGCGGGCTTGCCCGCGATGAGGCCGACACTGTCCACTCAAATCCCCTTGAACACCCCCGGGCGCTTCTCAACCATCGCCCGCACGCCCTCTTTGGCATCTTCACTGTTGAGCAGCTTTTCCACCAACGGCTGCAACCCTGCCGCCGCGACCGCTTCACCTTGCATGCGCGCCTGGCGGGCCGACGTCAGCGTCGCCTGTACGCCCAGTGGCGCCTGGCGCGCGATGCGGTTGGCAAGTTCGATGGCGCGGGGCAGCAAGTCTTCGCTGGCCATCACTTCCTGCACCAAGCCCAGCCTGAGCGCCTCGTGTGCATCAAATTCATCGCCAGTGAGCAACCAGCGCATGGCGTTGCCCCAGCCGGCCACCTGATGAAAACGTAAGGTCGCGCCGCCAAACGGAAAGATTCCACGCTGGACTTCCATTTGCGCAAAGCGCGTATTGCTCGCGCAAATATTGATATCGGCTGCCAGCATCAACTCGATGCCGATGGTCAGGCAATAGCCCTGGGCCGCGACGATCACCGGTTTGCTGACCCGCGGCCCGGCGAACACACCCCATGGATCGCAGCCACCCAGTGGCGGTTGCCAGCCTCCGGACATCACGCCGCTGACATTGGCCAGGTCCAGCCCGGCGGTGAAGTGGTCGCCGTGGGCAAACACCACGGCCACTCGCGCCTCGTCGTTTCGATCAAATTCACCATAGGCCAGGCTCAGCTCATTGAGCAGATCCAGATCAAAGGCATTGCGCTTGGCCACTCGGTCCAGACCCAGCAGCAGGACATGGCCCTGTAACTCACGGCTGACGCGACTGCTGCTGGCTTGATTCATCGGGTGTGCCCTCAGGGCTTGGGTGGGTTTCAGACCAAAGGTCTTGATGGGCAGGTGAACCGTTTAAGCGTTATGACCAACAGGGCCGGGCCTTTGAAAAATAGACCCTGGCGCGGCGATCCGCAAAGGCTTTGATGCAGCGCGGTTTATCGGCGCTTTGCGATAAAAAAAGCTCCCTTTTTCAGCTATTTCCGGTATAGTGCGCGCCGGCCTTTAACCGGGCCGCGTTTAGGTAGCGCAATTCCCCGAAGTCAGCTTCGGCTGCACGTCCGCACAGCGGACTCTTCCTTGACGAATCTTTTTCATTCATTCGTTTTCGCAAATCCCCGCCGACAAAGCAGCCAGGGCGACTCTTGAGTCTCAACACGGCATGCGCAGCTTTGGAGCATGGGTCTTTGCGGATGCACTTAGAGGCAGACCCATGACCCAGGAAACCGGCGGCTTCGCCGCTTTTAATCTTAACCCGAACATTCTTGCTGCCGTCATCGCGACTGGCTACGAAGAACCTTCGGCTATTCAGCAGCAATCGATCCCGATCATCATGGCCGGCCAAGACATGATTGGCCAAGCGCAAACCGGTACCGGTAAAACCGCCGCGTTCGCCCTGCCAATCCTGCACTGCATCGATCCTGCCAAGCGCGAGCCGCAAGCCCTGATCCTGGCGCCAACCCGTGAGTTGGCGCTGCAAGTAGCAACCGCTTTTGAAACCTACGCCAAGCAAATGCCAGGCGTAACCGTTGTGGCCGTTTACGGCGGCGCGCCTATGGGCCCACAACTTAAAGCAATCCGTAACGGCGCACAGATCGTTGTCGCCACTCCGGGCCGTCTGTGCGACCACCTGCGTCGTGACGAAAAAGTGCTGTCGACCGTGAACCACCTGGTTCTGGACGAAGCTGACGAAATGTTGAAGCTGGGCTTCATGGATGACCTGGAAGTCATCTTCAAGGCGCTGCCACCCACCCGTCAGACCGTATTGTTCTCGGCTACCCTGCCACAGTCGATCCGTGCCATTGCCGAACGCCACTTGCGCGATCCGCAACACGTGAAGATCCAGACCAAGACTCAGACCGTTACCGCGATCGAACAGGCTCACCTGTTGGTTCACGCTGACCAGAAGACCTCGGCTGTATTGAGCCTGCTGGAAGTCGAAGACTTCGACGCCCTGATCATGTTCGTGCGCACCAAGCAAGCGACCCTGGACCTGGCCAGTGCCCTGGAAGCCAAAGGCTACAAAGCCGCTGCGCTGAACGGTGACATCGCCCAGAACCAACGTGAGCGCGTGATCGACTCCCTCAAGGATGGCCGTCTGGACATCGTTGTGGCGACCGACGTTGCTGCCCGTGGCCTCGACGTTCCACGTATCACCCACGTGTTCAACGTTGACATGCCGTACGACCCAGAGTCCTACGTACACCGTATCGGCCGTACCGGCCGTGCCGGTCGCGAAGGTCGTGCACTGCTGCTGGTGACTCCGCGTGAGCGCCGCATGCTGCAAGTGATCGAGCGTGTAACCGGTCAGAAAGTTGCCGAAGTCCGCCTGCCGGATGCCCAGGCCGTTCTCGATGCTCGCATCAAGAAACTGACCAACAGCCTGTCGCCGCTGGTGGCTGACGCTGAATCGACCCACGGCGATCTGCTGGACCGCCTGACTGCCGATATCGGTTGCACCCCGCGTGCCCTGGCTGCAGCCCTGCTGCGCAAGGCTACCAACGGTCAGGCCCTGACCCTGGCTGCGATCGAGAAAGAACGTCCACTGGTGCCGAACAACGCTCCGCGCGGTGATCGTCCAGAGCGTACTGGCGACCGTCCAGACCGTGGTGATCGTGAGCGTCGTGCTCCGGTTCCATTGGCTGAAGGCCGTGCTCGCTGCCGTACCGCGCTGGGCGCGCGTGATGGCATCGCGGCCAAGAACCTGCTGGGCGCTATCCTCAACGAGGGTGGCCTGGCACGTGAAGCGATCGGTCGTATCCAGGTGCGTGACAGCTTCTCCCTGGTGGAGCTGCCGGAAGACGGTCTGGAAAAACTGCTGGCCAAGCTCAAAGACACTCGCGTTGCCGGTAAGCAGCTGAAGCTGCGTCGCTACCGCGAAGATTGATCCGCCTTTGGGCTGATTGATCGCACAAAAAAAATCCCCGACTGGTTCGGGGATTTTTTTTGCCTGGATTTCAGGTTGGACCAGTACTCGATCAAGTCACAAGCGGGGCTTGCTCGCGAATGCGCTTATTCCCGGTGACTGACACCCTGCATTCGCGAGCAAGCCCGCTCCCACATTTAAATCTGTGTTAGCCGAAGCGGTAGATGTCCATCCCGAGCGCACCCATGGTGAACCCCTGGTGCGCCACGCTGAATGCGCCACCCGCACCCCGCGCAAAATACAGCGGCAACAGGTGCTCTTCACTCGGATGGTTGCGCACGGCTTGCGGCGCCTGGCGGCGATAGTCGTGCAAGGCCGCCTCGTCGTTGGCGGCGAGTTTGTCCACTACCCAGTCACGGAAATCGCGCGCCCAAGGCTCAATGCTCTCAGGTCCGGCCTGCCAGTTCAGCTCGCCCAGGTTATGGGTGATGCTGCCAGACCCGATCAATAGCACACCTTGTTCGCGCAGGCTGGCCAGCGCATGCCCGACTCGGGTCTGCAGGGCAGGGCCCATGCGGCTGGGCAGCGACACCTGCACCACCGGGATATCGGCTGCCGGGTACATCAGTGACAGGGGCACCCAGGTGCCATGGTCGAACGGGCGCTGATCATCGATGCGCGCCTCCAGGCCATCAGCCTTGAGCAGTTCGATTATCAGGGCTGCCAATTGCGGGTCACCGGGTGCGGGGTACTGCACGGCGAACAATTCCCGTGGGAAGCCGCCGAAATCGTGCCAAGTCTCGGGCGCGGCGCTGCCAGTAACGAGCAGGCCCTGGCTTTCCCAGTGCGCCGAGACCACCACAATGGCTGTTGGCCGTGGCAGCTCGGCCGCCAGGCGCTTGAGTGCCGGGCCGCTGGCACCGGGTTGCAGGGCGAGCATGGGCGAACCGTGGGAGATAAACAGGCTGGGGAACATAAAAGGGGTCCTGAGCGTTAATATGGGACCATCTTCAATCAGATCATTGATCTAAATCTAATATAAGTTTTAGCGCCTTTTGATCGAATTTTCAGGGTGATTCCATGGAGCCTAAGTTTTGGCAAGAGCGTTGGGCACGCAACCAGATTGGTTTTCATCTGCCCGAGGTCAACCCCTACCTGCAACGCCACTGGCCAAAGCTGGCCTTGGCTGAAGGGGCAAAGGTGTTGGTGCCGCTGTGCGGCAAAAGCCTGGATCTGATGTGGCTGGCAAGCTTGGGGTATCGCGTGTTGGGTGTGGAGCTGTCCGAGCAGGCGGTGGAGGCGTTTTTCAGTGAGCAAGGGCTGATGCCCAGGATCAGTCAGCGTGGCGTGTTCAAGGTGTACCGGGCAGACTTGATCGAGGTGTGGTGCGGCGATTTCTTTGCCTTGGACGCCGAAGCGCTGGCCGATTGCTCCGCGCTTTACGATCGCGCGGCACTGATCGCGTTGCCGCCGTTGATGCGGGCGCAGTACGCCGAGCATCTGAACGCCTTGTTGCGTCCGGGCTGTCAGGGTTTGCTGATCACCCTCGACTACGATCAGACACAAAAGGCCGGGCCGCCGTTTGCCGTCGCTGATGAAGAGGTGAAGCTGTTGCTGGGGGGGCATTGGTCTGTGCAGGTATTGGAAGAGCAGGACATCCTGGGCGAGAGTTGGAAGTTTGTGCAGGACGGGGTCACGCGGCTGGAAGAGCGGGTTTATCGGGTTACAAAGGGTTGATTGTTGCGCTGGCTGGTTTCTTTCGGGTGATTGAGTGCATATCCGTTGGTGCGGTCACGGCGGCTGGCGGTTGCGCTCTTACAGCGGGTCACTTTTGGCAAGCGCCCGGAATGCCGGCCCAGCCAAAAGTAACCAAAAGGTCTTCGCTCCACCACTTGGTGCCTCGCTCCGTTTGAATCAGTGGGCCGCCGTGATGGGCCATCCCTTGCCCAACACGGCTAACCCGGCGTCCTGGCGGGTTAGCCACGGTTTCAAGCCTGCGTTCGGCCAGCGTGGTTGACGGGGCCTGTCAGCTCAAAGTCAAAAGCAGAGCACGGCGGCGTGGTAGCCGACCTGAGTGGTAGAAGCAAAAGCAGATCAACAGCACAGCAACGCACTTCTACCTGATGCACTGAGAACCCAATGTGGGAGCGGGCTTGCTCGCGAAGGCGGTGGGTCAGCTACACATGAGTTGACTGACCCACCGCCTTCGCGAGCAAGCCCGCTCCCACATGTTGACCGAGTACAGCTGCCAGCACCGCACGGCTTGGCTTTTCTGTGGGAGCTGGCTTGCCTGCGATGCGGGCAGCTCGGTGTGTCAGGCATAACCCGTCGATGCCATCGCAGGCAAGCCAGCTCCCACATTGGGTAAGTTCCGCTTCTTTGGTGCTTTTGCGAAGTGACCCGCTGTAAGAGCGGCGCCCATCTCCTATGTACCCAGCACGCACCCACAAAAAAAAGGGGCGATCAGATCGCCCCTCTTTTTGCGTTACCGCTTAGCTATCAGCCCCGGCGACGCAGTGCGTCGATCCGCTCTTCCAGCGGCGGGTGGCTCATGAACATGCGAGCAAAACCTTGCTTGATGCCACCGTTGATACCAAACGCCGTCAGGCTGTCCGGCATGTGCACTGGCAGGCCTTGTTCGGAGCGCAAGTGTTGCAGTGCTGCAATCATCGCGCCGGTACCGGCCAGGCGGGCACCGGCTTCGTCCGCGCGGAACTCGCGTTTGCGCGAGAACCACATGGTGATCGCACTGGCCAGGAAGCCCAGCACCACCTCGGCAAAGATGGTCGCCACGAAGTAGGCAATGCCGCGGCCTTCTTCGTTCTTGAAGATCACCTTGTCGACGAAGTTGCCGATGATTCGCGCGAAGAACATCACGAAGGTGTTCACCACGCCTTGTACCAGCGCCAGGGTAACCATGTCGCCGTTGGCCACGTGGCCGATCTCGTGAGCCAGTACCGCCTTCACTTCGTCGTAGGAGAAGCGTTCGAGCATGCCCTGGCTCACCGCAACAAGGGCGTCGTTCTTGTTCCAGCCGGTGGCAAAGGCGTTGGCCTCATACGCCGGGAAGATCCCGACTTCAGGCATCTTGATGCCAGCCTCGCGGGACAACTGCTCAACGGTCTGCAGCAACCATTGCTCATGGCGGGTGCGTGGCTGGGTGATGACCTGGGTGCTGGTGCTCATCTTCGCCATCCATTTGGAGATGAACAGCGAGAAGATCGAGCCGGCAAAACCAAAGACTGCACAGAAGACCAGCAGCTGATTGAGGTTCAGATCAACCCCGTTGGCCGCCATGAACCCGTTGAAGCCGAATAGGCTCAGGGTGATGCTGGCAATCAGCACGACCGCCAGGTTAGTGGCCAAGAACAGCAGGATGCGCATCATGGTTGTAGAATTCTCCTCATGCTTAATATGTCGCGTACTGCGGGGTATATAAGGTGCGGCCTGGGGCGATTCAACCGAGCGACTATTTCAAACTGTGTCCTACAGCCTGAATGTAGAGCCTTGAAAGGATTTTCCGAGCCGAAAAGCCCACCGCGATCACCCCATTCAAGCCTTCGCACCCCGTAATTATAGGAGGCTGACCGGTCCGTGGCGTGCAGCGGCTGGGAGGAGGGCGCGCAGCGTAGAGAAGTGTTGCCAGATACTCGCCGTACGACCGAATGTCGGTCGTACGGCGGCATGTGCGTTATTGGCGATAAGACTTGAGGAAGTTGCCGATGCGACCAATGGCCATGTCCAGGTCATCCACTCGCGGCAATGTCACCACGCGGAAGTGATCCGGCCACGGCCAGTTGAACGCTGTTCCCTGTACCACCAGCAGCTTTTCCGACAGCAGCAGGTCGAGCACGAATTTCTCGTCATTGAGGATCGGGCAGACTTTCGGGTCGATCCGCGGGAACGCATACAGCGCGCCCATGGGTTTCACGCAACTGACGCCGGGGATCGCGTTGAGCAGCTCCCAGGTGCGGTTGCGCTGCTCCAGCAGGCGGCCCTGGGGCAGCACCAGGTCGTTGATGCTCTGGTAGCCGCCGAGGGCGGTCTGGATTGCATGCTGGCTCGGCACGTTGGCACACAGGCGCATATTGGCCAGCATGTCGATGCCTTCGATGTAGCTCTGGGCGTTGTGCTTGGGCCCGGAGATGGCGATCCAGCCGGAGCGGAAACCCGCCACGCGGTAGGATTTGGACAGGCCATTGAAGGTCAGGCACAGCAGGTCCGGCGCCAGGGAGCCGGTGCAGATGTGCACGGCGTCGTCGTAGAGGATCTTGTCGTAGATCTCGTCGGAGAACACCACCAGGTTGTGCTGGCGTGCCAGCTCGAGCATGCCCAGCAACACTTCCTTGGAGTACACGGCGCCGGTCGGGTTGTTCGGGTTGATGATCACCAGGGCCTTGGTGTTCGGCGTGATCTTGGCCTTGATGTCGGCCAGGTCCGGGAACCAGTCGGCGCCTTCATCGCACAGGTAGTGCACCGGGTGGCCGCCAGCCAGGGTCACGGCAGCGGTCCACAGCGGGTAGTCGGGCGCCGGCACCAGCACTTCGTCGCCGTTGTTGAGCAAGGCCTGCATGGACATCACGATCAGCTCGGACACGCCGTTGCCCAGGTAGATGTCTTCGATGCCGACACCTTCCACCTGCTTCTGCTGGTAGTACTGCATCACGGCTTTACGCGCGCTGAACAAGCCTTTCGAATCGCTGTAGCCCTGGGCGGTCGGCAGGTTGCGGATCACGTCCTGGAGGATTTCGTCCGGCGCTTCGAAACCAAACGGCGCCGGGTTGCCAATGTTCAGCTTGAGGATGCGATGGCCTTCCTCTTCCAGGCGTTTGGCGTGCTTGAGCACTGGGCCGCGAATGTCGTAGCAGACGTTGGCGAGCTTGTTCGATTTGCTGACCTGCATGGCGATGTGATCCTGAAAATGAACGATCCAGACGGCGTGGACACTACCGTACTGCGAATCCTGCGAGGCCTGCACCCATAAATACGTTTGAATGCCGGTAGCGCGGGTGCCAGACTGGCGTTTTGAAGAGGCGCAATCATACGTGCCGCCTGTTCCGTGGAAAAGATACAGATCAGGCTTTTTCAGTTGCCGAGGTGGATTGATGGATAAGTTGCAGAAAACCCTGGATGAGTGGCGGGACATGCTCGACCCCGCGCAGTATCAGGTGTGTCGTCTCAAGGGCACCGAGCGCCCTTTCAGCGGCAAATACAACGAAACCAAGACCGACGGTGTGTATCACTGCATCTGTTGCAATGAGCCGCTGTTCGATTCCAGCACCAAGTTTGATTCCGGTTGCGGCTGGCCGAGCTTCTATGCGCCGATTGCCGACAGCGCGATGATCGAGATCCGCGACGTCAGCCACGGCATGGTCCGCACCGAAGTCACCTGCGCCAAGTGCGATGCGCACCTGGGGCATGTGTTCCCGGATGGCCCGCCGCCGACGGGTTTGCGGTACTGCATCAACTCGGTGTGCCTGGACCTCGTCCCGCGCTAGGGCAGGCAGCACCCTCCAAATGTGCGAGCGGGCTTGCTCGCGAATGCAGTGTGTCAGTTACCAATGAGCTGGCTGACACACCGCATCCGCGAGCAAGCCCGCTCCCACTTTTGTATCGAGCGTGGATGAAGGGATTGATGTGAGCAAATAAGGCCTCATCAATGCGGTCAATTAAATTGCACACAATTGAATTGCCTACTATCGTTCCAGGTCTTCCCACTGTTTGAGGCACTGCCATGAGCACCAACCTGCTGAGCATCCCGTGCACCACCATCAAAGGTGAGCAAAAGACCTTGGCCGACTTCGCCGGCAAGGCCATTTTGGTGGTCAACACCGCCAGCAAATGTGGTTTCACCCCGCAGTACAAAGGCCTCGAGCAACTCTGGCAGCAGTACAAGGACCAGGGCCTGGTGGTGCTGGGGTTCCCCTGCAACCAATTCGGCAAGCAGGAGCCCGGCAACGAAGGCGCGATTTCCGAGTTCTGCGAATTGAATTTCGGTGTCAGTTTCCCGTTGTTCAAGAAGATCGACGTCAACGGCAGCGAGGCCCACCCGCTGTTCGTGCAGCTTAAAAAACAAGCGCCGGGCTTGCTGGGGTCCAAGGGCATCAAGTGGAATTTCACCAAGTTCCTGATCGGTCGTGACGGTCAGGTGGTCAAGCGTTTTGCCCCGACCACCAAGCCCCAGGACCTGACCCAAGAGATTGAAGCCCTGCTCAAATGATCGATGTATCCGCCGTGTCCCTGGCACTGGACGACCAACTGTGTTTCAAGCTCTACGCTGCCTCACGGGCGGTGACGCGTGCCTATAAGCCGATGCTTGACCAATTGGGCCTGACCTACCCGCAGTACGTGGTCATGCTGGTGCTGTGGGAATGGCACGAGGCAACTGCGCCGCAGCCGACCGTCAAGGCGTTGGGCGAGCGGCTGATGCTCGATTCGGGCACATTGACGCCGCTGCTCAAGCGTCTTGAGCAGCTCGACCTGGTGAGCCGCCAACGCAGCGCACGGGATGAGCGGGAAGTGCACCTGGGCCTGACTCAGGCCGGTGTGCAGTTACGCGACCAGACTCACCGCCTGAAAACCCGCTTGCTGTGTGACAGCGGCATTGACTTGAACCAGGCCGACGCTTTGCGCGAAGGCCTGGACCAGTTGCTGGCGCAGATCAAAGGCTTGTCGTCTGCGGCACCCACAGGTCCAGCAGAGCCTTGAGTTCTTCGCGGCGGAACGGTTTGGCCAGGTAGTCATCCATGCCCGCGGCCCGGCAACGCTCGCGCTCTTCCGAGAGGGCGTTGGCCGTCAAGGCGACAATGGGCAAATCGGGCCAGCGCCCGCTACGGCGAATCTGCCGGCTGGCTTCGTAGCCATTCATTACCGGCATGTTGCAGTCCATCAGCACCATGTCAAAGCGCTGCTCTTCAAGGAACTTGAGCGCTTCGCCACCGTGCGCGGCCACCACCACTTCGCAGCCGAGCTTGCTGAGCATGCCTTTGGCCACCAGTTGATTGACCGGGTTGTCCTCCACCAGCAGGATGCGCGCCCGGTGCGTAAACGGCGCGGCTTCCATCTGGATCGGGTCGAGGATCAGTGGCGCGTCGCTGCGCAAATTGCGTTGCAGGATCTGATACAGCGCGTTGCGGCTTAAAGGGCGCGCCTGTTGCTGCAGCGGCGCCAGGGCTGCCACTTCCTCACTGGGCATAAAGTTGCCGTAGGCGGTGACCAGCAGAATGGGCGCCTTGATGGCTGGGCGCAGGCGGAACAGGCACTCCGGGCAATCGGTGATCAACAGGTCAGGGTGTTGCCCGCTCAGGTCGTCGTCTTGAGAATAAACGCGCGGTGCCAGCCCCCAGTGAGGCAACAGGGTGCTGAGCAATTCTGTCAGGCCGCTACCCGCGCTGGTGATGGCGATGACTTCGCCTGCCAGCGGCGCGTAACGAGTGGCGGGCAAATGCGTGGGCAGTGGCAGGTCGGCGCAGAACTGGCTGCCAAAACCGACTTCCGAGCTGATGCTCAGCCGGCCCTTCATCGCTTCACACAGATTATGCGTCAACGCCAGCCCCAGCCCCGTGCCACCAAACTGGCGGGTGATGCCTGCGCCGGCCTGGGTAAACGGCTGGAATATCTTCACCTGCGCATCCTGAGCGATGCCGATACCGGTATCGCACACTTCAATCTTCACCCGGCCCTCACTGGCGCTCAGGCGCACGTCGACGCGGCCAAAGCGCGTGAACTTCAAGGCGTTTGAGAGCAAGTTGCTGACGATTTGCCGCACGCGTGTCGGGTCGCCAATCACTTGGGCGGGAAACAGCGGGTCGATCAAGCACGTCAGTTCAACGCTCGGTGCTGCGTTCTGCGACAACAGGTTGGCGGTGTCTTCCACCAGCGAGCTGAGATCGAACGGGATACGCTCCAGCTCCAGCTGGCCGGCATCAAACTTGGACAGGTCGAGGATATCGTTGAGCAACTCCACCAGCACTTTGCCGGAGTCATGGGCAATCGACAGTTGCTGACGCTGCTCGGCATTCAACGGGCTGTCCAGCGAGAGGGCGATCATGCCCAGCAGGCCGTTGAGCGGCGTGCGAATCTCGTGGCTCATGTTGGCCAGGAACGCTGCCCGTGCCTGGGCCATGCCCAGCGCCGTCATCTTCGCAGCCTCCAACTCATCATTGGACTGGCTCAGGCGTTGGTTGCTGGCCTTGAGCTCCAGTGTGCGTGCGGAGACGATATCTTCCAGCTGGCCCAGGTACTCGGTGAGTCGATCCTCGGCGTGGCGGCGCTGCTGGATTTCGGTCTCCATGTTTTCGAATTGCTGGTTGGCGACACTGACCAGCACGCCGATTTCGTCGTTTTCGTGCCCTGGCGGGCAATCCAGGTGTGCCTGCTTGCTGGTGCTCAGCGCGCGAATAATGCGCACCAGCGGTTGGGTCAGCATCACGTAAAACAGGCCCAACAGGATGCCGGTCAGCAGCAGGCTGCGGGCAAAACCGTTAAGCAGTGTGATCTCGGCGCGGTGCAGAAAGCGGCTGCCGAAGGCGTAAGTGTCGACGTCCAGGCGCAACACGCCCAAGGAATCATTAGGCATGTGGCTCAGGAACAACCGGTCCTCAAACTGGCGGTTGGCGCCAAACAGAAAATCGCTGATGGGGCGGTAGGTGCTTTCCTTGCGCGGGCGATCGACGTCGGCCAGTACCACGCCATTGTTGTCGACCAATTGCGCACGGGTGATCGCCGGGGAGTGCAGCAGGCCCAGCGTCAGTTCCTGGGCGAGTTCGGCGTCGATGTTGTAGGCGATACGGGAGGCGGGGTTATGGCTGATTTCGATCAGCGAGCGTATTTCACGGTTGATGGATGCGTCTTCGCTGGCATAATCAATGCCGATTTGGATCAGACTGAGCAAGGTTCCCAAGACGAAACCGACCAGCACAGTCAATCGAGCTTGTTTATAAGACAAGCGGTGGGCGAACTTGATATCCATCGGGTGTTGAACCACTTCACGTTTCCCTTCGCCCGGCAAGCATAGCTGAACATCCACCGGCTTTGGCTTGCTCGGCATAATCGTTGATTTTTTTACAGGTGCAGCCCTGTCGCGGTGTGCCGCAGGGTTGCCAATACGCCATCTTTTGCAAGAACTTGCCAGAGGAATAGTCGTGGATAATCGATTGAATGCCTTTCTTGAGCGTGCCGATGCGGTACTTGCACGCCTGGAACCGTTGTTGCCGGCGCCCCGCCAAGCCATCGACTGGGACCAGTGCCTCGCCGCCCGTTGGCAGCGCGAAGGCCGCAGCGGCTTTTTGCTGCCCCTGGAAGTCAGCCTGGACATGCGCCTTAGCGACCTGATCGGTGTGGACAAGCAACGCGAACAACTGGCTCGCAACACCCAGCAGTTTCTCGAAGGCCTGCCCGCCAACCACGCGCTGCTGTGGGGTTCGCGCGGCACGGGTAAATCGTCAATGGTGCGCGCCTTGCTCGCCCAGCACGCCAAGGCCGGCTTGCGCCTGATTGAAATCGAGCGCGATCACCTGGCCGACTTGCCGCGCGTGGTCGAGCAACTGCTCAAGCTGCCGCAGCGGTTCATCCTGTTCTGCGACGACTTGTCGTTCGAGGCCGGCGAGGGCGACTACCGCGTGCTCAAGAGTGTGCTGGACGGCTCGCTGGAGCAGGCGCCGGAAAACGTGCTGTTGTATGCCACGTCCAACCGTCGTCACCTGGTGCCGGAAAACCAGAGCGACAATGACAACTGGAAACGCGTGGACGGCGAGCTGCACCCCAGCGAGGCCGTTGAAGATAAAATCGCCCTGTCCGACCGGTTCGGCCTGTGGTTGTCTTTCTACCCGTTCTCTCAGGAACATTTCCTGAACGTGGTCGAGCACTGGATTGGCGAACTGGCCAGCAAGGCCGGTTTGCAATGGCAGCGCGATGAAGCGCTGGATATTTTGGCCGTACGTTGGGCCACCGGGCGCGGCAACCGCAATGGCCGGTGCGCGTATCAATTCGCCCGTTACTGGGTAGGTCTCAAGTTGTTGGAGCGTCAACCATGATCGATTTGCAACAGGCCGGCACGGGCCTGGATGGCTATGCAATGCTGTGTGCGCAACTGGAGTCGCTGTTGGCCGATGAACGCGACTTCATCGCCAACAGCGCGCAGTTCTCTGCGTTTCTGTTCAACCAGCTGGATGACCTGAACTGGGCCGGCTTCTACCTCAACCGCAACGAAGAGCTGGTGCTTGGCCCGTTCCAGGGCCAGATTGCCTGCGTGCGCATTCCGTTCGGTCGTGGGGTGTGCGGCGCGGCGGCGGCTTCGCGGCAAACCCAGCGGGTGGAGGACGTTCACGCGTTCCCTGGGCATATCGCCTGTGACAGCGCTTCCAACAGCGAACTGGTGGTGCCCCTGGTCAAGGACGGCCAACTGATTGGCGTCCTTGATCTGGACAGCCCGTCGCTCTCGCGTTTTACCGCGCAGGACCAGGCGGGCATCGAACAGCTGGCAGCGATTTTCCTGCGTCTGACCGACTGCTGACCGCTGGCGGCAGGGAGAGTGCAAAACACTCGCCCTGCCTATTGCAAGGCGTCCAGTTCATTAAGGCGCATCTGCAGCATCCTCTCCAATTCAAGCATGCATTTTTCCAGGGTCTTGATGCCGGTTTCGATCCTCGGCCGATCTTCACCTTGCGCGCAGGCGTGCTCCAGCGCTTCACATTCGCCGGCCAGCGCAGCAGCCTGCACGATGCGCGCAGCTCCCTTGATCTTGTGGGCCTGGTCAATGATGGCCTGGGGCGATGCCTGTTGCGCCAACATGGCGGTCAGTTCCTGACGGTCATGACGGCTGCTGTTAAGCAATTCCTCGAGCAGGCGGCGACTCAGCTGTGGGTCGCCGCCCGTCAGCGCTTCCAGGCTGCTGAGGTCGAGCCTCACACCGCCGGGTTGCTGGCCGATCTGCGCCAGTTGCCGCTCCAGCACCGTCAGGCTGATTGGCTTGAACAGGCAGTCATTCATACCCGCTTGCGCGCAGCGCAGTTTCTCTTCCGGCTGAGCATTGGCGGTGAAGCCCAGCACGACGCAGGCCGGCAGCTGTTCGCGCTGTTCATACTCACGGATCGAGCGGGTCAATTCGTAGCCGTTCATGATCGGCATGTTGCAGTCGGCGATGACCAGGTCGAAGCGTTCCTGACGCCATGCCTTGAAGCCGGCGGCACCGTGCTGGGCTGCGGTGAACTGATGCCCCAGGTAACCCAGTTGCTGACACATCAGCAGGCGGTTCGCGGGATGGTCATCCACCACCAATACGTTGAGCACCGGCGCAAGCGCCGGGGGCGCGGGTTTGAGTTCACCCACGGGCTGGACCGGCTGCAGGCGGGGCATTGTCAAGTTGACATGCACTTGGGTGCCCACCATCGGCACACTGCTCAGGCTCAGTTGCCCGCCCATCATCGCGCACAGGCTTCGGCAGATCACCAGCCCCAGGCCGGCGCCGCTTCTGGCCAGGTGCCCGGAGTTATCGGCCTGGGCAAACGGCTCGAACAGGCGCAGTTGGTCGTCGCGACTGATACCGATGCCGGTGTCCTCGACCACCAGTTTCATTTCGACCTGCTGCGGTTGATCGGTGGGTTGCACGTCCACCTTGATGTGCACCCGCCCGCGCTCGGTGAACTTGATCGCATTGCTCACCAGGTTGGACAGCACCTGTTTGAAGCGTAACGGGTCGATCAGCACCTCGGTGTCATCCTGCTCGGGCTTGAACTCCAGCAGCAGGCTGAGGGTTTTCTGCCGTGCCAGGCCGTCGAACACGCGCACCACCGATTCGATGACTTCCCGCAGGTTCACGCGTTCCGGCGCCAGGCTCAAACGGCCGGACTCGATGCGCGCGATGTCCAGAATATCGCCGATCAATTCCAGCAGGTCTTTGGCCGAGTTGTAGGCCACTTCGATCGCGGGGCGGTCGAGATGACCCTGGTCAGCCCGCTTGAGGGTCAACTCCAGCATGCCGATCACGGCATTCATCGGCGTGCGGATTTCATGGCTCATGGTGGCAAGGAAGGTGCTTTTGGCCCGGTTCGCTTCATCGGCGCGTTCCTTGGCGGCGCGCAACTCGTCGAACAGCTGGCGTCGCTCACTGATGTCGATCCAGCCCCCGATGATGCCCTGGACTTCACCGACGGAGTCACGGTAAGGAAGAATCCAGTGATAGATCGTCAGTTTTTTTCCGTGCAGGTGCAGGGTGCGGTCGAGAATCAGTGGGTTGCCTTGCGCCACGACTTGCTGGTAGTCCGCGTGGTATTGCGCGGCTTCCGATTCCCGGGCCATGTCCATCTGGATCACGCTCTTGCCGATCACGTCTTCACGCTTGACGTCGAAGACCTGCAAGTAACTGTCATTACAGGTTTGCAACAGGCCGTTTCGATCACGCACATAGATCGGGTGCGGGGTTTCGTTGACCAATGCGCGCATGAACTCAAACTGATCGTTAAGGGCGCGCTCGGCCATTTTTCGATGTTTGATCTGGCGGCGCATGTGGGCGTTCCAGGTCAGTGAAATCAGCAGCAACAGCCCGGTGCCGACGATGATTTGCGCGATCAACTGGTGGTAATTGCGCCAGTAACTGTCGGGGGCGGCGGTATAGCCTCGCCAGCGACTGTTGATCACGCCCATTTCGTCTGGAGCAATGCTCAGCAGGGCCTTGTCCAGGATTGAACTCAATTCGACGGCGCGGCGAGGTGTTGCCAGGGCGAACGTGGCGGGTAGGGTGCCGATACTGGTGCTGATCTGCAGTTTGTCCTGGAAAACCTGGGAGGACAGGAAGTAGTTGGCGATCACCAGCGAGTTGACGGCACCTTCCACATTGCCTTGGGCCAGCATTTCGGATGCCTTGAAGGTGTCGCTGACCTCCACCAGGCGAATCTGCGGGAAGTCCTGCGTGAGGATTTTTTCCAAGGGGTTGCCCACGGTGATCGCCAGGCGCTTGCCTGCCATCTGCTCCAGGTTCGAGGGCGCGCCGGGCTCTTTGCGGGTCAGCAGGACGTAGGAGTTTTCCAGGTAAGGGCGACTGAAACTCAGCGAAGCCTCCCTTTCAACGCTGGGGACAATGGCCCCGATGATATCGGCTTTACCGGTGGTGACCTGCTCGATCATCGCGTTGACTTCGCGACTGCGCAGGATCTTGAAACGTAACCCGGTGCGCAGGCGTATCAGTTCCAGCAAGTCTGCGGTGATGCCGCGAAAATTGCCTTCGGCGTCGAAAAACGTCAGCGGTGCGAAGGTCTCATTGACGACGACTGTCACCACCGGATGGTCTTTGAGCCAACGCTCTTCGCGCTGGGTCAGCTGCAGTTTCTTGTCGGTCAGCAAGATATCGCTGCCGGCGCTCCAGCGCTTGGCGATACTGTCGCGTTCATTGATGGGGATGGCGGCCAGCACCGAATCGACGATGCTCAGCAAAGTGCGCTGTTCCTGGCGCAGCGCAAAGCTGAAGCCGTAGGCTTCATGCTTGCCGAAGTTGGCCATGCGGATGTTTTTCAGGTAGCCCTTGTTGATCATGTAATGGGTGGAAATGGTGTCGCCCAAAAACACGTCGGCCTGGTCGAACGCCACCGCATTCAACGCGTTTTGGTACGAGGGGTAGGCGCGGATGTTGGCCTTTGGATACAGCTTCTGCACTTCGCTCAACGGCAGGTAGTGGTAGACCAGGCTCAAGCGCAGTCCGGCCAGCCCATTGCCCAGGTTGTAAGTTTCACCCTCACGGGTTACCAGCACGGGTTGGTCCACCGCGTATGGCTGCGACAGGATGAGATTCGGGTTGGCGGCTTCAAAGCCGTTGGAGGAGCCCAACAAGTCAATTTCGCCCGTTTCAAGCGCGTGGATCGAGGCTTCTCGGGTGGGGTAGCGCACCACCTTCACGGGCAATGCCAGGGCTTGGGCCAACAGCCCTGCGTAATCGGCGGTCAGGCCCTCATAGTCGCGGCCGCTGGAGGTCAGGTCGAAGGGCGGGTAGTCCGGCGCCGAAGTGCCGAGCACCAACTCGCGTTTGTTCTGTAACCACTGGCGCTGGGCCTTGTCCAGTTGAACATCCAGTTGTACCGCACTTGCACGGCTCAACAGCGTGAAGTGTTCCGGGCCGGGAGCGGGGTCCGCAGGCACCGTCGTGCTGAAACACACACCGGCGATTAATATAATCAAATAGTCCTTTATACGGCTGGGCATCCGCTTTCTCACACTAGCGCGTTTCGTTTTGCCATCTCGATAAGTTCTACCAAGGACTTGGCTTTAAGTTTTTGCATCAGCCTTTTTTTGTAAGTACTTACTGTTTTGTTACTTAAAAACATGCCTTTGGCGATTTCCTTATTGGTACGGCCCTGTGCGAAAAGTTGTAAGACCATCAGTTCCCGATCGTTCACTGTTTTAAACAGTTCAAGTTCCAGCGTGTCTGTGCCGTCTGCATTGCCATTGAGCGCCTGGCTGGGAAAATAGTTGTAGCCCGACAATACGGCGCGGATCGCACTCAGCAGTTCGCTCAGGTCGCCTTCCTTGCACACATAGCCATCCGCGCCCGAGCGCATGCAGCGCGTGGCAAACAGCGTCGGGCTCTGGGCGGTCAGAATCAGGGTTTTCATCGATGTGTTCATGGCGTTGAATCGGCACAGCACTTCGAGGCCGTCAAGTTTGGGAATGCTGATATCCAGAATGATCAAGTCCGGCAGGCATTCGCGAACCATTTGTATCGCATCACAACCGTTGTCCGTTTCACCGACGACTTTATAACCCTCATGTTCCAGCAACATGCGGATCGCCAGCCTGATAACGGGGTGGTCATCAATGATAAAAACCGTGTTCATAATCACATTCCATGCAAGTGCAAATAAAGCGGGCACATTAGCTCAGAAGAAGAGGGAGGAGCATGAACCATGGTGGGAACAGGTATAAAACAGGAGAATTCCTACATGAAAAAAGGTAGTTGCCTACCAGTTGTTAAGGCTTTGTGACGCTGGATGTAAGCAAGTTTTAAATCAGTGCGGTCATTGGCAGTGCCAGCGATTCAGCGATTGGTTCAGGTATGTTTTCGTAGGTGGGCAGAGTTTAAAGTCCTACATTTATAATCGGACCAGGGGGGCAATCAAATTTTCGAGTTCGTCTTTATTCAGCGGTTTGGATAAATAACCAAGCAGCGGCAAACCACGCTGCAGGGCTTGGGTGGTCAGGTTGAACAGTTCCGAGGAAGGCAGCCCGCTCAGCAGAATGGCGCCGGTTATAAAGTGTTGGCGACTGGCGATTTCCACCAGCTCCAGGCCGAGTAAATCAGGCAGGCACTGGTCGCACAGCATCAGGTCAAATGGCCTTTTGGACTCAGACATCGCGCGGATCGCCTGTTCGGCATTTTCTGCCAGAGTCAGGTGGTCGAAGCCGAAGGTGTTAAGCAGGCACTGGGTGGCCAGAAGCTGAAAGGGGTGATCCTCCACCAATAGGATTCGAAGAGGGTGTCTGGGCATAGGGGCACACGGGTCAGTCAAGCGTCGATGGGGTGGCGCGTAGGAATTGCTCGCCAGGTCCGCCAGAAGCGGGCGTGATTATTCCTTGAATGAGTGTACGAATTCGATCAGGCAGCTCTGTTCCCTTCGTAGGCAGATTCTGTTCGGGGAACAGGCGGCGTGATCGAAAGCGTCATTGTGGGCTCGAACGCCCGGTCATCTCCCGTGCCATCTCGGTGGCGTAGCTGTCGGTCATGCCGGCAATAAAGTCGATCATGCGCATGAACGAGGCGTGCAACGGCCACGCCGGGTCCGGTGCGCTGTTGCCGAGCAGGTCGAGGATGCGCCGGTTCTTGAACGACGGCGTGCGCCCGCCATGTTGCTCCAGCGCGGCACCGCAAAACGCATTCAAGAGGATTTCGAGGGTGGTGTAGGCACCGATTTCATGCAGGGTCTTGCGCTTGTCCTGGAAGATTTTCTTGCGGGCCATGTCCTTGGCATCCAGCACGCAACGCTTGGCAGGGCCATGCATGTGCTCCACCAGATCGCCCGGCAGTGTGCCGGCCAGCAACGCATCCTGCTGTTCCACGAAAGCCCGGGCAGCGGCATTGGTCAGGTGCTCGATGGCCTTGCCGCGCAAAATCGCCAGCTTGCGCCGGCGCGAGTCTTGCGCGCCCAGTTGTCGATAAGTCTGGGGCAGGTCGTCACCGACCAGGTCGAGCAACAACGACTCGACCTCGGCGTATTCGAGCAACTCCATTTCCAGGCCGTCTTCGAGATCGATCAAGGCGTAGCAGATATCGTCTGCCGCCTCCATCAGGTACACCAGTGGATGACGGGCCCAGCGTTGTTCTTCCAGTTGCGGCAGGCCAAGCCTGTGGGCGATCTGCTCAAGAATCGGCAGCTCGCTCTGGTAACAGCCGAACTTATGCTTCTTGTAGCCCAGCGAGTCGGCGTGGCGGGCGGTCCAGGGGTATTTCAGGTAGGTGCCCAGAGTGGCATAGGTCAGGCGAGTACCGCCGTCGAACTGGTGGTACTCAAGCTGGGTCAGCACCCGAAAACCCTGGGCGTTGCCTTCGAAATTGAGGAAGTCATTGCGCTCGGCGCTGCTCATGTCGTCCAGCCAGCCGCGTCCGGCCGCCTGTTGGAACCAGTGGCGGATGGCATCTTCGCCGGAATGCCCGAATGGCGGGTTGCCGATGTCATGGGCCAGGCAAGCCGATTGCACGACCATGCCCAGATCGCTGGGGTCGCACCAGTCGGGCAGGGCGCTGCGCAGGGTTTCGCCCACGCGCATGCCGAGGGAACGGCCGACGCAGCTGACTTCCAGGGAGTGGGTCAGGCGCGTATGAATATGATCGTTGCTGGACACCGGGTGCACTTGGGTCTTGCGGCCCAGGCGGCGGAAGGCGCCGGAGAAAATAATACGGTCATGGTCTTTGTGAAACGGGCTGCGGCCGAGTTCTTCCGGGCTGTGCAGAGGCTTTCCAAGACGTTCGCGGGTAAGCAGGGTGGGCCAATCCAAGGCGGGTACTCTCCGTGCGGTGAATGACCCTCCCAGCTTCCCGGTTCAGATGCACCGGGGCAAGCGAAAATCTACAAGCCGGCCGCGTCTATATCGATTAACAGCAAACGCTGACCGTTATCGAAGAATTGTCCGGCGGTCAGGCAATACTGATTGGTGGTGGCGTCGCGGTAAGTCTGGGAGAGGGTCAGGCGTCGCTCCTCCCAGCCTTCGGCCAGCAGGTGATAGAAGTAGGGGCGCCACGACCAGTTATGCCCCAGGTAGCGGCTGTCGGCCTGCCAGGCGTCCTGGCGCCATTCGAAGTTGGGCGTCAGCTGGGTGCCATGCCGGTCGCACTGATAAAAGCGCAGCAGCCAGGGAAAATCCGGCAATTGAGGTAACTGTTCCAGCGGTGCCTGGCCCTGTGCCCAGTTCTGCAGGATCAGCATCAGCTGGGCCAGTTGCAGGCGCAAGTGCATGATGCGGCCGCGTTCAGCCAGTTTTTGCTGCACGTAAACCGTGCGCAGCCGGGCAAATTGCGGCACGAAGGCATCGGTGGCAAACCAGTCGAGTTGCGCTTGGGCAAACAGGTAACCCTGTACGTACCGCGCGCCGCATTCCAGGGCGAAGCTCAGCTGCGCCTCGGTTTCCACGCCCTCGGCGATGATCCAGCAGCCCGTCTTTTCGGCCATTTGCGCCAGCGCGCGCACGACCTCACTGCTTGGTCCGCCCTTGGCGGCTTCCTGGAACAGGCGCATGTCCAGCTTGAGGATATCCGGCTGCAGCGCGAGCACCCGGTCAAGCTGGGAGTAGCCGGCACCGAAGTCATCGATGGCAATGCGTGCACCGGCCTCACGATAGCGCGCCACCACCTCGGCCAGACGCTGGATGTCACCGCCCAGTTCGGTGATCTCGAACACAATGCGCTGCGGATCGACGCCATGCGCATGCACCTGCTTCAGGCTGGGCAAGGCTTGGCCGGGGCGCAGACGGTTGATCCAGCGGGGCGAGATGTTCAGGCTCAGAAACCAGTCTGCGGGCGCTTCATGCAGGCGGCTCAAGGCATTGTCGCGGATCTGCCGGTCGAGGCGGCGCAAGGCCACGCCTGGCGTGCGCGGGTCGGCAAACAGCGGGCCGACTGACAGCAAGCGGCCATCAGCCTGGCGCAGACGGCCGAGTGCCTCGACGCCGGCGATGCGCCCGGTGGCAGTGTCGATGAATGGCTGGAAACAGGCGAGCGGTTGCCCGTCGATCACGGGGCCTCCTTAAGAGAGCTGGCGAAAAAAGGCCCGGCCCTCAGTAACGAGGGCCGGGCCGATTCTGTTTGCAAGAATGCAGCCAGTCGCGATTAACCCTTGCGCCCTGCCATGGCCAATTTGATCAACGGGATCAAACCGGCGCCCAGCCGCACCAGGCGCGTCACGCTGCTGATACTGCCGGCCTTGGCGCCCTTGCCGGTAAAAAAGCCCATCAGCGTCACTGCAGCCACGCCCCACAGCGGCGCATGCTTGATGCCCAGGCTGTCCTGCCAGTTATGGCGCAGGTCACGCACTTTGTTCAGCGGGACCATCAGTTGCTGAGACTCATGGCGGATTTCCTGACGGTGCATTTCCATGCGCAGGCGGATCAACGCCTTGCGCATTTCCCGGCGGGAGGTGTTTTGCGGGATTTCAGTCATGCTCATGGCAGCAGGCGCTCCCGATCATTGGCCAGCTCTTCGAGGGTGGCGTGGAAGGGCGTGGATTCATCGAATATCGCCGCTTTCAAGCGCACTCCGCAAAATGCTGCGGCCAGGCTGTAGAACACGCAGAGGCTGATAATCCCGGTGAGACGGTAAGTGTCCCAGACCAGAATCATCACCAGCGCCGATAACCCCACCAGCAGCAGCAAGGCAAACACCAGCGCCAGGCCTGCAAACAGCAGCAAGCTGACCGTGCGGGATTTCTGCTCCTGCAACTCGATGCCAAACAATTCGACGTGGCTGTGCAGCAAGCCCAGAACGGCCGCGCCCAGGCGTCGGGAAGTGGAGCTTGAGCTCGTGGACGAGCCGGATTCGCCGATAGACATGGTATTAGCGCCTTGTAGCCAGCAGACCGATCAGAAAGCCAACGCCGGCGGCAATGCCGACTGACTGCCAAGGGTTGGCTTGCACGTAATCTTCGGTGGCGGTGACAGCCGCCTGGCCGCGTTCACGCAGGGAATCTTCGGTCAGTTGCAGGGTTTCGCGGGCCTTGAGCAGGCTGTCGTGGATCTTTGTGCGCAGCTCGTCGGCCTGGTCGCCGGCCAATACCGCGGTGTCGTCCAGCAACCTTTCAGTGTCACTGACCAAGGTTTGAAAATCCGCCATCAGTATTTCTTGAGCAGTCTTTGCAGTTCTTCGGGCCATGGTTATCTCCGTGATTGGCTGATCTGTGCGTCTGGTGCGTTACGTTTGTTTTCGAGTCACCGGTAACGGTGAAGGTTCACTGCAATTGTCTGGTACAGCTTTTGCTTTGCCTTGGTGCGCCTGCCCCAGGGTATGCGCTGAATCCGGGCGACCCGAGGCTAATGCCTTGAAAAACCTTACCCTAAATCAACAAAACCCGCGGAAAAACCCTGTCGGCAACGGCCTGTTGTGTTGATCGCTGCGCTAAAGCGGTTCACACCTTCTGCACAGAGGTGGGACCGGTGGTGCCAATTTAGTGCGCGACACCCTGGCTTGAACCGCTTTGGTGCTTTTTGCCTTTAATGCAGGCCTGCCAACCTCCATGGAAAATATGCAAAGTGCGGTGGACACGCTTGTTCACAGCTCCAACACCCTGTTCATCCTGATCGGTGCGGTCATGGTTTTGGCCATGCACGCCGGCTTCGCGTTCCTGGAAGTCGGTACCGTGCGCCAGAAAAACCAGGTGAATGCCCTGTCGAAGATCCTCAGCGACTTCGCTATCTCTACCCTGGCCTATTTCTTTATAGGCTATTGGATCTCCTACGGCGTGAGCTTCATGCAACCGGCGGCGGTGATCAGCGCCGATCATGGCTACGGCCTGGTGAAATTTTTCTTCCTGCTGACGTTTGCAGCGGCGATTCCGGCGATTATTTCCGGGGGGATTGCCGAGCGCGCCAGGTTCGCTCCGCAGCTGTGTGCCACCGCGCTGATCGTGGCGTTTATCTACCCGTTTTTCGAAGGCATGGTGTGGAACGGCAACTTCGGCCTGCAAGCCTGGCTGCTGGCAACCTTTGGTGCCAGCTTTCACGATTTTGCCGGTTCCGTGGTGGTGCATGCCATGGGCGGCTGGCTGGCGCTGGCGGCGGTGCTGCTGCTGGGACCGCGCAATGGTCGATACCGGGAAGGGCGCTTGGTGGCCTTTGCGCCGTCGAGCATTCCGTTCCTGGCGCTGGGCTCGTGGATCCTGATTGTCGGCTGGTTCGGCTTTAACGTGATGAGCGCGCAGACTCTCAATGGCGTCAGCGGCCTGGTCGCCGTGAACTCGTTGATGGCCATGGTCGGCGGCACCGTTGCCGCGTTGGTGATTGGCCGCAATGACCCAGGCTTCCTGCATAACGGCCCGTTGGCCGGGCTGGTGGCGATCTGCGCCGGTTCCGACCTGATGCACCCGGTGGGCGCGCTGGTCACCGGTGCGGTGGCCGGTGGATTGTTTGTGTGGTTCTTTATCGCGGCCCAGGATCGCTGGAAGATCGACGATGTGCTGGGTGTATGGCCGCTGCATGGCTTGTGCGGCGTGTGGGGCGGCATAGCGTGCGGCATCTTTGGCCAGACGGCCCTTGGTGGCCTGGGCGGCGTGAGCCTGATCAGCCAGTTGATCGGCACGGCACTGGGCGTGGCGGTGGCGCTGATCGGCGGGCTGTTGGTGTACGGCGTGATCAAGCGCGTGCACGGGCTGCGCCTGAGCCAGGAGCAGGAGTACTACGGCGCGGACCTGTCGATCCACAAGATTGGGGCGGTCAGTCAGGATTGAGCGGTTTTTCGGTCTGCGCATCAAAGCCGTGCAATAGGCGATAACGGTCATGGCGCACCTCATCCACCCGCGCCTGCACCTGATGGTCCGGCAGGCCCAGCAGGATCAAGGCGTGGGAGGCGAGCATCAGGCTCGATTCCAGTAACTCGGGCACCACTTCGCTGGCGCCCGCAGCTTTCAACTCGGCCAGCTGGCTGTCATCGCGCGTGCGCACCAGCACGGGGACGTGCGGGTTGATCCTCCTGGCTTCTTTCAGGACGGTCAGGGCCACCTCGCTGTTATCCACGGCAATCACCACCAGCCGCGCGCGCTCCAGGCCGACCGCACTGAGCAGGGCCCCACGGCGGCAGTCGCCGTAATGCACGCTGCTGTCTTCGGTGGCGGCCTCTTTCACGCGCTCGGGGTCGTCATCCAGGGCGATGAACGCCTGATGTTCCCGGCGCAAAAAGCGCCCGATGGATTGCCCGACGCGGCCATACCCGCAAATCACCGCGTGGCCATGTAAGTCGGCATTGAGCGCGGTGATTTCCTCCAGTTGCACCTGCTGGTTGGGCTTGCGGTGCAGGCGCAGGGCTATGCCCGGTGCGGCGCGCAGCAACAGCGGGGTCAGCAGCATCGAGCAGAAGGTGGCGGCCAGCAGCAAACCGTTGAATTCGTCCGGAATCAGCCGGCTCTGCTGCATCTGCGCCATCAACGCGAAGCAGAATTCGCCGCCTTGCGCCAGGGCAAGGCCGCTGCGCCATGCGGTTTCACCGTCGCTGCCGCGCAGCTTGACCAGGGCTGCCACCACACAGCCCTTGATCAGCATCAGCGCGAGGGTCAGGCCGAGGATCAGCAGGCTGTGGCTGACGAACAGCTGCAGGTCGATAAGCATGCCGATGCTGACGAAAAACAGCCCAAGCAGAATGTCGCGAAATGGCCGTATGTCCGCTTCAATCTGATGCCGGTAATGGCTTTCCCCCAACAGCATGCCCGCCAGAAAAGCCCCGAGGGCAGGGGAGAGGCCGAGCAAATGCGTGAGCCAGGCGGTGAGCAAGACGATCACCAGCGCCAACAGCACAAACAGTTCAGCCGAATGGGACGCGGCAACTTCGTGGAACAGGCGGGGCAGCAACCAACGACTGGCGAACAGCAAGCCGACGAACAACAACACGGTTTTGCCCAGCGTCAGCGGCAGTGCCCAATACCAGGCGTGTTCGCTGCTGCCGGCAAACACCGGCACCAACGTGAGCAGCAACACCGCCACCACATCCTGGAACAGCAATACGCCAATCGCGTTCTGGCCGTGGCTGCTGAAGATTTCCCCCAGGCTGCTCAGCTCCTTGCTGACAATCGCGGTGGAGGACAATGCCAGCCCCGCGCCGAGCATCAGCGCGACGCTCGGCGACAGACCGAAGCCCATCAACAGCCCTCCCAGCAAGGCTGCACACCCCAGCACCTGCAAACTGCCCAAGCCAAACACCACGCTGCGCAGGGCAAGCATCCTGGTCAGGGAAAACTCCAACCCCAAAGAAAACAGCAGGAACACCACCCCCAATTCGGCAAGGTCGGGCAGCTCTTCGCTGTCATTCACCCAATCCAGAGCGGTGGGCCCCAACGCCAGGCCCACGCACAGGTAACCCAGTACGGGCGGCAATTGCAGGCGGCGAAACAGCGCTATCACCAGCAGGGATGAGGCCAGAATGATCAGCAGATTGGCAAACACAGGCGGCTTCCTTGCAGGTTGAGCGGACAAAAAGGCGCGAGAATCGCTGAATCAGTTATAGGCCATGGTGATCTGGGTCAGGCTTTCTATGCCAAGCCGGCGATTTGTGGCCAGCGGGCCTGTCGTGGTGAGCGGGCTTGCTGTGGCGAGCGGGCTTGCCCCGCGTTGGGGCGCGAAGCGCCCCTGAAGCCTGCTAGCGAGTCCATCCTGAACAAACACACCGGCCGCCTGAGCCGTTTCGCCAATCAACGCAGATCAAGCCCGCTCGCCACCGGTATTTGGCAGGCTTAGAATGGTTGCCTGTTTCCTGATCAGGCCTATTCGCCATGCTTCCTGAATGCCAGTTGTTCGGCACCCTGGGTTGCCATCTTTGTGAGATTGCCGAAGTCGAAATCATGCCGCTCGTCGAACACGGGTTGCTGGTGGAACTGGTGGATATCACCGATCCCGATGACCTTACAGACGCCTACAGCCTGCGGATTCCGGTGCTTCGCCGGGTGGATACCGGGGCCGAGCTGGACTGGCCATTCGACACAGCACAGGTTGTTGCCTTCCTGTCCTAGGCGTTCTCCGATGGCGAGTTTCCAAATATTACGTTACTGTATGTTTGTACAGCGATTGAATAGAGGGAACGCCCGTGGTGAATGTTGAACAATTGAAAAGCAGCGTCAATCGCATGTCCGCCGACGTCGTGCGCGACGCGGTGAACGAGCTGCGCCTCGACGGCCTGGTCACGGAAGGCAAGACGCCGTTTAACAAAGTGCATTTCAATACCTGCTTTGCCGAGATCGAAGCGTTGTTCCAGCGCGCCGGCTATCACAAACAGTTGGATGTAGTGGGTTACCAAGGGTTGTTGTACGCGCTTTACGATCCCGGTCGCTGGGAAGCGGTGGACGTACTGCGTTGGCTCAAGGAGTTCACCGAAGCGGCCAGCGCTTCGCCGATCCTGCGCGCGCAATTGGCCAAGGCCTGAGATCCGCCCTAGGCTCCATCGCGCTCCATGCGGGATAATGCCCGCCTGATTTTCCAGGCCTCGAGCATTGTCATGTCATCTTCCGGTTTTTCCGCGTCGCAACACCAAGCCAGCACGTTGTATTTGCCACCTGGCCCGTGGACGACGGTGCTGGAGTGTCTGTGTGAGCATTTCCCTGCGATTGGCTGTGAACGCTGGCTGGACCGCATCGCCCGTGGCCGTGTACTCGACATCAACGGCACGCCGATCCAAATGGATTTGGCCTACAAGGAAGGCCTGTGCATTTACTACTTCCGTGAAGTGCCGAATGAGAAAGTCATTCCGGTTGAGGAAACCATCCTGTATGCCGACAAGCACCTGGTGGTCGCCGACAAACCGCATTTTCTCCCGGTGACCCCGGCGGGCGAGTACGTTGAACAGACCCTGTTGCGCCGCCTGATCCGGCGCCTGGATAACCCTGCTCTGGTGCCCTTGCACCGCATCGACCGGCACACCGCGGGGCTGGTGCTGTTTTCGGCCAACCCGCACAGCCGTTCAGCCTATCAACAGCTGTTTCCCACACGGCGCATCGACAAATTCTACGAAGCCATCGCTCCCGCGTTGCCTGATTTGACCTTTCCCATGGTTCACAAAAGCCGTCTGGTGGAGGGCGAACCGTTCTTTCGCATGCAGGAAGGCCCCGGCGTCAGCAACACCGAGACGGCGGTAGAAGTCCGTGAGAAAAACGCCGACCTGTGGCGTTACGGCCTGTTCCCCGTGACCGGCAAGAAGCACCAGTTGCGCGTACACATGACCGCGCTGGGGGCGAGTATCTGCAATGACCCGTTCTACCCCGACGTCATCAAGGATGCCGAGGACGATTACGCCAACCCGCTCAAACTGCTGGCCCAGGGCGTGCGGTTTATCGACCCGGTCACCGGTGAGCAACGCGATTTCCGCAGCCTGATCACCCTCGACTGGTAAATCCCGGAAACGACAAGGCCCGCGCGAGGCGGGCCTTGTGGGTCCAGCGTTAAGACTTACAGGTCTTTAACGGTGCGAACCTGATCCTTGTTGATGCGAGTCTGCTTGCCGTCAAGTTGTTCGAACTCGTAGAAGCCCGAAGCCTTATCGAATTTAGGGGTGTCGACGGCCTGGATTTCGCGACCGTCATTCAGGGTGATCACTGTAGGCGAGGCGCAACCGGCGAGAGTAGCGAGGCCCAGTGCAAGCATGAGAGCGGCGATGGTCCGTTGAGTCATGAGTTTGTCTCCGAGAGAATGCTTTTAAATTGCTGACCTTGTGACGCGCGGCGCGTCGACAAAGTTCCTTGTGCGAGGTTCATTCTGACACGCCGCAGGCTGCGTGCAACAGTTCAGGTGTATTCAGGTTGGCCAGGCGCGGGTCATTGGCCGGGCACTCCAGGCCCACGCCGCCCAGTTTCAGCAGAATCTTGCGCGGGCTGCGTTCACCGGCGTTCCAGGCCCGTTCTACCTCAGTTTTAAGGTGGGTTGGGATGATGCAAATCAAGGGTTCCCAGAATTCGCCCTGGCGCACCATCACCGGCACCTGCGGCGTGCGGCGTGCAGTTTCACGCAGATCGGCAAGCAGCGCCGCGTCGATGTTTGGTACGTCGCAGGGCAGTATCAGCAGCTGCGCATGGCGCGCGGCGGCGAGCCCGGCGCGGATGCCTGCCAGCGGGCCGGGAAAGTCCGGGCTGTCGTCGCTCACCAACTGGTCGGCGTAGGGCGCATACAGGTCATGGTTGCGATTGCACGAGATGATCAGGTCATCCGTCAGCGCCCGGGTCAGGCGTTGCAGGTGGGCAATCAACGGCTGGCCGTGCCACGCCAGCAGGCCCTTGTCCTGACCACCCATGCGTTGGCCACGGCCACCGGCCAATAGCAGAATCGAACAGGGCAGGGGCGAAGAATCGAGAGACATGGCGGTTCCGCAGCGGCAGGTAAATAGGGCCCTGTGATATAACATCGGGCTGTTCCTTCGACAACCGGACCGAGCCATGAACGCCAAGGCTGATGCGCCCTTCGTACCCCTGAATATTGCTGTACTGACTGTCAGCGACACCCGCACCCTGGACACCGACACCTCGGGCCAGGTCTTCGTCGACCGGCTGACCGCCGCCGGCCACACCCTGGCCGAGCGCGCACTGCTCAAGGACGACCTCTACAAAATCCGCGCGAAAGTCGCCCACTGGATCGCCGAAGACGTGGTGCAAGTGGTGCTGATCACCGGCGGCACCGGCTTCACCGGCCGCGACAGCACGCCCGAAGCGGTGAGCTGCCTGCTCGACAAACACGTCGACGGCTTTGGCGAACTGTTCCGCCAGATCTCCGTGGCCGATATCGGCACCTCCACCGTGCAATCGCGCGCCCTGGCCGGCCTGGCCAATGGCACGCTGGTGTGCTGCCTGCCGGGTTCGACCAACGCGGTGCGTACCGGCTGGGACGGCATCCTCGCCGAGCAACTGGACAACCGTCATCGCCCCTGCAACTTCGTTCCTCACTTGAAGCAGGCCGAACCCTGCGAATCCCGTGGATAAGCCCGGCAAAACCGGCGCCCTGATGCCAGTGGAAGACGCGCTGCGCCAACTGCTGGACATGGCCGAAGCCGCGCCGATCCGTGATCCGCACGTGGTGCCGCTGGCCGACTGCGACGGCCGCGTGCTCGCGCAAGACCTGATCTCTACGCTCGACTTGCCGCCCTGGCCGAACAGCGCCATGGACGGTTACGCCCTGCGCCTGGCGGACTGGAACGGCGAGCCGTTGCCCGTCAGCCAGCGCATCTTCGCCGGTCAGGCGCCGCAGCCGTTGGCGGCTGGCACCTGTGCACGCATCTTCACCGGCGCACCGGTGCCCGAAGGCGCCGATTGTGTAGAAATGCAGGAAAATGCCGTGGTCCACGCCGATGAGCGTGTGAGTTTCACCGAACCTTTGCAGGTGGGTCAGAACATCCGCCCGCAAGGCCAGGAAACCACCGTCGGCGAGTTGGTGTTGAGCGCCGGCACTCGCCTGGGCCCGATCGAGCTGGGCCTGGCCGCCTCACTGGGGCACGACCGCTTGAACGTGGTGCGCCGCGTGCGCGTGGCCGTGTTGTCCACCGGCGACGAGTTGATCGAGCCCGGTTTGCCGCTCGGCCCGGGGCAGATCTACAACAGCAACCGACGCGTGCTGTGCAGCTGGCTGGCGCGCATGGGCTGCGAGGTGATCGACGCCGGGATTCTGCCGGATGACCTGGAGAAAACCCGCAAACGCCTGTCGGACCTGGGCACTGTCGATCTGATTCTGTCGACCGGTGGTGTGTCGGTGGGCGAGGCTGACTTTCTCGGTATCGCCCTGCGTGAGGAGGGCGAGTTGGCCCTGTGGAAGCTGGCGATCAAACCAGGCAAACCGCTGACCTTCGGGCATTTTCGCGGTGTGCCGGTGATCGGCCTGCCCGGCAACCCGGCCTCGACCCTGGTGACCTTTGCGCTGCTGGCGCGGCCTTATCTGCTGCGCCGCCAAGGCGTGCAAGATGTCGAGCCATTGCGTTTTGAAGTGCCGGTGGGTTTCACCTGGCCCAAGCCGGGCAACCGCCGCGAGTACCTGCGCGGGCGTATCGAGCAAGGCAAGGCGATCATCTACCGCAACCAGAGCTCCGGCGTGCTGCGCAGCGCGGCGTGGGCGGAAGGGTTTGTGGAGGTGCTGGAAGGGACGACGCTGGCTATTGGGGATCGGGTCAATTTCATTCCCCTGAGTGAAGTCCTGAACTGACAATAGACTGTGGGAGCTGGCTTGCCTGCGATAGCGGTCTACCTGTTCCAGATAAGCAAGCTGACACACCGCTATCGCAGGCAAGCCAGCTCCCACATGTGTATGCGTGAATGTCTGAGATGCTCAGTAATCATCCCCACGCTCAGTCACATCCCGCTCCACCGGCTCGGCGTTCGGGTCGTAGCCTACCGGGAACTTGCCCTTGAGCGTCCACGCAAACGCGATAATTTCTGCCACCGTGCGGTACAACTCCTCCGGAATGCTGTCGCCCAGCTCCATGCGCGCCAGCAGCTTCACCAGCTCGGCGTTCTCATAGATCGGCACTTCATTTTCCCGCGCCAACTTCAAAATGGCTTCAGCCAGGGCGTCGTCGCCCTTGGCCGTCAAGGTCGGCGCTTGCTGGCCGTCGTACTTGAGGGCAATCGCCTGGCGTGGTGGGGTTGGATTTTTCATGCGGTTTCATCCACCCAGCGTTGTTCCAGGCCGGTTCTTGGTCCGCGCGGTGGGGTGCCGAGGTGGCAATCCAGGTCGCCGACGTTGAGGCCCGAGGTCACCAGGCGCTCGCGCAAATGGCCCAAGTGGCTTTCGATCAAACTGGCGGTAAAGGGCCGGGTTGCCCACAGCTGGCTGGACAGTTTGCCCTGGGTCAGTTGCGCCTGAACCTGCAATGGCCCCAGCGGCTCCATGTCGAACGCCAACTCGACGCGCCAGAGCATCTGCTTGGGGTCTTTCTTGTCTTTGCGTTCGGGCTGGTCCTTGTCCGGCGTCGGTTCCTCGCGCTGGAACTTGACCTGCAACGGCACGATGTCCTGCAACGTGCGCATGGGGATTTCCAGTTGCCAGGTGGTTTGCAAGCGGCCATCGGCGGTGGTGCCGGTTTGCTCCAGGCTCGACAGCTGATGGCTTTGCAGGCGCGAAATCGCACCGGCGGCCAGGCGCAGCAGGTTTTCCAGGTCGCTTTCGCCTTCCAGGCGCTGCATCAACCGATCCGGCAGCGGAAAGCCGGCGGGTGCCTGGCGCGCGCCGATCTGGCCGAGCGTATTCAGCGGGTTACGCACAAAATTGGGCAGTACCTGAGCCAGGGTATTGGCGGCGAGGATGGCATTGAGGTTGGTGGCACTGGGCAGGGCCGGCAGCAAGTCGGCGACCAGGCGCAGCAATGCGCCTTTCATGTCCAGCGGCGGGATTTGCGGGTTTTGCCCGGCGAGTAACTTGGCCTCCAGAAACGCGCCGCTGTTCTGTACCAGCTGCGCCAACACCTTGGGGTTGCTCACTTGTGCCAGGTCGGGCAACGCCGCCAGCAACCGCGCCGCCGCGGCGCGCAGGTCGGTGGACGTGCTGTCGTCGGTGGGCAGGTTTTGCAGGGCGGTGAAGACCACGTCCAGCGAGCCTTGGCGACTTTGCTGGGTGGAAAGCTGTTGAGCCACGGCCAATTGATCCTTGAGCCCGCTCAACGGCACGAAGTTCAAGGTTTGCGCATTTTGCACCACGGCGCTGAGCAAGCTGCCCACCCGCAGTGGCTGCGGGCTTTCCAACGTCAGCGTGGTGCCGGCGAGGGCGTTGTTGAGCACCGTCACCAGCGAGCGATAGATCGCCGGTTGCGTGGTGCCTTGCGGCAACATCTGGGTGGTCAGCACCTTGGCTTGCAACAGCGTGCCCACCGGCATTTGCGTGGTGTCGATACGGGTGAGGGCGGCCACGTTGGCGCTCAAGGCCTGCTGCAGCGAGAGGGTCAGGTTGCCGGCTGGCGTCTGGCTCACCGCTACATTGCTGCCCAACGGCAGAGGCTGGGCGCTGCTGGCTTGCACCAGGGTCTGGCGGCCGCCTTCAAGGGTCAATTTGAGCAACAGCTGAAACGCATCGCCGCCTTGTTTAAGCGCGATCACCTCGGCGTTGGCGGTTTTCCCAGGGTCGATCAGTCCGGCCTGCGGCTCCAGCAGTTTGAGCAACTCGCCGGTCGGCGGCAGCGGGGCAGGCCCGGGCGCCGGGGCAGGAGGCAGCGTAGGAAGGTTGATCTCACCGGTCATCGTGCGCATCGTCTCTGGGGAAATTGCCCTCTTTAGAGTAGGGCATCACATGTATAATGCCGCCCGTCTGCAAAGAGAGCGGTAAAAACCTCACAACTATTTGATCCAGCTCTCTAAAATCGGTCGCCAAAGCCGTTATTGTGCATCTCTCTATAACGGCCGCTGCACCGCCGACTTGAACCGTAAAGGCCCGCGATCTCTTGACCAGCCCTCTTCTTGAAGCCGTAGCGCTCGCCTGTGAACGCGACCTGCGGATGCTGTTCGAACACCTCGAACTGCGTCTGACGGGCGGCGACATGGTGCAAATCAGCGGCCCCAACGGCAGCGGCAAGACCAGTTTGCTGCGCCTGCTGGCCGGTTTGATGCAGCCGACGGCAGGGGGTGTGCGTCTCAACGGCAAGCCGCTCAACGAACAACGCACTGAGCTGGCCCGCAACCTTGTCTGGATCGGCCACGCCGCCGGCATCAAGGACGTGCTCACGCCGGAAGAGAACCTCAGCTGGCTCAGCGCCCTGCATCACCCGGCCTCCCGTGATGCCATTTGGCAAGCCCTGGCGGCCGTCGGCCTCAAAGGCTTTGAAGATGTTCCCTGCCATACCCTGTCCGCCGGCCAGCAGCGACGCGTAGCGCTGGCGCGCTTGTACCTGCCGGGCCCGCCGCTGTGGATTCTCGACGAACCGTTCACCGCCCTCGACAAACAAGGCGTCGCCCAGCTCGAAGAACACCTGGCCCGGCACTGCGAGCAGGGCGGTTCAGTGGTGCTCACCACGCACCACACGCTGACGCGCATGCCCGCCGGTTACCGTGATCTGGATTTGGGCCGGTGGTCGGTATGAGTGTGTTCGCGCTGCTGGTCGCCCGTGAAGCACGGCTGTTGTGCCGGCGCCCGGCTGAATTGGCCAATCCGCTGGTGTTCTTTGCCATCGTCATCGCCTTGTTCCCGTTGGCGGTCGGTCCCGAGACTAAACTGTTGCAAACCTTGTCCCCAGGGTTGGTGTGGGTCGCTGCGCTTTTATCGGTGCTGCTCTCGCTGGACGGGCTGTTTCGCAGCGATTTCGAAGACGGTTCCCTCGAACAGTGGGTCCTTTCGTCGCACCCGCTGCCACTTCTGGTTTTGGCCAAGGTACTGGCACACTGGGCTTTTTCCGGCCTCGCGCTAGTCTTGCTCTCACCGTTGCTGGCGATGATGCTGGGCTTGCCCGTCGAATGCCTGCCGGTATTGTTGCTGTCCTTGTTGCTCGGTACGCCGGTGCTCAGCCTGTTGGGGGCGGTGGGCGCAGCGTTGACCGTCGGTTTGAAGCGGGGTGGCCTGTTGCTGGCCCTGCTGATTCTGCCTTTGTATATCCCGGTGTTGATCCTGGGCAGCGGCGCCTTGCAGGCCGCGCTCATGGGCATGCCGGCGACCGGTTACCTCCTGTGGCTTGGCAGCCTGACCGCCCTGGCGGTAACCCTGACACCCTTTGCTATAGCGGCTGGCCTGAAGATCAGCGTCGGCGAATAATGAGGTCTGGTTAAGCGTTATTAACCAGTAAAGACCCTGAGTTTCTCGCCAAGACGAGAAACCACCGTGATGGAAACAGCAATGAACTGGACCTGGTTTCACAAGCTCGGCTCGCCCAAATGGTTTTACGGCATCAGCGCCAAGCTGCTGCCGTGGTTGAGCGTCGCCGCCGTGTTGCTGATCGGCATAGGCCTGGTCTGGGGCCTGGCCTTCGCACCGCCGGACTACCAGCAAGGCAACAGCTTTCGCATCATCTATATCCACGTGCCCGCCGCGATGCTGGCGCAGTCCTGCTACGTGATGCTGGCCGTGTGCGGCGTGGTCGGGCTGGTGTGGAAGATGAAACTGGCCGACGTCGCCCTGCAATGCGCGGCGCCCATCGGCGCGTGGATGACCGCCGTGGCGCTGGTCACTGGCGCCATCTGGGGCAAGCCGACCTGGGGTTCATGGTGGGTGTGGGACGCGCGACTGACCTCGATGCTGATCCTGCTGTTTCTGTACTTTGGCCTTATCGCCCTGGGCAATGCCATCAGCAACCGCGACAGCGCCGCGAAGGCCTGCGCGGTGCTGGCGATTGTCGGCGTGATCAACATCCCGATCATCAAATACTCGGTGGAGTGGTGGAACACCCTGCACCAGGGCGCCACCTTCACCCTGACCGAAAAACCGGCGATGCCCGTGGAAATGTGGGCGCCGCTGCTGCTGATGGTGCTGGGTTTCTACTGCTTCTTCGGCGCCGTGCTGCTGATGCGCATGCGTCTGGAAGTGCTCAAGCGTGAGGCCCGCACCAGCTGGGTCAAGGCCGAAGTGCAAAACAGCCTGGGAGCGCGGGGATGAGTTTCAACTCTTTCAGTGATTTTCTCGCCATGGGCCACCACGGCCTGTATGTCTGGACGGCCTATGGCATCTGCCTGGCAGTGCTGGCCCTCAACGTCGCCGCGCCGATCCTGGCCCGCAAGCGTTACCTGCAACAAGAGGCGCGTCGTTTGCGCCGGGAGACCGATAAGTGAATCCGCTGCGTAGAAAGCGTCTGTTGATCATCCTGGCCATCCTGGTCGGTGTGAGTGTTGCCGTGGGCCTGGCGATGAGCGCCCTGCGGGAGAACATCAACCTGTTCTACACCCCGACCCAGATCGCCAACGGCGAAGCGCCGGTAGACACGCGTATTCGCGCGGGCGGCATGGTGGAGAAGGGCTCGCTGAAACGTTCCGGTGATTCCCTCGACGTCACCTTCGTGGTCACCGACTTCAACAAGGCCGTGACCATCACCTATCGCGGCATCCTCCCGGACCTGTTCCGCGAAGGCCAGGGCATCGTCGCCCTCGGCAAGCTCAATGCCGACGGCGTGGTGGTCGCCGATGAAGTGCTGGCCAAGCACGATGAGAAATACATGCCGCCGGAAGTCACCAAGGCCCTGAAAGACAGCGGCCAACCCGCTCCAACCCCAGCAAAGGAGGGCTAAGTTGATGACGTCCGCACTGTTTATTCCCGAGCTGGGCCAGTTGGCGATGATCCTCGCCCTGTGCTTTGCCATCGTGCAGGCCGTGGTGCCGTTGCTTGGCGCCTGGCGCGACGACCGCTTGTGGATGAGCCTGGCCCAGCCGGCCGCCTGGGGCCAGTTTGCCTTTCTGTTGTTCGCGTTTGGTTGCCTGACCTATGCCTTCATGACTGACGACTTTTCTGTCGCCTATGTCGCCAACAACTCCAACAGCGCGCTGCCCTGGTACTACAAATTCAGCGCCGTGTGGGGCGCCCACGAAGGCTCGTTGCTGTTGTGGGCCTTGATTCTCGGCGGCTGGACCTTCGCCGTGTCGGTGTTCTCGCGCCAACTGCCGCAAGTCATGCTGGCGCGGGTGCTGGCGGTGATGGGCATGATCAGCATTGGGTTTCTGCTGTTCCTGATCATGACCTCCAACCCATTCAGCCGCATCCTGCCGCAGATCCCGGTGGACGGGCATGACCTCAACCCATTGCTGCAAGACATCGGCCTGATCGTGCACCCGCCGATGCTCTACATGGGTTACGTGGGTTTCTCGGTGGCCTTTGCCTTCGCCATCGCCGCCTTGCTCGGCGGGCGTCTGGATGCCGCCTGGGCGCGCTGGTCGCGGCCGTGGACCATCGTCGCCTGGGCCTTTCTCGGTATCGGCATCACTTTGGGCTCGTGGTGGGCCTATTACGAACTTGGCTGGGGCGGCTGGTGGTTCTGGGACCCGGTCGAAAACGCCTCGTTCATGCCGTGGCTGGTGGGCACCGCGCTGATTCACTCGTTGGCGGTCACCGAAAAACGCGGCGTGTTCAAAAGCTGGACCGTGTTGCTGGCCATCGCCGCGTTTTCCCTCAGTTTGCTTGGCACGTTCCTTGTGCGTTCGGGCGTGCTGACGTCGGTGCATGCGTTTGCGTCCGACCCGGCGCGCGGCGTGTTCATCCTGATCTTCCTGCTGTTTGTGGTGGGCGGCTCGCTCACCCTGTTTGCGTTGCGCGCGCCGGTAGTCAAGAGCCAGGTCGGCTTCAACCTGTGGTCGCGTGAAACGCTGTTGCTGGGCAATAACCTGGTGCTGGTGGTGGCCGCGTCGATGATCCTGCTCGGTACCTTGTACCCGCTGGTGCTGGACGCGCTGAGCGGCGCCAAGCTGTCGGTTGGCCCGCCGTACTTCAACGCGTTGTTTATCCCGCTGATGGGCCTGCTGATGGTGGTGATGGCAATCGGCGTATTGGTGCGCTGGAAAGACACCCCGGTGAAATGGCTGGCTGGCATGCTGATGCCGGTGCTGCTGGGCAGTGTGGCCTTGGCGATGATCGCAGGCTTTGCCTATGGCGACTTCAACTGGGCGGTGCTCGCGACTTTCCTGCTCGCCGCCTGGGTATTGCTGGCCGGCGTGCGCGACGTTGTCGACAAAACCCGCCACAAAGGCCTGATCAAAGGCTTGCCGACATTGACCCGCAGCTATTGGGGCATGCAGGTCGCGCACCTCGGCATCGCCGTGTGCGCCCTCGGCGTGGTGCTCTCCAGCCAGAACAGCGCCGAGCGCGACCTGCGCCTGGCGCCCGGCGAGTCCATGGACCTGGCCGGTTACCACTTCATCTTCGAAGGCGCCAAGCACTTTGAAGGCCCGAACTTCACGTCGGACAAAGGCACTATTCGTGTGGTGCGCAACGGCAAGGAAGTGGCCGTGCTGCACCCGGAAAAACGCCTGTACACCGTGCAAAGCTCGATGATGACCGAGGCCGGCATCGACGCCGGTTTCACCCGCGACCTTTATGTGGCGCTGGGCGAGCCGCTGGGCGACGGCGCCTGGGCGGTGCGCGTGCACGTCAAACCGTTTGTGCGCTGGATCTGGTTCGGTGGGTTGCTCACCGGCGTGGGTGGTTTGCTGGCCGCGTTGGACCGGCGTTATCGCGTCAAAGTAAAAAGCCGAGTGCGCGAAGCCCTCGGCCTGCAAGGAGCGCCGGCATGAAGCGTTGGTTGATGGTGTTACCGCTGGCGGCCTTTCTGGTGGTGGCGGTGTTTCTTTATCGCGGCTTGTACCTGGACCCGGCCGAGCTGCCTTCGGCGATGATCGGCAAGCCATTCCCGGCGTTCAGCCTGAAGACCGTGCAGGGCGACAAGACCCTGACCCAGGCCGACCTGCTGGGCAAGCCGGCGCTGGTCAACGTGTGGGCGACCTGGTGCATCTCGTGCCGCGTCGAGCACCCGGTGCTGAACAAACTCGCCGAGAAGGGCGTGGTGATCTACGGCATCAACTACAAGGACGACAATGCGGCGGCCCTGAAGTGGCTGACGGAGTTCCACAACCCGTACCTGATGGATATCCGCGACGAAGACGGCAACCTCGGTTTGAACCTCGGCGTGTACGGCGCTCCGGAAACCTTCTTTATCGACGCCAAAGGCGTGATTCGTGACAAGTACGTCGGTGTGATCGATGAAGTGGTCTGGCGCGAGCAACTGGCCGCCAAGTACCAGGCGCTGGTCGATGAGGCCAAGCCATGAAGCGTTTGTTAGCCGCTGCCGTGTTGGCGCTGGGGTTGGTCGGCGTGGCCCACGCCGCCATCGACACCTACGAATTCGCCAAGGACGGTGACCGTGAGCGTTTTCGCGAACTGACCAAGGAACTGCGCTGCCCCAAGTGCCAGAACCAGGACATCGCCGACTCCAACGCGCCCATCGCCGCCGACCTGCGCAAAGAGATTTTCCGCATGCTGGGGGAGGGCAAGGACAACCAGCAGATCATCGACTTCATGGTCGAGCGCTACGGTGATTTCGTGCGTTACAAACCGGCCCTTACCGGCAAGACCGCGCTGCTCTGGTTCGGCCCCGCCGGGCTGCTGCTGACCGGTGTGGTGGTCATGGCCGTGATCGTCCGCCGCCGCCGCGCCGCGCCTACCGATGGCTCTGACGCGTTATCCCCCGAAGAGCGCAAACGCCTCGACCAATTGCTGGACACCAAGACTGATGATTGATTTTTGGCTCGCAGCAGGGTTGCTGCTCCTGATTGCCCTGAGTTTCCTGTTGATCCCTGTATTGCGCGGCCGTCGCGCCCAGCGTGAAGAGGACCGCACCGCGCTGAACGTAGCGCTTTACCAGGAACGCGTCGCCGAGTTGCAAGTGCAGCAGGACGAAGGCGTGCTGAATGCCGCGCAGCTCGACACTGGCCGCGCCGAAGCGGCCCGTGAGCTGCTGGCCGATACCGAAGGCGCGGAAACGCCTCGCGAATCGCGCCTGGGCAAACCGTTGCCGTTTTTGGCGGCGTTTCTGGTGCCGATCCTGGGCGTCGCGCTGTACCTGCATTACGGGGCGAGTGACAAGGTTGAACTCACCCGCGAATTCTCCCAGCCGCCGGTGTCGATGCAAGACATGACCCAGCGCCTGGAACGCGCCGCCGCTGCCCAGCCGGATTCGCCGGAAGGGTTGTACTTCCTCGGTCGCGCCTACATGGCCCAGGACCGTTCCGCCGATGCGGCCAAAGTCTTCGAGCGCACCGTGGCTTTGGCCGGTCGCCAGCCGGAACTGCTCGGCCAGTGGGCGCAGGCGCAGTATTTTGCCGACAACAAACAGTGGTCGCCCAAGGTGCAGGCGCTGACCGATGAAGCCTTGAAGCTGGACCCCAAGGAAGTCACCAGCCTTGGCCTGTTGGGTATTGCCGCCTTTGAAGGCCAGCGCTATCAGGACGCCATCGACTATTGGAACCGCCTGTTGGCGCAGCTGCCACCGGAAGACAATTCCAGGGTCGCGTTGCAAGGTGGTATCGACCGAGCGGCGGAAAAGCTCAGGGAGAGCGGCGGTACTGTCGCTCAAGCGCCCAAGGCTGTTCTTAAAGTGCGCGTGGATTTGTCCGCCGAGGTGAAGGCCAAAGCCCTGCCCACCGACAGCGTGTTCATCTTCGCCCGTGCCGTCTCCGGCCCGCCTGCACCGCTGGCGGCCAAGCGCGTGACCGTCGCCGAACTGCCTGTCACCGTCGAACTGGGCGATGCGGACGCGATGATGCCGCAGTTGAAACTGTCGAACTTCCCCGAAGTCCAACTGGTTGCGCGCATATCCCGGGCCGGTCAACCGACCGCTGGCGAGTGGATCGGCCGCAGCCAACCCTTGGCCAGCACTGCCACTGCGCTGCAGCAGCTGACCATCGACAGTCCGGACAAGTAAATCGAGGAAAACGCCTATGACCGCCTTTGCACGCATCACCCTGCTCAGCCTGATACTCGGCCTGAGCGCTTGTGCGGTCCACCGGCCACCTCCGGCACCCACCGGCCCGACCATCCCGCCGTCGGGCCCTTCGACCCAGCCAAGCACCCAACCGTCCGGCCCGGTGACCCCGCCGCCGAAACCGCTGCCAAGCAAATCGCCGACCTTCGCCCCACCACCGGGCGCCGCCAGCCACTGGGACGGCAAGATGCAGGTGTATGTGCTGGAAGAACAGTCCGACACCTTCTACCGCCAGCGCACCTATTACCGCTGGAGCAACGGCTGGAGCCGCTCCATCAGCCCGAACGGGCCGTGGGAAGAGACCGATGTGCACGGCGTACCGCCGGGGTTGAGCAAGCAATACGCGCAATGAAAAAAGGCGACCTTCGGGTCGCCTTTTTCATACCCGTGGAATGCATTCTTGGATCCACTGGAGACCAAATGTGGGAGCGGGCTTGCTCGCGAAGGCGCAGTGTCAGGCAGCCTATCAATCACTGCCCCACCGCCTTCGCGAGCAAGCCCGCTCCCACAGTTTTGAGCTCTATCTGATCTGAATGTTAGGCCTGTTTCGCCATCGTGCGAGAAATCCCCTGATGTACACCACACTCAGTGTGGGAGCGGGCTTGCCTGCGATAGCCGTGTGTCAGCCATAAATCCGTCATCGGACCCACCGCCATCGCAGGCAAGCCAGCTCCCACAGGGGACCACCGCGCTATCAAGCGGCGGGACACTCACGATCCAGCGCCTGATCTACTGACAGCTGAGCAATCTCATTCATCTGCACCACCGCCAGCACCTGCTTGCGGCCTGTGCCCTCCAAATGCTCGGCACAGTCGTACGCACACACCGTCGCCGATTCCAGCATCTCGCTGGCAGTGGTCAGGGCAACTTCGGTGCTGAGGCCGGGGCGGACGGTGAAGATGAGGTTGGGCGGAGTGTGTGGGGTGGTTGACAGGTCATAGGAACCCGGCAGGCCGATGCCTCCCGTGCACAGCCGCCACAAAGCAGGTTGGAAAGGGTGAGCCATACGCAGGTTGGTCGACCGGGGAATGGGAGACCCGGCAGGGCTTGGCCCTCCTGCGTACGGCTCGGTCCACATAATGCAGAGCGGTTAAATGACTGAGCGTAGGGAAAGTCTTGTTCAGCTGTCGTTATACCGATCGTTCCCACGCAGAGTGTGGGAACGATCGGTCGACACTGAATACCTTAAGGCAAGCTGTGTCCGCGATCATCATTCCATGCAGGTTTTGGGCGTGATGCGCAGTGTCCCCGTCTTGACCATGTCGCTGTTCAGTGCGGGCTCTTCAGTCGCCGTGAATATCAGAGGGTAAGGCTCGCTCTTGGCCAGCGCGGCATTCACCCGTGCCATGAACGTCTCTTCACTTTTGGCGTAGAAAATCCACTGCACCTGCTGGTCAGCCGTCACTGTGCACACAAACTTCGCAAGCCCTTGCGCCTCCACGGCCGGCACGACCTGCTGGCGCATTTGGCCCATCCTGTAGACGTCGCCCGGTAAGGGCACGGGGAAAGGTGAGTCGTATTTCCAGGTGATCCTGACCTTGTAAGGCAGCGCCTGTTTTTCAGCGACCGAGATCGAGCGTTCGCCCTGGTAGCTCAGGACCTTGGGCGTTTCCGGGAAGTCGGCTTGCTGATAACCGTCCGGGCCCGCATCAGCCAAAGGTTGGCGACCGGGCGTCGTGTCGAGCACGGCGAGGACGTCCTTGAGCATTTTCGCTTTTTGCGCCTGCCGGTCGGCCACGCAACGCTCGAATGCCGCACTTGCTGCAGACCCTTTATCCAAGCACTGATCGCGTACAGCCACCGGCGGTGGTTGAGGGGCAGGGGTGGCGCAACCCGCGAGGAGCAGGCTGGCGAGCGTCAGCCCGCACAGTCGGTGATAGGCCAGAGGACGTGTTTGGTCAGTGAACATCCGTGTTTTTCCTTTAACGCTGCGGGAGTGCCATCAAATAGTGGCTAGTTGATAGCGCGGAGTGTGCCAGACGTCTTCCCCGCAGACCACTGGATACCCACCTCCAACCTTTCACAAAACCTTCATCAAACCGCCGCCCGCCAGTCATGTGCAAGTAATAGCACTGACACCTGGCGCGCCTACTGTCGTTTGAACTCAACCGCAGCCATCCCCTGGCTGTTCAAACCAGACAGAGATGCCCATGACTCACGCTATCCATGTCGATCACTTGAACAAGACCTTTGCGAAGAAATCCGCATTGGTCGACCTCGAACTCACCATTGCTACCGGTGAGATGGTCGCGCTGATTGGCGCTTCCGGGTCCGGCAAGTCCACGTTGCTGCGCCACTTGGCAGGCCTGGCCTGTTGCGACAAAAGCAACGGCGGCAGCGTCAAGGTGCTGGGCCGGGAGGTGCAGGCCAGTGGACGGTTGAATGGCAAGGTGCGGCGGCTGCGTGCAGACATCGGCTACATCTTCCAGCAGTTCAACCTGGTCAATCGCCTGAGCGTGCTCGACAACGTGCTGCTCGGTTGCCTGGGCCGCATGCCGCGCTGGCGCGGCAACCTGGGTTTGTTCAATGCCGAGGAAAAGGCCTTTGCCCTCGAATCCCTCGCCCGTGTTGGCCTGGCCGATCTGGCCGCGCAACGTGCGTCGACCTTGTCCGGCGGTCAGCAGCAGCGCGTGGCGATTGCCCGGGCCTTGACCCAGCGCGCCGAAGTGATTCTGGCCGATGAGCCTATCGCATCGCTGGACCCGGAGTCGGCGCGCAAGGTCATGGAGATCCTCGCCGATATCAACCGCCGCGACGGCAAGACCGTGGTGGTGACCCTGCATCAAGTCGATTACGCCATGCGTTATTGCCCGCGGGCTGTGGCCCTCAAAGGCGGACGGATTCATTTCGACGGGCAGGGCAGCGCCATGAGCAGCCAGTTCCTCAACGATTTGTACGGTGCCGACGTCGACACCAGCCTGATGTTTTCCGACCAGACCCGCCACACCGACGTTACCCCTCGGCTGGCCCTGGCGCGCGCTTGAAACCCTACTCACGACCCACAGGAATTCCTTCCATGTTGAACCGTATCGGCCACGTGTTTCTGTCTGCGGTGTTGCTGGCCGGCGTCGCACTGGGCAACGCCCAGGCCGCCGACAAAACCATCAACTTCGGCATCATGTCCACCGAGTCCTCGCAGAACCTCAAGAGCATCTGGCAGCCGTTTCTGGATGACATGCACAAGAAGACCGGCCTGACCATCAACGCCACGTTCGCCTCCGACTATGCCGGCCTGATCCAGGGCATGCGCTTCAACAAAGTCGACGTGGCGTGGCTCGGCAACAAGGCGGCGATGGAAGCGGTGGACCGCTCCAACGGCGAGATCTTCGCCCAGACCGCCGCCGCCAACGGTGCCGCCGGTTACTGGAGCGTGCTGATCGTGCGCAAGGACAGCCCGATCAACAACGTTGACGACATGCTCAAGAACGCCAAGAACCTGACCTTCGGCAACGGCGACCCGAACTCCACCTCGGGCTACCTGGTGCCGGGTTACTACGTGTTTGCCAAGAACAATGTGGATGCCGCCACCGCGTTCAAACGCACGCTCAACTCCAGCCATGAAGTCAACGCACTCAGCGTGGCCAAAGGGCAGTTGGACGTTGCCACCTTCAACACCGAAAGCTGGGACCGCCTTGAAGTCACCCAGCCGGACAAGGCCGCCATGCTCAAGGTGATCTGGAAATCGCCGCTGATCCCGGCTGACCCGATGGTGTGGAGCAAGGCGCTGAGCGACAGCGAGAAGACCAAGATCCGCGATTTCTTCGCCCACTACGGCGACACCGATGAAGAGAAGGCCGTGCTGAAGAACATGCAGCTGGGCAAGTTCCTGCCGTCGAGCGATGACCAGCTGTTGCCGATCCGCCAGCTGGAGCTGTTCAAGCAGCGCACCACCATCAGCGCTGACGACCACCTCGAAGCCGCTGACAAGGCCAAGAAGCTGGCGGACATCGACGCCGACCTGGCCAAGCTGCAGCAGCGCATCACCGAGCTGGACAAGAAGACTGCAGCCAACGGCTAACCCCTGTAGGAACCGGGCTCTATGTGGGAGCGGGCTTGCTCGCGAATACGGTGTGTCATTCAACGCATCCGGCGACTGATTCACCGCCTTCGCGAGCAAGCCCGCTCCCACTTCAAGCCCGGTTCCAACCCTACACCGAGAGTGACCCATGACAACTCTGCACGCTGAAGCTGTAGGCAAACGCACTTGGCCGCAATACCTCGGCTGGGGCCTGTTTCTGGTCCTGCTGGCCTGGGCCTGGCACGGCGCGGAGATGAACCCGCTGGCGCTGTACCGCGACTCTGGAAACATGGCGACTTTCGCCGCCGACTTCTTTCCGCCCGACTTCCACGAATGGCGCTCCTACCTCAAAGAGATGATCGTCACCGTGCAAATCGCCCTCTGGGGCACAGTGCTGGCGATTGTGTGCTCGGTGCCGCTGGGCATCCTGTGCGCTGACAACATCACCCCCTGGTGGGTGCACCAACCGCTGCGCCGAGTGATGGATGCGTTCCGCTCCATCAATGAAATGGTGTTCGCCATGTTGTTCGTGGTCGCCGTCGGCCTTGGTCCCTTCGCGGGCGTTCTGGCCCTGTGGATCAGCACCACCGGCGTGCTCGCCAAGCTGTTTGCCGAAGCCGTCGAAGCCATTGACCCAGGCCCGGTCGAAGGCGTGCGAGCCACCGGCGCGAGCGCCTTGCAGGAAGTGATTTACGGCGTGATCCCGCAAGTGATGCCGCTGTGGGTGAGCTACGCGCTGTATCGCTTCGAAGCCAATGTGCGTTCGGCCACGGTGGTCGGCATGGTCGGCGCCGGCGGCATCGGCGTGATCCTCTGGGAAAACATCCGCGCCTTCCAGTTCGTCCAGACCTGCGCGGTGCTGCTGGTGATCATCGTTGTCGTGAGCTGTATCGACGTGCTGTCCCAACGCCTGCGCAAGCAGTTCATCTGACGCCAGAGGGGTGCCCACGCGGCGCTTTTTTTAAGCATGCAGTTGTCTAGACAAGATGAGCCGGTGTACCGCGAACTCGCGGACATCCTGCGCCGTGAACTGAGCAGCTACCAGGCCGGCGACTTCCTGCCCGGCGAGGTGCACATGGCCGAGCGTTTTGGCGTCAACCGCCATACCTTGCGCCGTGCCATCGACGAACTGGTGTTCGAAGGCAGCCTGTTGCGCCGCCAGGGCAAGGGCACTCAGGTGCTGGACCGCCCGCTGATTTACCCGATGGGCGCCGAGACGTCCTACAGCCAATCGCTGTCGGCTCAGGGCATGGGCGTGCAGGCGGTGCTGCTCAAGCGCCGCTACTGCTACGCCAGCCGAGACGAAGCGCTGCAGTTGGGCATCGCCGAAATGGCGCCGATGATCGAACTGCAAACCCTGCGCAAGCTCGACCACCAGCCTGTCAGCCTGATCCGCCATCGCTACTGCGCCAGCCGCGCGCCGCTGCTGGCCGATTACACCGGCGGCTCGTTGCGCCAGTACTTGCGCGAGCGGGACTTGCCACTGACCCGCACCCAAAGCCTGATCGGCGCGCGTTTGCCCAACCGTGACGAAGCCGCGCTGCTGATGATGCCCCGGCACTTGCCGGCCCTCACCGTATTCACCCTTTCCCGCGATCGCGACGGCCGCCCGGTGGAGCTGGCGCAGTCCACCAGCCGTTCGGATCGCTTCCAGTACCAAGTGGTGACCTGATGGAGACCCCGATGAACCTGTCCCCGCGTCAGCATTGGATGGGTGTGCTTGCCCGCGCCCAGCTCAATGAATTGCAACCTCACGAAGCGGCTTTGAAGGACGCCGAGTACCAGCTGATTCGCGCCCCTGAAATCGGCATGACGTTAGTGCGTGGCCGCATGGGCGGGGATGGCGCCGCCTTCAACGTCGGTGAAATGAGCGTGACCCGTTGCGTGGTGCGCCTGGCTGACGGCCGCACCGGCTACAGCTATTTGGCCGGGCGCGACAAAGCCCACGCCGAGTTGGCCGCCCTGGCCGACGCGCACCTGCAAGGCACGCAACCGAGCCTGTGGCTCAGCGATTTGATCACCGCGCTGGCCGCTGCCCAAGCCAAACGCCGCGCGCAAAAAGAAGCCGACACTGCCGCCACCAAGGTTGAGTTCTTCACCTTGGTGCGAGGAGAAAACTGATGAATGCGCACCTGTTGCAACCGGCGTTTGTCGACCCGGTACTCGATGCCCAGCGCGGTTTTCGCGCGGCGCTCAAAGCCCTGGCCGAACCGGGCCTGATCCAGCACTTGCCTTCAGCGCCGCGCCTGGATGGCCTGGCACCCGCCACCTACGCACTGTGCCTGGCGCTGCTGGATGGGGACACGCCAGTGTGGCTGGCGCCGACCTTCGACACGCCGCTGATCCGCGCCAACCTGGCCTTTCACTGCGGCTGCCCACTGACGGATAAGCGCGAAGAAGCGGCCTTTGCGTTGCTCGGCGAACAAGACCTGCTCGACCTCAGCGGCTTCGACCACGGTAACGACCGTTACCCCGACCAGTCCTGCACCTTGCTGGTTCAGCTTACCGATCTGGAGTCCGGTCGCGGCCTGCACTGGCATGGCCCCGGCATCAAGACGCAACGCCGGGTGAACCTGCCGGTGCCGCAGGATTTCTGGCTGGAACGCCAACGCCGCGAAGCCTTCCCGCGTGGCCTGGACGTGGTGTTCAGCGCAGGTCATCACCTGATTGGCCTGCCACGCAGCAGCCGCATTGCACAGGAGCACGCCTGATGTACGTAGCCGTCAAAGGTGGCGAGCAAGCCATCGACAATGCCCACCGCCTGCTGGCGAAAAAACGCCGGGGCGATACCGCCATTCCCGAACTCAGCGTTGCACAAATCCGCGAACAACTGCCGTTGGCCGTGGCGCGGGTGATGACCGAAGGCTCGCTGTTCGACGAAGAACTTGCCGCGCTGGCGATCAAGCAAGCGGCGGGCGACCTGGTGGAAGCAATCTTCTTGCTGCGCGCCTACCGCACCACGCTGCCGCGCTTCAGCCCGAGCCTGCCGATTGATACGGCGCACATGGTATTGAGTCGACGCCTGTCGGCCACCTTCAAAGACGTGCCCGGCGGCCAGCTGCTCGGCCCGACCTTCGATTACACCCACCGGCTGCTGGATTTTTCGCTGCTGGCCGAAGGTGCATACCCAGGCCCGCAAACCACGGCGGATGCGCGCATCGAAGCCTGCCCACGGGTGCTCGGTTTGCTCGCCAAAGAAGGCCTGATCCAGAACGAAGCTGACGACAACGCCAGCGTCGCCGACATCACCCGCGACCCGCTGGAATACCCGGCCAGCCGCGCCGAGCGCCTGCAAGCCCTGGCCCGTGGCGATGAGGGGTTTCTGTTGGCGCTGGGTTACTCGACCCAACGCGGCTATGGACGCAATCACCCGTTTGCCGGCGAGATTCGCATTGGCGACGTAGAGGTGTGGATCGACCCCGAAGAACTGGGCTTCCCGGTGTGCCTGGGCAGCATCGAAGTGACCGAGTGCGAGATGGTCAACCAGTTCGTTGGTTCGGCCACGCAGCTGGCGCAGTTCACGCGTGGCTATGGCCTGGCGTTCGGGCATGCCGAGCGCAAGGCGATGGGCATGGCGCTGGTGGACCGCTCGCTGCGCGCCGAGGAATACAACGAAGAGGTGGTGTCGCCGGCTCAGCGCGAAGAGTTCGTGCTGGCCCATTGCGACAATGTCGAGGCCGCGGGCTTTGTTTCGCACCTCAAATTGCCTCACTACGTGGACTTCCAGTCCGAGCTGGAACTGATCCGCAAACTGCGCCAACCGGCAGAGGGCACGCGCCATGAATGACCTGACTCAAACACCTGCGCGTGACCCGGCGTACAACTTTGCCTACCTCGACGAGCAGACCAAACGCATGATCCGCCGCGCCTTGCTCAAGGCCGTGGCCATCCCCGGTTACCAAGTGCCGTTCGGGGGCCGCGAGATGCCGTTGCCGTACGGCTGGGGCACCGGCGGCATGCAATTGACCGCCGCGATCCTCGGCGCCGATGACGTGCTCAAGGTCATCGACCAGGGCGCCGACGACACCACCAACGCCGTGTCGATCCGGCGCTTCTTTGCGCGCACGGCCGGTGTCGCCACCACCCAAGCCACGCCGGAGGCGACCGTGATCCAGACCCGCCACCGCATCCCGGAAACGCCGCTGCAGGCCGACCAAATCATGGTCTACCAAGTGCCCATCCCGGAGCCGCTGCGCTTTATCGAACCGTCGGAAACCGAGACGCGCACCATGCACGCGCTCAACGATTACGGGGTGATGCACGTAAAACTCTACGAAGACATCGCCACTTTCGGCCACATCGCCACCAGCTACGCCTACCCGGTAATGGTCGATGAGCGCTACGTGATGGACCCATCGCCGATCCCCAAATTCGACAACCCCAAGCTCGACATGAGCCCGGCACTGATGCTGTTTGGCGCCGGGCGTGAAAAGCGCCTCTACGCAGTGCCGCCGTACACCCAAGTCACCAGCCTCGACTTTGAAGACCACCCGTTCGAGGTGCAGAAGTGGGCACACAACTGCGCGATCTGCGGCAGCCACGAGTCGTTTCTCGATGAGCTGATTCTCGACGACGCCGGTACCCAGAGTTTTGTGTGTTCCGACACCTGGTATTGCGCCCAGCGCGTGAAGGAGAACAACCAGTGAGCCAGCCGTTATTGCACGTGCGCGACCTGTCTTTGCTTTACGGCCCGGAAAAGGGCTGCCAGGGCGTGAGCTTTGATCTGTACCCCGGTGAGGTACTGGGAATTGTCGGCGAGTCCGGCTCAGGCAAATCCACCTTGCTCTCGCTGCTGAGCGGGCGTTTGCCACCGCAAGCCGGGAGCATTGGCTACCGCAGCAAGGACGGTGAATGGCTCGACCTCTACAGCGCCAGCGAAGCCGAGCGCCGCACCTTGCTGCGCACCGAGTGGGGCTTTGTCGAGCAGAACCCCCGTGACGGCCTGCGCATGGGTGTGTCGGCCGGCGCCAATATTGGCGAGCGTCTGATGGCCCAGGGCGTGCGCAACTATGCGCAACTGCGCGGCGCCGGTCTGGATTGGCTGGGCCAGGTGGAAATCGACCCGCAGCGCATCGATGACCTGCCACGCACCTTCTCGGGCGGCATGCAGCAGCGCCTGCAAATCGCCCGCAACCTCGTCTCCAGCCCACGGCTTGTGTTCATGGACGAACCCACCGGCGGTCTGGACGTGTCGGTGCAAGCGCGTTTGCTCGACCTGCTGCGCGGCCTGGTACGTGAGCTGGATTTGGCGGTGGTGATTGTCACTCATGACCTGGCCGTGGCCCGTCTGTTGGCCGACCGCCTGATGGTGATGCGCCGTTCGCGCGTGGTGGAAACGGGGCTCACCGACCAGATCCTCGACGATCCACAGCACCCTTACTCTCAACTGCTGGTGTCTTCGGTATTGCAGCCATGATGAATGCCTTGATCGAGGTTCGCGACCTCTCGAAAACCTTCACCTTGCACCAGCAGAACGGCGTGGTGCTCAACGTGCTGCGCGGCGTGGATTTCAGCGTGCAGGGCGGCGAATGCCTGGTGCTGCACGGCCAGTCCGGCGCGGGTAAAAGCACCTTGCTGCGCACGCTGTACGGCAACTATCTGCCGGCAGGTGGCAGCATTCGCGTAAGGCATGCCGGTGAGTGGCTGGAGCTGGTCGGCGCCGAGCCGCGCGACATTTTGCAGGTGCGCCAGCAAACCCTGGGTTACGTCAGCCAATTCCTGCGCGTCATTCCGCGCGTGGCCTGCCTGGACGTGGTGATGGAGCCCGCGCTCGCCCGTGGTTGGTCGAAGGCCAATGCGCAGTCCCGCGCCGAACACTTGCTGACGCGCCTGAATATTCCCCAACGCCTGTGGCAACTGGCGCCCGGCACCTTCTCCGGTGGCGAGCAGCAGCGCGTGAATATCGCCCGTGGCTTCATGGTCGAGTGGCCGGTGATGCTGCTGGACGAGCCCACCGCGTCTCTTGACGACAACAATCGCCAGGTGGTGCTGGAACTGATGAACGAAGCCAAGGCTGGCGGCGCCGCACTGATCGGCATCTTCCACGACCGCGCCGCCCGTGAAGCGGTCGCCGACCGCCATTTCGACATGACCCCCACGCCCGTTGCCGCAGAGGAATATGAACATGCCCGCTGAACAGATCCTCAGTAATGCCCAGGTCGTTACGGCTGAGCGTGTGTTCCTCGGTTCGGTGGTGCTGCGCGACGGCCAGATCGTCGACATTGCCGAAGGCCGCAGCCAGTTGCCCCAGGCCCAGGACCTGGGCGGTGATTGCCTGCTGCCGGGGCTGGTGGAGTTGCACACCGACAACCTGGAAAAACACATGACCCCGCGCCCCGGCGTGGACTGGCCGTCGACCTCGGCGGTGCTCAGCCATGACGCGCAGATCATCGCGGCGGGCATCACCACGGTGTTCGACGCGGTGTCCATCGGCGATGTGAACCCCAAGGGCAACCGCATGAAGAAACTGCCGGCGATGCTCGACGCCATCGCCTCGGCAGAAGGCGCCGGGCTGACCCGCGCCGAGCACCACTTGCACCTGCGCTGCGAGCTGTGCCACCCGGACACCCTGAGCGTGTTCCGCGACCTGGTGGAAAACCCGCTGGTGCGTCTGGTGTCGGTGATGGACCATTCGCCGGGCCAGCGCCAGTTCGTGCTTGAATCCAAGTACCGTGAGTACTACATGGGCAAGTACCACCTCAACGACGAAACCATGGACGCGTTTATCGTGTTGCAAATGGCCAACTCCCGCGAGTACAGCGACCGCTATCGCGCGGCCATCGTCGAACATTGCCTGGGGCGTGGGTTGTCGGTGGCCAGCCACGATGACGCGACGTTGGCGCATGTTGAAGAGTCGGCGCGCTACGGCATGACCATCGCCGAATTCCCCACTACGCTTGAAGCAGCCCAGGGCTGCCGGGCGCTGAACATGAAAGTGTTGATGGGCGCGCCGAACGTGGTGCGCGGCGGGTCACACTCGGGTAATGTGGCCGCCGCCGGCCTGGCTGCGCAGGGATTGCTGGATATACTTTCCAGCGACTACTACCCGGCCAGCCTGTTGCAGGCCGCGTTCGTGCTGGCCGATGAGCAGGACGGCGGCGACCTGGCGCGCGCGGTCAAGATGATCAGCCTGGCACCGGCGCACGCGGCGGGCCTGACCGATCGCGGTGAAATTGCGGTGGGCCTGCGCGCTGACCTGGTCCAGGCCAAACGCCGCGAAGGGCTGCCCGTGGTGCAACAAGTGTGGCGACAAGCGAAGAGGGTGTTTTGATGGCAGGCAGGTTGATCTATCTCATCGGGCCATCGGGTTCGGGCAAGGACAGCCTGCTGGATGCCGCCCGCCCGCGCTTGGCCGAACGCGGCTGCCGCATTGTGCGCCGCGTGATTACCCGTTCGGCCGAGGCGGTGGGCGAGGCGGCCCAGGGTGTGAGCCCGGAGCAGTTCGCCGCGATGCAGGCCGAGGGCGCGTTTGCCCTCAGCTGGCACGCCAATGGGTTGTCGTACGGCATCCCGCGTGTGATCGACGACTGGCTGGCGGCGGGGGAAGACGTGCTGGTCAATGGGTCCCGCGCGCACCTGGCACAAACCCGCGAACGCTATCCCTCGGTGCTGGTGCTGTTGCTGACGGTCGATCAAACCGTGTTGCGCCAGCGCTTGATCGCGCGGGGGCGTGAGTCGTTGGCCGATATCGAGGAGCGCCTGGCACGCAATGCACGGTTCACCGCAGACCTGATCGCCGGCAATGGTGCAGGGCTGTTGGTGCTGGATAACTCCGGCCCGCTGGTGCATACCGTCGAGCGCTTGCTGTGCTGCCTGGATCACGGGCACTCGGCATGCGCCTGACCTTGCTTGGCACCGGTGACGCGCGGCAAGTTCCGGTGTACGGCTGCGAATGCGCTGCCTGCGCCCTGGCGCGCAGCGATGAAGGGTTACGCCGCCGACCGTGCAGCGCGTTGATCGAATGTGGCGACCAGCGCTGGTTGATCGACAGCGGTTTGCCGGACCTGACCGAACGCTTCCCGCCGCGCAGTTTCAACGGGATTTTCCAGACCCACTACCACGCTGACCATGCGCAAGGTTTGCTGCATTTGCGCTGGGGCCAGGGGCTGGTGATTCCGGTGCACGGGCCGGCGGACCCGCAAGGGTTGTCCGACCTTTACAAGCACCCGGGGATTCTGGATTTCAGCCAGCCGTTTGGCGCATTCGAAACCCGCGAATTTGGCGAGTTGCGCGTGACGGCGCTGCCGTTGCACCACTCCAAACCCACCTTCGGTTATCTGCTGGAAGGCGAAGGTCGGCGCATCGCCTACCTCACCGACACGGTCGGCCTGCCGCCTGCCACCCTGGCCTGGCTGCAACGCGCGCCACTGGAGGTGTTGGTGCTCGATTGCTCCATGCCGCCGCAGCCCCAAGCACCGCGCAATCACAATGACGTGACGCTGGCATTGCGCAGCATTGAGCAAACAGGTGCGCAATTGGGCGTACTGACGCACGTGGGGCATACGCTGGACGCGTGGTTGCTGGAACATCGGCGCGAGTTGCCCAGGCATGTGACAGTGGCGTGGGATGGCCGGGTGCTTTGAACACGGCATGACGTCTGTGGGAGCGGGCTTGCTCGCGAATGCGGTGTGTCAGTTGAGGGATTCTTCACTGACCCTGCGCTTTCGCGAACAAGCCCGCTCCCACATTGTGATTTTTATTGTCTGCAGATATCCATTCCAAATCGGCTTGCCAGCGCCTTGCGTCCCTTGGCCGTCAACCCCAACGCGCGACTGTCCAGGTCCTGGGTCACCCATCCGCGGCGGATAACACTTTGCAGCAATGCCGCGCCCAAAGCACCGGCCAGGTGCGGGCGGCGCATGCTCCAGTCCAGGCACGAACAGGCGAAACGTCGGCGCTGCGTGCGCAGTGCGGGCACATCGATGCCCAGCTCGGTCATGGTTTGTTCACCTGCCGCGCTTAGCTGGTAAGCGCCGTCGCCCATCAACCAGCCGCTGGCGATGAAATGGTCGTGCAGGTGCACGGCCAGGGTACCGGCCATGTGGTCGTAGCAGGTGCGCGCAAACTGCAAACGCGTGGGCGTGGTCGAGACGAAACCCCTGCTGGTGTGGCGGCTGATCACCATCAGGCCCTCGATGGCCTGCGCCACGTGCGGCCCAGCCAGGCTGTAATAGCGATGACGTCCCTGGGTGTGCAGCGTAAGCAGGCCATCGTTCTTGAGCCTGGCCAAATGGGCACTGGCGGTCGAGGCGCTGACCTGGGCAATTGCCGCCATCTCGGTGCTGGTTCGTGCGTGGCCATCCATCAGCGAACAGAGCATTTTCGTTCGTGCGGGCTCCGCAATCGCACCCGCCACGTGTGAAAGCGCCGTGTCCTCGTCCTGAGCGTGCATATTTCGTTCCTGAGCGAATCGTTGCCGTGTGAGAGGCCAGATAGTAACGCTTCTTTTGCAAACAGGACGTGCCCGATGACACCGCTGCAAGCCGCGACCCATGCCGACCCTTACGCCTATTACGCGGCCCTCAGGCGCAACGATGAGCTGTCGTTCGATGCTGGAATGGGACTGTGGATCGCCAGTAGCGCCAGGACTGTCGAGGCCGTGCTGACGCACCCTGACTGCCTGGTACGCCCGTCACACGAGCCGGTGCCTGCGGCGATCGCGAACGGTGCGGCGGGTCAGGTGTTCGCCAGGTTGATGCGCATGAACGAGGGCGCGGCCCACCAGTGCCCCAGGGCGGTGGTCGAACCTGCACTGGCCAGGTTGGACGCGGTGCATATCGCCAGGGTGGTGACGCAAGTCAGCAGGCGCCTGCACAGCCTCGATGAGTGGATGTTTACGTTGCCGGTCGCTGTGGTGGGTTCGCTGTTGGGTGTGCCTGGCGAGCGGTTGCACAGAGTCGCCGCGCTGACCCGGGATTTTGTCGCGTGTCTTTCGCCGCTGAGCAGCCAGGCTCATTTGCGCGCCGCCGATGCTGGCGCTGTACACCTGGGGCAGCTGTTCGGTGCAGTGCTCGAGCAGACCGGGTTGCTTGAGCAGCTTCTCCACGGCGAGTGGGGTGACCCGAATGCATTGACGCCTAACCTGATAGGCTTGCTCTCCCAGACGTGTGAAGCGAGTGCCGGCCTGATTGGCAATACGCTGGTCACACTCGCCCGGCGGCCTGACCTGCTGGCGCACATCCAGCGCATGCCGGCTTTGGTGCCAGCGCTGGTGGAGGAGGTGGCCCGCTATGACTCGCCGGTGCAGAACACGCGGCGATTTGCGGTCGGGCCCTGCTCGATTGGCAATCGCTTTCTAGAGAAGGGCGATACCGTTCTCGTGTTGCTGGCCGCTGCGAACCGGGACCCCGATGCAAACCCTGACCCGGACAGCATTCTGCTTGAGCGACCCGGCCGGCGCTTGTTCAGCTTTGGCGTTGGCAAACACCACTGCCCTGGCCAAGCGCTCGCGTTGAACATCGCATCGCAAGCGCTGCGCGAATTATTGCGCCAGCCGAGCGTCTGGGCCGATGCTCGCCAATGCGGTTACTGGCCGTCGCTGAATGGGCGCATCCCACGGTTTGAATGTGCAGGCCTATATCCGTAACGTGAGCCGCTTCCAGGCGATCAAGTGTGTAGGGTTTTGTTTCCATGCCGAGCTTGACGCGTGAGGGTTTTCTAAACTTTATATGTTTTACAGTGTTTTAAAGTCCCTGTTTTCGGGCGAGGGTTTGAGTGTGTAGTGCGCGTATATGATTATTCTTGTGTGTGGATGTGAAGTGTATGTATCCAGTTGTTATATGTTTGGGCGTGAAACATAGTCAGGGCTGGTGCGCGGTTTTTTGATGTGGGAGGTTAGTTTGGCGGTTAAGTAGGTTGCCGCGTCCTGCGCCCTGTTTCGGGTCGGCTTAATGTTTTCAAAGGATGTTATATGCGCGTTGCCTCTTCATTTGTTGCCCATCATCTACATCAGTCTAAATTGCCTGAATCCAGTGCACCGGCTTTCACACACCCTGCCCACGTCTCCATGGCGCCAGCCCAGAAGCCCGCTTTTGGCACGCAGGAGGCCGCCAACCAGATCCTGCGGGGAGGCTATCGCCATTACGATCGCGATGGCGACGGTAAAATCGAGTTGTCTTTTACCCTTGACGAAAAGTTCTCTGCCCAACAAAAAGTGTCCATTCGCCAGGTACTTCAAATGTGGCAAGACGTGACCACGATTATATTCAAAGAAAATTCAACCTGCGCCGACGGCTCAATAACCATTGCAGCCGATCCTCGTACCAGTGGTGGCGTGTCACAGTTACCCAATCAGTATTACGGTGACATGAAAACCACCATTGGAACGCAGGGCGCTCGCGAAGTCCCCGCGCACGGCGATTACTTTTTATTTACCGCAGTTCATGAGTTGGGGCACGCCCTGGGCCTTGGTCACCCTGGCGAATATGGCAAGCGAGTGCACACCTATGCACAGACCGCATACGAGCAAGACACCAAGGCCTGCAGCGTAATGAGTTATTGGGATGAAACCAATCAACCGGGCCATGACTTCCAACGGCGCCATCCGTGCGTGCCGATGAAAGATGACATTGGCGCGATACAAAAACTCTACGGTGCCAATGTCAATACGCGACCTACCGACACGACCTACGGGTTCAACTCCAACACGGGCCGTGATCACTTGAGCCTTGAGTCCGCGAACGATGCGCCGATCTTTTGCATTTGGGATGGGGGCGGCAATGACACGCTGGACGTTTCCGGGTTTTCCCAGGATCAGGTCATCAACCTGCACGCTGAGTCGTTTTCCAGTGTGGGCGGCTTGAGGGGCAATGTATCCATCGCCAAAGGCGTTACGCTGGAAAACGCTGTCGGCGGTTCGGGCAACGACCAAATCAACGGCAACGAGGTGGGCAACAGGCTCCGCGGTGGCGCGGGCGCGGACAGGTTGCGCGGCGGTGGCGGCGCGGATGTTTTTGTGTACGACAGGGCGAGCGATTCTACGCTTGGCCAGCCAGACGAGATTCTGGATTTCACCAGTGGCACCGACAGGATCGATCTTTCCGGCCTGTTGAAAAATACCTCCATCAGGCATTTTTACGTGGTTGAGCAGTTCACGGGACGAGCCGGCGAGATCGTCCTCAGCCATGACCAGAGCAGTGGCGCTGGTAGCTTGAGCCTTGACCTTACCGGCCAGGGCAAAGCCGATTTGTTTCTCAAAAGTGTGGGGAGGATTCGCGCCCGTGACATTGTCACGGGCACCGGGTCCGGGCTTGGGCTGACGGGCCTCAAACGCCAACGCAGCTCCACGCCGGGGCTTCCATCGGGCCTCAAGGCGCACGATACCGTCTATGGCTTCAACGCCAACAGCGGTGACCGCTCAAGCAGCCTGCATGCCGGCAGCGGCGCGCCGCGTTTCCTGGTACAGGACGCGGGTGGCAATGACACCCTGGATTTTTCCGGTTTCGAGCATCACCAAACCATCGATTTGCGCCATAACTCCGCCTCCAGTGTGGGCGGTCTGCGCAACAACGTCGCCATCGCCAGGGACGTTGTCGTGGAGAATGCGATTGGCGGCTCCGGCCAGGACACGCTCATCGGCAACGCGGTGGACAACGTCCTCACTGGCGGTGCTGGCGGCGATGTGCTCTGGGGTGTGGGCGGTAGAAACACGTTCAAATATGACCAGGCCAGTGACTCGACCGGTCACGATGCCGATGTGCTCATGGATTTCGCCAGTGGCGAGGACACTGTCGATCTGAGGGCACTGGCCAAACAGTACGCAACCCCCTTGCGCCTGGTGCAAGACTACACGGGGCGCGTTGGCGACACCGTGATCAACTACCACCCACAGAGCGGCCGCTACGCTGTGGGCATCGACCTGCTGGGCCACCGCCAGTCTGACTTCCTGATCAAGAGCGCGCGTTTGATCAAGCCCCAGGATGTGCTTGGCCTGACTGCGCATCGGCGCTGATCAGGGTTTGCACGTACTCCACAAACGCGCGTGCCTTGGCACTCGCCATCCTGCCAGTGGGGAACACTGCCCATAAATCAATCGGCGGCAGTTGCCAGTCAGTCAGAACGGGCTTGACCTCACCACTGGCCAGTTCCGGGGCAAACATCCAGGTCGATGCCATGGTCAGGCCCAAATGGTTCAGCACCGCGGCGCGCACGCCCTCTGCGGCGGTGACGCGGATGCGGCCGCGGGCGACGACCGGGTAGTGACTGTCGCCCTGGCTGAACGTCCAGTTTGAGCCGCCGCCCAGGCTGTAGATGATTGCCTGGTGTTGCAGCAAATCCGCCGGGGTGGTCGGCTCGCCACAGCGTTCGAAGTAGGCCGGGGTGGCGAGGATTTGCCGCGGGGATTGGCCGATCTTGCGGGCGGTAAGGCCCGAGTCGCTCAAGTTGCCCATGCGCAGGGCGACGTCGATGCCTTCTTCCACCAGGTTGAGGCTGTGGTCGTTGAGCACCACTTCGACGTTCACGGCGGGGTATTGCGCCAGGAACGGGCCCAGGTGAGGAATGAGGTGCAACCGGGCGAAGGTGGTTGCGGCGCTGATGCGCAAGTTGCCCGACAGCCCGGCGCCTGCACCGCGTGCGGCGTCGTCGGCCTCGTTGGCTTCGTCGATGGCGCGCCTGGCTTTTTCGAAAAACGCCAGGCCTGCCTCGGTCGGTGTCAGGCCGCGCGTGGAGCGCAGCACCAACCGCACCGCCAGGCGCGCCTCCAATTGCGCGATGCTTTTGGAGACAGCAGGCTGGCCTATCCCCAAGCGTTTGGCGGCAGCTGAGAACGAGCCGGTTTCGACCACGTTCACGAAGGTTTCCATGGCGGTGAGGCGGTCCATCGGGTGTCCTTGGGTTATTGGGTAAGGGCGTCGAGCATCGCCGACGGTTCTGGGCGTTGAGTGTAATCCGGGTTGACCTCGGCGTAACGAATCACGCTGTCCTGGCCGATCACGTAGCGCGCTGGCATCGGCAGGGTCCAGGCCGGGTCGTCATTGATCAGCGGCAAGTTGTTGCCCAGGGCCTTGTAGAGTTCGATCAGGTAGTCCGGCAGTTGAAAGCGCAGGCCGAATGCATCGGCAACGTCGTTGTGGGTATCGCTGAGGATCGGGAAACCCAGCTCGGTGATGCGTTCGGATTTACGGCTGTTGGCGGCAGTCTGCGGCGACAGGGCCAGCAGGCTCGCGCCGTGGTCTTTCAACGTCGGCAAAAAGGTTTGCAGCGCTTGCAGCTCCATATTGCAATACGGGCACCACACGCCGCGGTAGAACGTCAGCACCAAGGGGCCGTTGGCCAACAGATCGGCTGAGGACACCCACGTACCGTTGGCATCCTTGAGACTGAACAACGGCGCCTTGTCACCCACCTTCAACGCACGCTGTGCGGCGCCGGACGCAATCAGCTCGGCTGTGGCGCGTTCCATGATCGGATGGATATGCGCCGGCGCGTTGTAGGGAGGCTTGCCGGCTTTGAAGTCAGCACGGAAGGCATCAAGTGTGGCTTGAAGTGTCATTGCGATATTCCCTCAGGAGATAAGCCGAGTTGGCGGGAGGGATAATGGGCGTGGCGGGGCGGGCGAAGAAGCAGGGTGAGGCGCATAGCAATTATGCCCTGCGGGAATAAACACCGCTTATTTCCACTCTTTAGGCATACAGCCGTCACTCTTGTTAAAGCAATCTGCGCTTGAGTAAATAACTCTAGGGTTACGTTTATCAAGCCGGGCCAAGGAGGCTGAGGTGCAAAGCGGGTTATTGATCAAGGAGCTGCAAGACGCGGGTTGGGTGCTGGATCGGCTCACCGGCAGCCATCCTATTTTTACTCACCGTTATAACCCGTACACGATCCTGGTGCCGCATCCCAGGAAGGACGTGCCCCTGGGCACCGTCAAAAGCATCAGGAACGCGCCGGGCTGTTTCAGTGTTGAGCAGAGCATTCATGCAACCAACGAATCGACCGCTATGTGCGCGAGCACAAGGTTAAAAGCCGCTCGTCATTTCTGGCGGATGCGGCCCTGGAGAAGTTGGTGCGCGCCTGGTTGCGGTCAGGCTGTGGCAACGGCCACCGTGCGCGATGCACTCAGGAACCGCAACAACGCCACCAGTGGGAACGCACTGCCCACCAGCATCACGCCCAGCCAGCCGCCGTGTTCATACACACTGCTGGCAATCGCCGAGCCGAAGGCGCCGCCGATGAAGATGCTGGTCATGTACAGCGCGTTCAAGCGGCTGCGGCTGTTGGCGTCGAGGGCGTAGATGGCGCGTTGGCCGAGGACCATGTTCATCTGCACGCAGAAGTCCAGCACCACACCGGTGACGGCCAGGCCGATCACGCTGTACAGCGGATGCACGAAGGCCGGCAAAAAGCTCAAGGCGGCAAACAGCATCGCCAGCAGCGAAGCGCGGTGCGTGTGACCGGCGTCGGCCAGGCGGCCAGCGATAGGCGCGGCGATGGCGCCCAAGGCACCGACCAGGGCGAACAGCGCGATCTCGCTTTGGCTCAAGCCGTGGTTGCGCGACAGTTCCAGCGGGGCGGCAGTCCAGAACAGGCTGAACGTGGCGAACATGCAACCCTGGTAGAACGCGCGCTGGCGCAGGACCGGTTGCTGGCGCAGCAGCGTGCCAAGGGAGCGCAGCAGCTGGCCGTAGCTGGCGCTGTGGTCGGGCTGGCGCTTGGGGATGGTCATCAGCAGGACCACGCTGATGAAGGCCATCAATGCCGCGGCGGCCATGAACATCGCGCGCCAGCCGAAGTGGTCGGCCACCACGCTGGACACCGGCCGTGCCAGCAGAATGCCGAGCAACAGGCCGCCCATGATGCTGCCAACCACGCGGCCCCGGGATTCGGCGGGCGCCAGGTGCGCCGCCAGCGGGATCAGGATTTGCACCGAGACAGAACTGAAGCCGATCAGCAACGACACAAGCAGGAACAAATTCGGCTGCTCGGTAAAGGCAGCACCCAGTAGGCTGGCGATGGCCAACACGGTGGTGGCGATCATCAGCTTGCGGTTTTCCAGCAAGTCACCCAGCGGCACCAGGAAAAACAGGCCCAAGGCGTAGCCGATTTGTGTCAGGGACACGATCAGGCTGGCCATCGCCGGCGTCAGGCCAATGTCGGGTGCAATCAGTTCGATGATCGGTTGGGCGTAGTAGATGTTGGCAACAATGGCGCCGCAACAGAACGCAAACAGCATCACCATGCCTCGGGTCATGGTGCTTGAAGCGTGTGGGGTAGCGTTCATGGTGTTCTCGTTAAAGCGAAGGAAGAGGGCGTGCGAGAGTAAAGACAATCGCACGGCCGGAGTAGGGCGCTGGGGGTGATAACACTCATGCCGCAAATTAATGACTGAATCGTTAACTTTTGAGTCGAACGGCAATGATACATTCAGTCACAACTGCCGAAACAGGAAATCCACTTTCATGAAAATTTCGCTGAACAAGATGATCCTGGCTTCAACCCTGGCCGCCGCCATGGCCATTGGCTTGGCCAATGCCGCCGAGGCTCCGCGGGTCGGTGTGCGCGGCGCCATTACGGCGATCGATGGCGACGCAATGCACGTCAAGGTCAACAGCGGTGCAGACGTCACCGTGCACCTGACCAAGGACACCCAGGTCCGCGCCGTCACCCTGGCCAAGATTGATGAAATCAAGCCCGGCAGCTACATCGGGTCGGCCGCCATGCCGAATGCCGATGGCACCCTGACTGCCCTGGAAGTTCACGTGTTTCCACCGGCCATGGCCGGCACGGGCGATGGGCACCGTGCGTTTGACTTGAAAGAAGGCAGCAGCATGACCAACGGCACCGTCGGCGATCTGGTGGTCAGCAACGGGCGCACCTTGACCGTGAAGTACAAAGGCGGCGAGCAGAAGATTGTGGTGCCGGATGATGTGCCGATCGTCAACCTGGAGCCAGGGGATCGCAGTTTGTTGAAGCCCGGTGTGAAGGTGGTGATGTTTGCATCGCAGGCGGCGGATGGGACGGTTACCGCTCAGGCGATTTCGGCCGGTAAGGACGGCGTGACACCGCCGATGTAACGGCCAAAACACAGAGCCAAATGTGGGAGCGGGCTTGCTCGCGAAAGCGCAGTGTCAGTCATCGAATCAATCGACTGAACCACCGCCTTCGCGAGCAAGCCCGCTCCCACATTGTTTACCGCATTTATTCAGTTACTGACCGCTGTAGATCTGATCAAAAATCCCACCATCATTGAAGTGGGTTTTCTGCACGGTGCGCCAGTCACCAAAGGTCTTCTCCACCGACAGGAAGTCGACTTTCGGGAAGCGGTCGGTGTACTTGGCCAACACCTTCGGGTCGCGGGGACGCAGGTAGTTGTTGGCTGCGATTTCCTGACCTTCAGGCGACCACAGGTACTTCAAGTAATCTTCGGCCGCCACGCGGGTACCTTTTTTCTCAACCACTTTGTCGACCACCGACACCGGTGGCTCCGCTTCGGCGGAAACGCTTGGGTAGATCACTTCGAACTGATCACGGCCGAACTCACGCGCGATCATTTCTGCCTCGTTTTCAAAGGTCACCAGCACGTCGCCGATCTGGTTGGTCATGAACGTGGTGGTGGCTGCACGGCCGCCGGTGTCCAGCACTGGCGCGTGTTTGAACAGTTCGCCAACGAACTTCTTCGCCTTGTCTTCATCGCCGCCGTTCTTGAGCACATAACCCCAGGCCGACAGGTAGGTGTAGCGGCCATTACCCGAGGTTTTCGGGTTGGGCACGATCACTTGCACGCCATCTTTGAGCAGGTCCGGCCAGTCCTTGAGGGCCTTGGGGTTGCCCTTGCGCACGATAAACACCGTGGCGGAGGTAAACGGCGCGCTGTTGTTCGGCAGGCGGGTGACCCAGTTGTCCGGCACCAGCTTGCCGTTGTCCGCCAGGGCATTGATGTCGGTGGCCATGTTCATGGTGATCACGTCAGCCGGCAGGCCGTCGATCACCGAGCGCGCCTGTTTGCTGGAGCCGCCGAAGGACATCTGCAAGGTCAGCTTGTCGTTCGGGTGCTCGGCTTCCCAGTGCTTCTGGAAGGCGGCGTTATAGTCTTTGTAGAAGTCGCGCATCACGTCATAGGAGACGTTGAGCAGTGTGACGGGGGCAGCCTGCACGGCGCCCGCCAGGGCTAGGCCGGCGGCCAGTAAAGAGGCGCTAACGAGTTTTTTCACTGCTCATTCCTTGTTGTTCGAGAAGGTTGTCGATTGAGTGGGGGCATTTTGCCACCGACTATAGCCGCGCCCGTATAGACGTTTAAAGATTAAAACGAACTTTGCTTATTCCACTTTACGAAACAGATTGCTGCCACAGCGCGAGCAAAACGCTGCGTTGGGCTCGTGGTTGTCTTTCTGGCACACCGGGCAATCGTGCTGCAGCTGTTCGCCGCGCATGGCACTGGCCAATTCAGCGGTAAAGATCCCCGTGGGCACGGCGATGATCGAATAACCCGTGATCATCACCAGCGACGAGATGACCTGACCCAGCGGAGTCTTCGGCACGATGTCGCCAAAGCCCACGGTGGTCAGCGTCACGATCGCCCAGTAGATGCCTTTGGGAATACTGGTAAACCCGTGTTCCGGGCCTTCGATCACGTACATCAGCGTGCCGAATACGGTCACCAGGGTGCACACGCTCAGCAGAAACACCACGATCTTCTGCTTGCTGCCACGCAGCGCCGCCATCAGATAGTTGGCTTGCTTGAGGTACGGGCTGAGCTTGAGCACGCGGAAAATCCGCAGCATCCGGATGATGCGGATGATCAGCAGGTACTGCGCGTCGCTGTAATACAGCGCGAGGATGCCGGGCACGATGGCGAGTAAATCCACCAGCCCATAAAAACTGAACGCATAGCGCAACGGCTTGGGCGAGCAATACAGCCGCAGGCCGTATTCGATGGCGAAGATGACGGTAAAGCCCCACTCGATATAGGCCAGCACGTCGGCGTAGTTATCGTGGACGGTCTGGATACTGTCGAGGATCACGATCACCAGGCTGGCGAGGATGATCAGCAACAGGGTGCTGTCGAAGCGCCGGCCGGCCACGGTGTCGCTTTGGAACACCATTACATAGAGGCGCTGACGCCAGTCGTTGTTGCTGTCCATAAAACCCGCCCAAATCGAATATCGGGCAAGCCTAGGGGGATTCGAACGGGCTGTCCACGCGGGCTTTGAACATCCGCTGGCTGGCGTGTACCAGCCAGCAGGCCAGGACAAATGGCGCCGTCAATGCGGGCAGGTGCAGGGCGGTGAAACCGGGCGTGAGGATGACCGCCAGAAGGATGCCGAGCAGTGGCTGCCAGGGGCGGCGGCATGACTGGCTTAACGCCAGCGCGGCCAGCGCCGGGTTATAGCTGTGCAGACCGAGGAGGGCGCTGGCCGGTTCGTCCAGCCACAGGGCGATCAACACGCCGGTAGCGGCGCCCGTGAGTGCCCATAGCGCGGCGCGGCGGTTGGCCAGCAACAGGCCAAGCGCAATCAGCGCGCCAGCCATCGGCCGGTCCAGCAGCATGATTTGCGCAAGCCCGGTGAACGGCGCGGTGAGCACGTCCAGGGTGTCGGGTTCGGTGAGCGTGAATGTGCTGTCAGGCACTGTGCCCACCAGCAACCAGCCGAGGCCCACAAAGGGCGCGGTGTAGGCGGGCAAGTCATGCGGCGCAGTGGCGTGTTTCAACCATTGCCGCGTGAGCATCGCACTCAGGCCGCCGCACGCCAGGATCAGCGGCGGCAATAAGGCCGACCAGGCGAAGTGCTGGCTGATCAGCAAGCCCAGCAGCACGCCGTTGTAGCTGTAAAGGCCAGCTTGGCGTTCGGCCTTGGGATAACCCCGGCGCTGGGCCGTGAGCAAACCGGCGACACCACCCAATAATGCGCCGCCGAATAAGGCCGGGGCGCCGATCAGGATGGCCAGCAGGCACAGCAAGCCACACAGTGGCTGGCGTTGCAGGAAGATCTGGCTGAAACCGTTGAGCAGGGCTTCGGCCCAGTCGGGGCAGGTTGGGTTGTGCATGGTGGTTAGTCAGTGAGACAGAGTCGTCCCCAATCGCAGGCAAGCCAGCTCCCACATTTGAACGCATTGCAGATCAAAATGTGGGAGCGGGCTTGCCCGCGATGAGGCACTTACAGACGCTAAATCAACGTCTCGATGCGCAACGAGTTGGTCGACCCCGGCTGCCCGAACGGCACCCCCGCCGTAATCACCAACGTATCCCCGCGCTGCGCCATGCCTTGCGCCTGAGCAATCTCCAGCGCCGTGGAACACACCTCATCCACCTGGCGCAGTCGATCGTTGACCACCGAATGCACGCCCCACGCCACGCTCAAGCGCCGCGCCGTGGACAGGTTCGGCGTGAGGTTGAGGATAGGCGCCACCGGCCGCTCCCGCGCCGCGCGCAGGCTGGAGCTGCCGGACTCGCTGTAGTTGACCAGCACCGCCACCGGCAGAATGCTGCTGATACGCCGAATCGCGCAGCTGATCGCGTCTGACACCGTGGCGTCCGCCTTCGGCCGGCTGACGTCCAGCTGCGTCTGGTAGTCCGGGCCGTTTTCCACTTGGCGGATGATCTTGCTCATCATCTGCACGGCTTCCAGCGGGTATTCACCCGAAGCGGTTTCCGCCGACAGCATCACCGCGTCTGCGCCTTCGGCCACCGCGTTGGCCACATCCGTCACTTCGGCGCGGGTTGGTGCAGGCGAAAAACGCATGGATTCGAGCATTTGCGTGGCCACCACCACCGGTTTGCCCAGCTGGCGGCAGGTGCTGATGATGTCTTTCTGGATTTGCGGCACGCTTTCGGCGGGCACTTCCACGCCCAGGTCGCCTCTGGCCACCATGATTGCGTCACTCAGCTCAGCGATTTCCTGCAAGCGTAGGACGGCGGACGGCTTTTCGATCTTGGCCATCAAAAACGCCTTGTCGCCGATCAACTCGCGGGCCTCGCGGATATCTTCCGGGCGCTGCACGAATGACAGCGCCACCCAATCCACGCCCAGCTCCAGGCCGAAGCTCAGGTCGCGGCGGTCCTTGGCGGTCAGCGGGCTGAGTTCCAGCAGCGCTTGCGGCACGTTCACGCCTTTGCGGTCGGACAGTTCACCGCCATTGAGCACGGTGGTGTCGATGGCCTCGGCATGTTTGGTGATCACCCGCAGGCGCAGCTTGCCGTCATCGAGCAGCAGGTCCATGCCCGGCTCCAGCGCCGCGATGATTTCCGGGTGGGGCAGGTTGACCCGGCATTGATCGCCCGGCGTTGGGTCCAGGTCCAGACGCAACGCCTGGCCGCGCACCAGTTGCACCTTGCCCTCGGCAAACGTGCCGACGCGCAGCTTCGGCCCTTGCAGGTCCATCAGGATGCCCAGCGGGTAATTGAGCTGGCGCTCCACCTGGCGAATCCACTGGTAGCGTTGGGCATGATCGGCGTGGTCGCCATGGCTGAAGTTGAGGCGAAAGATATTCACCCCGGCCTCCACCAGCTCGCGGATGTCATCGATGCCGTCGGTGGCCGGGCCCAGGGTGGCGAGGATTTTGACCTTCTTGTCAGGCGTCATGTTTGGCAGTCTCAAGAATCAGGATGGCGCGGAAGTCATTGACGTTGGTGCGGGTCGGCTCGGTGATGATCAAGCCGTCGAGGGCGGCGAAATAGCCGTAGCCATTGTTGTTGTCCAGCTCGTCGCTGGCCGACAGGCCCAAGGCTTCGGCGCGGGCGTAGCTGGTGGGGGTCATGATCGCGCCGGCGTTGTCTTCCGAACCGTCGATGCCGTCGGTGTCGCCGGCCAGGGCGTAGACGCCGGGCAGGCCCTTGAGGCTGTCGGTGAGGCTGAGCAGGAACTCGGCATTGCGCCCACCACGGCCATCGCCGCGCACGGTGACGGTGGTTTCACCGCCGGAGAGGATCACGCACGGTGCCGCCAGCGGCTGGCCATGCTGCACGATCTGCCGGGCAATGCCGGCGTGCACCTTGGCCACGTCCCGCGCTTCGCCTTCGAGGTCGCCGAGGATCAGCGGGCTGAACCCGGCCTGACGCACTTTCACCGCCACGGCTTCCAGCGACTGCTGTGGGCGGGCGATCAGTTGGAAGTGGCTGCGCGCGAGCACCGGGTCGCCGGGCTTGACGGTTTCCGACGCGGGGTCTTGCAACCAGCTGCGCACCGAAGCGGGCGCGTCGATGCTGTAACGCTTGAGGATTGCCAGGGCTTGCTGCGAGGTGCTTGGGTCGCCGACGGTGGGGCCGGAGGCGATGACGGTGGCCTGATCGCCCGGCACGTCGGAGATCGCGTAGGTGTAGACCGTTGCCGGCCAAGCCGCCTTGGCCAGGCGCCCGCCCTTGATCGCCGAGAGGTGCTTGCGCACGCAATTCATCTCGCTAATGGTCGCGCCGGATTTGAGCAGGGCTTTGTTGATGGTCTGCTTGTCGGCCAGGGTAATGCCTTCGGCGGGCAGCGCCAGCAAGGCCGAACCGCCACCGGAGAGCAGGAAGATCACGCGGTCGTCTTCGGTGAGGTTGCCGATCAGTGCCAGCACGCGCTTGGCCACCGCCAGGCCGGCGGCATCGGGCACCGGATGTGCGGCTTCGACCACTTCGATTTTTTTGCACGGTGCGCCGTGGCCGTAGCGGGTGACCACCAGGCCCGAGACGTCGCCTTGCCAGCACTCCTCGACCACGAGAGCCATGGCCGCCGCGGCTTTGCCAGCGCCGATCACGATCACACGGCCGCTGCGGTCGGCGGGCAGATAAGGTTCAAGCACTTGCCGGGGGTGGGCGGCGTCGATGGCTGTGGCAAACAGCTCGCGAAGCAGGTGTTGCGGATCGACCGACATAAGCGGGCTCCCGGAAATTTTTGTTATTAGAGGTGCATCAATGTCGAATGTGGAATGCGATCAAATGTGGGAGCGGGCTTGCCCGCGAATGCGGTCTTTCATTCAACATCCGTGCTGACTGACCTGGCGCATTCGCGAGCAAGCCCGCTCCCACATTCGACCGCATTTCAACGGGAGGAGCGGTGTGGGTTACTTATCGCGAATCGAAAAATTCGCCATGTGCTCCAGGCCCTTGATCAGCGCCGAATGGTCCCAATTGCCGCCGCCAATCGCCGTGCAGGTACTGAACACCTGCTGCGTACCGGCGGTGTTCGGGAGGTTGATGCCCAGCTCCTTGGCACCGGCCAGTGCCAGGTTCAAATCCTTCTGGTGCAGGTTGATGCGGAAGCCCGGATCGAAGGTGCCTTTGATCATGCGCTCGCCATGCACTTCCAGAATCTTCGAGGAAGCAAAGCCGCCCATCAGCGCTTCACGCACCTTGGCCGGGTCGGCGCCGTTTTTCGAGGCGAACAGCAGCGCTTCGGCCACCGCCTGAATATTCAGCGCGACGATGATCTGGTTGGCGACCTTGGCGGTCTGGCCATCGCCGTTGCCGCCGACCAGGGTGATGTTCTTGCCCATGCTCTGGAACAGGGGCAAAGCGCGTTCGAAGGTCTGCGGCTCGCCACCGACCATGATGCTCAAGGTGCCGGCCTTGGCGCCGACTTCACCACCGGACACCGGGGCGTCGAGGTACTGCGCGCCGGTTTCGTTGATCTTCGCCGCGAACCCCTTGGTGGCGGTGGGCGAGATCGAACTCATGTCGATCACCACCTTGTTCGGCGACAGGCCGGCCGCGACGCCATCCTTGCGGAACAGCACGTCATCGACCTGCGGGGTGTCGGGCACCATGACGATAATGAACTCGGCTTCCTGCGCCACTTGCTGCGGGTTGGCCAGGGCCACTGCGCCCGCGTCGATCAGGGCCTGCGGGGCTTTGCCGTGGTGTTCGGAGAGGAACAGTTGGTGACCTGCTTTCTGCAGGTTCGCCGCCATGGGTTCGCCCATGATGCCGGTGCCGATAAATCCGATTTTAGCCATGATCAAAATCCTCTTTTTATTAGGTGTACGGGCCTGGCACGGCCGTCTAAACACAGGAGATCCAATGTGGGAGCGGGCTTGCTCGCGAAGGCAGTCTGACACTCAGCATTGATGTCGACTGATACACCGCTTTCGCGAGCAAGCCCGCTCCCACATTTGGTCCGTGTTTGTTCAATCAGATAGCGTTGTGGCTCTTGAGCCAGCCAAGACCCGCTTCAGTGGTGGTCAACGGCTTGTATTCACAGCCGACCCAACCCGTATAACCAATGCGGTCCAGATGCTCGAACAGGAAGCGATAGTTGATCTCCCCGGTTCCCGGCTCGTTACGCCCCGGGTTGTCCGCCAGCTGGATGTGGTTGATCTCACCCAGGTGCGCGGCCATGGTCCGGGCCAGATCGCCTTCCATGATTTGCATGTGATAGATGTCGTATTGCAGGAACAGGTTGGCACTGCCCACCTGCTCGCGAATCGACAGGGCCTGCGCCGTGTTGTTGAGGTAGAAGCCTGGGATGTCACGGGTGTTGATCATCTCCATGACCAGCTTGATGCCCGCGGCTTGCAGCTTGTCGGCGGCGTACTTGAGGTTGGCGACAAAGGTTTTTTCCACGGTTTGGTCGTCAACGCCTTGCGGCCGGATGCCGGCCAGGCAGTTGATCTGGGTATTGCCCAGCACCTGGGCGTAGGCGATGGCCAGCTTGACCCCGGCGCGGAACTCCTCGACCCGGTCCGGGTGGCACGCCACGCCGCGTTCGCCCTTGGCCCAGTCACCGGCCGGCAAGTTGAACAGCACTTGGGTCAGGCCGTTGGCGTCCAGTTGCGCCTTGATCTCGGCGGAGCTGAACTCGTACGGGAACAGGTACTCGACCCCCTGGAAGCCGGCATCGGCAGCCGCTTTGAAACGGGCGAGAAAGTCCTGCTCGGTAAACAGCATGGACAGGTTGGCGGCAAAACGCGGCATAGGGTTCTCCTTAATCGAGCAGGGAAATGGCAGTCGGCGCATCGTTGCCGACCAGGGCCAGATCTTCGAATTCGTTGACGGCGTTGATCTCGGTGCCCATGGAAATATTGGTCACGCGCTCCAGAATAATCTCAACAATCACCGGAACCTTGAATTCTTCGATCATTTCCTTGGCCTTGCGCAGCGCCGGGGCGATCTGGTCCGGTTCGAATACACGCAGTGCCTTGCACCCCAGGCCTTCGGCGACGGCCACGTGATCGACGCCATACCCATTGAGTTCCGGGGCGTTGAGGTTGTCGAAGGACAGCTGCACGCAGTAGTCCATCTCAAACCCGCGCTGGGCCTGGCGGATCAACCCGAGGTAGGAGTTGTTCACCACCACGTGGATGTACGGCAGCTTGAACTGCGCGCCCACGGCCAGCTCTTCGATCATGAACTGGAAGTCATAGTCGCCCGACAGCGCCACCACTTTGCGGCTCGGGTCAGCCTTGACCACACCGAGCGCGGCCGGAATGGTCCAGCCCAAGGGACCGGCCTGACCGCAGTTGATCCAGTGACGTGGCTTGTAGACGTGCAGGAATTGCGCGCCGGCAATCTGCGACAGGCCGATGGTGCTGACGTAGCAGGTGTCTTTGCCGAACACCTGGTTCATCTCTTCATACACGCGTTGCGGCTTGACCGGCACGTTGTCGAAGTGGGTCTTGCGGTGCAGGGTGGCCTTGCGCTCCTGGCAGTCGTGCAGCCAGGCGCTGCGGTCCTTGAGTTTGCCGGCGGCTTTCCACTCGCGGGCCACTTCAATGAACATCGTCAGGGCGGAGCCGGCATCGGAAACGATGCCCAGGTCCGGGGTGAACACACGGCCAATCTGCGTCGGCTCGATGTCGACGTGGATGAATTTGCGCCCTTCGGTGTACACCTCCACCGAGCCGGTGTGGCGGTTGGCCCAGCGGTTGCCGATGCCCAGCACTACGTCCGATTTGAGCAGCGTCGCGTTGCCATAACGGTGCGAGGTTTGCAGACCGACCATGCCGACCATCTGCGGGTGATCGTCCGGGATCGTGCCCCAGCCCATCAGCGTCGGGATTACCGGGATGCCGGTCAACTCGGCGAACTCCACCAGCAGTTCGCTGGCGTCGGCGTTGATCACGCCGCCACCGCTGACCAGCAATGGCCGTTCGGCCTGGTCCAGCAGCGCCAACGCTTTTTCGACCTGGATGCGCGTGGCCAATGGTTTGGCCAGGGGCAGCGGCTGGTAGGCGTCGATGTCGAATTCGATCTCGGCCATCTGCACGTCGAATGGCAGGTCGATCAGCACCGGGCCTGGGCGGCCGGAGCGCATTTCATAGAAGGCTTTCTGGAACGCGTAAGGCACTTGGCCCGGCTCCAGGACGGTGGTCGCCCACTTGGTCACCGGCTTGACGATGCTGGTGATGTCGACGGCCTGGAAATCCTCTTTGTGCATGCGTGCACGCGGGGCCTGGCCGGTGATGCACAGAATCGGGATCGAGTCGGCCGAGGCGCTGTACAGGCCGGTGACCATGTCGGTGCCCGCCGGGCCCGAGGTGCCGATGCACACACCGATATTGCCGGCCTTGGTGCGGGTGTAGCCCTCGGCCATGTGCGAGGCGCCTTCAACGTGGCGAGCAAGGACGTGATCGATGCCACCGACCTTCTGCAAGGCCGAATACAGCGGGTTGATGGCGGCGCCTGGAATGCCGAAGGCGGTGTCCACGCCTTCACGGCGCATCACCAGGACGGCGGCTTCGATTGCTCTCATTTTGCTCATGGTTTTGGTGCCTCTTGCGTTTTGTAATTGTATACAAGTGGTTTCTGGTCGAAGTGTATTCACGGCGAGCGGGGCAGGTCAATGCATTTTATAAACTGGCCTTTACGCAGGTCTGGATAGCTTTTTTCGACGTATGGAGCCTTTGTGCGGAAATATTGTATACAAAAAATAATTTCATTGTGTTCTATTTGTTTGATCGAGCTTCTGATCAAACAGACTTCAACCCTTTCCCAATAACAAAAGAAGGACGGCACCCATGAGCGCTTTAACCTTGAAACTCGCCACCCAACTGGCCAGCCAGGCCCTCACCGCAGGCCGCACCATTTGCGCCGCGCCGCTGACCATTGCGGTGCTCGACAGCGGCGGCCACTTGGTCACCCTGCAACGCGAAGACGGCGCCAGCCTGCTGCGCCCGCAAATCGCCATCGGCAAGGCCTGGGGCGCGATTGCGCTGGGCAAGGGGTCGCGTTTGCTGGCGTTGGATGCGCAGCAGCGCCCGGCATTTATCGCGGCGTTGAACAGCCTCGGGCAGGGCAGCGTGGTGCCCGCGCCGGGCGGCGTGTTGATTCGGGATCAGGCGGGGGCGGTACTGGGGGCGATCGGGATCAGTGGGGACACTTCGGATATTGATGAGCAGTGCGCGATTACGGCGATTGAGGGGGTGGGGTTGTTGGCGGATGCGGGGGTGTCTGCTTGATTTGAGATGACTGGGCTGGCCCCTTCGCGAGCAAGCCCGCTCCCACAGTTTTTTGACCGTGTTCACAGATTAAATGTGGGAGCGGGCTTGCTCGCGAAGGCGACGACTCGGTCCCGGCTCTATACCCAAACCGCACCCCACAGCGGATAGTCGCCAATGCGCTTCACCAACCCGGCCCGCAGAGGGTTGGCGACAACATACCTGGCCATTTTCACCAAGTCGTCTTCCTTGCGCAGCGCACGATCATGAAAGCTGGTCTGCCACAGCCGCCCCTTGCGGCCCGTGGCACCGTTCACAGTCCGAGTGCTTTTGGATTTCACCTGGCACAGAAGGTCCCCCAGCGAGCCTTTTTTCAGTTCGATCAGCCAGTGAAAATGGTCAGGCATCACCACCCAGGCCAGGGAGTTAGCCAGCCCTTGGTACTGGGCCAATCTGAACTGCCAGACCACCAGGCGACCGAGGTGAAAGTCGCTGAATATTGGTACGCGTTCGTGGGTGTTGGTGGTGATCAGGTAGGTGCGATTTGATTCGCTGAATCGGCCGATGCGCAGGCGGTGTGAGGTCGCGTGATCAGGCATTCCATTGCCTCCCTTCAGAGAGTGTTCTGAGAGGCTAGATCCTGGTGACGGATGCTGATCGTCAGGCTGTTGGCAGGATGTGTCTGGGAGGGCGCTTTCGCGAGCAAGCCCGCTCCCACATTGGCTCTAAGGTGTTCATACACTGTGTGTCCAGCGCAAAACCCCTGTGGGAGCGGGCTTGCTCGCGAATGGCACAGGCGCCGCGGCCTCTCAGTCCGGCTCACACCCCTTGAGCACCAACCGAATAATCGTCTGCGCCGCCGCTTCATAATCCGCCTCATCCAGCTTGGCCTTGCCGGTCACCGCCGATATCTGCCAATCAAAGTCGGCGTAGGTCTGCGTCGCCGCCCAGATGCTGAACATCAGGTGGTTGGGGTCAATGGCGGCAATCAGGCCGCGATCCACCCAGCTCTGGATGCAGTCGATATTGTGCTTGGCCTGGGCGTTCAGTTGCTCGACCTGCTGGCTGCTCAGGTGCGGTGCGCCGTGCATGATTTCGCTGGCGAATACCTTGGAGGCAAACGGCAGGTCGCGGGAGATGCGGATCTTGGAGCGGATGTAATTGCTCAGCACCACCGCGGGCTCGCCGTCTGGATTGAATGGCGTGGACGCCGCCAGGATCGGCTCGATAATGCTTTCGAGCACCTCGCGGTAGAGGTTGTCCTTGCTCTTGAAGTAGTAATAGACGTTGGGCTTGGGCAGCCCGGCCTTGGCGGCGATGTCGCTGGTTTTGGTCGCGGCGAAGCCCTTGTCGGCAAACTCCTCGCTGGCCGCCCGCAGGATCATTTCTTTATTGCGCTCGCGAATGGTGCTCATAAACCAGGATTTTCCTTGCCAGGACAGGCGGTCGAGCATGGTAGCACCGGCTTGACGCAGCGCTCAAGAATGCCGGCGCAGCCCTTGTACGCCGGGCGTTGCAGCTGACTTTGTCTGTCTTGATGCTGAACGCATTCACGGTAGTACAGGCACAGGCTGGGCGCGCTGCTAGAGTTCAGAGCAAGGACGCGGCCATCCGGGTCTGCGTTCAGTCCTGTATTCGGCGTTCGAGTGAGAAACCGTGGAGAAAAGCAGACGACGTACGTTCGCCTGGGTTGTTGGCGCGTTATTGGTGGTGGCGCTGTTGATTGGCCTGGGCATGCATTTGTTTGGCGGCGCCCATAAAGGCAAGCCCGTGTCCCCCGGCGAACCGGTGGCAGCGGTGCCGGTGGCCTTGCAGGATGTGCCGGTGTACATCGACGCCCTCGGCACCGTCACGCCCACCCGCAGTGTCACGGTGGTGACCCAGGTCGATGGCATTCTCAGCAGCGTGGAATTCAAGGAAGGCCAGCACGTCAGCAAAGGCCAGGTCATCGCCCGTATCGACGACCGCGCGCTCAAGGCGCAGCTGGCCGTGGCCAAGGGCACCCTGGCTCACGACCAGGCAGTGTTGAGCAATGCCCAGCGCGACCTGGCCCGTTACCGCGACCTGGTCAAAGCCGGCTCCACCAGCCAGCAAACCCTCGACACCCAAGCCTCGCTGGTGCAGCAACAACAAGGCACCGTGGCCGCCGACCAAGGCAACGTACAAAACCTCGAAGTGCAATTGAGCTACTGCACCATCACCTCACCGGTGGATGGCGTGGTCGGCCTGCGCCTGGTCGATCCTGGCAACTACGTGACCACCGCCAGCACCACTGGCATCGTGGTGATCACCCAGATGAGCCCGGCCACCGTGGTGTTTGCCGTGCCCGAAGACGACCTGGGGGCGATCAACCAGGCCATGTCCCATGGCAGCGTCACGGTGTTGGCCTACGACCGCAACAAGAAATCCCTGCTTGCCACCGGCGCGCTGCTGGCGCTGGACAACGAGGTGGATACCAGCACCGGCACGATCAAGGTCAAGGCGCAGTTCGATGATTCGGGCAATGCGCTGTTTCCCAACCAGTTCGTCAATGCGCGGCTCAAGGCCGACACTTTGAGCCAGATCGCCGTGGTCCCGACTCGTGCGATCCAGCACGGCAGCAAGGGCGACTTCGTGTTTGTGGTCAACGGCAACAAGGCCAGCCTGCGCACGATCAAGACCGGCCCGTCCACCGGCGATGTCTCGGCGGTGCTCGACAATGGCGTCAAGGCCGGTGAGCAGGTGATCACCGAAGGCGCCGACAAGCTCGACGACGGCTCGGCGGTGAAGGTCGTCGCCCAGTGAGGAGCTGCCGAGCATGAATATTTCGCGGCCCTTTATCGAACGCCCGGTGGCCACCACGCTGATGATGGTCGCGGTGTTGCTGCTCGGCCTGTTGGGTTACCACTTGCTGTCGGTGTCGGCGCTGCCGGAGGTGGATTACCCAACCATCCAGGTATTCACCCAATACCCCGGTGCCAGCCCCGACGTGGTCAGTTCTTCGATTACCGCGCCGCTGGAGCGCCAGCTCGGCGAAATGCCGGGGCTCAAGTCGATGAACTCCACCAGCTCGGACGGCGCCTCGGTGGTGACCCTGCAATTCGACCTGTCGCTGTCGCTGGACGTGGCCGAACAGGAAGTGCAGGCGGCGATCAACGCGGCGGGCACCTTCCTGCCGGCCAACCTGCCGTACCCGCCGGTGTACAGCAAGGTCAACCCGGCAGATGCGCCGGTGCTGACCCTGTCATTGACCTCCGACGTGTTGCCGCTGACCAAGGTCGAAGACCTGGCCGACACGCGCCTGGCACAGAAAATCTCGCAGATCACCGGCGTCGGGCTGGTCACCATCAGTGGCGGCCAGCGCCCGGCGGTGCGGGTCGAGGCCAACACGTCGGCGCTGAACAGCCTCGGCCTGTCCCTGGATGACCTGCGCACCTCGCTCGGTACGGCCAACGTCAACCAGGCCAAGGGCAATATCGATGGCAAGTTTCAGGCCTATTCCATTGGCGCCAACGACCAACTGCAGTCGGCCGAGGAATACCGTGACCTGGTGATTGCCTACAAAAATGGCGCGCCGATTCGCCTGTCGCAGATCGCCAGTTCCACCCAGGGCGCGGAAAACCCTCGCCAGGCGGCGTGGACCAATGACACGCCGTCCATCGTGTTGAACATCCAGCGCCAGCCCGGCGCCAACGTGATCGAAGTGGTCGACCGCGTGCAGCAACTGCTGCCCAAATTACGCGCCAGCCTGCCGGGCACCTTGAAGGTCGCGGTGCTCACCGACCGCACCCAGACCATCCGCGCCTCGGTCACCGATGTGCAGTACGAGCTGGGGCTGGCGATTTTGCTGGTGGTGATCGTGATCTTCATCTTCCTGCGCAATATTGCGGCCACGATCATTCCTGCCGTCACCATCCCGCTGACGTTGATCGGCACCCTGGCGGTGGCCTACGCGCTGGGCTTTTCGCTGAACAACCTGACGTTGATGGCATTGACCATCGCCATCGGTTTTGTGGTCGATGACGCCATCGTCATGATCGAAAACATCACGCGCTACCTGGAGGCCGGCGACACCCCGTTGCAAGCGGCACTCAAGGGCGCGGAGCAGATCGGCTTCACCATCATCTCGCTGTCCATCGCGCTGATCGCGGTGATGATCCCGCTGCTGTTCATGGGCGATGTGGTCGGGCGGTTGTTCCGCGAATTCGCCATGACCGTGGCGGTGACCATCGTGATTTCGGCAGTGATTTCACTGACGCTGACGCCCATGATGTGCGCGCGCATGCTCAAATCCAAGCATGAAGAGCGCCGCCCGGACTTCTTCGACCGCATCAACAACCACTACGTACGCGGCCTGGATTGGGTGTTGGCGCACCGCACCTTGACCCTGATCTCGGTGGTGCTCACCGCCGCGCTGACCTTGTTCACCTTGGTGATCATGCCCAAGGGCTTTTTTCCCGATCAGGACACCGGCCTGATCCAGGGCATTTCCCAGGCCTCGCCGACCATCTCGTTTCAGCAGATGCAGGTTGAACAGCAACGCCTGGCCGCACGCATCCTCAAGGACCCGGCGGTGCTAAGCCTGTCGTCGTTCGTCGGTATCGACCAGACCAACCCGACCATCAACCAGGGCAACTTGCTGATCAACCTCAAGCCGCGTGGCGAGCGAGACAGCAGCACCGAAGTGATCCGCCGCCTGGCCGATGCGAATGCCGACGACGCCGGCATCCGCCTGTACCTGCACTCGGTGCAGGACCTGACCCTGGACGCCACGGTGTCCACCACCAGCTACCGCCTGGGCCTGCAAGCCACCGACCCGGATGAGCTGGAGCAGTGGACCACCAAGCTGCTGGCCGCAATCAAGCAAGACCCGATGTTCACCGACGTGCAAAGCCAGGCCATGCAGTTTGGCAACCAGATCAAGCTGACCTTCGACCGCGCCACCGCCTCGCGCCTGGGGATTACTCCGCAGGCCATTGACGATGTGCTGTACGACGCGTTCGGCCAGCGCCAGGTCTCAACCATCTACACCCAGCTCAACCAGTACCACGTGGTGATCGCCACCGACCACCCGCCGCGCAACTTGCCGGACTTGCTCACCGGTTTGTACGTGGATATTCCTGGCGGTGGCGTGGCGCCGCTGTCGAGCATGGCGACCCTGGAGGTGGTGCGTTCGCCGGTCACCATCAACCGGTTGGGGCAGTTTCCCTATGCGGATGTGTCGTTCAACCTCGCGCCCGGCCAGACGCTGGGCGCGGCGGTGACGCGGCTGCAGGACATTGAAGCCAAGGTCGGCCTGCCGTTGTCGGTGCAAGCCAATCTTGAAGGTGCGGCGGCGACGTTCCAGGCATCGCTGTCAAACCAGGTGTTTCTGGTGCTGGCGGCGATCGTGGTGGTGTACCTGATGCTGGGCATTCTGTACGAGAGCTTCGTGCACCCGGTGACCATCCTGTCGACCCTGTTGTCGGCGGCCCTCGGCGCGTTGCTGGCGTTGCTGGTGACGGGCACGCAGTTCGACATCATCGGCCTGATTGGCATTGTGTTGCTGATCGGCATCGTCATGAAAAACGGCATCATGATGGTCGACTTCGCGCTGGAGCTTCTACGTGAGGGCGGCTTGAGCCCGGTAGAAGCGATTCGCCAGGCGGCGGAGCTGCGCTTTCGGCCGATTCTGATGACCAGCATGGCCTCGCTGTTCGGCGCGGTGCCGTTGGCGTTGGGCACCGGCATCGGCTCGGAGCTGCGCCACCCGCTGGGCATCGCGATCATCGGCGGGCTGTTGCTCAGCCAGTTGCTCACGCTGTTTTCCACGCCGGTGATCTTCCTCGCCATGCACGGCCTGGGGCAGCGTTTCAGCCGCCGCCCGGTGGCGTTGGAATGATGCGATGAACCTCAGCGCGCCGTTTATCCATCGCCCGATTGCCACCACGTTGCTGGCGGCCGGGCTGGCGTTGTTTGGTGTGTTGGCCTTCAACCTGTTGCCGGTGGCGCCGCTGCCGGAAGTGGACTTCCCGACCATCAGCGTCAGCGCCTCGTTGCCTGGCGCCGACCCCACCACCGTCGCCAGCTCCGTGGCCACGCCGCTGGAACGCCAGTTCGGGCAGATCGCCGGGGTCACGCAAATGACCTCGGCCAGCAGCCTCGGCTCGACGCGCATCACCCTGCAGTTCGACTTGAGCCGCGACATCGACGGCGCCGCGCGGGACGTGCAGGCGGCGATCAACGCCGCGCGCAGCAACTTGCCCAGCGACTTGTCCGGCAACCCGACCTACCGCAAGGTCAACCCGGCCGATTCGCCGATCCTGATCATCAGCCTGACCTCCGACAGTGCCACGCCGGGGCAGATGTACGACGCGGCCTCGACGGTGCTTGAGCAGCGCCTGTTGCAGACCACCGGCGTCGGCGACGTGACGGTGGGCGGCGGCGCGTTGCCGGCGGTGCGCATTGAGCTGAACCCGGACCGGCTCAACCAATACGGCGTCAGCCTGGAGCAGGTGCGCCAGGTTATCAGCGCCTCCAACGCCAACTTGCCCAAGGGCAACGTGGCGGTCGGCGACCGCTCGTATGGCATTGGCGCTAATGACCAGTTGCTCGACAGCAACGACTACGGGCCGCTGGTGGTCAAGGCCAAAAACGGCGACCTGATCCACATTGCCGACCTCGGCTATGTGCGCGAAGACGTGCAGGACCTGCGCAACTTCGGCCTGTCCAACGGCAAGCCGGCGGTGCTGCTGGTGGTGTTCAAGCAGCCGGGCGCCAACGTGATCGACACGGTGGACGCGGTGAAAGCCTCGCTGCCGTTTTTGCAAAGCTCGATTCCGGCGTCGATCAAGCTCAACCTGTTGATGGACCGCACCACCACCATTCGCGCGTCGTTGCATGACGTGGAATTGACCTTGCTGGCCTCGATCCTGCTGGTGACGCTGGTGACCTTCGGTTTCTTCCGCGACTGGCGCAGCACCCTGGTGCCCGCCGTGGTGGTGCCGTTGTCGTTGCTTGGCACCTTTGGCGCGATGTACTTCCTCGGCTACAGCCTGAATAACCTGTCGCTGATGGCGCTGACGATTTCCACCGGCTTTGTGGTCGACGATGCGATCGTGGTGGTGGAAAACATCATGCGCCACCTGGAGCGCGGCAAGACGCGGGTCGAAGCCGCGCTGGCCGGGGCGCAGGAAGTCGGCTTTACGGTGCTGACCATCAGCGTGTCGCTGGTGGCGGTGTTTATTCCGTTGTTGCTGATGGGCGGGATTGTCGGGCGGCTGTTTCGCGAGTTCTCGGTGTCGCTGTCGGTGGCCATCGTCATCTCGATGGTGATTTCGCTGACGGTGACGCCGATGCTCGCCAGCGTGCTGCTGCGCGCGCCCAAGGAAATCCGCGAAGGCAATGAACACCCCGATTCACGCTTTCACCGCTTTTACGACCGCACGCTGGGCTGGGTCATCGAGCACTCGATTCTGATGGGCGCAGTGACTGTGCTGGTGATCGTGCTCGCGGGCGTGCTGTACGTGCTGGTGCCCAAGGGCTTTTTTCCCCAGGAAGACACCGGCCGCCTGCAGGGCAGCATCATCGCGGCGCAGAGTATTTCCTACGGGGCGATGCAAAAGGACTTCACCGAGATCAACCACAAGGTCATGCAAAACCCCAATGTGCAAACCGCTGCCGGGTTTGTCGGCGGTGGTGGCGGTGGCGGCGGGGCGGTCAACAGTGCGCAGCTGTTTGTGCTGCTCAAGCCGATTGATCAGCGCAAGGACAGTGCCGTCGATGTGATCGGCCAGATCCGCCGCAGCCTCGGCGATCTGCCTGGCACCAAGCTGTTTTTGCAGGCCGCCCAGGACATCACCGTGGGGGGCCGACAAAGCGGCGCGCAGTACCAATACACGCTGACCGCCGACGACCAGCAATCCCTGGATGAATGGGTGCCCAAGGTGGTGGAAGTGCTGCACACGTTGGCGCAACTCACCGACTTGAACACCGACCAGCAAGACAACAGTCTATTGGCCAATGTGAGCATCAACCGTGACACCGCCGCGCGGCTCGGCGTGGGCATGTCGGCGGTGGACCAGACGCTGTACGACGCGTTCGGCCAGCGTCAGGTCTCGACCCTTTATCGCGCCGCCAACCAGTACCACGTGGTGATGGAAATCGCCCCGCAGTACTGGACCGATCCTCAAGCGCTCGAGGGTATTTACGTGCCGGCCGGCAACACGGCAGTGGCGACCAAGGGCACCACCGTCGCGCCGAACCTGACCACGCCCACGACGTTGGTGCCGCTGTCCGCGCTGGCCGATAACAGCATCTCGCGCACGGCGATTTCGATCAGCCACCAAGGCACTTTTCCCGCCGTGACCGTCTCGTTCAACCTCGCCCCCGGCACCTCCATCGGCCAGGCCACCGCGCTGGTGGACGACGCGGTGAAACAGCTGCGCATGCCGGCCAGCGTCACCGGCCAGTTTGCCGGCACGGCCCAGGTGTTCCAGTCGTCGGTGGCCAGCGAGCCGCTGCTGATCGTCGCCGCGTTGCTCTCGGTGTACATCGTGCTGGGCATTCTGTATGAAAACCTGATGCACCCACTGACCATCCTCTCCACCTTGCCCTCGGCGGGCGTCGGTGCGTTGATCGCCTTGCTGCTGACCGGCACCGAACTGTCGATCATCGCGCTGGTAGGCGTGATCCTGTTGATCGGCATCGTCAAGAAGAACGCAATCATGATGATCGACTTCGCGATCACCGAGCGGCGTGAGTTTGGCCTCACGGCCAAGGAAGCGATCCGGCGCGCCTGCCTGATCCGCTTCCGACCGATCATGATGACAACGCTGGCGGCGATTCTCGGCGCACTGCCGCTGGTGCTCGGCTCAGGTTATGGCTCGGAACTGCGCCGGCCGTTGGGGATTGCGATTATTGGTGGGCTGTTGCTCAGCCAGGTGCTGACGCTCTACACCACTCCGGTGATTTACCTCTGGCTCGACCGGGCGTCGCAACGCCTGGGGCGGCACAAGGAAGCAAGGTCATGAAACTCAGATATAGCGTGCTGTTGGCCAGCCTGGTGCTGGGGGGCTGCATGGTGGGGCCGGATTACCAGAAACCGGCAATGGAGCTGCCGCAGTCGTTCAAGGAAGGCGCGCAGTGGCAGCGCGCGGTGTCCAACCCCCAAGGGGCGCTGGACAGCCAGTGGTGGCTGGCCTATCAGGACCCGGTGCTCAATGACTTGGTGGCGCGTTCGGCCAAGGCCAACCAGTCGATTATTGCGGCCGAGGCGGCGTATCGATTGGCCCAGGCGCAGGTGGCGTCGAGCCGCGCCGGGTTGTGGCCGACGGTGGGCGTGGGCTTGTCCGGTTCGCGCGGCGAGGGCGGCGACGGCAGCACGTCCAGCACCACCACCGCATCGACCGGGGTGAAGAACAGCGTCAGCGCCACCTTGACCGCGAGTTGGGAGCCGGATTTGTGGGGTGAAGTGCGCCGGGGGATCGAATCGAGCCAGGCCACCGCCCAGCAATCGGATGCGCTGCTGGCCGGTGTGCGGTTGTCGATCAGTTCCAGCGTGGCGAGCAATTACCTGGCGTTGCGGCAGATGGATATCGATGTGCGCCTGTTGCAACAGCAGCAGCGCATCAATCAGCAATTGCTCGACATGATCCAGGCGCAGTTCACCCAGGGCGTGGCGACCAATGACCAGTTGCTGGTGGCTCAGGATCAATTGACCACCTCGATAGCCGGCTTGCAGACCTCGCTGCGTGATCGCGAACAGTACGAGCATGCCTTGGCGGTGCTGGTGGGCGTGGCGCCGAGTGAGTTCAGCATTGCGCCACGGACTGATTTTGCATTCGTGGTGCCACGGCCACCGTTGACCCTGGCCTCGACTTTGTTGCAACGCCGGCCTGACGTGGTTGCGGCTGAGCGCTCGGCGGCGGCGGCGAATGCCAAGATCGGCGTGGCGCAGGCGGCGTTCTTTCCCACCCTGGACCTGACTGCCCAGCTGGGGTATCGCGGCAGTGCGCTGGGTGGGTTGTTCTCCCTGCCCAACCGCATCTGGACATTGGGGCCGGCGCTGGCGGAGACGATTTTTGATGGCGGCGCGCGCGAGGCGGCGGTCAAGCAGGCTGAGGCCAGCTATGACCAGATTGCGGCGAATTATCGGGGCACGGTGCTGAGTGCCTTGCAGAATGTCGAGGACAATTTGTCGGCGATCAACCATCTGCAAACCCAGGCGGATGCTTTCCAGCAGGTGTACCAGCGCAATCAGCAGTTGTTCGGCAGTCAGCAAGCGCAGTTGCGCGCAGGCACAGTCAGCCAGGAGACGGTGCTGACCCAGCAACTGGTGTTGCTGCAAGCGGAGCAGAACCTGCGTGATACCCAAGGGCAACTTAGCCAGGGCAGCGTGGCGTTGATCCAGAGCCTGGGCGGTGGTTGGCAGGCGCCCTGATGAGTTGATACACCGCAATCAAACTGTGGGAGCTGGCTTGCCTGCGATTGCGGTCTCCGGGCCGCCCAGTATTTTGCTGACCCAGCACATTCCAACTGTGGGAGCGGGCTTGCTCGCGAAGGCTATATGTCAGTTGGCTGGGATATTGATTCGGAGTGCATATCCATTGCTGCGGTAACGGCCGCTTAGGGTTCCGCTCTTACAGCGGGTCACTTTTGTAAAGACACAAAAGTAACCAAAAAGTCTTCGCCCCACCACTCGGTGCCTCGCCTTGGCTCGGCATGCCCCAAGCCTGTGTTCGGCCAGCGTGGTTGACGGGGCGACTCAGATCAAGATCAAGATCAAAAGCCAGATCACCAGCAATCCTCCACGCAGTGGAAACCTATATTCCCTCACGGTCGCCGCGTTATATTCGCGGCACTTTAATTTCAGGATGACCGCGTCATGGCAGGAAGCAGCTTACTGGTACTGATCGACGACATCGCCGCCGTCCTCGACGATGTGGCGTTGATGACCAAAATGGCCGCCAAGAAGACTGCCGGGGTGCTCGGCGATGACTTGGCGTTGAATGCCCAGCAGGTTTCCGGGGTGCGGGCCGAGCGGGAGATCCCGGTGGTGTGGGCGGTGGCCAAGGGTTCGTTTCTCAACAAGTTGATTCTGGTGCCTGCGGCGCTGCTAATCAGCGCGTTTGCGCCGTGGGCGGTCACGCCGTTGTTGATGCTGGGCGGGGCTTATCTGTGTTTCGAGGGCTTTGAGAAGCTCGCGCATAGCTTCATACACAAGCGCACTGAGGAACAGGCGCACTTGGTTGAAGCGGTGGCGGACCCGGCGACTGACTTGGTTGCGTTTGAGAAGGACAAGATCAAGGGCGCGGTCCGTACCGACTTCATTCTGTCGGCGGAAATCATCGCCATCACCCTCGGCACGGTCGCCGACGCACCGTTGATGCAGCAAGTGATCGTGCTGTCCGGCATCGCCATTGTCATGACCATCGGCGTTTACGGCCTGGTCGCCGGTATCGTCAAGCTCGATGACCTCGGCCTGTGGCTGACCCAAAAGCCCGGCCAGGCCGCACGTAGCATCGGCGGGGCGATTCTGCGTGCTGCGCCTTACATGATGAAAAGCCTGTCGGTGATCGGCACGGCAGCGATGTTCATGGTCGGCGGCGGGATTCTCACACACGGCGTGCCGGTGGTGCATCACTGGATTGAGGTGGTGAGCCAGAGCACCGGTGGGCTGGCGTGGCTGATGCCGACGCTGCTCAATGCGGTGGCCGGCATTATTGCGGGGGCGGCAGCGTTGGTGGTGGTTCAGATCTGCGAGAAAATTTGGCACGCAGTAAGACATTGACAGGTGTTTGCCAGGGCGTGTGAGTCAGTCTAGTCGCAGCGCTTTAGGCTTTTCCCTACAGAGGACCCATTCAAACCTTCCTAAGATCTGCGGCTCTGTTTGGCCTATCCAGGCGTTTTACAGAGTCTGTAATCAGGGAGTTTTAAATGAATTGGTATCTGGACGCACTGAAGAAATCATTTGTATTCGAGGGGCGGTCGCACAGGCGAGCCTTCTGGTATTTTCAGTTGGTTGATAAGGTAATTGCAGGGGCATACATAGCGATTTGCAGTTGGTTTTTTGAAGAATGGATAAAAACTACCTTGGGTATTGGCTTGGGTTATTTGCTGCTGACGCTGCCAGCCAGGGTCACTCTGTTATGCAGAAGGCTCACCGATAACGGCATTAGCCAGGTCAACTCGTTCTGGACGTTGTTGCCTTTTGTCGGGTCGCTCTTCTGGGTTGGTTTTGGGTTATGCCCGGGCGTTAAAGAACAATCTGGCAGTCGCTCTGTGGATACGTCACGTACTGCTGAGTGATGTTGGAGCACAAACAAAAAAGCCACTCATTTAGGTGAGTGGCTTTTTTGTATCTGGATGGCGTTTACTCGGCAATCTGCAACTTGCGCGATTCGGTGTAGATATACCGCACCTTCTCGTACTCAAACGGCGAGTTCATCTGACCGTAGCGGAAGCTGGTCTGGTAGCGCTTGTCGACGGCGCGCAGGGCCCAGATTTCCGGGTGGTTTTCGCTGACCTTGGACACGTTGAGGAAGTTGATCTCGGTTTCTGCGCCGTAGTCGACGATCAAGCCGGTGGTGTCGCGCAGGTTCGACGGGCCGAAGATCGGCAGCACCAGGTAGGCGCCGCCGGGTACGCCGTAGAAACCCAAGGTTTGACCGAAGTCTTCGCTCTGGCGCGGCAGGCCCATGGCGGTGGCCGGGTCCCACAGGCCGGCGACGCCAATGGTGGTGTTGAGCAGCAGGCGCCCGGTGGTTTCCAGGGAGCGATGGCCCTTGAGCTGCAGCAGGCTGTTCAACAGGTTGGGCACGTCGCCCAGGTTGTTGAAGAAGTTACTCACGCCGGTGCGCAGAAAGCTCGGGGTGACATAGCGGTAGCCGTCAACCACCGGCAGGAACACCCACTGATCGAAGCGATAGTTGAAGTGGTACACGCGGCGGTTCCACGACTCCAGCGGGTCATACACGTTGAGCGCGGTCAGCGATGAACGCTCGAACTCGCGCTGGTCCAGGCCCGGGTTGAACTTGAGCTTGGTCAGCGGCTCCTTGAAACCGTCGGAATCTATTTTGACCGGTTCATGTGCCTTGCTGTTGTCGGCATTGGCGACGCCCGCGCACATCAGGGCGGCGAGCAGCAGAAGATATTTAGCCACGGAAGAACTCCAGCATGGCGTCGGCGTTGACGCGGTAATTGAGGTTGCCGCAGTGGCCGCCCAGCGGGTAGACGGTCAAGCGATCGCCGAAGGTTTTACGCAGGAAACCGAGGTCGCCAGGGCCGAGGATCACGTCGTCGGCGTTGTGCATCACCGCGATTTTCGGGCTGCTGTGCAGGTAGTCCTTGAGCGCGTACAGGCTCACCTGGTCAACCAGTTGCAGCAGGCTGCCGCCGTCGGAACGCGCGCGCCACATGGGGATCACTTGTTCGGTGAGGTAGCAGTCGAAGTCGCATTGCAGCGCACGCTTGAGGAACGGCGTGAGGCTGGTGCCTTCGGTGATCGGGTATTTAGGCGGAATGATCAGGCCACGGCGGTTGATCAGGTCCGAGGTAAAGGCAATGTCGGCCGCCGAGAAGCGGAACGAGGTGCCGATCAGCATCGCCATTTGTTCGTTGGTCAGGTGCTGCTTGGAGTTCTGGAAGTCGTAGAGCAGGGCGTCATTAAGGTCGATGTAGCCCTTTTGCTGGAAGTAGCGAGTCAGTTTGCTCAGCACCAGCTCATAGAAAGTGGTGGTGTTGTTGATGCCTTTGACCTCGGTCTGTACCAGCTTGTCGAGGTTGGTGATGGAGGTGTAGAGGTTGACCGGCGGGTTGAGCAGCAGCACCTTTTTGAAGTTGAAGCTGCGACGGGTCTCGTCGAGCTTGCTGACAAACGCCGCATCCAGGGCACCGAGGCTGTAGCCGGTGAGGTAGAAGTCAGTTACCGGCAGCGAAGCGTTCTGCGCACGCACAGCTTGCATCACGCGGTACATGTCCTCGGCGTCTTCCTGGGTAATCCCCGGGGTGGCGAAGCGCGAGGCGGCGCTGATGAAGTCGAAGCTGGTCGGCGACGACAGCTGCACCACGTGGTAGCCGGCCTGGTAATAGAGTTTTTTCAGGTATTCGTTGATGCTGCTGTCAAACCGCGCGCCGGTGCCCGCGATCAGGAAGATCAGTGGCGCGGCGTGGTCTTGTTTGGCGATGCGATAGGTGAGTTTCTTCACCGCCCAGAAGTTGTCCGGCAGGCTGAACTCGCGCTCGGGGCGCATGTTCAGCGTGTAGTCGGACTGGTTGATCTCGTCGTCGGTCGGCAATTTAGGCCGAAGGTCAGGCGGGGTGGTCGCAATGGTCGCTTCGAACGGGTTGGTCAAAGGGTAGCCATAGCTGGCCTGGTCGATGTCGACGGCCAGTGCTGACGCACTCAAAAATAGGCTGCCCAGCAAGGCAGCACAGCGCAAGGAACGGAGCATGACTTAATCCCTAAGAGGAAACGTGCTGAATGAAGTTCGCAGGCTATGACCACCGCGTTGCCACCGAAGTGCCAGCCTTCGGCACTAAAAGTCGGAAAAAAGCCACGGAATCGGGGTAATAGTAGCGAGAAGATACACTTTGCGACGCCTGGATGAACACTTATCTGTGCACACCGCTTGCTAACGGCCGCCGTGGGATTAAGCTGAGCGCCGTTTTTGCCTATCGGAGTGCCCCATGTCCCGTCGTTTGCCGTTGATCCTGCTGCTTATTGCCTTGCCTTTATGGCTGGCCGCCAGTTATGGCGCACGTTACGGCTTTATGGAGGATGGCCAGTGGGTTGGCATCTGCGCCGATGAGGCCAGCCGCTGGGAATGCCAGTTGCGCTCGAACCTGGGGTTGATGATTCACTTCAAGGTGTTGGGCTGGGCCGCGTTGGTTACATCGGTGCTGGGATTTTTTGTGCCGGGCCGTGCCGGATGGGGCCTGGCCGTGTTGGGGATGGTGTTCGGCTTGCCGGCGCTGGCGTTGTACAACACCACGTTTGCGGTGTTTGCGGTGGTGATTGCAGGGTTGCGGCTGGTCAGGAAGCCGCGGGCGGCCTGACAGGGGCTCTTCGCCTGCAAGCCCGCTCCCACAGTTTGACCGCGTGAATTCGGCCTTAATGTGGGAGCGGGCTTGCCTGCGATGGCGGCCTTAAGCCTTGCGCACGCGCAAGCAACGCCACAAGGCTACAACCATCAGCACACTCACGATTGCCCAACCCCACGCCTGCTGGTTCTGCACACCTTCGCGATACAGCTGTGGCGCAATGCCAGCGCCGATGATGAAGGCCAGCAGCGCAATCTCCCGACGCGGGCCGGTTACCGGGCGAACCAGGTAAACCAGCGCCGGCAACACCAGCGCCGCACTCGGGAAGCTGCGATAACGCGGGTCAAACACCAGCGCCAGCATCATTACCGCACCGGCGAACCCGGCGATTGCCACCAGCCAGCCCGCGCGTTGCTCCAGCCAGTTAAAGGCCCGCTCACGCCAACCGTCGCGCGCGCTCAGGGCCAGGGCGGCGTGGGCCAGCACCAGCAGGTTCAACACCACCAGCAAGCCTGCCCACACCCATTCATCGTTGAAGCGCGCGGTAACGCGGGTCAGTTCGGCCCAAGTGCCGATGGAACAGGCCGCTACGGCACCGAGCAATGGCAGCATGAGTGCTGCGCGCGTGCTGCGAACGCGCCCGCCAAGTACCAAGGTGCCCAGCAGGATAATCCCGCCCACGCCCAGCCACAGCGGCCAGTACGGCACATTGCTGACCGGCCCGGCGAGGATGCCCTTGTCCTGGCGATCAGCATCAAACAGCCCCCAGTAACCCCCGACCGCGCCTTCGCTGGCGCGTTTCCATGGCTGGTCAAAGGCTTCGATCAGGTTGTAATGCCAGCCATTGGCCTCGGCCATGGCCACAAAGCCGCGCATGAACTTGGCTTCATTGACCCGGCTCGGCACGGCGGTTTCGCGCTGGCGGCCTTCGCTGGGCCAGCCAGTCTCGCCGATCAGCACGTCCTTGGGAGCGAACTGGTTGCCGAAAGTCTGACGTACATCACCCACATGCTTGAGCGCCTGGTCGATGCCCGACGGGTCATCTTCCCAATACGGCAGCAGGTGAATGGTCAGGAAATCCACCGCCGGGGCGATTTCCGGGTGCTTGAGCCAGAACTCCCACACGTCGGCATAAGTCACCGGCTGCTTGATCTGGCTTTTGACCTTATGGATCAGCGTCACCAACTGCTTGGCGGTGACTTCCTTGCGCAGCAGCGCTTCGTTGCCGACGATCACCGAGGTGACCACGTCCGGGTTGGCGTTGGCGGCAGCGATCAACTCGGCGACTTCTTTTTCGGTGGCAACCGGGTCACTGCTGACCCAGGCGCCGGCCATTAACTTCAACCCATGCTTGCGTGCCAGGTCCGGCAAGGCTTCCAGGCCGGTCATGGAGTAGGTGCGAATGCATTCAAAGCGGGTGGCCAGCAGGGCCAGGTCGGCGTCCATGCGCTCGGGGCGCAGCTTGAAAGGCTGGTCGAACGGCGACTGGTCCTTGTCGAACGGCGTGTACGAGGCGCATTGCATTTTGTGGCTGGCGCTGGCCACGTCCGGCAACACCACAGGCCGGCCGAGGCCGTACCAATAGCCGACAAGGGCAAGCACGCCGAGGATCAGGGCGAAAATATAGGGCAGGGCAGGGAAGCGGGCAGTCGCGGGCATGGTCGGCTTATCTGGGGAGCAAAGGCGCGCATCTTACCCGGATTTAGCCCGTCCCAGTGCGGTCGCATAATTTAGACATGCAAAGTTCGGGCGGGATTTTGCTGCGATGTCCTACAAATCGTCCTGCTGGCGATGTGATGTCGTTTCTTGCTCACCTGAGGTCGCAGTCAGAGCAGGTCCAAGGCCCCGGCAGGTTGATGATCGAAGTGTCAGCACTCCACTGATGTCTGGGCCGCCGGATCGATGCGCGTGAAGGGGGCGCGGTGCACCACATAACAACAGGTTGACGTCGCTCGGCATCCGCCGGGCGCAGCACTTTCGGGGAAGTACTATGAAGATGCGACGACTCTTGGGCGCAGCTGCCACTCTGGTAGTTGCGATGAGCTCCACACTGGCCAGCGCCGACAGCAAAACCCTGAGCATCGGTTACGTAGATGGCTGGTCTGACAGCGTTGCCACCACCCACGTGGCGGCAGAAGTGATCAAGGAAAAGCTCGGTTATGACGTGAAACTGCAGGCCGTCGCTACCGGGATCATGTGGCAGGGCGTGGCCACCGGCAAGCTCGACGCCATGCTCTCTGCCTGGCTGCCCGTGACCCACGGTGAGTACTGGGCCAAGAACAAGGACAAGGTGGTCGACTACGGCCCCAACTTCAAGGATGCAAAAATCGGCCTGATCGTGCCGGAGTACGTCAAGGCCAAATCGATTGAAGACCTCAAGACCGACACCACCTTCAAGAACAAGATCGTCGGCATCGACGCCGGTTCAGGCGTGATGCTCAAGACCGACGAAGCCATCAAGGCCTATGGCCTGGACTACAAGCTGCAAGCCAGCTCGGGCGCCGCGATGATCGCCGAACTGACCCGTGCCGAAGACAAACAGGAGTCCATTGCAGTCACCGGTTGGGTGCCGCACTGGATGTTCGCCAAGTGGAAACTGCGTTTCCTGGACGATCCAAAAGGAATTTATGGGGCTGCTGAAACCGTCAACAGCATCGGCAGCAAGGGCCTGGAGAAGAAGGCGCCGGAAGTCGCCGCCTTCCTGAAGAAATTCCAGTGGGCCTCCAAGGATGAAATCGGCGAAGTCATGCTCGCTATTCAAGAGGGTGCCAAGCCGGATGCGGCAGCCAAGGACTGGGTGGCCAAGCACCCTGAGCGTGTGGCCGAGTGGATTGGTAAATAACCGTCGAGCTGTCTAGCTAGCACCTTGCAAGCCCGCCTGGCGTTTTCGTCAGGCGGGTTTTGTCGTTTCTGGGGTAAAGGCTGTCACTTTAATCAGTTCAAAGTTGGCGCCAACGCTAATGTCGTTCTAATACTAAGGTCGTCTGGAACCTGTTCTGCAGCCGCATACAGTGGATACGTTCCAATAATAAAAAAGCTGTGCTGCGAGGATAAAAACAATGAACGACAGCATTTACCTCTCGATTCAAAACAGCCCGCGTTTCAAGGAGCTGGTGAGAAAAAGGGAAAGGTTCGCCTGGATTCTCTCGGCGATCATGCTAGGGCTTTACTCCGCTTTCATCCTGTTGATTGCCTACGGGCCACAAGTGCTGGGGGCCAAGCTCAGTCCCGGTTCCTCGATTACCTGGGGAATCCCGATCGGGGTCGGGCTGATTGTGTCGGCCTTCATTCTTACCGGCATCTACGTACGGCGCGCCAACGGCGAATTCGACGACCTGAACAATGCGATTCTCAAGGAGGCTGCGCAATGATCCGGCGTTTATTGGCTGTAGGTGGCGCTTCGATCTTCGCGCCCGCCGTTTGGGCAGCGGATGCCTTGACCGGTGAAGTGCATAAGCAACCGCTGAATATCGCAGCGATCCTGATGTTCGTGGCGTTTGTCGGCGCAACGCTGTGCATCACCTACTGGGCGTCCAAGCGCAACAAATCGGCGGCTGACTACTATGCGGCCGGCGGCAAGATTACCGGCTTCCAAAACGGCCTGGCGATTGCGGGCGACTATATGTCGGCAGCGTCTTTCCTGGGTATTTCCGCGCTGGTGTTCACTTCCGGCTACGACGGCCTGATCTATTCGATCGGCTTCCTGGTGGGCTGGCCGATCATTCTGTTCCTGATCGCCGAGCGCCTGCGTAACCTGGGCAAGTACACCTTTGCCGACGTGGCGTCCTATCGCCTCGGGCAAACCCAGATCCGCAGCCTGTCGGCCTGTGGCTCGCTGGTGGTGGTGGCGTTCTACCTGATCGCGCAGATGGTTGGCGCGGGCAAGCTGATCCAACTGCTGTTCGGCCTGGATTACCACGTGGCGGTGATTCTGGTGGGCATCCTGATGTGCCTGTATGTGTTGTTCGGCGGCATGCTGGCGACCACCTGGGTGCAGATCATCAAGGCAGTGCTGCTGCTGTCCGGTGCCTCGTTCATGGCGCTGATGGTGATGAAGCACGTCAACTTCGACTTCAACACGCTGTTTGCCGAGGCGATCAAGGTTCACCCTAAAGGTGAAGCGATCATGAGCCCGGGCGGCCTGGTGAAAGACCCGATCTCGGCGTTCTCCCTCGGGCTGGCGCTGATGTTCGGTACTGCTGGCCTGCCGCACATCCTGATGCGCTTCTTCACCGTAAGCGACGCCAAGGAAGCGCGTAAGAGCGTGCTGTATGCCACCGGCTTCATCGGTTACTTCTACATCCTGACCTTTATCATCGGCTTTGGCGCGATCCTGCTGGTCAGCACCAACCCGGCGTTCAAGGACGCGGCAGGCGCCTTGCTTGGCGGCAACAACATGGCGGCGGTGCATTTGGCCAACGCGGTGGGCGGCAGTATTTTCCTGGGCTTCATCTCGGCCGTGGCGTTTGCCACCATTCTGGCAGTGGTTGCCGGCTTGACCCTGGCGGGTGCTTCGGCGGTGTCCCACGACCTGTATGCCAGCGTGATCAAGAAGGGCAAGGCCAACGAGAAGGATGAGATTCGCGTGTCGAAGATCACCACCATCGCCCTGGCGGTGCTGGCAATCGGCTTGGGTATCTTGTTCGAGAGCCAGAACATTGCGTTCATGGTCGGCCTGGCGTTCTCCATTGCCGCCAGCTGTAACTTCCCGGTGCTGCTGCTTTCCATGTACTGGAAAAACCTCACCACCCGTGGCGCGATGATTGGCGGCTGGCTGGGCTTGATCAGTGCCGTTGGCCTGATGATCCTCGGCCCGACCATCTGGGTGTCGATCCTGCACCACGAGAAAGCTATCTTCCCGTACGAATACCCGGCGCTGTTCTCGATGATCATTGCGTTCATCGGCATCTGGTTCTTCTCCATCACCGACAAGTCGGCGGCGGCAGAGAAAGAGCGTGCGCTGTACTTCCCGCAGTTTGTGCGTTCACAAACGGGCCTGGGGGCGAGTGGGGCGGTTAACCACTAAGCGTCGTAACAGTTACAAAAAAAGCCCCGGTCGCGAGATCGGGGCTTTTTTTTGCTTTTATTGGTAACGGATTTCACAAAACTGTTTCTCAAGTCTGGCATCAATAAAAAGCAGATAGTTGATCGTTCCCACGCAGAGCGTGCGAGCGATAAGTCGGTGGCTGGGGTTTCTGGGGTGTTTTGGCTGGCCTCATCGCGGGCGAGCCCGGCTCCTACCTTTGAAATGCATTCTCCCGTGGGAGCTGGCTTGCCTGCGATGGCGCCGGGCCTGGCGACACAAACAAAAACGGCCTCCACAAAGGAGGCCGTTTTCAGTACAGCTAAGCGCTTGATGGCTTACTTGCGGTCTTCCAGCTTGGTGATGTCACGCGACTCGTAGCCGGTGTACAGCTGGCGCGGGCGGCCAATCTTGTACGGGCTGGAGAGCATTTCTTTCCAGTGGGAGATCCAGCCCACGGTCCGCGCCAGGGCGAAGATCACGGTGAACATGCTGGTTGGAATGCCGATCGCCTTGAGAATGATCCCCGAGTAGAAGTCGACGTTCGGGTACAGCGAGCGCTCGATGAAGTACGGATCGGTCAGCGCGATCTCTTCCAGGCGCATGGCCAGTTCGAGTTGCGGATCGTTCTTGATGCCCAGCTCCTTCAACACTTCGTCGCAGGTCTGCTTCATCACGGTGGCGCGCGGGTCACGGTTCTTGTAGACGCGGTGACCGAAGCCCATCAGCTTGAACGGATCGTTCTTGTCCTTGGCCTTGGCGATGAACTTGTCGATGTTCGAGACATCGCCGATTTCATCGAGCATGGTCAATACGGCTTCGTTCGCACCGCCGTGGGCAGGGCCCCAGAGTGCGGCGATACCGGCGGCGATACAGGCGAACGGGTTGGCACCCGAGGAGCCTGCCAGGCGTACGGTGGAGGTGGAGGCGTTCTGCTCGTGGTCGGCGTGGAGGATGAAGATCCGGTCCATGGCCTTGGCGAGTGTGGGGCTGATCGGTTTGATCTCGCACGGGGTGTTGAACATCATGTGCAGGAAGTTTTCCGCGTACGTCAGGTCGTTGCGCGGGTACATCATGGGTTGACCCATGGAGTACTTGTAAACCATTGCGGCCAGGGTTGGCATCTTGGCAACCAGGCGGATCGCGGAGATTTCGCGATGCTGCGGGTTATTGATGTCCAGGGAGTCGTGATAGAAGGCCGACAGGGCGCCAACCACGCCGCACATCACGGCCATCGGGTGGGCGTCGCGACGGAAGCCGTTGAAGAAGGTCTTCAACTGCTCGTGAACCATGGTGTGGTTCTTCACGGTGCTGACGAACTGGGCTTTTTGCTCGGCTGTTGGCAATTCGCCATTTAGCAGCAGGTAGCAGGTTTCGAGATAGTCCGATTGCTCGGCCAGCTGCTCGATCGGGTAGCCCCGGTGCAGCAGAATGCCATTGTCGCCGTCGATATAGGTGATCTTCGACTCGCAAGAGGCGGTCGACATGAAGCCTGGGTCGAAAGTGAAACGGCCCGTGGCCGTCAGGCCCCGTACGTCGATAACATCGGGACCAACGGTGCCGGTTAAAATGGGCAGCTCGACGGGGGCTGCGCCCTCGATGATCAACTGCGCTTTTTTGTCAGCCATGTGGCCTCCTATTTATGCTTCAAATCATCAGACAGACCCCCCACGCAGGGCCCGCACCACTATAGTGAGATAAATTCAGATGTCAATTTGCCTAAAGTCTTGCTCCAGAAGGCTTTAACCGTACTTTTTCGTCGAAATTGACTGCCATTTACGCCTTTTATCCCGCCAGCGCAATCAGCTATTAGGGTGAGGAGCGCGCGTTGTCATTAGTAACCTAACTGTCTATACTCGGCCACCGACCGCCAAGGGCTTTTGGGCTTGCTTTCATTGGGGGTCGCACTCCCTGGGTGGTGCTTACCTGACCAGTGCACTCCCCAACAACTTTGCCCTGATTGTTAGGGGCTCTTCAGTGTGAAAAAAAGCCGTGAATAGCCAACGACCTGTAAACCTAGACCTAAGGACCATCAAACTCCCCATCACCGGCGTTACGTCGTTCCTGCACCGTGTTTCCGGCATCATCCTGTTCCTGGGCTTGGGCATCATGCTTTATGCATTGAGCAAATCCCTGGGTTCCGAGGAAGGTTTTGCCGAGGTGAAGGCATGCTTGACCAGCCCGCTGGCCAAGTTCGTAGCATGGGGCCTCCTGTCCGCTCTGCTTTATCATCTGGTAGCCGGCGTGCGCCACTTGATCATGGATATGGGCATCGGTGAGACGCTGGAAGGCGGCCGCCTGGGCTCGAAAATCATCATCGCCATTTCCGTGGTGCTGATCGTTCTGGCAGGAGTTTGGATATGGTAACCAGCGTTACGAACCTTTCGCGTTCAGGCCTCTATGACTGGATGGCGCAGCGTGTGTCTGCGGTCGTTCTCGCGGCTTATTTCATTTTCCTGATCGGATACCTCGTCGCAAACCCGGGCATTGGCTATGAGCAATGGCACGGCCTGTTTTCCCACAATGCGATGCGAATCTTCAGTCTGCTGGCACTTGTAGCTCTGGGCGCTCACGCCTGGGTCGGCATGTGGACCATCGCGACTGACTACCTGACGCCGATGGCGCTGGGCAAGTCCGCGACTGCAGTCCGTTTCCTCTTCCAGGCAGTATGCGGCGTCGCGATGTTCGCTTACTTCGTCTGGGGTGTGCAGATTCTTTGGGGTATCTGATTCATGGCTAACATTCCAACTATTTCCTTCGACGCCATCATTATTGGTGGCGGCGGTGCTGGCATGCGCGCAGCGCTGCAGCTGGCCCAGGGCGGTCACAAGACTGCTGTGATCACCAAAGTGTTCCCAACGCGTTCCCACACCGTATCGGCCCAGGGTGGCATCACCTGCGCCATCGCGTCCGCCGACCCGAACGATGACTGGCGCTGGCACATGTACGATACCGTCAAGGGTTCCGACTACATCGGTGACCAGGACGCTATCGAATACATGTGTCAGGAAGGCCCGGCCGCCGTGTTCGAGCTGGACCACATGGGTCTGCCGTTCTCGCGTACCGAGCAGGGTCGTATCTACCAGCGTCCATTCGGCGGCCAGTCGAAGGATTACGGTAAAGGCGGCCAGGCTGCCCGTACGTGTGCTGCGTCCGACCGTACCGGTCACGCGCTGCTGCACACCCTGTATCAGGGCAACCTGAAAGCCGGCACCACGTTCCTGAACGAGTACTACGCGGTTGACCTGGTGAAAAACGCTGACGGCGCATTCGTCGGTGTGATCGCCATCTGCATCGAAACCGGTGAAACCTCCTACATCCGCGCCAAGGCTACCGTTCTGGCGACTGGCGGTGCAGGCCGTATCTACGCATCGACCACCAATGCCCTGATCAACACCGGTGACGGCGTTGGCATGGCACTGCGTGCAGGCGTACCGGTGCAAGACATCGAAATGTGGCAGTTCCACCCAACCGGCATTGCCGGCGCCGGCGTACTGGTAACTGAAGGTTGCCGTGGTGAAGGTGGCTACCTGATCAACAAGAACGGCGAGCGCTTCATGGAGCGTTATGCTCCGAACGCGAAAGACCTTGCCGGTCGTGACGTTGTAGCCCGTTCGATGGTCAAGGAAATCATTGCCGGTAACGGCTGTGGCCCTAATGGCGACCACGTACTGCTCAAGCTCGATCACCTGGGCGAAGAAGTACTGCACAGCCGCCTGCCGGGTATCTGTGAGCTGTCCAAGACCTTTGCTCACGTTGACCCGGTGGTTGCTCCGGTTCCGGTTGTTCCGACTTGCCACTACATGATGGGCGGCGTGCCGACCAACATTCATGGTCAGGCGATCACTCAGAACGCCGACGGCGTGGACGAGATCATTCACGGCCTGTTCGCGGTAGGCGAAGTGGCGTGCGTATCGGTTCACGGCGCCAACCGCCTGGGCGGCAACTCGCTGCTCGACCTGGTGGTATTCGGTCGTGCTGCCGGCCTGCACCTCGAGAAGGCATTGACCGACGGCATCGAATACGATGACGCGACCGACGCCAACATCGAAACTGCCCTGGCGCGTCTGAACGCTCTGAACGAGCGTACCGATGGCGAAGACGTGGCAACCCTGCGTCGCGAGCTGCAAAACTGCATGCAGAACTACTTCGGTGTATTCCGTACCGGCGAATACATGCAGAAGGGTATTGCCCAGCTGGCCGATCTGCGCAAGCGCATCGCCAACGTCAAGATCAACGATAAGAGCCAGGCGTTCAACACCGCTCGTATCGAAGCCCTTGAGCTGCAAAACCTGTTGGAAGTGGCTGAAGCGACTGCGATCGCCGCCGAGGTTCGTAAGGAATCCCGTGGTGCTCACGCTCGTGAAGACTTTGAAGACCGCGACGACGAGAACTGGTTGTGCCACACCCTGTACTTCCCGGGTGACAAGCGCGTGACCAAGCGTGCCGTGAACTTCTCGCCGAAAACGGTTCCGACGTTTGAACCGAAGATTCGGACTTACTAAGGGTGGCTGCCATGTTGAAAGTCAGTGTTTATCGCTACAACCCTGATCAGGACGCTGCGCCGTTCATGCAGGAATTCCAGGTTGATACCGGTGGTAAAGACCTGATGGTGCTGGACGTACTGGCCCTGATCAAAGAGCAGGACGAGGGTTTCTCCTATCGTCGCTCTTGCCGTGAAGGTGTGTGCGGTTCCGACGGCATGAACATCAACGGCAAAAACGGCCTGGCGTGCATCACGCCGCTGTCTGCCGTCGTGAAAGGCAACAAGCTGATCGTTCGTCCTCTGCCAGGTTTGCCGGTTATCCGTGACCTGGTCGTCGATATGAGCATCTTCTACAAGCAATACGAGAAAGTTAAGCCGTTCCTGCAGAACGACACGCCGGCTCCGGCCATCGAGCGTCTGCAATCCCCGGAAGAGCGTGAAAAGCTCGACGGTCTGTACGAGTGCATCCTGTGCGCTTGCTGCTCGACTTCGTGCCCGTCCTTCTGGTGGAACCCGGACAAGTTCCTGGGTCCAGCTGCCCTGCTGCAAGCGTATCGCTTCCTGGCAGACAGCCGTGACACCAAGACGTCCGAGCGTCTGGCTTCACTGGATGACCCGTTCAGCGTATTCCGCTGCCGCGGGATCATGAACTGCGTCAACGTATGTCCCAAAGGCCTGAACCCGACTAAGGCCATTGGTCACATCCGTAACATGCTGCTGCAAAGCGGCGTGTAACCGACGTTGTAACAAAGCAGGACCGTTGTGCCCGTAAATGCTACGGCGCAGGCTTCAACCGGCGCCGTAGTTTTAACTTGAGCAGCGACTTACAAAGCCGCGGCTCTTATTTTGAAGAAATGAGACAAGCAGGGGCATTCGGGTTGGTACCCGAACTATCAGCGTGATCCTAAGTGGCTTGTTTTGGTCGCTGCACTTGGCCTTTTGCAAGCAAACTCGGTGTTTTCGCCGGTGGTGTCCCCAAATCGAGGGTGACCAAGCATGCAAGAAAGCGTGATGCAGCGCATGTGGAACAGCGGCTATCTTTCAGGTGGTAACGCTGCCTATGTGGAAGAGCTTTATGAGCTCTACCTGCACGACCCTAACGCTGTGCCAGAAGAATGGCGCACCAAATTTCAGACGTTGTCTTCAGACGGCAACGCTGCCACCGATGTATCGCACGCAACAATTCGCGATCAGTTTGTGCTGCTGGCAAAGAACCAGCGCCGCGCTCAGCCGGTTTCCGCCGGGAGCGTGAGCAGCGAGCACGAGAAGAAGCAAGTTGAAGTACTGCGACTGATCCAGGCTTACCGGATGCGTGGCCACCAGGCGGCCCAGCTTGACCCGCTGGGGCTCTGGCAGCGTCCTGCACCTGCTGACCTGTCGATCAATCATTACGGCTTGACCAATGCCGATCTTGATACGACCTTCCGTGCCGGCGACCTGTTCATCGGCAAAGAGGAAGCGAGCCTACGCGAAATTCACGAAGCGTTGCAGCAGACATATTGCCGCACCATCGGCGCTGAATTTACGCACATCACCGATTCCGAGCAGCGCCACTGGTTCCAGCATCGTCTGGAAGGTGTGCGTGGCCGTCCGGTTTTGTCTGCCGACGTACGCAGCCACTTGCTGGAGCGCGTGACCGCAGCCGAAGGCCTCGAGAAATACCTGGGTACCAAATACCCGGGCACCAAACGTTTCGGCCTGGAAGGCGGCGAAAGCCTGATTCCAATGCTCGATGAGCTGATCCAGCGTTCCGGTTCCTACGGCACCAAGGAAATCGTGATCGGCATGGCTCACCGTGGTCGCCTGAACGTGTTGGTTAACACCTTCGGCAAGAACCCGCGCGAGCTGTTCGACGAGTTCGAAGGCAAGAAGAAGGTCGAGCTGGGTTCCGGTGACGTTAAATACCACCAGGGCTTCTCGTCCAACGTGATGACCACCGGCGGTGAAGTTCACCTGGCCATGGCCTTCAACCCATCCCACCTGGAAATCGTTTCTCCAGTGGTCGAGGGTTCGGTACGTGCTCGCCAGGATCGTCGCAACGATTCCACCGGTGAAAAGGTTCTGCCGATTTCCATCCACGGTGACGCGGCATTCGCCGGTCAAGGCGTGGTTCTGGAAACGTTCCAGATGTCGCAGACGCGCGGCTTCAAGACTGGCGGTACGGTTCACATCGTCATCAACAACCAGGTGGGTTTCACCATCAGCAACCCGCTGGACGCGCGCTCTACCGAGTACGCCACCGACGTTGCCAAGATGATCCAGGCGCCGATCCTCCATGTGAATGGTGATGATCCGGAAGCCGTGCTGTTCGTGACCCAACTGGCCATCGACTACCGCATGCAGTTCAAGCGTGACGTGGTGATCGACCTGGTCTGCTACCGTCGTCGCGGTCACAACGAAGCGGATGAGCCTAGCGGCACCCAGCCGTTGATGTACCAGCAAATCACCAAGCAGCGCACCACCCGTGAGCTGTACGCCGAAAGCCTGATCAAGGCCGGTGTGGTTGACGACGCGCGTGTTCAGGCGAAGATCGATGAATACCGCAACGCGCTGGACAACGGTCTGCACGTAGTAAAAAGCCTGGTTAAAGAGCCGAACAAAGAGTTGTTCGTTGACTGGCGTCCGTACCTGGGCCACGCCTGGACTGCGCGTCACGACACCTCGTTCGATCTGAAAACCCTGCAGGAACTGTCCGCCAAGCTGCTGGAAATTCCAGATGGCTTCGTGGTGCAGCGCCAGGTTGCGAAGATCTACGAAGACCGTCAGAAGATGCAAGCCGGCGGCCTGCCGATCAACTGGGGTTACGCTGAAACCATGGCGTACGCGACCCTGGCGTTCGAAGGTCACCCGATCCGCATGACCGGCCAGGACATCGGCCGCGGTACGTTCTCGCACCGCCACGCGGTATTGCACAACCAGAAAGACGCGGGCACCTACATCCCGTTGCAGAACCTGTACGAAGGCCAGCCACGTTTCGACCTGTACGATTCGTTCCTGTCCGAAGAAGCCGTACTGGCGTTCGAATACGGTTACTCGACCACCACGCCAAACGCGCTGGTGATCTGGGAAGCCCAGTTCGGCGACTTCGCCAACGGTGCCCAGGTGGTTATCGACCAGTTCATCACCAGCGGCGAGCACAAGTGGGGCCGTCTGTGCGGTCTGACCATGCTGCTGCCACACGGTTATGAAGGTCAGGGTCCGGAGCACTCTTCGGCCCGTCTGGAGCGTTACCTGCAGCTGTGCGCCGAGCACAACATCCAGGTGTGCGTGCCGACCACTCCGGCCCAGATCTACCACTTGCTGCGTCGCCAGGTGATCCGCCCGCTGCGCAAGCCGCTGGTAGTGCTGACCCCGAAATCGCTGTTGCGTCACAAATTGGCCATCTCGACCCTGGAAGATCTGGCCGACGGTTCGTTCCAGACCGTGATTCCAGAAATCGACACCCTGGACGCGGCCAAGGTCACTCGCCTGATCCTGTGCAGCGGCAAGGTTTACTACGACTTGCTGGAAAAACGCCGTGCCGAAGGCCGCGAAGACATCGCCATTGTGCGTATCGAGCAGCTTTACCCGTTCCCGGAAGACGACCTGATGGAGGCCATCGCGCCTTACACCAACCTCACCAACGTGGTGTGGTGTCAGGAAGAACCGATGAACCAGGGCGCGTGGTACAGCAGTCAGCATCACTTGCGTCGCAGCATCGGTAACCACAAAACAGGCCTTGGCCTTGAGTATGCCGGTCGTGATGCTTCTGCTGCACCTGCGTGTGGTTATGCGTCGATGCACGCCGAGCAGCAGGAAAAACTGCTGCAAGATGCTTTCACTGTTTAACGCCTTCGCGCTGACTGAAACCGAATTTTAAGGACCCACAGATAATGGCTATCGAAATCAAAGCCCCGTCATTCCCGGAATCGGTTGCCGATGGCACCGTTGCCACCTGGCACAAGAAACCAGGCGACGCCGTAAAGCGTGACGACCTGATCGTCGACATCGAGACCGACAAAGTCGTTCTGGAAGTGTTGGCTGAGGCTGACGGCGTACTGGGCGCAATCGTTGCCGAAGAAGGCGCTACCGTTCTGTCGAACCAGATCCTGGGCTCGATTGAAGAGGGCGGCGCTGCTGCTCCTGCTCCAGCCGCTGCCCCAGCCGCTGCTGCTGCACCGGCTGCTTCGGCTCCAGCTGCACCGGCTGCTGCTGGCGAAGATCCAATCGCTGCACCGGCTGCGCGTCAGCTGGCTGAAGAGAACGGCATCAACCTGGCGTCCATCAAGGGCACCGGCAAAGACGGCCGTGTCACCAAGGAAGACGTGGTGGCTGCAGTTGAAGCCAAGAAAAACGCTCCAGCTGCCGCACCTGCCAAGGCTGCTGCCCCGGCTGCCGCTGCGCCTGTGTTCGCCGCTGGCGACCGCACCGAGAAGCGTGTACCGATGACTCGCGTACGTGCCACCGTGGCCAAGCGTCTGGTCGAAGCACAGTCGAACATGGCGATGCTGACCACCTTCAACGAAGTCGACATGACCGAAGTCATGGCCCTGCGCTCGAAGTACAAGGACCTGTTCGAGAAGTCCCACAATGGCGTGCGCCTGGGCTTCATGTCGTTCTTCGTGAAAGCGGCCACCGAAGCGCTGAAACGCTTCCCGGCAGTCAACGCTTCGATCGACGGCAGCGACATCGTTTACCACGGCTATGCAGACATCGGCGTTGCCGTGTCCAGCGACCGTGGCCTGGTGGTACCGGTTCTGCGTAACGCCGAACTGATGAGCCTGGCTGAAATCGAAGGCGGCATCGCCGGCTTCGGCAAGAAAGCCCGTGACGGCAAGCTGACCATCGACGAGATGACCGGTGGTACCTTCACCATCACCAACGGTGGTACCTTCGGTTCGATGATGTCGACCCCGATCGTCAACCCGCCACAAGCTGCGATCCTGGGCATGCACAACATCATCCAGCGTCCGATGGCCATCAACGGCCAAGTCGTGATCCGCCCAATGATGTACCTGGCACTGTCTTACGATCACCGCCTGATCGATGGTAAAGAAGCCGTGACTTTCCTGGTGACCATCAAGAACCTGCTGGAAGACCCGGCTCGTCTGCTGCTGGACATTTAAAGACGCAGCGGCAAGTTGCGAGCTACAAGCTGTAGGAAAAAGCAGCTTGGCTTGCGGCTTGTCGCTTGAAGCTTGTCGCTGAATAGAGGAACTATTTTCATGTCGCAGAAATTTGACGTTGTAGTGATTGGTGCAGGTCCTGGCGGCTACGTTGCCGCCATCAAGGCCGCACAACTGGGCCTCTCGACTGCTTGCATCGAAAAATACACCGACAAGGAAGGCAAACTGGCGCTGGGCGGTACTTGCCTGAACGTAGGTTGCATTCCTTCCAAGGCGCTGCTGGACAGCTCCTGGAAATTCCACGAAGCCCAGAGCGGTTTCGCGATCCACGGCATCAACCATGCTGGCGTGACCATGGACGTGCCAGCAATGGTCGGCCGTAAAGCCAATATCGTTAAAGGCCTGACTTCCGGCGTTGCCACCCTGTTCAAGGCCAACGGCGTTACGTCCCTGCAAGGTCACGGCAAACTGCTGGCCGGCAAGAAAGTTGAAATCACCAAGCCGGACGGTTCGGTAGAAGTCATCGAAGCCGAGAACGTGATCCTGGCTCCAGGCTCGCGTCCAATCGACATTCCACCGGCTCCAGTTGACCAGAACGTGATCGTTGATTCGACCGGCGCCCTGGAATTCCAAACTGTTCCAAAGCGTCTGGGCGTGATCGGCGCTGGCGTCATCGGTCTGGAGCTGGGTTCGGTATGGTCCCGCCTGGGTTCTGAAGTCACCGTTCTGGAAGCCCTGGACACGTTCCTGCTGGCTGCCGACACCGCGGTGTCCAAAGAAGCGCTGAAAACCCTGACCAAACAAGGTCTGGACATCAAGCTGGGCGCCCGTGTTACCGGTTCCAAGGTCAACGGCGAAGAAGTCGTAGTGACCTACACCGATAAAGAAGGCGAGCAGACCATCACCTTCGACAAGCTGATCGTAGCCGTTGGTCGCCGTCCAGTGACCACCGACTTGCTGGCTTCCGACAGCGGCGTGAACATCGACGAGCGTGGTTTCATCCACGTTGACGATCACTGCGCTACCACCGTGCCTGGCGTGTACGCCATCGGCGACGTGGTGCGCGGCATGATGCTGGCGCACAAGGCTTCCGAAGAAGGCATCATGGTTGTCGAGCGCATCAAGGGTCACAAAACCCAGATGAACTACGACCTGATCCCGTCGGTTATCTACACCCACCCGGAAATTGCATGGGTCGGCAAGAACGAACAGCAGTTGAAAGCTGAAGGCGTTGAAGTTAACGTCGGCACCTTCCCGTTTGCCGCTTCTGGCCGTGCCATGGCAGCCAACGACACCGGTGGTTTTGTCAAAGTCATCGCTGATGCCAAGACTGACCGCGTATTGGGCGTCCACGTGATTGGCCCGAGCGCTGCAGAACTGGTTCAGCAAGGCGCGATCGGTATGGAATTCGGCACCAGCGCCGAGGACCTGGGCATGATGGTCTTCTCCCATCCGACCCTGTCCGAAGCGTTGCATGAAGCCGCGTTGGCTGTGAATGGCGGCGCCATCCACATCGCCAACAAGAAGAAGCGCTAAGCGAGATAATAAGAAACCACGGCGGTTGCCCGTCGTGAGCCTTGCGCGCAAGACTCACCGCGGAATATCCGCTGGACGCAGTCTTGCGCAGCTTTACGGGCGTTAAGCCCTGGAAGTTGTGCAAGCAGCAGTCACAGGTGGCGCGGCACTCATAATGAGCGCAGCGCCGAATGCGCAGTACCTAACGAAGACGGTAAAAAGCATGAATCTTCACGAGTATCAGGGTAAGCAGCTGTTCGCTGAATACGGCCTGCCAGTATCCAAGGGTTACGCAGTAGACACCCCGGAAGCAGCAGCAGAAGCTTGCGACAAAATCGGTGGTACCGAGTGGGTTGTCAAAGCCCAGGTCCACGCTGGTGGTCGCGGTAAAGCGGGCGGCGTTAAGCTGGTTCGCAGCAAAGAAGACGCCAAGGCCTTCGCACAGCAGTGGCTGGGCAAGCGTCTGGTGACTTACCAGACTGATGCCAATGGCCAACCAGTCACCAAGATCCTGGTTGAATCGTGCACTGATATCGCTAAAGAGCTGTACCTGGGCGCTGTCGTTGACCGTTCGAGCCGTCGCATCGTGTTCATGGCTTCCACCGAAGGTGGCGTGGACATCGAGAAGATCGCTCACGAAACCCCAGAAAAAATTCTGAAAGCCACTATCGATCCACTGGTTGGCGCTCAGCCATTCCAAGGTCGCGAGCTGGCTTTCCAGCTGGGCCTGGAAGGCAAGCAAGTTGCCCAGTTCGCCAAGATCTTCGTAGGTCTGGCCAAACTGTTCCAGGATCACGATCTCGCCCTGCTGGAAGTGAACCCGCTGGTGATCAAGGCTGACGGCGATCTGCACTGCCTCGACGCCAAGATCAACATCGACGCTAACGCCATGTACCGTCAGCCTAAGCTGAAGACTTTCCACGATCCGTCGCAAGACGATCCGCGCGAAGCGCACGCTGCCAAGTTCGAACTGAACTACGTAGCGCTGGAAGGTAACATCGGTTGCATGGTCAACGGTGCTGGCCTGGCCATGGGTACCATGGACATCGTCAACCTGCATGGCGGCAAACCAGCCAACTTCCTCGACGTGGGCGGCGGTGCTACCAAAGAACGCGTGACCGAAGCGTTCAAGATCATCCTGTCCGACTCCAACGTCGCTGCAGTATTGGTTAACATCTTCGGCGGCATCGTTCGTTGCGACATGATTGCCGAAGGCATCATCGGTGCAGTGAAAGAAGTCGGCGTTAAAATCCCGGTTGTTGTTCGCCTTGAAGGTAACAACGCTGAACTGGGCGCTAAAGTACTGGCAGAAAGCGGTTTGAACATCATCGCGGCTACCAGCCTGACCGACGCTGCTCAACAAGTTGTCAAAGCTGCGGAGGGCAAATAATGAGCGTCCTGATCAATAAAGACACCAAAGTTATCTGCCAGGGTATTACCGGTTCGCAAGGTAGTTTCCACACCCAGCAAGCCATCGAATACGGCACCAAGATGGTTGGCGGCGTAACGCCGGGCAAAGGCGGCACCGAGCACCTGGGTCTGCCAGTGTTCAACACCGTGAAAGACGCTGTAGCTGCCACTGGCGCCACCGCCAGCGTGATCTACGTTCCAGCTCCTTTCTGCAAGGATTCCATCCTGGAAGCAGCATTCGGCGGCATCAAGCTGATCGTTTGCATCACCGAAGGCATTCCTACCCTGGACATGCTGGACGCTAAAGTTAAGTGCGACGAGCTGGGCGTAGTCCTGATCGGCCCTAACTGCCCAGGCGTGATCACCCCAGGCGAATGCAAGATCGGCATCATGCCAGGTCACATTCACTTGCCAGGCAAGGTCGGTATCGTTTCGCGTTCCGGCACCCTGACCTACGAAGCTGTGAAGCAAACTACTGACGCCGGTTTCGGTCAGTCGACTTGCGTCGGCATCGGCGGTGACCCGATCCCAGGCTCGAACTTCATCGACATCCTGAAGCTGTTCCAGGAAGACCCGAAGACCGAAGCGATCGTGATGATCGGTGAGATCGGCGGTTCGGCTGAAGAAGAAGCGGCTGCCTACATCAAGGCACACGTGACCAAGCCGGTTGTTTCCTACATCGCTGGTGTGACTGCCCCTGCGGGCAAGCGCATGGGCCATGCTGGCGCAATCATCTCTGGCGGCAAAGGCACTGCAGACGAGAAATTCGCTGCACTGCAAGACGCAGGCGTTAAAACCGTGCGTTCGCTGGCAGACATCGGCAAAGCCCTGGCTGAGCTGACGGGTTGGGCTGTCAAGTAAGCCTCGCGCTTAGCTGACGCTTCACCCACACAAAGGCCACCTTCGGGTGGCCTTTGTGCGTTCTAAAGATTGTTGAAGATCAAAATGTGCGAGCGGGCTTGCTCGCGAATGCGCAGGATCAGTCGGGAAATTGGGTACTGACAGACCGTATTCGCGAGCAAGTCCGCTCCCACATTGTTCTGTATTAACAACGTTAAGTATGAAAACGCGACATTTGGATGTCGCTTATCGGACAGTTCGCCCCGCAACAGTGCGTTTGTCAGCCCAATTCTGTACTCTAGCCGCCTCTTTATGCGTCCGCATCCCAAAAGGAAGCCGCGCGCCAGACCGGTCGGTCCCCATAAGGACCGGCAGCAGTTCCCTCATCCACAGGGAATCCCTCTCTAAATTCCGATTCAGTAGTGTGGTATTTCCTCAAATGAAAGTGTTGAAAAGCCAGGATATCCTGGCGTTAGGCTTTATGACTTTTGCCCTGTTCGTGGGCGCCGGCAACATCATTTTCCCGCCTATCGTTGGTTTGCAGTCCGGGCCTCACGTCTGGATGGCAGCGCTGGGCTTCCTGATCACCGCGGTCGGTCTGCCGGTGGTCACCGTCATCGCCCTGGCCAAGGTCGGCGGCGGTATGGACGCGTTGAGCAGCCCGATCGGCAAGATCGCCGGCGGCCTGCTCGCGGCGGCGGCATACCTGGCGGTAGGGCCGCTGTTCGCCACCCCGCGTACCGCCACCGTTTCGTTTGAAGTGGGCCTGGCGCCGCTGACTGGCGAAAGCCCGCTGGCGCTGTTCCTCTACAGCTCGGTGTATTTCCTGGTGGTGTTCTTCGTGTCCCTGTACCCGGGCCGCCTGCTGGACACTGTCGGTCGCTTCCTGGCACCACTGAAAATCATCGCCCTGGCCATTCTGGGCATCGCTGCATTTGCCCTGCCGGCCGGTGATGTCGGCGTGGCGACACCGGAATACGTGGCCGCACCGTTCTCCCAAGGCTTCATCAATGGTTACCTGACCATGGATACCCTGGGCGCGCTGGTGTTCGGGATCGTCATCGTCAATGCCATCCGTTCCCGTGGCGTCGAATCCCCACAGCTGATCACCCGCTACGCAATCATTGCCGGGTTGATTGCCGGCGTGGGCCTGGCGCTGGTGTACGTCAGCCTGTTCCGCCTGGGCTCGGGCAGCCATGCCGTGGCCGCCGGTGCGAGCAACGGTGCGGCGGTGCTGCACGCATACGTGCAACACACGTTCGGCTCTCTGGGCAGCGGCTTCCTCGCCGTGTTGATCTCCCTGGCGTGCCTGGTCACCGCTGTGGGCCTGACCTGCGCGTGTGCCGAGTACTTCAGCAAAATCCTGCCGCTGTCCTACAAGACGCTGGTAGTGATCCTGGCGCTGTTCTCGCTGTTTGTGTCCAACCTGGGCCTGACCAAGCTAATCGCCTTCTCGATTCCGGTGCTTACCGCAATCTACCCGCCGTGCATCGTGCTGGTGGCCCTGAGCTTCTGCAAAGACTTCTGGTTGGAGCAGGGCCGTATCGTTGGCCCGGTAATGCTGGTGTCGTTCATCTTTGGTTGCATCGATGCGCTTAAGGGCGCAGGCCTGGCTGATTGGTTGCCTGCCCAGCTGGCGCACCTGCCGCTGAGCGAGCAAGGCCTGGCATGGCTGGTGCCGTCGGTGATGACGCTGGTCGTTGCATTTGTGGTTGATCGCATGCTCGGCAAGCGTAGCGAAGCCATCGCGTAAAGAGCGGTTTCACGCGGCATCGAAATGCCCCGTATCAATCGATACGGGGCATTTTTTATGCCTGTGAGACTACTCCCCTCTAAGGTTGAAGCACGGTCAGTGTGGGAGCTCGTTTGCCTGCGATTGCTGCATCACCCGATCTACTGCTATCGCAGGCAAGCCAGCGCCCACATTTGAACCGAGTTCGTCCCCATTCACTGCGTATAAGGCCCCGCATGTCGTTCATCGAAACCCATCAGGTCCACCTGCTCGCCGCCCTCTGGTTCGTCCTGTGCTGGGGGGGTTACACCCGATACGCCACTTGGAAAGCCCGTGACACCGCCTGCCTGGCCAGCGTGCTGCATTTGTATCGTGAGGACTGGATGCGCCGCATGTTGCTGCGCGACAACCGCATCGCCGACGCCAGCGTGATCGGCAACCTGGAGCGCAACGCTTCGTTCTTCGCCTCCAGCACGTTGATCATCCTCGCCGGCATTCTTACCGTGCTCGGTGCGTCCGAGCGGGCGGTGTCGTTGCTGGCGGACATACCCATGGTGCAGCAGGCGTCTCAAGGCATGTCGCAAATCAAGCTGCTGTGCCTGGCGCTGGTGTTCGTCTACGCGTTTTTCACCTTCAGCTGGTGTATGCGCCAATACAACTTTGCCGCGGTGCTGGTGGGGTCGGCGCCGATGATCGGTGAGCGGCATGTATCGGAGCAGGAGCGCAAAGCGTTTGCGCTGCGAGCAGCCAGAGTGATCTCCATGGCCGCCAACCAATTCAACTTTGGCCTGCGCGCTTATTATTTCGGCATGACCATGCTCGCCTGGTTTGTCAGCCCCTGGTTGTTCATGTTGATGAGCGGTGGGGTAGTGGTGGTGTTGTACCGTCGGGAGTTTCATTCCGACGTGCTGCAGGTGATGGTCTATACCCCGACCGATACGCCGGCATCCGAAGTGGCTAAAGACGCAGTGTCTTAACTAGGGCGTCCGGTTAGTCCAACTTTTGACCCACGACTAAACAGCAGGCAAAGAAAAGCCCGCTATGTAAGCGGGCTTTCTTTCGCAGCACTTGCCAGGCTATTAAGGCTTGGCAGGTGCTACTGGAGTAGCGGTACCGTCTTCTTTCGCTTTTTCAGCGTTTGCATCAGCCTGAGCTTTGGCAGCATCGGCGTTTTCTTTTGCAGCGTCGTTCACTTTATCCTGTGCTTTCGCCATGTCTTTCTGAGCTTGCTCAGAATGCGACTGTGCATCTTGGGCTTTGTCTTCGGATTTTTTATCGCAGGCAGCGAGGCCGAGGGCAGCGGCGAGCATCATGGAAATAGCTAAAGTCTTGCGCATGGGGTGTTTCTCCTTATTGAAGATATCTACTGGCCTTTCGAGCCTAGGGGGTCAGCATTAGTTCCTTTTATTCCCCAGATATATAAACACCGGTGATCAAGGAACTTTCAACCGCACGACATACTCCGCGGATCAACACTAATAAGAGTCTAGACCACATGACCGAAAATCCCCTGTTAGCCCGTGCCACGCGCTTTGTTTCGGCGCTGCGCCATTGCCAGGTGCTGGGCATCACCGTCCATGCTGCCAGCGACGAAGGCATGACGCTGTGCCTGCCTTACGCCCCGCATATCGTCGGTGATCCCCAGACCGGCGTGATTCACGGCGGCGCATTGACCTCCTTGATGGACACGGCCTGCGGTATGGCAACCCTGTGTGTATTGCCCGAGTTCGAGGTGTGCCCAACCCTGGACCTGCGCGTTGACTACATGCACCCCGCCGAACCGCACACACCGGTTTATGGCTTTGCGCAATGTTACCGAGTGACCACCGACGTGATCTTCACCCGTGGTTTCGCTTATCAGGATGACCCGCAACAGCCGATCGCCCATGTGGTAGGCACATTCATGCGCATGGGCAAGCGCCTCAAGGGCACCCAAGGGCTGGGCAGCACCATCAAGGGAGAGCGAGCATGACACACCGATTCAAAACCCGTCTCGAACAGGCCCATGAGCGCGGTAACTATGAAGCGCTGCTCGACCTGATTCCCTACGCCAAGCTGATCGGCATTGAGTGCACGCGTCTGGGAGATGAATTGCTGTTTCGCATGCCGGCCAACAAGGACAACATTGGTAACCCGATATTGCCGGCGCTGCACGGTGGGGTGATTGCCGGGTTCATGGAGTTGTCGGCGGCGTTGCACCTGCTGGTGTTTACCGGCTCGCCCGGCATTCCGAAAATCATCGACTTTTCCCTCGATTACCTGCGCGCCGGCCAGTTTCGCGACACTTACGCCAAATGCCAGGTTTGGCGCCAGGGCCGCCGAGTTGCCAATGTGGCGATCACCGCCTGGCAAAGTACCCCGGCCGAACCGATTGCCACCGCCCGTGCACATTTCAAGATCGAGGAATCGGCGCGCCCTTGAAATCCTGGTCTTAGCCCCCAACTTTGATGACAACCCGCCGCCAACCCTCAAGGGCGCGGCCACTGCCATCCAATTGGAGTTTGATGACCATGAGTGTGGAAACTCAAAAGGAAACCCTGGGCTTCCAGACCGAGGTGAAGCAGCTGCTGCACCTCATGATCCATTCGCTGTATTCCAACAAGGAAATCTTCCTTCGCGAATTGATCTCGAACGCCTCAGACGCTGTCGACAAATTACGTTTCGAAGCCCTGTCCAAGCCTGAGTTGCTGGAAGGTGGCGCCGAACTGAAAATCCGTGTGAGCTTCGACAAAGACGCCAAGACCGTCACCCTCGAAGACAACGGCATCGGCATGAGCCGCGAAGACGCGATCACCCATTTGGGCACCATCGCCAAATCCGGCACCGCCGATTTCATGAAAAACCTGTCGGGCGACCAGAAAAAAGACTCGCACCTGATCGGCCAATTCGGCGTGGGCTTCTACTCGGCCTTCATCGTCGCCGACAAGGTTGAAGTGTTCAGCCGTCGCGCCGGCCTCGACGCCAGCGAAGGCGTGCACTGGTCCTCCAAAGGTGAGGGCGAGTTCGAAATCGCCACCATCGACAAGGCTGACCGCGGCACCCGCATCGTGCTGCACCTCAAATCCGGTGAAGATGAATTCGCTGACGGTTACCGCCTGCGTAACATCATCAAGAAGTACTCCGACCATATTGCTTTGCCAATCGAGCTGCCTAAAGAACAGGCGGCTGTCGAGGGCGAAGACAAACCTGCCCAGGAATGGGAAGTGGTCAACCGTGCCAGCGCCCTGTGGACCCGTCCTCGCACCGAGGTGAAGGACGAGGAGTACCAGGAGTTCTACAAGCACATCGCTCACGACTACGAAAACCCGCTGAGCTGGAGCCACAACAAGGTCGAAGGCAAGCTGGAATACAGCTCGCTGCTTTACGTACCGGCCCGTGCGCCGTTCGACCTGTATCAGCGTGAAGCGCCAAAAGGCCTGAAGCTGTACGTGCAGCGCGTGTTCGTGATGGACCAGGCGGAATCCTTCCTGCCGTTGTACCTGCGCTTCATCAAGGGTGTGGTCGACTCCAACGACCTGTCGTTGAACGTGTCGCGCGAAATCCTGCAGAAAGACCCGATCATCGACTCCATGAAGTCGGCGCTGACCAAGCGCGTACTCGACATGCTGGAGAAACTGGCGAAGAACGAGCCAGAGCAATACAAGAGTTTCTGGAAAAACTTCGGCCAGGTCATGAAAGAAGGCCCGGCGGAAGATTTTGCCAACAAGGAAAAAATCGCCGGCCTGCTGCGCTTTGCGTCCACCCTGGGTAATGACGGTGAGCAGGTTGTGTCGCTGGCCGAATACCTGGCGCGCGCCAAGGAAGGTCAGGACAAGATCTACTACCTGACCGGTGAAACCTACGCGCAGGTCAAAAACAGCCCGCACCTGGAAGTCTTCCGCAAGAAAGGCATCGAAGTGCTGCTGCTGACCGACCGTATCGATGAGTGGCTGATGAGCTACCTCAGCGAGTTCGACGGCAAAACCTTCGTCGACGTGGCCCGTGGTGACCTGGACCTGGGTAACCTGGACTCCGAAGAAGAGAAAAAAGAAGCCGAAGAAGTCGCCAAAGCCAAAGAAGGCCTGGTTGAACGAATCAAGACCGCCTTGGGCGATGCCGTCAGCGAAGTGCGGGTTTCCCACCGTCTGACCGACTCGCCGGCGATCCTGGCCATTGGCGAGCAGGACCTGGGCATGCAGATGCGTCAGATCCTCGAAGCCAGCGGTCAGAAGGTTCCGGATTCCAAGCCGATCTTCGAATTCAACCCGGCTCACCCGCTGATCGAGAAACTCGATGGCGAGCAAAGCGAAGAGCGTTTTGGCGACCTGTCGCACATCCTCTTCGACCAGGCGGCGCTCGCCGCTGGCGACAGCCTGAAAGACCCGGCCGCCTACGTGCGCCGACTGAACAAGCTGTTGGTTGAACTGTCGGTTTAACACCGTTGTAGAAAAACCCGCTTCGGCGGGTTTTTTCGTTCTACGCATCTCAACTGGAGTAAATGATGAGCCAAGTCACTGTGCGTTCCGTGGTCTATCAGATTGATGGCCAGTCTTATGAAAGCCGCCTGGCGTTCGATGCCAGCCACCAGGGCCCGCTGCCGGGTCTGCTGATGGCGCCGAACTGGATGGGTGTGAGTGCAGGTGCTGAAGAGATTGCCAAAAGCGTGGCTGCCAAGGGCTACGTGGTGCTGATCGCCGACCTGTACGGCCAAACCGTGCGCCCCTCCAATGGCGATGAAGCCGGCGCGGCCATGATGCCGTTGAAGAATGATCGCCCGTTGCTGAACAAGCGCATGCAAGCGGCCTTCGAGCAACTGCAAGGCCAGACCGAGGCGGCGGTGGATACCTCCAGGCTTGCGACCTTTGGTTTTTGCTTCGGCGGTTGCTGCTCCCTGGAGCTGGCGCGTACCGGCGCCCCGTTGAAGGCCGCCGTGTCGTTCCACGGCACTCTCGACACGCCGAACCCGGCCGATGCGAAGAACATCAAAGGCTCGGTGTTGGTGCTGCACGGTGCGTCCGATCCCTTGGTGCCGAAAGAGCAACTGCCAGCGTTTGAAGATGAAATGAACGCGGCCGGTGTGGATTGGCAGCTCCTGAGCTACGGCGGCGCCGTGCATTCCTTCACCGACCCGCACGCCAATGTGCCGGGCAAGATGATGTATGACGCAAAGACCGCTGCGCGTGCGTTCCAGTCGATGCACAACTTGCTGGATGAAGTGTTCAAGGGCTGAATCTTCGGCGCCTGTCAGGGCCTCATCGGGGGCCAAGCCCCTCCCACACTTGAAGTGTGAATACATTCAAAATGTGGGAGGGGGCTTGCCCCCGATGGCTATCTCCCAGGCAACTCAATTCTTTCAGTTTCCCCCGGCACCGTCGGCCAATCCCCGGCCGCCCATCGTTGCCGCGCCTGTTCGATCATCGCCGGGTCGCTCGCGACAAAATTCCAATTGATCCGCCGTGGCCCGTCCAACGGCGCGCCGCCAAACACCACCAGGGGGCAATCACTTTCAGCAAACAGCGTCATTTCCTGCCCTGCAGGCAGCACCGCCAGGCTATGCACCGCCAAGGCCTCACCGTCCAACTGCGCTTCGCCCTCCAGCACATACACTGCCCGTTCCTCGTATTCATCCGGGATCAGCAGCGTCGTGGCCGTCTGCATCTGCACGTCGGCATACACGGTGGGCGAGAGCACCGGCACGGGCGATTTGAGGCAGAAGCCGGCGCCTGCGATCAGACGAATCTGCACGCCCAGGTTGTCACTGACCGGTAAGCTCGCCGCCGCGTGATGGCTGTAATGCCCGGGTCCGGTTTCGTGGTCCTTGGGGGAGGCCAGCCACACTTGCAGCCCATGCAGGCTGAAACCGTCGGCCTTGAGCGCCGCAGGCGTGCGTTCAACGTGGGCAATCGCGCTGCCGGCGGTCATCCAGCTGACGTCGCCGGCCTGCACCACTTGGTCCGAGCCGAGACTGTCCTTGTGTTGCAACGCGCCCTCAAACAAATAGGTCAGCGTGGACAACCCGATATGCGGGTGCTGGCGGATGTTCATGCCGGTACCCGGCGCATAGCGCGTGAGAAGCATGTGATCGAAAAACACGAAAGGTCCGACGCTGCGGCATTCGCGCGATGGCAGCGGGCGCAGGATCGGCTGGCCCTCGACCTCTTCGGCGCGCGGGCGGATCACGGTGAGGATGGGCATGGTGCGTCCCTGTCTGAGCGGGTTAGGGGAACAAGAGCATAACCCGCTCGACGGGAGGTTGGCGCTATTGGCTGAAAGCGCCTTCGGACAACGTGGTCTCGATGGTGACCTCGGCGGTGGTCATCAGTTTGTGCACCGGGCAGCGGTCGGCCACGTGGTGCAGCTCGTCGCGCTGCGCGTCGGTGAGCACGCCCTTGAGGGTCAGCTTGACGTTGAGTTTGTATTTGCCTTTTTGCTCCTCGGTGCTGTCATGGGTGACTTCAACGGTCACGCCGGTCAGCGGAATATCTTTTTTCTGGGCGTAGAGCTTGACGGTCAAAGCCTTGCACGAGGCCAGGGCAGCATCGAAATAGTCGTGCGGGGAGGGCGCCGAGTCGTCGCCGCCCAGGCTCTTGGGCAGGTCGGTGAACAGTTCGTGGTTATTGATATTCACACTGTGGCGAAAGTTGTCGTGGTTCAGGGTGTTGACGGTAACAGGCATGGTGAACCTCACAAGGTTGGCAGGATGAAGGTCATGCAGTTATAGAACATGCTGGCACTTAGGTGTTCCGCGTTTTTCGGCCGATGAACCGTGGCGCAGTGCACACGGTCTACCCGTTCTTAGCCAATAGCGAGGTTTTACCGTGCCCCTGACCCGCCTGAGTCTCGCCCTGCTGCTCGCCGCCGCCAGCGTTGCGGTGCAGGCGCGCGACTATGCCTACAGCGACGCGCACCTGCACTACGTGGATTTTTTCCAGGAAACGGCGGGCATGGATACATTGCTCAAGGCGATGGCCGACGCCCACATCGAACACGTGATGATTTCCGGTATCCCCGTCGCCAAAAAATGGCACGAAGACGAACCCAAGCGCCCGCGTTACTACGCCGGTGACGATGCCGATGCCTATTGGTACAGCGCCACTGACGTAATCGTTGCGGCTGCGGTGAACAAACTCACGCCTGAGCAGCGTCGGCACTTTCACCCGTTTTTATCCGGCTTCAACCCTAACGACAAAAACTCCGCGGCCCATATCCAGCGCATGCTGGATCTCAACCCCGGGCTTTGGCAGGGCATCGGTGAGGTGTTCACGCGCCATGATGACCTCACCGCCTTGACCGCTGGCGACACCCCGCGCGCCAACAACGAAGCCATGACGCGCATCTATCACCTCGCCGCCGAAAACGATCTGCCGGTGATGCTGCACGCCAACATTACGTCCAAGCGCGAGCGCAACCCGCTGTACCTGCCGGAGGTGGAAGAATCGTTGCGCAACCACCCGCATACCCGCTTTATCTGGGCCCATGCCGGCACCAGCAAAGAGATTCATCGTCATCAGGTGCAGATGGACTTTCTTCTGCCGACCTTGAGTCGACTGCTTGAGGCCTACCCCAATCTCTACATTGACCTGTCCTGGAGCATGCTCAGGCCGTACTTGCTCGATGAGGCGGGCAAGCCTCGGCCCGAGTGGATAAAGCTGGTAGAGCGCTTCCCGGAGCGTTTTATGCTGGGTTCGGATGTTGTAGGGCGCTTCAAAAAGCTCGGTAAGGAAATGCATCGCTTTGCACCCTTTCTCGACGCACTGCCCGAGGAGGTAGCCCGCAAGGTGGCGCGAGACAACTTCCTGGCGGTTCTGCCGAAATCAGCTCGCGATGAGCAGGCACATTGATATCGCCTTTTCGTCTTACGCAATATTGAACACGGGCCGATACCTTTCAGGAGACCCGCTGCAGGTGGATGCAGCGCATTTGGAAGGAATCCAGGCAATGAGTATCCGTAGTCTGAATATCGCCCCCCGCGCCGGTTTGGGCTTTGGCGTGCTGGCAATGATGGTGTTCGCCTTGGGCGGCTTTGCTCTGTTGCAGATGGCCAATATGCGCCAGCAGTCGGATCAGGTCGAAAACAACTGGTTGCCCAGCGTGATGGCGGTGGGGGAGATGAGCCAGGACCTGTTGCAGGTGCGTGCGCTGACCCTGCGCTTGCTGGTCAATCGTGACCCACAGGCGCTGGCGCAGAACGAGCAGAAGCTCACCGAGCTCAAAAGTGGCCTGCACCATGCGCAAACCCTCTATGAAGCGCTGATTGTGTTGCCCGAAGAGCGCACGCTGTTTGATCGCTTCAAGGCCGAGGAGCAGCAATACCTGCAGCGCCAGGAACAGGTCATGGCGTTCTCCAAGGCCGATCAATTGCAAGACGCGATCAGGGTGGTCAACGGCGAGATGAATCAACTTGCCGATGAGATGGCCGGGACGTTGCACGACCTGGTGGCCTTGAACAAGGCCAGTGCCAATCAGGCTGCGAGCCTGGCGCAACGGGTGTTCGCTCAATCTCGCACTTGGGTGGTCGGCATGATCGTGGTCACCGCGCTGATCACCATCGGGCTGGCGGTGTGGCTGACTCGCAGTATCGTGCTGCCGCTGGCACAGTCGTTGAAAATCGCCCAAGGCGTGGCCAGTGGCGACTTGACGGGTGAAATCAGCGTGACGGGCAGCGACGAGCCGGCGCGTTTGCAGCAAGCGCTCAAAGGCATGCAGGAGAACCTGCGCGACACCATTCGGCGCATTGCCGAATCGTCCAACCAATTGGCCTCGGCGTCCGAGGAACTCAGTTGCGTCACCGAGGACGCTACCCGCGGCTTGCACCAGCAGAATCAGGAAATCGAACAAGCGGCGACGGCGGTTAATCAGATGACGGCGGCGGTGGAGGAGGTGGCGAGCAACGCCGTGGCGACGTCACAAGCCTCCCGTGAGTCCGACCGCATTGCCCAGCATGGGCGTGAACAGGTGCACCAGACGGTCGAGTCGATCGAGGCCCTGGCCACGGATGTGACCGCCAATGCGACCCAGGTCGAGGAACTGGCGCAAAAGGTGTATGGCATCAGCAAAGTGCTGGATGTGATTCGCTCAATTGCCGAACAGACAAATTTGCTGGCCTTGAATGCGGCCATTGAAGCGGCCCGCGCCGGCGACGCCGGGCGTGGGTTTGCGGTGGTCGCCGATGAAGTGCGGGCCTTGGCCCACCGCACGCAACAGTCGACCCAGGAAATCGAGCAAATGATCAGCGCCATTCAACAGGGCACCGATCAGGCCGTGAGTTCGATGCAGCAGAGCAATACGCGGGCACGGTCCACGCTGGGCATCGCCAAGTCGGCGGGCACGGCGCTCGAAGAGATTGCGTCCGCGTTTACCCTGATCAACGAGCGGAACCTGGTAATTGCCAGCGCGTCGGAGCAGCAGGCCGCGGTGGCGCGCGAGGTGGATCGCAACTTGATGAATATTCGCGATTTGGCGCATCAGACGTCAACCGGGGCAAACCAGACCAGTGCGGCAAGCCAGGAGTTGTCGCGGTTGGCGGTGGACCTGAACACGATGGTGGCGCGGTTTTCGGTATAGGGCCATACACCGAGTTGACGCCATCGCAGGCAAGCCAACTCCCACACTTTGATGTGTGAACACAGTCGTATGTGGCAGCTGGCTTGCCTGCGATGAGGGCGACTCGGCCTCAAATCCAGCCACGCATAAAAAAGCCCCGAACCAGTCGGGGCTTTTTCACATGCTCAGCTTACAGGTCTTACTTACCCTGCCAGCGTTTCAGCACCAGGGTGGCGTTGGTGCCACCAAAGCCAAAGCTGTTGCTCATCACGGTATCGATTTTTGCGTTTTCAACGGTCTTGGTCAGAATCGGCATATCGGCAACGACCGGGTCGATCTCTTCAATGTTGGCCGAACCGGCCATGAAGTTGCCTTCCATCATCAGCAGGCAGTAGATCGCTTCGTGCACGCCAGCGGCGCCCAGGGAGTGACCGGACAGGCTCTTGGTGGAGCTGATCGCCGGAGCCTTGTCGCCGAATACCGCACGCACGCCTTCCATTTCCTTGGCATCACCGACCGGGGTCGAAGTGCCGTGGGTGTTCAGGTAGTCGATTGGGGTATCCACGGTGGACATGGCCATCTGCATGCAACGGATAGCGCCTTCACCGCTTGGCGCAACCATGTCGTAGCCGTCGGACGTGGCGCCGTAGCCAACGATTTCCGCGTAGATCTTCGCACCGCGGGCCAGAGCGTGTTCCAGCTCCTCGACCACGACCATGCCGCCACCGCCGGCGATGACGAAACCGTCACGCTTGGCGTCGTAGGCGCGGGAGGCCTTTTCCGGGGTTTCGTTGTACTGGGTGGACAGCGCGCCCATGGCGTCGAACAGGAACGATTGGCTCCAATGCTCTTCTTCACCGCCGCCGGCGAAGACGATGTCTTGCTTGCCCAGCTGGATCTGCTCGACCGCAGTGCCGATGCAGTGAGCACTGGTGGCGCACGCGGAGGAGATCGAGTAGTTCACGCCCTTGATCTGGAATGGCGTGGCCAGGCAGGCCGAAACGGTGCTGCCCATGGTCCGCGTTACACGGTACGGGCCAACGCGCTTCACGCCTTTTTCGCGCAGGATGTCCAGCGCTTCCATCTGGTTGAGGGTCGATGCGCCGCCGGAGCCGGCGATCAGGCCAGTGCGTACGTTCGATACCTGGTCTTCGCTCAGGCCGGAATCGGCGATGGCGTCTTTCATGGCCAGGTAGGCGTAGGCGGCAGCGTGGCCAACGAAGCGATAGATCTTGCGATCGATCAGTTCTTCGAGGGGCAGGTCGATGGAGCCGGAAACCTGGCTACGCAGACCCATTTCGGCATATTCCGGGTTGAAGCGGATGCCAGGGCGACTTGCACGCAGGTTAGCGGTGACGGTCTCTTTGTCATTGCCCAGGCAAGAAACAATGCCCAGACCAGTGATAACGACGCGGCGCATGCGGATAACCCTTAAAAGTTGTCAGTGGAAGTGAATACGCCGACCCGAAGGCCTTCGGCAGTATAGATCTCGCGACCGTCGACAGTGACCGAACCATCGGCGATTGCGAGGTTCAGCTTGCCCTTGAGGACGCGCTTGATTTGAATGTTGTAGGTGACTTTCTTGGCGGTCGGCAGGACCTGGCCGAAGAACTTCACTTCGCCCGAACCCAGTGCCCGGCCGCGGCCCGGCAGGCCTTGCCAGCCCAGGTAGAAGCCGACCAGTTGCCACATGGCGTCGAGGCCCAGGCAACCTGGCATGACAGGGTCGCCTTCGAAATGGCAGGCAAAGAACCACAGGTCAGGGGTGATATCCAGCTCGGCGACCAATTCACCTTTGCCGTACTTGCCACCCTCTTCGCTGATATGGGTGATGCGATCCACCATCAGCATGTTCGGGGCGGGCAGTTGCGCGTTACCTGGGCCGAACAGCTCACCGCGACTGCAGCGCAGCAGGTCTTCCCGAGTAAAGGCGTTTTGTTTGGTCATGCGAGCTCCTCAATAATCCCATGCGGCAGGGTAGGGCAAATCTTCCCGAACCGAATGAAGCGTTCATGCCTCATGTCGGCAGCCTACACATAGACTATTGCGTTGTAGTGAAAGTCACAGCGTCAAGGCACTGAATGTACACTTGTTCACTGAAATTTTAAACCGAGCCTGTTTATAGGCCCGTTCGGGTGCCTAAGACTGCCGCACTTTCGTGTTTCACGCCAGTCGCAGTTGGTTGATGGCGCAGCGCTATTGCACCCAACGTTGCAGTATTTGCTGCAAATCCGTGCGTTTGAACGGCTTGGCCAGGTAATCGTTCATTCCGGCTGCCAAACAGGCCTCGCGATCGCCCTGCAACGCGTTGGCGGTGAGCGCGATAATCGGCAGATTGGCGCAGCCGGGCAGTTGGCGAATCTGGCGGGTGGCTTCATAGCCGTCGATCAGCGGCAAGCGGCAATCCATCAGGATGGCGGTGAATATCAGGCTCTCGGCACTGCGGATCGCCTCGGCGCCGTCGGTGGCCAGGCTCACTTCAAAACCCAGGCTGCGCAACATGGCTTCGACCACGGTGCGGTTGACCGGGTTGTCTTCTACCAGCAACACATGGCGGCCGTCACCGGCGCTGGTTTTGCCTTCGGCGCGCAGGTCGATGGTCGGCAGGCTTTGCTGGTCGATGGCCAGCGGGATTTCCAGGGTAAACACCGAGCCTCGGCCTTCTTCGCTCTGGGCGCGCAACGTGCCGCCCATGCGTTCGGCGAGGGTGCGGGCGATCGGCAAGCCCAGCCCGGTACCGCCGTAACGTCTTGAAATGGAACTGTCGGCCTGCTGGAACGCATCGAACATCAGTTCAAGGCGCTCGGCGGAAATGCCGATGCCGCTGTCGCGCACGGTGCATGTGAACCAGACCAATTCATGGTCGAGGGTTTGCCAGTGAGGCTCGACGGTGACGGTGCCATGCTCGGTGAACTTCAGCGCGTTACCGATCAGGTTCACCAGGATCTGCCGGATACGCGTCGGATCGCCCTGCACTCGCAAGGACTCCATGCCCGCCGGAATCGGCAACACCAGCGCCAGGCCGCGCTGCTGGGCGCTGTGCTGGAAGGCCTGGGCGCAGCTGCTGATCAGGTCCGCCAGATTGAACGGGATATGCTCCAGCTCCAACGCGGCGCGCTCGATGCGCGAGAAGTCGAGGATGTCGTTGATCACCTTGAGCAAGTGCTCGGTGGACTCGGAGGCCAGCGCCGCGTACTCGGTCTGCTCCTCGGTCATCTCGGTGGTTTCCAGCAGTTGCAACATGCCCAGCACGCCGTTCATGGGCGTGCGCAACTCGTGGCTCATCATTGCCAGGAAGTCCGATTTGGCATTGTTCGCGCGCTCGGCTTCTTCGCGGGTCTGGATCAACTGGGCCATGGCCTGGTGTTGCTCGCGGCTGGCCTGGTTGAGGCCCTCGGCGAGGTTGTTGATATGGCGCGACAGGTCTCCGAGCTCCGAGTCGTCGACGATCGGCAGCGGCGTCTTGTAGTCGCCTTGCTGGATCGCTTTGACCGCGTGGCCCATGGCGCTGATCGGCTGCGACAGGCTGGCGGCCAGGCGCCGTGCGAGCAGGAAGGTAAACAGCAGGGCGAACAGGGCGAGAATCCCGGCCTTGAACAGAATCTCCTGTTGGCGCTGGCTGAACGCGTCATTGGACATGCCGACAATTACCCGTCCCAGGTAATCCGCCCGCGGCGCCTTGGGTTCGTTGAGGTTGTCCTGGAAAAAGTCATTGCCCAGCTGGATATGTTGCAGACGGATCGGGGCCTGGAACACTTTCACCGACAGCGAATGGTCGTGCTTCTCTGACGGCTGTTCGACGTACAACAGGATTTTCTCGGTGCTGTCCTGAATCTCCAGAAAGCGCACGTGCGGGGTGGCCAGTGTCGCGCGCAGCAAGCTGTCGAGCACATCGATGTTGCCGGAAATCACGCCGTATTCGGTGGCGGGGGCCAGTTGGTTGGCGATCAGCTGGCCGGTGTGGTCCAGCTCCTGGCGCAGATCCTGAATACGCACGAAGGTAAAGAAGCTGATCAGCAGCAGGGTCAGCAACAGCGCCGGACCCAAGGTGATGAGCTGGGTGCGGGTATTGATGTCCCAACGACGACGCAAGGTCATGGGCGTTTTTCTCCTTCGGCCAGTCCGGCGGCGACGGCGACTTCGTCAACCTGTTCGATGCCCAGTGAGCGCGCGACTTGCGGGTTGCCCACGACTTTGAAGTGTTCCGGGTACAAGGTGCGCGGCCAACTGGCCGGCGGATGGTTCAGCAGTCGGTCGAGCACGTCGAGCCAGTCAGCCTGGTCGCTGTAGGTGCTGGCCAGGCTACCGGCCTTGACGAACCCGGCGTTGGGGCCCACCAACGGCAGTTGCTGGGCATAGCTACTGAGCAACAGGTTCTTCACTGTTTTGGGGTTGTACAACTGCGGGTCGTCAAGGCCGAGCAACACATCACTGTTCTTGAACAGGTTCAGCAAGGGGCGACTGTCATTAATGTTGTCCCAGCGCTGCGGCACGATTTCCAGCCCCATCGGCGCCGCATACTGACGCAGCTCCTGCAGCATGAATTCACTGTCGATGCCGTAAAGCACGCCGATGCGTCGGTCTTGCGGCAGGATGCTGGCGATCAGCTTCAGCTGGCGTTCCAGCGGCGGGTCGCTCCACAACAGGCTGATTCTGGCCGGATGTGTATTGCCCAGCCGCTGGCGGGCTTGCAGGCGGCTGATGCGCAGCACCAGGGTCGGCGGGCCCTGGGCATCCTGCAGGCGCCAGTCAAGACCGGGCAAGTCCAACAGGATCAGGCGGGTGCTGGCCGGCAACTGGCTGGGCGCCGGCAAGTCTTTGAGCGGGGTGAAGGTCACATGGTCGTCGGGGCGGCGCTGGGCAAGGGCCTGGACGAAGGCCTGGACGCCGGCACCGTCTTCGGCGGCGGTCAGCAGGATGTCGGCGCTCCACGCCGGCGCGGTCAGCAACAGGCACGCCAACAGCACGCCTCGCCGCCAGAGCCGGGAGAAAAACAGCAGGATCATCCGTGACTGATCGCCCATGTCAGAACTCTAACTCCGCGCTGAAGTAGAGCACGTGGCGACTGTCGTAATTGTTGTCGGCCCAGGTGGTGGGCTGGTTATCGAGGCGTTGTTGCAACATGCCGGCCAGCTCCACGTTGGCGTTGCCCAAGGCAATGCGCTTGGCCACCCGCAGGTCGACCCGTTCGAAGCGATACCTGTTGAGCGCGTCGTCGCCATAGTAGAACAACGCACTGGACCAGCCCTGGCCCCATTCACGCAGCCAGCCGGCCGAGCCGCTGTTGCGTGCGGTTTGTGCCTTGTCCAGCGGGTTGCTGGAAGCGGCGTCGACGTAAGCATAGGTCAGCCGCAGGCGGTCGGCGTTGCTCATGCGCCAGTCGAACTGCGACTCGGCGCCGGTAAACCGTGCGCTGTTGGCGTTGCTGGCAATGTATTGGTTGTTGCGCAGTGGCGAGCTGATCATGTCGGTGATTTCGTCGTAGAACAGTTTCACGTCGACATTCAGCCCAAGGTCGGCAAAGAAGCCGTTGTAGCCCAGCTCGCGCGAGCGCATCAACTCTTTATCGAGGTTGCCGGGGCCACGAGTTACCACAAAATATTGCCCGGAGTTTTGCCCATAGGTCGGGGAACTGAGGTTGGTGACGCGATAGCTCCAGTTGACGTTGTTCTCGAACATGTCCGGCGAGCGAATCGCCTCGGAATACACCGCGCGCAGGCCGTGGCGCGGGTTGATCAGGTAGTTGACCGCCACCCGCGGCGTCAGCGAGTTGCCGCTCAAGTGGGTGTCTTCGTACATCGCGCCGCCTTGCAGCAGCCAGTGTTCGCTGGCGCGCCATTCCAGGTGGCCGAACAGACGCCAGGTGGTGTCGTCGAGTGTGCCGTTGAAGTAAGTGTCGGAATCGGCGCGGTCGTAGCGGTAATTCATGCCGCTGACCAGGCGCAGGCTGTCGGACAGGCTCAGGGTGTCCTGAAGCTCAATGTCATAGCGGCTTTCGCGGGTGCTTTGGTCGATATTGCCGCACACGCTCTGGCTGGCGCCCTGGCGCCACTGGTCCAGCACCTGGTTGCCGAGTGCTTGCTCGGCCGCGGTGCCGGACGGGGCCGTGCCCTTGCTGTAGATGTCCATGTGGCGGGCCAACTGTTCGGCATAGTTGGGGTTGAGCTGCCACAGTTGGGTCAGTTCCGGGCTGAACGACACCTTGGCGTCACAGGCTTTCCAGACCTGCTGGCGGTCCCATTGCTGGGCCGATCCCTGGATATACAGGCTGTGTTCGGGGTTGAACTCGACGTTCCAGCGCACGGAGCCGGCGTAGTCCTTGGCCGTCACGTCGGAATTGGTGCCACCTTCGGTAATCCCGGCGAATACCGGGGTGTAGGTGTAAGGGCGCTGGTTGCTCCCTTCCTTGGCGTCGAGTTGCAAATCGATGCTCTGCTGCGCGTTCAGGGTCTGGTTCACCGCCAGGCTGAAACGGCTGAGGCGGCGGCTGTCACGGCGGTCGGCGCCGACGGCGTCGCTGTCAAAACCCTCGTCCTGTTGCCCGGACATCGACAGGCGCAAGTCACCGGTTTCCCAGCCCATGCCCTGGCTGGCATAGAAGTCGTTGATCCCACGTTCGCCACGGATCACTTTGACCCGCGAACCGTGGCTGTTGGACGGCGAGCGCGTAAGGATATTGACCACCGCCATCAGCGCATTGGCGCCATAGCTGACTGTGTTGGGCCCGCGAAACACTTCGATACGCTCGATGTCTTCCATCGCCACCGGAATATCGCTCCAGTCCACCGTGGCCAGGCCCGCGCGGTACACCGAACGCCCATCGATCAACACCTGCATGCGCCGCGCATCGCTGGCGCTGGTGCCGTGGTAGTTCACCGCCGCCTGGTTGCCGGTGGTGTAGCCGACCATCATCCCCGGCACCAGGCGCAGCAGCTCGGCGATGTCCCGCGCGCCGCTGGCCTTGATCAGCTCGCTGTCGATCACGGTCATGCTGCCGGGCACGGCGGCGGCCGATTGCTTGAGGCGCGTGGCCGTCAGCACCTGTGGCAGCGGCTGACTGTCCAGAAACAGGTCATCAGCCACGGCAGGCACACTGCACAACAGCATCAACAATAGAGATGAGCGAGGAGGAGGGCCCAGATACACGGCACGGCCTTGATAATTACGGATAGCCGCCCATGTTAACTGAGGTGGGGCCATTTGCCAGTCGTGGCCCGCGCAATTACTTCACACAACGGCGGCATTTTCCGACAAGCGCGGGAATTGATACGGGGGCTGGCCGCAAGCGGGTCGCCCCGTATAATGCCGCCGTCGCCACTGGTATGGATTAACGGATTGCATATGACTGAACAGCGCCCTATTGCGGTCCTGGGAGGCGGAAGTTTTGGTACCGCCGTGGCAAACCTGCTGGCCGAGAACGGCCATGCGGTGCGCCAATGGATGCGCGATCCCGAGCAGGCCGAGGCCATCCGCGTGCATCGGGAAAACCCCCGTTACCTTAAAGGCATCAAGATTCATGCGGCGGTCGAACCGGTGACCGATCTGCTGGCCACGCTGACTGAATGTGACCTGTGCTTTGTCGCACTGCCTTCGAGCGCCTTGCGCTCAGTGCTGGCGCCTCATGCCGAACGCCTGGCGGGCAAGCTGCTGGTGAGCCTGACCAAGGGCATCGAGGCGCACACCTTCAAGCTGATGAGCGAAATCCTCGAAGAGATCGCCCCTCAGGCGCGCATTGGCGTGCTGTCAGGGCCGAACCTGGCGCGGGAAGTCGCCGAGCACGCGCTGACGGCCACCGTGGTCGCCAGTGAAGATGAAGCGTTATGTGAACGCGTCCAGGCGGTGCTGCATGGCCGCACCTTCCGCGTCTACGCCAGCGGCGACCGTTTTGGTGTCGAACTGGGCGGGGCGCTGAAGAACGTCTATGCGATCATCGCCGGCATGGCCGTGGCCCTGGGCATGGGCGAGAACACCAAGAGCATGTTGATTACGCGCGCGCTGGCGGAGATGACCCGCTTTGCGGTGAACCAGGGCGCCAACCCGATGACGTTCCTGGGCCTGGCGGGCGTGGGTGATTTGATCGTGACCTGCTCGTCGCCGAAAAGCCGCAACTACCAGGTCGGTTTCGCGCTGGGCCAGGGTTTGAGCCTGGAAGACGCGGTCACACGCCTGGGCGAAGTGGCCGAAGGCGTCAACACGCTTAAAGTGTTGAAGGCCAAGGCTCAGGAGGTCGGCGTGTATATGCCGCTGGTCGCCGGGCTGCACGCGATCCTGTTTGAAGGGCGCACCTTGAACCAAGTCATCGAGTTGCTGATGCGCGCCGAGCCCAAGACCGATGTCGACTTTATTTCCACCAGTGGTTTTAACTGAGGAACGCGCCATGAACGATCCCAAAGCGGCCCCGAAATACGAGTCCATTCTCCTGCGTATCCTGTGGATGCTGGTGTTTGCCCTGGTGTGGCAAGTCGCGCAGTTCCTGCTGGGTGCGCTGGTGCTGGTGCAGTTGGTGTATCGCCTGGTCTACGGCGCGCCGAACCTGGGCTTGATGAACTTTGGTGAAAGCCTCAGCCAGTTCCTTGCGCAGATCGGCCGTTTCGGCAGCTTTCACACCGAGCAGAAGCCCTGGCCGTTCGCCGATTGGCCGACCCCGCGTGCTCCTGAAGGTGAGGCCGCCCACAGCGTGCCGCCGGCGCCGCACCCGGTGCGTGATGAAGAGCCAAAGCTGTGAAGCTGTGGATTTTGCGTCACGGTGAAGCCGAAGGGCATGCGCGCACCGACGCCGAGCGCAACCTCACCGAGCATGGCCGCGGTGAAGTGTTGCGCAGCGCCGCGCACCTGATCGGCCAGCCGATCAGCGCCATCCTCGCCAGTCCGTATGTGCGTGCGCAGCAAACTGCACACTTGGTACGTGACGCGGTGGGGTTTGAGCCGCAGATTCGTACTGTGGCGTGGTTGACGCCTGACAGCAGTCCGTTGCAGGTATTGGAAAAGCTCGACACCGATGACAATGTGCTGCTGGTCAGCCATCAGCCGTTGGTGGGGAGCTTGATCAGCTTTTTGCAGCATGGGCATTTGCGTCAGCCGCAACCGATGCACACTGCCAGCCTTGCGGAGCTTGAGGGGGATTTTCCGTTGGCGGGGTTGATGAGTTTGGTTGGTGTTGAGAGCCCTTAGGGTCGGGGGCATATCCGTTGCTGCGGTAACGGCCACTTAGGGTTCCGCTCTTACAGCGGGTCACTTTTGGCAAACGCCCGGAATGCCGGCCCAGCCAAAAGTAACCAAAAGGTCTTTGCCCCACCACTCGGTGCCT